>NZ_JBHYIM010000010.1:0-187131 GCF_042739655.1 Mesorhizobium sp. NPDC059025 | reverse complement strand
CCGTTGTTGGCCGACAGCGTTGCGCCGGCACCGATGGTGGCGCCGCCGCCCAGCGCGACGATGCCGTTGTTGGTGGCGGTGCCGATGCCGAGCGTCGCCCCGACGCCGAGATTGAGCCCGCCGCCCATCGTCGCCGTCAGTCCGGCGCCGGCCGATAGTGTGCCATTGAGGTTGGCGCCGACGCCGAGCGCATTGTTGAAGGTGCCGTTGACGCCCAGCGTCAGCTCACCGCCGCCGCTGAGGTTGACCGCGCCGGTGCCGAGCGCATTCAGGTTCGTCGCCAGCACCGAGCCTGCGCCGATGTTCAGGTCGCCGCTGAAACCGGTATTGACCCCGCCCAGCGTCAGTTGTCCGGTACCGGTCTTGGTGAGTGCGGAACTGCCATTGATCGTTCCAGTCAGCGTGCCGACGCCTGCTCCTACATTGAGGGAGGCCGCCCCGCCCAGGTTCAGGTTCTTGCTGATCGTCCCGCCGGGGCTGATGCCGAAAGAGGCGCCGGCGCTGAGGTTCAGCGCCGCACCGGCCCCCAGGGCCGCATCGCTGTTGGCGGTAAGGGCCCCCCCATTCAGAATGGTGACGTTGCCTGTGAAGGTGTTGGTGCCCGACAGGGTCAGCGCGCCGCCGACCTGCAGGCCGAGATTGCCGGTGATGTTGCCAGCGAAGTTGCCGCCATTGACGGTGATGTTCGCGGCACCGCCGGTGTTGGTGAGGATGCCTCCGGCAGCCCCTGTGAGGGTGCCGATGGTGGCGCCGAAGCCGTTGAGGTTGACGGAGCCGGCACCGCCGACATTGAGCGTCGCGCCGGCAAGCTGCGCGCCGATCGATGCGCTGCCGAACGTCACCGCGCCGAAATCCGCCGACAGGGTTGCGCCTGCGCCGATGCTGGCGGGGCCGGACAAGGTCAGGCCACCGGTGGCGCCCGCGGAGCCCAGCCCGAGCGCTGCGCCAGCGCCGATGTTCAGGCCGCCGGTCAGGTTGACGTTGAGGCCGTTGCCGGCGGACAGGCTGTTGCCTGCCCCGGCGCCGACATTGATCTGGTTGGCCAGGGCACCGCTTGCGCCGAGCGTCAGGCCGCCGCCGCCGAGCGAGATGGCGCCGGTGCCGACGGCGCCGAGATTGGTCGCCAGCACGCCGCCGCCGTTGATGGCCAGGCCGCCTGTCGAAGTGTTCGAGCCGGACAGGGTGAGCAGCCCGGCGCCGGTCTTGACCAGCGAGCCGCCGGCACCGGTGATGCTGCCGCTGAAAACGGTGCTGGCCCCGTTGCCTCCGAGTGTCAGTGCCTTGGCGCCGAGATCGACCGAACCGGTTCCGGTCAGCGAGCCGATGCTCGTGCCCGTGCCGGTGAGGCCGCCTATGTTGAGGCTGCCGGTGCCATTGAGGTTGACCTGCGCACTGCCGCCACTGGCGGCGCCGGTGAAGGCGATGCTGCCGCCGGCATTGGCGGTGATGGTGGCGCTCCCAGCAGTGCTGTTGCCGCCGAAATTGACGGAACCGCCCGTCGCTGCGGTGATGTTGGCGCTGGCGGCGGTGCTCGTGCCCGAGAAATTGACGCTGCCGCCCGTTGCGAGGATTCCGGACGTCGCGGCCGTGCTCGATCCGGAGAAGTTGACGATACCGCCGAGATTGGAATTGATGACCGCATTGGCGGCGGTCGTGCCGGTACCGCTGAACGACAGCGTCCCGGTTCCGCCGCCGACACCGGAAGCGGTGAAGGTTTGCGGCAGCGCGGAATTGTTCTGGATTCCGGCTCCGTTGATGTCGAGGGAAACGCTGCCCAGGCCCGTGCCGGCAAGTCCGAATGCATAGCTGGGGGCGGTTGCGCCGAAATTGATGCCGCCGACCGTGCTGGAGCTGCCTGGGGTGAACAGGACGCCCGGCGAGACGGAGAGGTTGAAGGTTGCCGTACCGGTGGGAACCGTGCCGCCTATCCAGGAGGTCCCGGCATCCCAGGGGGCCGCCACGACACCACCAAGCCAGGTCGCATCCTGGGCGGATGCCGGACTGATCGGATACGCAACCGTAAGCGCCAGAGTAGAAGCACTGAGAAGCAGAGTAGAACAACCGAAACGATGAGAAAGGCTGTAATGCCGCATCATGACCCCTCTTCGTGGAAGTATCTGGATTTACCTCGTCAAGTCCTCGCCCCAGCCCGTTGATGATGACGCTGCCTCCCCATAGGCGCGCCAAGACTCGTGCCCTCAACAGATCGTTGAGGGTTGAAGAAAATATTGGAGAAATGATTTACGCGTTAAGCAAGACCACTTTGTTCATAGTGGCACATAATATGATTCGTTTCGACTGTAAGAATGTACTAAATGATTGGTGGATTTATTTTATACATTGAATGATATTTAAAAAGGTTATTGTATGCATGTTTACTTGTTTTCTGACATTAAATTATTGTTAGAAGATATGACTTGAAAGATTTTCAAAACCAAAATACAGTTTAAAGGAAAATAAGGATTTAAAGTATATCCGATATTCGATTGAGATTGATGTGGAGCGGAACCATTTTTTTCTTTGAGAGAGCGGGAAGATATCGCCGAAATCCGTATCGGAATGTTTCCGTTCTGTGCAATCGAGATCCTGAAAGATGCGCGTCACCCGGCTCGCTGCAAGCGGGCAGGATGGCTGCGTTCTCGGCGCAGGCGATAGCGTGTCTCCGGGCAGCCAAGTCTTGGATGATCCAGGAGGGACCATTTCCGGCCGGAACGCCTCGCTTTTACTGCGAAGAGAAAAAGGATATCTCTCTTCTCGAGACAAGGCTGTTTTGAATAGGCCGCTTATCTATGCGGAGCGGTTTAATTCTGTTTTTTTGTACGACATCGCCAGCCGTACCCGGCTCACCGCCGGCAGTCTGCTGACAGCACGGTCTTGATTTCGACGTGGACCTGTCGAAGCTTCGTCCGCGTCGAAATCAGGGATGAACACCATGGCCACCTTTATCCTGATCGCCGGAGGCTGGCAGGGCGGCTGGGTCTACCAGGCGGTGGCCGAACTGCTGGCCGCCCGCGGGCACGCAGCCTTGCCGCTGACGCTTTCGGGACTTGGCGAAGTCCCGTCCCCGATGGCCAATCTGCAAACGCATATCGGCGAGGCCGTCGATGTCGTGAAGGCGCAGCGCGGCGACGTCGTCATCGTCGGCCAGTCTTATGCCGGCATGGTGGTCAGCGGCGTGGCCGATGCCGATCCGTCCCGTCTCCGCGCAATTGTCTATGTCGATGCCTATGTGCCGGAGAGCGGCGACTCCGTCTGGTCGCTGACGACGCCGCGCTTCCGGGACATGTTCGTCACCGGCGCCAGGGTCGACGGGCTGAACTGCATGCCGCCGCCCAATCTCGACCCGCGCTGCCGGCCGCATCCGCTTGCGGCGTTCCTGCAGGCGATCACGCTCGGCGGTCGCTGGCGCGAGGTGCCGCGCAAGGTCTATGTCGGCGCGCATGGCTGGGAAGGCAGCCCGTTCCTCGACCTCTACCAGCGCCTGGGCAACGACCCCGACTGGTCGACCCATTCCCTCGACTGCGGCCACAATGTCGCGCGGCTGATGCCGGAGAGGTTAACTGAGATCCTGCTGGCGCAGGTCTGAACCCTCGCGGCCGGGTTCAGACCCGTCGGGCGAAATGTTCGTAGGTCATCCGCCAGCGATCGCTGTCCGAAACCCTCTCTTCGCCGATCCAGTGGAAGCTGTCGGGTGTGATCTCGGTGAAGCGCCAGCGCGTCTTGACGCCCCGTGCGTCCTCGCCGACCTGGACGATGTCCTTGCCTTCGGCCCTGCCGATCTGGCGTGAATAGTCCTGGTTGAGCGGGTCGCTCCAGATAATGTGCCAGCCATCGATCGCGGCATCGAAGACACGCAGGGTCGTGCCGTACATGATGGATGGCTCGGGACGCCGCGGCCTGATCCAGAGATCCTGGATGGCGCGTCCCTCGAGTACCCAGCCGAAATGGATTTCTCCCGGGAGGTTCTCGATCGTGCCGTCGTCACAATGATGGAGCGTTTCCATCTGCCAGCTTCCGATCAGCCAGCCATAGAGCGCCATGTCTTTCGCGCGCTCGGGTGGCGGGCCCTCCGAGGCGAGAGCGGTGAGAAACGCAGTTGCGGTCATGGTCGCAAGCCCTTCCTGCTTCATCGGGGAAGGAAAGTGTTGCACAGTCCTGCTGACACCCCTCCTTCAGGAGGGGAGATGGGGGCGGCAACGAAACGTCTAGCCGGGAAATGCGATGCTGCCCGCATATGCGATTTAGGAGATTGCCGTGGCACTATTGGGCTGGGCTACGCTGGCATGGCAGGCCGACTACGGTCAGTTCTATCTTGTCGACCGTGAAGACACATCCTTCCTTCCGCCCGAAATCATCACGCCCGAAATCGAGGCACGGCGGTTCTTCGTCCCCGAGGCTGGGTTGGTGGTCTATACCGAAGGGAGCCTGCATCAGCACATCCGGATTCACATCCACGATGCCGAGCCGGATGATGGCGTGCTGGAGCCGATGAGCGGAAAAGCCTGGACACAGGTGGAGACCGCAACGACACGGTTTCCGTCCCGGTCGTTCTCGATTTCGAGCCCTTCCATGCCGGACCCGCTTCCCTGCGGCCCGGCCTTCTTTCTGGATGGCAGCACGGTATCCGTGCGCATCAGCTGGAAGGAATTCCAGGGCAGTCGGGACGAGAGCGTGCCCGTCGAGCCGGATGTGATCGAAATCGCCTTCTGGCCGGCCGAGCAGCGCTTCACCGCGGCTGATACAGCCGGCAGTCATCGCGGAACGGATCAGTGAGGCGGCATGACCGATCGATCTGACCACCGGACAGGTGACGAGGCCGTTCCCGTCATCCCCTATGACACGTTCGAGGCCGCCAACCTGTTCCTCGCCACCGGGCGAACTCTGGAGGAGGTGCTGCCGCTGATCGGCCTGAGCGCCGTCGAATGGACGAGGTTGCGGGCAGCCTACCGATGGTTTCCCACCGCCCTGGGTGACGGCGAGAGGCGCGATTACTTCAAAGGATTGGACGACGCAGCGATCTGCCGGCTGGTGCTGCCGCCGCGATGGCGGTTGCAGGAAGGCGACGAAGCCGACCTGCGTACGACCTGGCATATCCGTGAGGCCGTGCGCCGCAACCCCCGTATAGGGCCTTTCGCTGGTTGCGGCTGGCCCTATGCCTTCATCGCGGCACATCCGGAAGCCACGCTGTGTTGTTACACGCATGACGGAAAGACGGTCTATTTCAATGGGAAGCCGCTGACGAACCGCAAGGGCGAGCGGATCGATGTCGATGCCCCGGGCTTCAGGGCTGTCGAAGGCCGTTGGCTTGCCGACAGGCATCATGTCTACGGCCAGGGGCAATATGGCGCGAACAGGACCTTCTACTGGTATGTCGTCGAAGGCGCGGACGCCACGACGTTCGAGGCGTTGAACCTGTGCTACGCGCGCGATGTCAGGCAGGCCTACTACATCACCGGCAAGACGATCCGTACGAAAAGCCCGGAGGCCTTCGAGATCGTACCGGAGCTGAGGCTCAATTATCGTGACGGAACGCGCGACCCCCTGCATGCCACCAGCGTCATCGCCCGCGACCGCGAGGCGGTGTATTTTTATGGCGCCCGCCTGAAGAACGCCCGGCCCGACAGCTTCCGCGTCATCGGTCACGGCTACGCGACGGATGGCGCCACCGTCTGGTTCCTCGACCGCAAGAAAGTGGTGGAAAATGTGGATGCCGCGACCTTCACGGTTCCCGGTCCCGGCGAGCCGCATATAGCGGGCCGCCATGGTGGTTCCTGTGTCACCGACCGCCATCGCCCCTATGTCGAGGGCGAACCATGCGACCCGCTGCAATGGATCGAGGACTGGCGTCCGTTCTTCGAGGCGAGGCCTGATCTGAAAGGCTGGTGGTGGCACAAACTCGCCGCATGAGATGCCGGCTTCCACTCCAGCGGAACGCCGATCTTCAACGGGAATGTCGAGGACTTGTCGGGATCATTCTTGTCGGGTGCAACATAATCGCACCAACCGGTAGCCGATCCGGCGATCCCTGCCTGCCTCGCGAGCAACATGCACGGATGCAGCGCATCACATCCGCCCCTCATATCATACATATGGCGCACAACCCTCTTGCATCAAGGCCCCGACCACGTCGTAGAAGACCGGCCCCTTCTTCTCCTGCACGAGGTGGCAGATGTCCGAACACGAGATCCTCATATCAGGCGCCGGCCCGACCGGCCTGATGCTGGCCGGTGAACTGGCGCTTGCCGGTGTCGATGTCGCGATCGTCGAGCAGCGATCGACCATGCAGGTCGCCGGCCGGCGCGCCGGCGGCCTGCATGCGCGTTCGCTGGAAGTGCTCGACCAGCGCGGCATCGTCGACCGCTTCCTCGCCGAGGGCCAGACCTATCCCAATGTCGGCTTTCACGTCGCGCTCGACATCAGCGATTTCCCAACCCGGCACAATTATCTGCTGGCGCTGCGCCAGGAACGCATCGAACGGCTGCTGGCGGACTGGGTCGAGGAACTTGGCGTGCCGGTCCATCGCGGCACCGAAGTTCTGGACATGATAAGGGACGATAACGGTGTCGAGGTTTCGACGGCACAGGACAAGACCTTGCGGGCCGGCTGGCTGGTCGGCTGCGATGGCGGCCGCAGCACGGTGCGGAAACTGGCCGGCATCGATTTTCCCGGCTGGGCGGCTTCGACGAGCTGGCTGATCGCCGAGGTCAGGATGCGGGAGCAGCCGGTGCTCGGTTTCCACGAAACCGCCTCGGGCCGCCATGCCATGGCCATGCTGGATGACGGCGAAACGGTGGCTGTGGTGCTTGCCGGGCAGGATCCGCGTGCCAGCGGCGAGCCGTCGCTGCACGAATTCGCCGTCGCGTTGAAGGCCGCCTACGGTACCGATTTCGGCGTGCATGCGCCGCGCTTCCTGTCCCGTTTCAGCGACGCGGCGCGCCAGGCGCAAAGCTACCGCCAGGGGCGCGTCCTGCTGGCCGGCGATGCCGCGCATATCCATTCCCCGATGGGCGGGCAGGGGCTCAATCTCGGCCTGCAGGACGCGGTCAATCTCGGCTGGAAACTGGCGCGGGTGGCCAGGGGCATATCACCCGAAACGCTGCTCGATACCTATCAGGTCGAGCGACATCCTGTGGCGTTGCGCGTGCTGAAGAACACCATCGCACAGGGCGTGCTGCGTTATCCGGGCGAGCGCACGGCAGTGCTCGGCGACTTCGTCTCCGAACTGCTTTCGCTCGAGGAACCACGCAAACGCTTTGCCTCGATGATGAGCGGCCTCGACGTCCACTATGCATTTGGCGAGGGCCACCCGCTGCTTGGCCGTCGCATGCCCGATCTCGACATCACGATCGGCGGTGCGCCGACGCGTGTCTTCGCGCTGCTGCACGATGCGCAGCCGGTTCTGCTGAACTTCGGCAAGACGTTCACCATCGACAAACCGGTAGATCGCCTCAAACGGGTCGACGCGTCCTTCGAGGGCGTGTGCGAGCTTCCCGTCATCGGCCCGGTCGACATCCCTGCCGCCGTCCTGATCCGGCCTGACGGGCATGTGGCATGGGTCGGGGATGGCAGTTCTGACGGCCTCACCGAAGCCGCTCGCATGTGGTTCTAGAGCAGGTGCCAGGGAACGTGCGAGTCATACTTCCGGACCGGACAGCAGCCACGACCGGACCGCCGCAACCGGCAACGGAAAGCGCGGCTTGCGCGGCGTCACTACGTAATAGGCGCGGTCGCTTTGCATGATGACGCCGAACGCATCGACGAGCCGCCCGGCGGCAAGGTCGGCCTCGACGAAACCGCGGCTTGCCAGCGCGATGCCCTGGCCGCCGAGCGCGGCATCGATAGCCAGCGCGGTCTGGTTGAAGTGTATGCCTTTGTTGCCGCCGGCATCGGGACGCCCCGACAGCGTCTCGATGAATTCGGGCCAGCGGCTGTGAGCGTCGTGGAGAAGCACGTAGCCATCGAGCCTCTCTGCCGGCAGCGGCGCTTTCGTGCCGGCCAGCAGCATCGGGCTGCAGACGCCGACAAGTTCTTCGCGGAAGAGCAGGTCGGCCTCGAACTGGGGGCCGGCTGGTGCCGGGCCGTAGCGGACAGCGATGTCGATGCCTTCCGGCTGGAAGCTGGAAATCCGGTCGGTGGCGACGATGCCGAGGCTGAGCTCGGGATGAAGTGCCGCGAAGCCTGGCAGGCGCGGCAGCAGCCATTTCGAAGCGAAGGTCGGGGTGACGCTGATGGAGAGACGGACAGGCTGCGGCCGCAGCGCGGCGGTGCCTTCGACGATGAGCTCGAAGGCACGCCGGATGGTGCCGGCGTAGGCCCGGCCCTGGTCGGTCAGCGCCAGCGTCCTCGGCAGCCGCAGGAACAGTTTCAGGCCTAGCGAATCCTCCAGTCCGCGTACATGCTGCGCGACGGCTCCCTGCGTCACGCCCAGTTCTTCGGCGGCAAGCCGGAAGTTCAGGTGGCGGGCCGACGCCTCGAAGGCGCGCACGGCATTGAGTGAGGGAAGTTGGCCCGATCCCATCCAGTAGTTTTTCTATTGGAAAATCATAAGGAAACTGGTTCGAATACCCTTGACGAAAAGCGTATCAGAACCAACCGGTTTTCGGAAGGAAGCACAATGACTGTAGAAAAAGTAGCGGTTAGCACCGCTGGGACTGTAGAAAAAGTAGCGATTGTCACGGCAGGCGGCAGCGGCATGGGTGCGGCTGCGGCGAAGCGCCTGGCCAGCGACGGATACAAGGTCGCCATCCTGTCGTCCTCCGGCAAGGGCGAGGCGCTCGCGGCGGAGCTCGGCGGCATCGGCGTGACCGGGTCCAACCAGTCGAACGACGACCTCAAGCGGCTGGTCGATGCAACGGTTGCGAAATGGGGCCGCGTCGACGTGCTGGTCAACAGCGCCGGTCACGGCCCGCGCGCGCCGATCCTCGACATCACCGACGAGCAGTGGCACCAGGGCATCGATGTGTATTTCCTGAACGTCGTCCGCCCGGTCCGCCTCGTCGCCCCGATCATGAAGGCGCAGCGCAAAGGCTCGATCGTCAACATCTCGACCGCCTGGGTCAGCCAGCCGTCGGCGATGTTCCCGACCTCCGCGGTCGCCCGCGCCGGCCTTGCCGTCTACACCAAGATCTTCACCGACACCTTCGCCGCCGACAACATCCGCATGAACAACGTGCTGCCGGGCTGGATCGACAGCCTTCCAGCCACCGAGGAGCGCCGCGACAGCGTTCCCATGCAGCGCTACGGCACCAGCGACGAGATCGCCGCCGCGATCGCCTTCCTGGCGTCGGACGAGGCTTCCTACATCACCGGCCAGAGCCTGCGGGTCGACGGCGGCCTGATCCGCTCGGTGTGATTGCGATGAGCCGTCTCGCGGCGGCTTCTCTCGACTTGAGCGTCAGGATCCGCTTGCGGCGATTGCCCTCGCAGGTCCTGGCGTTGCTCGCCTGGCCGTCGCTGGCGCTGGAGTCGACGCCCGATCAATACGGCAGGCCCGTATAGTTCTCCGCCATCACGCGCTGAACCGCCGGGGAATATTCCAGGGATGCGAACTCTGTCTCGTACATGCGTCGTTCATAGGCCGTGTGTTCGGGGAAACGATGGAGCATCGTTGTCATCGACCAGGAGAAACGCATCGCCTTCCAGACACGCGCCAGAGCCCTTTCCGAATAGGCATCCAGCCCGGCCGCATCGTCTGCTGCATAGAAGCGTGTCAGTGCATCGTTGAGATAGTACACGTCGGAGGCGGCAAGGTTCAGCCCCTTGGCTCCGGTGGGCGGTACAATGTGTGCGGCGTCCCCGCACAGGAACAGTCTGCCCCAACGCATGGGTTCGGTGACGAACGATCGCAGCGGAGCGATCGACTTCTCGATCGAAGGTCCCGTAACAAGGTGTTCGATGACATGCTCCGGGAAGCGGGCCTTGAATTCGGACCAGAATGCCTCGTCAGACCAGTCGGCCGCTCTCTCGGCCAACGGCACCTGGATGTAGTAGCGTGACAGATTCGGCTTGCGCATCGAGGCCAGCGCAAAGCCGCGCTCGTGGCTGGCATAGATCGCCTCCTCGGCGAGGGGCGGCGTGTTTGCCAGGATGCCCAGCCAGCCGAACGGATAGATTTTTTCGAATTCGTGACGCCGGCCTGCGGGGATCGATTGGCGGCTGACACCGTGGAAGCCGTCGCAGCCCGCGACAAAGTCGCAGTCGAGCTGCCGTGCTAGGCCATCAACCGAAAATGTCACATGGGGCCGTTCGGTTGTCAGGCCATGCAGAGCAACATCGGCCACCTCGTGAAAGATCGTTGCGCCGATGGCGTCCTGGGCATCATACAGATCGCGCGTCAGTTCGGTTTGTCCCCAGACCATCATCTTCCGGCCCGTCACGGCATGGAAGTCCACCCTGAACTTGCGGCCGCCGCTGGCAAAGAAGCAACCATCATGTGTGATGCCCTCCCGGTCCATCCGTGCCCCCACGCCAGCCTCGCGCAGCAGTTCGACCGTACCCCATTCCAAGAAGCCCGCGCGGACGCGCGCCAGCACGTAGTCACGGGATTTCTTTTCCAGGACAATCGTCGAAATGCCGCGCCTGTTCAGCAGTTGCGACAGAAGCAGCCCGGAAGGGCCACCCCCGATGATAGCGACCTGCGTGCGCATGACATTCTCCTTGGAACACGCCTGTGGGTTGAAATCGGCCACCTGGGTGGGCGGTCGGATGCGGGACTGTGCCCAGATTTTCTGGCACTGACCGATGCACCGGATCCTCGGCTTGCTTCTTCATAGACATGCCTAATCCAGCCCGAACATGAACTTCAGGTTCAGATCCAGCTTGTCGATGAACATGAAACTTGCACGCGGGAATTCGCGTCGTTCGCGGCGTAGGCGCCACTTCAGCATCCACGGCGCCAGGAACGACGTTCCGAGATCGGTAGCCGCGATGCGGAGGTTCGTTTCCAGCGCGGCTTGAAGGACGGTAATGCGCATCGGCTTGCCGTCACCGTTGCGCAGTCCGCTGGTCAGCGAGAGTCCAAGCGGACCTTTGCCGGCGCTGCTCACGGGCAAGACCTCGAATTGGGCAAGGCGTCCGCCCTTGCTTTCATGAAAGCTCACGACACGGAACAGGCAGTAGCGACCGCTGGCGAGACGGTAGCGGAACACCTGGCCAAGCTCCCATGATGTCACGACCCGCTGGTATGGTTTCGGGCGGCGCACCGGACGCGGCGGCCCGAGCAGGTCACCCTTCAGCTTGTCGAGGACCTTTATCCGCGCGGCCTTCACTTTCGGCTCATCGAGGAAACGTTGCAGGTCGCGACCGGAATCGATGATGGCGACTGCCTTGTCGCGGACCTCGGGCATCAGTTGGCCAAGCCTGTATTGGCTTGTCGCCAGCGCGATCCAGAATACCGGCTCGAGATCGATCGCGTCGCTCGCCGGCGCCCAGCGTTGTTCGAGCGTCGTGGTTGCCTGCTCTGCGGAATGGCCCTCGGCGAGGAGGTCCGAGAATTCGTCGCGCAGGTCGCATGCGGTGTCGTCGTCGAAGATGCGAGCTCCCCAGGCGCCCATAATGCCTCCAGGCCTTTCGGATTGTGCATGAAGTCGTGCATGGCACGCGTTTCGGACTACGTGGATTTCCTGGTCCGCGGCGCCTCTTCGGACTGGAACATCGAGATCGTATGCCCGTCCGGATCCGCGAACTCGGCGGACCAGCCGCCGGGTGCATGGCTGACGGGCGTGACGATGGTCGTTCCCTTCTCGACCAGGGCAGAAATGAAAGTGTCGATCCCGCCTTCGTTGAGGTCGAAAACCATGATCGGCGAATTGCCCGGTCTGGATTCCTGCTTGATGAAGATCAGTTCGATCCCGCCTGCCGCGGTGGCCTGGAGCCAGTCGTTGCCGGAGCCGTCGTCGCCCATGTTCCTGACGTCGAGGCCGAGAACGTCGCGATAGAACGCTTCGGTCCTCGCGGTATCGTTCACGTAATAGCAGATGGCTCCAATTCGTACCGTCTCGAACATTTCCGCTCCTTTCTGAGCTGTGGAGACTATTGGTTGCCGCGCCCGTGCATTTTGTGAGGTCGGCAGGAAAAAAGATTGCCACCGGGCACGCAGCCCGAAATTCGCCTCCATGTACGAGCGTCGAAAGCTGGCATGCAGCGCGCGATCCAGGGGCTCTCCCGAACACGACAACCGGTGGGCAATGCACGATGGGCTTGAGGCGGAGCGTAGCGGCAATGGCGTCGCCAGCCGCGGGTAGTTATCCCGCGTCAGCTCATACAAGGCGCTCGAGCTTTCCTTTCCGTTTCACGATGTTCTTGTAGTCCCACTGGACAGTCCGAGCTTCTTCGAGCCACGATCGCAGCCGGTGGTGGTCGATCTCCGTGTCCGCCACAAAGCGTTTTTCCGCCGCCTTGAATGTGCCTTCCGCATCCAGGCCATCTGTCGAGAACGACTGACCGCTCCAGAACAGCAAGCGAATACAGTTCTTTAGCTTGCTGTAGCCAACGATCGGATTGCCGTCGAGGAACCAGACGGGATGAGCGTGCCAGATCTTGCTTTCCGCGTCTGGAAGGGCTCGATCGATCTCCTGTCTGAGAATATCGCAGATAACCCTCTCAGCGCCGGTCAACGCATTGTTGAACGCTTCGATAGTGGGGTGCTTCATTGCCGCATGCTCCAGGCTGGACGAAGATAATATCTCGTTTCCAATTTCGACGCGGTCCAGTGGCGATGTGCTGACAATCACCTACCGCTATCTGTCGCCCAGCACGTTGCGAAAATGCTCTGCCACGGCATTGGCGGATGCCCTCACCGGTGCATCGCCGTCATAGAAGCCGAATTGCGTGACATCATCGAGCCACAGCTGATCCTTGGGCGCCCTCACGCTCGCGTAGAATTTGCGAGCTCCCTGCGGGATGGCGGCGGCGTTGCTGTGGATCATGAGGAAGGGCTGGGTCAGCCGCGGCGCGGCCTGGATGGCATCGAAAGTCAGCCAGCTGCGCCAGAAGGCTGGATCGGCTTCGTTGCGCCAGGCTGGTATCAGGCCGCGGCCGGCTTCGGTGTAATAAGGCACGCCGAACATGACGGCGCTCCGATCGGTGAGACTGGCGGCTGGGACAAAGGCCTGTCGGCCGCTTGTCTTGAACGAGGCTTCGGCCGCATCGCCGGAGGCGATCAGCGCCGCCACGCCGTCACTGCCGCCATAAGTCTCCGAGACGATTGCGCGATCGTGCAGCCATGGTGCAACCAGTGCCACGGCCTTCAGCGCCGGCGTGACCGCAGCTGCATGGACCATGTAGCCGGAACTGGCGCAGATACCGAGGCCGGCGATCCGCTCCGCGTCGATTCCCGGCAAGGTCGTGAGATAGGCGGCGGCTGCCATGATATCGGCAATCTTGGAACTGGGGTCTTCGAACTGGCGGCGAGTTCCGCCGCTCTCGCCCCAGCCACGAAAGTCGAAGGTGAGCGCGACGAAGCCGCGGTCAGCCAGTTCGCGGGCATACCGTGCCGGCATCTGCTCCTTCACGGTCATCCAGGCGCCGGTAACGACGACTGCCGGAGCCGGGACGGTGTTGCCGGCATCTTCCGGCAAATAGAGGGTGCCGGCCATGCGCTCGCCTTGCGAAGTGAAGAAAACCCGTTCCGTTCTCGCCTCGGCAAAGGCGGGCGAGGAAATGAATGCGGCTATGCATGCAATTGTGCCCAGGAGACTTCTCATCGCCGTCACGTCCCTTGCGGCTCTTGGAGGTTGAAGCCGCTGGTCAGTGACCCACCCAGGCTTCGGCGAGAATGGTCGGGTCGAAATATTCGCGAAACAGCTCCAGTTTGCCCTCGGCATTGAATCTGAACAGTCCCGCATAGCGGTTATCGTATCGTTTTCCCGTCGCTATCATCTCGATCTCGCCGCGATATTCGACGAGCACGCCGTTCGGATCGACCAACGGGTGGGTGACGCGATCGACGAATGCCATGCGCCCGGTCGATGCGGGCAGGTTCGAATAATGGCGGATGAGTGCAGTTTTGCCTTCCACGCGCTTGGGAAAGCCGACAGGAGTATAGGGCATCTCCTGCACTGCATCGTCAGCCCAAAGGTTGCTCCAGCCGGTCATCTCCTTCGCGGACAGGAGGTCGAGGAATGCACGCGCCTGTGCGATCGTGCGCCTGCGAAGATCGTTCTCGGGAAGGACCGTTCCCATTTCAGCGCTCCTTCGCCAGGCGGTCGGGCAACGGCTTCAGCGGGTATTGCGCCCAGAAAAAGGCGTCGGACGAATACATGTCGGTAAGGAAATTCTGCGCCTCGACGATCTTGCCGTCGCGAATGCGGAACATCAGCGCATAGAGTTGATCGACCTCAGGTCCCGAGCCGACATTCGACCAGCCGCGATGGATGTCGACGACGAGATCGCCCTGCGCCTGGAAGAACAGGGGATCGGCCTTGAACCTGCCCTTGGCGAGGCCGTTGAAAAAGGCGATGACCTCGTCCTGGCCGCGCTTGTCCCCAGCAAGAGGGTGGTGGCCTGGAATCCGCCAGACAACATCGGAAGACAGAAATCGCCGGACCGCTTCCGGGTTGCCGGTGGAGTAGGCGGCGTAATAATCGCGGATGAGCTGGATGTTCTGGTTTTCCTGCGGACCAGCATTGGCGGTGTCGGCCATGATCATCAGTGTGGCGCCTGCTATCAGGCGGGAGAGTGCATTCATCGGGGGCTCCTGCGGGACCGGGTTGCTGCTGCCGGCATATGATGCGCGTTTCAAAACGTGGAAAAACCGGCTAAATCCAAAGGAGTTGTTCGGAAAAACCTTGCAATGCGACTGGATCAGTTCAGCGGCATCCTTGCCTTCCTCAAAGTCGCGGAGACGCGGAGTTTCAGTCGTGCGGCAGCGGAGCTCGGGGTCACGCCGCCTTCGCTCAGCGAGGCGGTCAAGGGATTGGAGGCACGCCTTGGCGTCCGCCTGCTCAATCGGACGACGCGCAGCGTCGGACTTACCGAAGCCGGTGCTGCCTATCTGCAGCGCGTGCGTCCCGCCGCAGAGGAGATCCAGGCTGCGGGCATGACGCTACGGGATGCGGGCGACAGACCGGCCGGGACCCTACGCCTCAGCCTGCCCTGGATCGGCGCGCCTCTCATTGCCGAGCCGTTGATGGGCCCATTCCTCGCTGCTTGTCCCGACGTGAAGCTGGATTTCGTGTTCGACGACGGATTCGTGGACATTGTCGCGGAAGGCTTCGATGCCGGTGTCAGGATCGGTGAACTGCTTGAAAAGGACATGATTGCCGTACGCATCAGCGGCCCGCTGCGGATGGCCGTGTTCGCCAGCCCTGCCTATCTTGCCGAGCGGGAGGCCCCTGGACATCCGAAGGACCTCGCGAGCCATCGTTGCGTCGCTTATCGCTTCGCATCGACAGGGGTGATCTCGCCCTGGGAGTTTCGCGAGCGGGGGCGGGAGATTATGTTCACCCCGGAGCCGTCCCTGTCTGCGAACACCGTATCATTGATGGTCGAAGCAGCTGTCCAGGGGCTCGGCGTTACCTATGCCGCAGAAGGCCTCGCAGCGAAGCACGTCCGGGAAGGAACGCTTGTGAAACTGCTGGAGCCGTTTTGTGCGGTTTTCGAGCCGCTACACCTTTATTACCCCAGCCGCCGGCTGACACCGCCCAAGCTCAAGGCTCTCGTCGAATTCTGGCGACAGAACCGGCCGTTGCAGCAAATTTGAACGGCCGGGCGCCTGCCGTCGCGGCGCGCTTGGCGCGCCGGGCATGGACGTGCCAATGTCGCCGCACAATTCAGAGGTCATCCATGCCAATCCATCACATCTTCATACGTCTTCCGTCATCGCGCGCCGGGGGCTGAGGCATGGAGCGCTCCGATGGCATCCACCATGTCACGTTGATCACGCGCGATGTGCAGGCCAATGTCGATTTCTACGTCGGCTTCCTCGGCTTGCATCTGGTCAAGCGCACCGGCGGCTATGAGGACGGCCAGCAGCTGCATTTGTTCTACGGCGACGGAGAGGCTTCACCAGGCTCGTTGGTCACGTTCCTGGTCTGGCAGGACGGCGCGCCCGGCCGCGCCGGCCTCGGTCAGGTATCGGAGATCGCCTTTGCCGTGCCGGCGGCAGAGATCGGCGGCTGGCTGGTGCGGGCGCTCGACAAGGCCGTGCCGGTGCAGGGTCCGCTGCGCGAGTTCGGCGAGCCCGTGCTCCGATTGAAGGACCCGGACGGTTTCATCGTCAAGCTTGTCGGCGTCGCTGAAGATGGTTCCGATACCGCCGTCGGCAGGCTGCGCGCGGTCACCATCCTCACCGGCGATGCCGAGGAGACCGCCGCCTTCGTGCGCCGCTTCGGTTATGAGCCGGGGCCTGTCGCTGAAAACATCCAGCGCATGCTGTCGAAAAATGACGCCATCGATGTGCGCAACGCCGCCGGTTATGTGCCTGGCCTGCCGGGCACCGGCACCGCCGACCACGTCGCCTTCCGGGCTGCGGATGTGGCGGCTCTCCAGGATGTCGAAGCCTCCCTCTCGCGGCTGAACTCGTCGCCGACGACCGTTCACGACCGCAAATATTTCACCTCGCTCTATGTGCGCGAGCCTGGCGGCACGCTGTTCGAGCTGGCGACTGACGGGCCGGGCTTTGCCATCGACGAACCGCCCGGCCATCTCGGCGAGAGCCTGTTCATTCCGCCGCACGATGCCGTGCGAGCCGAGGATCTGCGGGTCATGCTGCCGCAGTTCGCCTTGCCCGGCGAGCCGCGCCTGCCCAGGCGCGACCTGCCTTTCGTGCATCGTTTTTTCACGCCTGAGGAACCCGACGGCAGCACCCTCGTCCTGTTGCATGGCACGGGCGGCAGCGAGGCTGACCTGATGCCTCTGGCGCATCGCATCGCGCCGCGCGCCACGTTGCTGGGCGTGCGCGGACGCAGTCACGAGGAAGGCATCGCCCGCTTTTTCCGGCGCCTGTCGCCGAAGGTGTTCGACCAGGCCGACATCCGCTCCGAGGCCGAGGCCTTCGAGGCTTTCATGGCCGGCGCGATCTCGGGCTACGGGCTGGATCCGGCGCACATTGTTTTCCTCGGCTATTCGAACGGCGCCAACTTTGCCGCTGCCGTCATGGGCCTGCATCCGGCCGTGATCCGCCGCGCCATCCTGCTCAGGGCCGTGCCGGTGCTCGACCCGCTGCCCGAGGCCGACCTGAGCGGAAGCGAGGCCCTGGTCATAAGCGGTGAGCAGGACCCGTTCGGCGACGGTGCGCCGGCGCTTGCCGATTGGCTGGCGAAACACGGCGCCGGCACCGAATATCGCATGGTTGCCGCCGGCCATCAGCTGACGGCCGACGACGAAGCGATGGCACGGGACTGGCTCGGGAAGGATTGAGGCACGACGACTTGAAGGGTCGGCGTCCGCAACATCTTGGCGATGCACGCAATCGCTTTGCCTTCGCGGCAAAACCACCGGCTATCGGCGCAGGATCTTCTCCATCTTCCTGCCCTTGGCGAGTTCATCGACCAGCTTGTCCAGGTAGCGGATTTCCCGCATGACGGGTTCTTCGACCTCTTCCACCCGTATGCCACAGATCATGCCGGTGATCAGGGAACGCGCGGGATTGAGCGTGGGTGCCTGGGCAAAGAAATCCTCGAAATCCGTGTTCTTCGCCAAATGGTCGTCAAGCGCCCGCTGGCCATAGCCCGTCAGCCAGCGGATGATCTCGTCCACCTCCGCCTGCGTGCGTCCCTTGCGTTCCACCTTGGCGACGTAAAGCCGATAGACGCTCGCCACACTCATGGAATAGATGCGATGGTTTGCCATGCGCTCTCCCGATCCGGTCTGAGATCATCGGGCCGAATGGGGCGGGGATCAAGCCGGGGACAATCGTCTGCGCTTGGAAGCGGCGGCCTGCCTGGGAACCCGCCGCCAGCGATGCCTTGCAGGGTATCAACGTCAGCAGAGGCCGTGCACGCCGGCTCTCTGGCTCCTTTCCATGGTCTCCAGATATTCCCGCGCCGAGATCTCCTGCCAGGATTCTTCTGGCCATCGCACGTTCGAAATGCTGCCGTGACTTTGATACAGCCCGTGGAGAAACGCGTGTTCTTCCAGCAGAGCGATTGCACTCTCGACTTCCCCGGGCTGGGAGTGATGCTGCGTATCCAGATCGGGCACGACATACAGGACCTCGATCCCGCTTCCGCGGATGCAGAGTTTTGAGTTCTCTGGATCGATGAGGATACCGACCTCGATGCTGTCGAGGTTCCATATGCCGGCGCGCAGAAGGTCGGATGGCCGGCCCTCCATTGAAATTCCGTCCATCGACAAGCGCAAAAGCGGGCAGAAGCTGTGAAAACGGCTCCCCCATTTGTGCGGCGGCTTGATCGCCAGAGACTCGATCGGGTGCGGCGGCTCGAGCGAGAAGGAGATCTCCAGAGTGGAATAACCCCAATGGAGAGGAACCGGAAAGTCGTGGCAGTCGGTCACCCACCAGGCCGGTGGCCCGATCAGGGCCGCGACATCAAGCAGCGTCAGGCCGGGTGTGATGGGGGCAAGTTCGCCGGTCTGAAGGAAAGCCCGCAGCGAAGCGGTCAGGCGCTTGAAGTTGCGGCGAGCCATTCATCTCAATCCTTGCGGAAGATGACGCGGCCGAGCCAGCCGGTGATCATGGCCAGGCTGATGGCGAAGAAGCCGTAGAGGAAGGAATAGTTGTGCGCGGCGCGGAAGATCGACTGTTCGAAACCGGACTTGCGGATTTCGAGCTGGGCCGAGTTTTCCTTCACGAACAGGCCGTTCTTGAACAGGAAGGCGCGCGCCTTGTGCGTGCCGACGGGCACGCTGGGTGCCAGCCTGACCGTGGCGCGGAACAGATTCTGGGACAGGAACTGCACGCCGCCGACATTCTCGCTGTATTGCCCCGTCGCGGCCTTGCGTTCGCGCAGTGCCGCCGTGAATTCCGCGATGGTGGCCGGGTTCTGGCTCTCGTCGGCCGGCTGCATGAAGATGTTGTTGGCACCAAGCGAGAGCTGCTTGTAGCTGCCGGGTTCGGTGATGTCCTGGAATGGTCTTGTCGTGGCGACCGAATAGGACACCGGCACGTTCTCGAAGGTCTCCGAATCCAGGTTGATCCACACGCCCAGCACGCGGTCCTTCCGCCGCACCACGACGGGTCGCGCCGGTCCTTCCAGCACCACGATGACATCGTAGCGCCCCTGGCGGGCGATCTGCGGGTCGACATCCTCCAGCGCGCCGAAGATGGTGAGGTCGGCGCCGGTGAAGCCGGCGGTGATCATCACCCTGTCGGTGGAAAGCCCGATCTGGATGTTTTCCTGGTGCGGCGACTGCGCGGCAGCCGGAAAGGCGGCGATCAGCATCAGGAACAGCAGCACACTCGAAAGGGTCCGGCCCTTGCGGCTGGGGATGATGCCGGTGTGGCGAAGCGAAGGCGAAACCGGCAGGGTCTGAACTGCCATCAGCTCAGCCCCAGCGCCGAAAGCGAATAGCGATTCGGGGGCGTCACGAACAGGTCGAAGGCGAGGCGCAGCGCCACTGCCAGCACCAGCAGCGCCAGCAGCGCGCGCAATTGCTCGCCGCGCAGCTTCTGTCCGGCCTTGGCGCCATACTGTGCCCCGGCAACGCCGCCGACCATCAGCACGAAGGCGAGTATCACGTCCACCGTCTGGTTGGTGGTGGCATGCACCAGCGTGGTGTAGGCCGAGGTGAAGATGATCTGGAAAAGCGAGGTGCCGATGACGACATTGGTCGGCACCTTCAGCAGATAGATCAGCGCCGGCACCATGATGAAGCCGCCGCCGACACCCATGATCGACGACAGGAAGCCGATCGCGGCACCGAGGCCCAGCACGGGAATGACGCTGACGAACAGCTTGGAGGCGCGGAAGCGCATCTTGAGCGGCAGGCGGTGGATCCAGTTGTGCTGGCCGGATTTCTTCAGCACGGGTGCCGCACCGCCGCGCGTGGCGCGCAGCGCGTTGATGCTTTCCAAAAGCATCAGTCCGCCGACAGTGCCGAGCAGCACCACGTAGAGGAGCGAGATGAACAGGTCGAGCTGGCCGATCTCGCGCAGCAGGCCGAATACGTAGATGCCGACCGTCGAGCCGACGACACCGCCGGCCAGCAGCACCCCGCCCAGCTTGAAGTCGAGCGTCCCCCTTTTCATGTGCGACAGCACGCCGGAGACGGACGAGGCGATGACCTGGTTGGCGCCGGTAGCAACGGCGATCGCCGGCGGGATGTTGTAGAAGATCAAGAGCGGCGTGATCAGGAACCCGCCGCCGACGCCGAACATGCCCGACAGGAAACCCACCGCCGCGCCCATGGCGAGCAGCACGAGGATGTTGACGGATATTTCCGCGATCGGGAGATAAATGCTCACCCGTCTGTCTCGATCAATCCAGTTTCTTGGCCCTGCCTCTCGGCGGGAGAACTTCTGTTGCTATAACACCCAAAAGCTAATTCGTTCTTGCGCCGGCAACGTGACAGGAAAAAGCCCGGTCAGGGTACCGAAACAAAAACCCATTCAAGCAGTTACGGGAGGCTAACAGGCAATTTGATGACAAGGCGTCGCGAAGGCGACGTCTTTGGCGCGATTTGCGCGGCGTGATGCGAAAGCAGCACGATCTGCCGCTGTTCCTGTGTCTCCAGGGATGGGATCCATTCCGGAACGGACGCAGGTCTTGCTCCGGTCGAGCCACTGATTTGTGATGCGCGGCGCTTTGGCCCCGGAGCTTTTTCTACACGGCCAGTCGCGGTACCGCGTCGAGCAGCATCCTGGTGTAGGCCTGCTGCGGTGCTTCGAAAAGCTGGCCCACTTCCGCTTCCTCGACGATCCTGCCGTGATGCATGACGACGACCCGGTCGCACAGGTGACGCACCACGGACAGGTCGTGGCTGATGAACAGCAGCGTCAGGTTCAGCGTGCGGCGCAGTTCGATCAGAAGGTTGATCACCTGCGCCTGGATCGAGACATCGAGCGAGGCGACAGGCTCGTCGCAGACGATCAGTTCCGGCTGCATGGCGAGCGCGCGTGCGATCGCGATGCGCTGGCGCTGGCCGCCGGAGAACTGATGCGGATAGCGGTCCGCGAGCGCGGGATCGAAAGCGACCGCCTTCAGCCAGCGGTTGACATAGGCGCGGGCGTCGCGACGCGTGGTGAGGCCATGCGCCAGCGGCCCCTCGGCGACGGACTGGAAGATGGTGCGGCGCGGATCGAGCGAGGCATAGGGATCCTGGAAGATCATCTGCACGCCAGTGCCCAGTTTGCGCTGGCCTTCGCGCACCTTCCTGCCCGCGACGGTGACCTTGCCCGCCGTCGGCGTGTAGATCCCGCAGACGATGCGGCCGAGCGTCGACTTGCCGGAGCCGCTTTCACCGACGAGGCCGAGCACCTCGCCCTGGGCGATGGTCAAGGTGGCGCCCTTGACGGCGTGGACGGCATGGGTCGGCTGGCTGATGCCGAATTTCTGGGCGAAACGCCCGACGCGGCCGACGGGGCGTTCGAAGACCATGTCGACATCGTCGACCTGGACGAACGCACCGTCGGCAGCCTTGGGAGCGGCCTTGGCCAGATCGTCGAGCACGATCGGGCCGGAACTTTCGGTCGCGGCAGAGGCCAGCAGTTCGCCGGGCCTGGCGCGCGAGGGCAGGGCGTCGAGCAGCCCTTGCGTATAGGAATGTTGCGGCGTCCCGAGCACTTGCGTGACGCTGCCGGTTTCCACGATCTTGCCGCGGCGCATCACCGCGATGCGCTGCGAGATCTGGCTGACCGTCGCCAGGTCGTGGCTGATCCAGATCATCGAGACGCCGAGCTCGGCCACCAGCGCCTTCATCTCCTTGAGGATGTCGGCTTGCACGGAGACGTCGAGCGCCGTCGTCGGCTCGTCGGCGATCACCAGCCTGGGCTTGTGCAGCAGGGCGATGGCAATGGCGACGCGCTGACGCATGCCGCCCGAGAACTGGTGCGGATACTGGTCGATCTTCTTCTCGGGCTCGACGATGCGCACGCGCGCCAGCGCCTCGATGGCGCGGCGGCGCACGTCCTGATCGCTGGCCTTTTCATGGGCGCGGATCGCCATGGCGATCTGGTCGACGATCTTCAGCACCGGGTTCAGCGTCATCATCGGGTCCTGGAAGACCATCGCGATCTCGCGGCCGCGGATCTTGCGCAGCTCCTGGTCCGGCAGGCCGACGATCTCGCGGCCCTCCAGCCTGACGGAACTGCCCGGCTGCACCTTGCCATTGGCGTCGAGCAGGCCGATCAGCGAGAAGCCGGTGATGGACTTGCCCGAACCGGATTCGCCGACCAGGCCGAAGATCTCGCCCTTGCGCACCTCGAAGGAGATGCCGTCGACCGATTTGACGGTGCCGCGCTCGGTTTCGAAATAGGTGCGCAGGTTGTCGACTTTGAGCAGTTCGGTCATTTGCGCAGCCGTGGATTGAGTTGATCGCGGACCTGGTCGCCGACCAGGTTGATCGCCATGATCAGGATGATGAGGGCGACGCCCGGATAGATCGAAATCCAGTAGCGGCCGGACAGCAGATACTGGAAGCCGTTCGCGATCAGCATGCCGAGCGACGGTTCCGTTGGCGGCAGGCCGACGCCGAGGAAGGACAGCGTCGCTTCCAGCGAAATCGCCGAGGCGACCTGCACCGTGGCGACGACGATCAGCGGCGGCAGCGAGTTCGGCAAAATGTGCCGGGTCACCACGAACCAGCCGCTCATCGGAATGGAGAGCGCCGCCTGCACATAGTCCTTCTGCCGTTCGGCCGAGGCCGCGCCATGGGCGGTCCGCACGAAATAGGCATACTGGGCAAAGACCAGCGCGAGGATGAGCTGCCCCTTGCCCTGTCCCAGCAGCGCGGCGACGACGAAGGCGAGCAGGATGGCCGGGAAGGACAGCTGCACGTCCACCAGCCGCATGATGAAGGTCTCGAAGCGACCGCCGGCATAGGCGGCGAAACAGCCGACGATGGCGCCGATGGTGAAGGCGACCGCGCCGGCGATCAGGCCCATCTCCAGCGAGATGCGCAGGCCGTAGATGATCGCTGAAAGCAGGTCGCGGCCCTGGCTGTCGGTGCCGAGCAGATAGTGCATGCCATTGGCGCCGACGAAGCCCGGTGGGCGGCGCGCGTCACGCAGCACCAGCGAGCGCAGGTCATAGGGGTCCTGCGGCGTGAGGAAGGGCGCGAAGATGGCGAGCAGCGCAATGACCAGCACGATCGCCAGCGCGATCACCGCGACCTTGTTGCGCAGGAAGATGCGCCAGAAGTCGCGCCAGGCGGAAGCCGGCGGTGCCGCGTCGAAATTGTCCTTGACGGTGATGTCGCTCATCTCAGCGTCCTTTCAGCCGAAGACGCGGATCGAGGGCGGCATAGGCCAGATCGACGCTGAGGTTGATGACGACGAACAGCACCGAGACCATCATCAGGTAGGCGACCATGACGGGCCGGTCGAGCGAGGCGATGGAATCGATGATCAGCTTGCCGAGGCCCGGCCAGTTGAAGATGGTTTCCGTCACCAGCGCGAAGGCCAGTGTCGAGCCGAGCTCGAGGCCGAACACCGTGACCAGCGGGATCGAGATAAGCTTCAGCACGTGCCTGCGCAGGATGGTGCGCTCGGGGATGCCGGCGGCACGCGCGAACTTGATGGCGTCGGTGGTCATCACCTCGCGGGTGCCGGCGGCGGCGAGCCGGCACATCATCGACATCTTGAACAGCGACAGGTTGAGCACGGGCAGCAGCAGGTGCTTCCAGCCGTCCAGCGTGAGGAAGGAGAAGGGGATCCCGAAAAGGCTGGCGGTCTGGCCGCGTCCGCCTGCCGGCAGCACGCCGAACTGCACGGCGAAGAGCATGATCAGCATCAGGCCGATCCAGAAGGTCGGCACCGAGAAGCCGAGGATCGAGCCTGCCATGATGAGGCGGGAAGCGAGGCTGTTGGGCCGGTAGCCGGCATAGATGCCGAGCGGAACGCCGATCAGCGAGGCTAGGATCACCGCGATCACCGCCAGTTCCAGCGTCGCGGGCAGGCGTTGCGAGATCAGCTCGCCGACCGGCATGTTGAAGACGAAGGAGCGGCCGAAATCGCCGGTCGACATCGAGCCGACGAAGTCGAGATATTGTTTCCACAGCGGCTGGTCGAGGCCGTATTCGGCGATCACCTGTTCGCGGATCGCCTGGGTGGCGTCGGGAGAGATCAGCACGTCGACGGGGTTGCCGATCACATAGACCCCGGCGAAGACCAGGATCGACATGACGACCAGCACGATGACCGCCTGGCTGAGCCGCTTGAACACGAAGGAGGTCATGCACTGACCCCGTAACGGTGCTTGCTGTCTGTCATCTGCCCCTCCTCCTGAGCATTTCCGCCATTCTCGGTGCGGAAATGCTCCAAACCTCTGTTGTCACGCAGCTCCGGACCTGCCGGAGGGCGCCCATCCATCAATGCCAGCCGTTCTCGATCTCGTCGCGGGTCTCCGCGACGCCGACTTCCCAGATCGCGTACATGTCCGCGTCCGGGCGCTGGAATACGCCGTGATAATTGCCCTCGGCGATGCGCTCGCGCTTGCGGCCGGCATCGACGCGGCCGGTGGCTGCGAAATCGATGCGATCCTTCTTGAAGTTCGGCACCGGCGCGCCTTCGAGGCGGGTCCAGGGGAAGTTCTCCATCCAGCTCGCATGGCTCGCGGCCGGGTCGATCTCCTGCACCTTGGCCATGGTCTGCGGCGCACGCCACCAGTCGTGCAGCTTCACCGAGGTGTCGCGATGGCCGTTCATCCATTCCGACAGCAGCGGGGCGATCGGCGTGTTGCCGCCATGGCCGTTCACGACGAGGATGCGGCGAAAGCCGGAGCGGTAGACGCTGTCGAGCATATCCTCGATGACGCTGATATAGGTGCGCAGCGTCAGCGTGATGGTGCCGGGGAAGTCGGCGAAGCCCGAGGCCATGCCATAGGGCAGGCAGGGGAAGACGGGCACGCCGAGCGGCGCGGCGGCCTCCACCGAAATGCGCTCGGCCAGGATCATGTCGGTCGCGAGGCTGAGATAGGCATGCTGCTCGACCGATCCGATCGGCAGGACGCAGCGGTCGTCGACCTTGGCGCGTTCCTCGACCTGAGCCCAGTGCATGTCCTGAATGCGCATTCCCGAAAACTCCGTTTGTCAGCGGCCGGTACTGCCGCGATTGGTGTCGTGCGCCGGCCCGCCGGGATGCGGCATGGGTCAGCAACAAAACTGCGAGATATCTCCAATTAAGTTCCATTAGGAACAAAAATATGAGGTTGACGCAACAAAAATTTCAATTACCGTTCCGTTTGGGACTAATTCAGGGGCGAGGTTGTATGGATCGATTGCTGAGCACAGCCCTGCATGAGGCGCGTGCGGGGCGGGAGACACCCGGGCCGCAGCATCTGCCGCAGGACGATCCGCTGTTTCCCAAACTGTGGGACAATCCCTGCTGGCTCTCGTTCCGGCTGAACTTCCTGGCCCTGCAGTTCAACAATCCGGTCTATGGCCGCATCCAGCAGCAGCTCGGCCTGCTGCGTCCGGAATTCGTGGTCTTGTGGTCGCTCTATCTCGGCGACGGCCTGACGCTGACCGAGGTGGTGCGCTCGTCGAACTTCCCGAAGAACACGCTGAGCCGCGCCGTCAACAAGGTGGCGACGCTTGGCCTGATCGACCGCGAGATCGATCCGTCCGACCAGCGCCGCGTCACCCTGACGCTGACGGAGAAGGGCCGTGCTGCCGTGGTCTCGGTCAAGGAGCTGATGCTCGAGCATGAACGCGCCATGCTCGAATGCCTGTCGCCCGCCGAACGGCTGACCCTGTCGGACCTGCTGACCAAGATGGTCGTCGCCACCGGCAGCTGGCCGCGCGATCTCGACATGAGTGTCGCCGAGGCGGTGACCGACTGATCCCGCCGAACCGATATCGGCGACAACGAGACATTCAACAACAAAAAGAGGAGATCCCCATGACTACCCATTCCTTGCTGCGCTCGGCGCTGCTTGTGTCGACGCTGCTGGTGTCGCTGCCGGCACTCGCCGCCGACCTGACCATCGCCACCAAGTCCGGCCCGGCGTCGATGGACCCGCATTTCACGGCCACCTCGGCCAATGCCGAGGCCACCAAGCATGTCTTCGACACGCTCTTGAAGTCCGGCAACAAGCTTGAAGTCGAGCCCAATCTGGCGGTGAGCTGGAAACCGGTCGATGAGACGACCTGGGAATTCAAGCTGCGCGAGGGCGTGAAGTTCCATGACGGTTCGGACTTCACCGCCGAGGACGTGAAGTTCTCGATCGAGCGCATCCCCAACGTCACCGGGCCGAACCCGTCGACCATTTATGTGCGCCGCGTCGCCGGCGTCGAAGTCGTCGACCCGCTGACGGTGCGCGTCAAGACGCATGGCTCGGCGCCGACCCTGCCCAACGATTTCGTGCGTCTCTTCATCGTTTCGCACAAGGCGGCCGCGGCCTATTCCACCAAGGAGACGGCGGCCGAGGGTTTCAACACCGGCAAGGCCACCATCGGCACCGGCCCCTACAAGTTTGTCAGCTGGGCGCCGACGCAGGATCTCGTGCTGGAGAAATTCGACGGCTACTGGGGTGGCGCGCAGCCCTGGGACAAGGTGGTCCGCAAGGAAATCCCCAATGACGCGGCCCGTGTCGCCCAGCTCAAGGCAGGGCAGGTCGACCTGATCTCCAAGGTGCCGGCCACCGACCTCGCCAATCTCGAGGCCGATCCGGCCATCGACGTGGTCAAGGACGAGTCGGTCTACATCCCCTATCTCGAATTCGACTTCCGCGCGGACTCGCCGATGGTCTGGGACAAATCAGGCAAGAAGCTCGACAAGAACCCCTTCCTCGACCCGCGCGTGCGCGAGGCGTTCGACCTCGTCATCGATCGCCAGACCATCGCCGATGTCGCGCTGGAAGGCATGGGCGTCGTGCCGACCCAGCTCGTGAGCGCCAACATCTTCGGCTACAACAAGGACATTGCGCCGGCGGCCTATGACGTCGACAAGGCCAAGCAGCTGATGACCGAAGCCGGCTTCCCCGATGGCTTCAAGGTGTCGCTGAACTATGCCAACGACCGTCTGCCGACCGAGCTTGGGCCGACGGTGGCGCAGCTCCTGGCCGCGATCAACGTGCAGGCGGATGTGAACGGCGTGCCGGCCGCGGTGTTCAATCCCGCCAAGACGCGCGGCGAATATTCGCTCTACATGGCGTCCTGGGGCACGCTGACCGGCGAGGCGAACTACATGCTGTCGTCGCTGATGCACACCAACGACAAGGAAAAGTCGCTGGGTGCCTTCAACACACGTGGCTATTCCAACCCCGAGATGGACAAGCTGATCGAGGACGCCGGCGTCGAGATGGACGAGGCCAAGCGCCGCGAACTGCTCGAAAAGGCGAACCTGCTCGTCGCCACCGATCGCCCCGACCTGCCGCTGGCCGTCAATGTCTCGGCGTGGGGCGTGAAGGCGGACAAGATCACCTACACGCCGCGTTCCGACGAGGACACGCTGGCGATGGACGCCAAGCCGAAGCAGTAGAAGTTCCGGGAATGCAATGGGAGGCATGATCCAGCCGGAAAGCAACAAAGCAGGAAGCTGAGGGCTTGCCGAACGAGGATCATGCCGAAAACGAAGAGATAGAACGGAATACCGTTCATCCCGTTTGCATTCTCTCCAGATCAGGAAGGCGTTGGTTCGATATTCTTCCTGATCTGGCTTTCTTGAAGCGCGATCCCGAAATCGATTCCTGCTTTCGGGGTCGCGCTCCAGGAGCAATTCCAGCAAAAGTGCGCAGCGGTTTTGCGCCAGGAATTGCGAAACTCCAGAAACGGTCCGCCGGGCCGCCTACTCCCCCTTGAAGGTAACGGACGATGACGAAATTCGCATTGGCGATCCATGGCGGTTGCGGGGTCATGGCGCAGCTCGATCTCAACGAGGAAGAATGGATCGCCGCGCGCCGCGATCTCGGGCGCGCGCTGGAAGCCGGCTATGCGGTGCTGAAGTCCGGCGGCCGGGCGCTCGACGCCGTGCAGGCCGCTGTCATCGTCATGGAAGACAGCCCGCATTTCAACGCCGGCCATGGCGCCGCGCTCAACGAGAACGGCGTGCATGAGCTCGACGCCTCGATCATGGACGGGCGCTCGCTGGCGGCCGGCGCCGTCAGCGCCGCCCGGCATGTCCGCAACCCGGTCAAGGCGGCACGCGCCCTGCTGGAGAAGGGCGATCCCCTGCTTCTGACTGGCCCCGCCGCCGACAGCTTCGCCGAGGACATCGGGCTGGCCGTCGAGCCGCAGAGCTATTTCACCACCGAACGCCGGAAGGCGGCGCTGGCTGCGATGAAAGCGCATGTCGAGGCCGGCACCGCCGCAAAGGCCAGCGAATCCGAAAAGCACGGTACGGTCGGCGCGGTCGCGCTCGACAGCCATGGCGATCTGGCCGCCGCCACCTCGACCGGCGGCTACAACAACAAGCCGGATGGCCGTGTCGGCGACAGCCCGATCATCGGCGCCGGCACCTATGCCCGCAACGGCGTCTGCGCCGTTTCAGGCACCGGCAAGGGCGAGTATTTCATCCGCCACGTCGCCGCGCACGAGGTCGCGTCCCGCGTCGACTATCTCGGCGAAAGCCTGGAGGCGGCGACGCGCAAGGTGATCATGAACGACCTGAAAGAGGTCGGTGCGGGTCTGGTGGCGGTGGATGCAAAGGGTGCCGTTGCTGCCCCTTACAACACAGACGGCATGTTCCGCGGCTGGGTGAACGACGAGGGCGCGTTCTTCGTCGCCTCGCATGCACAGGTCTACCGGTATCCGGAAGACCTGGGGTAGACGTGGACGAGGCTCGTCTCGGCGTTACGCCAGTCCCCTTCTGCCGCAAGGGTAGAAGGGGTCGCTGAACGTCGCTGCAGCCTTACTTCTTGGCCAGCAGTGCCTTGACCAGCGGCTCGTCGACCGAGCCGGTCGCCGGCAGGCCGTTGTCGGTCTGGAAGGCCATGATCGCCTTCTTGGTGCGGTCGCCCATGACGCCGTCGGTGCCGCCGGCATCGTAGCCGTTCTTGGCCAGGATGCGCTGGATGTTCTGCACCGCCTTCTTCATGTCGATGCCGGCGATGGTGGTCGGGGCATCCTGCCAGGCTGCCGGCATCTCGGTGGAATTGGCGGCTTCGTCGAGCGGCTTGGGCTTCCAGAGCTCGGTGGCCTGCTTGGCGCGTTCGAGCTGCTCGGGGCGCAATGCCTTGGCGATCTCGTCGCGTTTGGCGGCGGCGTCCTTGTCGCCGGCCTTGGCCACCAGCGCGAACCACTTGTAGGATTCCTCCAGGTTCTGCGCCATGCCCGCACCCTTGGCGGCGAGGATGCCGAGGTTGAACTGGCTGTCCTTGATGCCGAGGTCGGCGGCCTGGCTGAACCAGCGGGTCGCGGCGTCGTTGTCGGCGGCGCCATCGGCGCCCATGGCAAACAGCACCGCCAGATTGTGCATGGCGCTGGCGTTGCCCTTCTCGGCGGCCCGGCGGTACCATTCCTTCGACTTGGCGATGTCGCGCTCGACGCCGATGCCCTTCTCGTAGAAGTTGCCGATGCGGTATTCGGCCGGGGCGAAGCCGCGTTCGGCCGCCTCGCCATACCATTTGGCGGCGGTGGCCATGTCTTCCTTGACGCCGCGCGCCTCCGCGTAACGCGAGCCCACTTCGAACAGCGCCTTGGCGTCGCCGGCGGCGGCCGCGTCACGCAGCGCTGCCGGGCCGATGGCCTGCGGGATCTCGATGCCGCTCGCCGACGGGCTGACCGAGGCGGACTGCACGGCGCCGGTCTTGTCTTCGGTCGCGACTTCGGACTTCGGCATGCCAGGCACGTCGACGGTCGGCAGCGTCACCGGGGCGGCGATCAGCGCATGCGTCGCCGGGGCGGCTTCGGCCTTTGTCTCCACGGTTTCCGGCACGGCCTGCGCGTCCGTGGCCTGCGGGACGGCGGCGTCGTCCTTGGACCTTGGTTCCGGAGCTGCGAGGCCCGCGGTGGATGCTGGCTCCGCCGCGTCCTTGTTGTCGACGCTGCGCACCGGCGGCGCGTCGGCGGGGATCGGCAGCGCCGGTGCTTCGGCCATCACCGGTGCCTGCTGGACGGGTGCCGTCGCGACATCGGTCTTTTCCTCGATCGTCGTCGGGGCGGCCTCGTTGAATGATACCTGCTCCGGATCGGACAGGAAGGCCTTGCCGAGCTGCAGGCCGGCAAGCGCCAGCATGATCGCGGCGGCGGCCATCAGGATCGGCTTGCGGCGGGCTTTCAGCAGGTTGCCGAGGCCGAACGACTTGACGCCGCCGGCCTTGCCCGACTGCTGCTTGAGCGCTTCCGCTTCGGCGGCAGCTGCCTGCGCGGCGCGGCGCGCGGCGGCGATGAAATCAGCCTTCGAGGCATCGGTCGTGTTCTGCCTGGCGGGTTGGCCGCGCTCGTCGCGCACCCGCTTCATGATGGCGCCGAGGTCCGGCGCGCCCGAGCCCGGTTCGAGCGGGCGGTTGAGCAGCTTCGGCTCCAGCGGCTCGTCGAGGTCGACCGTCGGCACCTCGGCATTGCCCGCGAGCGCCGTCGGCTGCGTTGTCTCGTTTTCGCGGCGCATCTTGAAGGCGCGTGCTATGCCGCCGAACATCGACTTGTTCTGGCCGGAGATTTCCGAGTCCGCGGCGATCGCTTCAGCGCCGAGTGCCGCGCGTGCCGCATCGGCTGCGGCCTGCGCTGGCGTGCGCGCACCGCCGCGCATGGCCGGGGTCTCGGGCTCGTTCAGGAACGGCAGCGGCTCGTCCATGTCGAGCGCCGGCGTATCCTGAACGGTGATCTTCGGCGACGCCATCGGCGGCGCGCCTTCCAGTGAACCGAGGCGGTCGACGATCTTGAGCAGCGTGTCGTGGATGGCCTCGAAGGTCTTGGTGTTGCGCTCGTCGGAGCGGCGCGTCAGGTCTTCAAGCGTCTTGAGGTCGCCGGCAAGCCCGGCAACGGTGACCGTGTCGCCGTTCGAAAGGCCGAGCGCGCGCACGGCGTTTTCGGCGGCCTGCCTTGCCGTCTCCAGGATGGTGTCGCGGTTGGTTGCGATCGATTCCTCGATCTTCTCGATGCGGGGCGCGATGTCCTCGAATTCCGGCAGCGGCGCGCCGGGACGCGACAGATGCGTGGCCAGGCCGGAAACCTGGGCTTCCAGGCTGCGCAGCAGGTCCGGATCGATGCCGGCTGCCTGCACCGAGCTGGAGTCGAGGCGGCTGGAGATGTCGTCTAGCCGGCTCTCCAGGCTGCGGATCGCATCCTGGCCGGCGAAGTCGGGGCCGCGGCTTTCCAGGCGCTGCGCCAGCGCGCTGAAACGCGCGTCGATGGCGTCCATGATGCCGCTATTGTCGGGCTCGGGCGCACGGCGCTCGATGCGGTCGGCGACATCGTCCAGCCGGCGCTCGAGGTCGCGGAACAGCATGTTTCCCTGCTGGATGGCGTCGTCCTGACGGCGCTCGATGATGCCCGACAGCGCCTCGAAGCGCTGTTCCAGCCCCTGGAAGAGGTGGTCCATCACCTCGCCACGTGGGCGCTCGTCCGCCACTTCCTCGATCTGGCTGGCAAGGGCTGCGATGCGCTGCTCGATGCGCTCGAACGGGGCCGGGTCGAAGGCGCTCGACTGGGCTGCGACGGTGGAGGCGACGATGGCGCGCGAGATTTCGTCCAGCCGCTCGTCGATCATGCCGTAGACGTCGCCGCCGCGACGGCCCTGCTGGCTGGCGAAATGGTCGACGGCGCCGGCCAGCGTGCGCACTTTTTCTTCCAGCGAGCGCAGCGACAGCGATTCCGGCAGCTTGTTGACGGCGGCGCCGATCTGTTCGAGCCGTTCCGCGAGTGCGGTGACATCGACGCCGTCACGCTTGCCGGCATTGCCGGCATTGCCGTCGAAGCGGTTCTCGAAGGCCGACCAGCGCTGATCGAATTCCTGCCAGCGGCGGTCCACGGCCTGCACGCTCTCTTCGCGCGCCAGTGTTTCCATGGCGTTGCGGACCTGCTCCAGCTCGAGCCTGAGCAGGTGCACGCCCTTGTCGTCGCTCTTTTCGGCGAGACCCCGGATGGCGCCCGACAGGCGTTCGAATTCGAGGCCGAGCTCGGCGCTGTCGCGAGAAGAGGGAGCTTCCTGCGCGGCGCGCTGGATATCCTTGCGCAGCGCCTGGAATTCGCGCTGCAGGCCCGAGCTCATCTGCTGGCGCAATTCCTCGCGCAGGCCGCGCAGTTCGCCGGCGATCTTGCTCACCATCGCCACGCCGTCTTCCTGGCCGCGCATGCGTTCGATGTCGCGGGCGATCGACTGGTAGGGCCGCTCGCTGCGCTGGCGATAGGGGCGGGGTTCTTCATAGGGGCGCTGATAGCCGCGCGCGCCTTCATAGTCGCGCTCGCGTGGGCGCTGTTCTTCGTAGCTGCGCTGGCGCGGCGCATCGTAGCGGTCGGCATAGGGCTGGCTGCGGCCGTAGCGCGGCTCCTCCCGGCGAGACGGCTCCTCGCGGTTGCGGTCCAGGCGCTGCTCCAGCGCTTCCATCGAACGGTTGAGCTCTTCCAGCGAGGCATAGCTCCGGCGCTGCCGCCCGGCGTTCAGATTGTCGAGATAGGACCGCTTGTTGTTCATCGAGCGCCCGTTTCGCAGTTGGCTGGCCTCGGCCAGCAGTTCCCCAAACCACCCAGTCGGGTCCGAAGACGGCTCGGCCAGCGGAAGAGTGTTCCCGGGCAGGCTCGCGCTTCGATGAAAACCCGTGTGAAAAGCGAGACAGGATGGACACGGACCGACAGCCGCACCTTTCGCCCAGCATGGTAAACAACCCGTTAACCAAGCTTAAGAAGCCGCAGGATTCGTTGAGAAAAGCTTTCCGCCCCTGCCCCTGGGGCATGGCGTAGGGGCACCCCACTTGCATTTTCGCAACGATACAGATATACCTTTACGTAAACGTAAGTTGTGCGGTGCGGCAAGGCTTGCGAATCTATGTCGAAACCAGGAAGCAAAGCCCCCTAGCGCTTCCGCCACGGGCGAAGCCAGGCAGCCGATGCCGCGCGCCATAGCCGGGGCCTAAACGGGAAATGTCGATGACTGTGCAGATGAACACCGCTGGCGAAGCAGCCGGCAACTCCAACATCATGTCGAACGAAACCTCCGAAGAGCTGGTGCGCATCGGCGAGATGGCCAAGAAATACGGCGTCACGCTGCGCACGCTGCGCTTCTATGAGGACAAGGGCCTGCTGAAGCCGGAGCGCGACGGCGCCACCCGCCTCTACACGCATCGCGACCGCGTGCGCCTCAAGCTCATCCTGCTCGGCCGCAAGGTCGGTTTCTCGCTGCGCGAGGTCAAGCAGATGATGGATCTCTACGATCCGACCGGCACCAACACCAAGCAGCTGCGCCTGGCGCTGGAAAAGTCGGAAAAGCAGCTCGTGCGCCTGCAGAAGCAGCGCGCTTTGATCGACGACGCCATCAACGAACTGAGCGGCGCCATGAATTCCGTCCGCCAGATGGTCGCCGACCGCGCCGCCTCGACTTCGGCCGCCGCGAACTGATTTCCGGATCGCCGGTAGGCGATCTGCATCAAGATGGAAGGCGCATTGCTTCGGCGATGCGCCTTTTTGTTTTAGGCATGATGGCCATCATCCGGCTGTTTTCGAGGCGCTGAGTTTCTCGGCGGTATGCTTGATCCCGGACCTCGAAGTGGGAGCCTGTGGTAAAGTGAAGGGGCGTGGCTGGATTGTTTTCGCGGTGATGCTGCTTGCTGCGCCGATATTCGCTTTTCAGGGCTTCATATTGGCTCAGAAATCCGAGGTGAAGTCTCTCGCACTTGAGGATGTTCCTGATGCTCTCAAGCAATCAGAGCTGATTGCGATGACTTATGACACAGGCTTTTTCCGAGATGTTTGCGGCGTGGCGATCTTCAAGCTCCGCGATGGAGTCGATGGTCAAGGCGCTGTGGCACAATTGCCCGATGTCCACCCAACTCCCGTCCCCCAGGGCTGGCTAGGGAATGGATTGCCGACTTCTTTCTCGTGCGGCGAGGGGATTCCGGCCAATATGGAAAAACAATATCTGAAAATCATGTCATCGCCAGGGTCATTGTATCGGCACGCCGGTACAACGATCTTGATCTACACGGAGTCGATGAGAATGTTCGCGGTGTTGATTTGGTTCTAGATCCCGCATGGATTCACCCATGCCGGCCAGACCCGTCGCGCATTGAATGACGCGTCCCGATGCATTGTCCTGCTCTTCGCCCGAAAACCATCCTAAAAAAGTGGTTGCCCGCGCAGATTGACGTTTACGCAAACGTCAATATTTGTTATCCAGACACTACAGTCGGCCCGAAAGCCGTTTTGGTGCGGGCGCGTTGATTTTGTGGAGGAAGACGCAATGCCGATCTATCAGGCGCCTGTCCGCGATACGTTGTTCGTTCTGAACGAGGTGCTCGGTTTCGAGCGTTACAGCAACCTTCCCGGTTTTGCCGATGCGTCCGGCGACGTGCTGGAGGCGATCCTCGCCGAGGGCGCGAAGCTTGCCGAAAACGTCATCCAGCCAACCAACCGCACCGGCGACATGGAAGGCTGCGTGCGCCACGACGACGGCTCGGTGACGACGCCGAAGGGTTTCAAGGAAGCCTATCGGCAATATTGCGAAGGCGGCTGGATGGGGCTTGCGGCGCCCGCCGAATTTGGCGGCCAGGGCCTGCCTTATGCCGTGCACACCGCGGTCGCCGAATACATGGTCTCGGCCAACCTCGCGCTGCTGATGTATCCCGGCCTCACCCAGGGTGCGATCGCCGCCATCCTCACCCACGGCACCGACGAGCAAAAGACCGCCTTCGCGCCGAAGCTGATCGAAGGCGTGTGGACCGGAACCATGAACCTGACGGAGCCGCACTGCGGCACCGATCTCGGCCTGCTGCGCACCAAGGCGGTGCCGAACGGCGACGGCACCTACAGGATTTCCGGCCAGAAGATATTCATCTCGGCCGGCGAGCACGACATGTCCGACAACATCATCCATCTGGTGCTGGCCCGCATCGAGGGTGCGCCGGAAGGCGTGAAGGGCATTTCGCTGTTCATCGTGCCCAAGTTCAAGCTCGATGCCGATGGCAATCCAGGCGAGCGCAATGCGGCCTCCTGCGGCTCGATCGAAGAGAAGATGGGCATCCACGGCAATTCCACCTGCGTCATGAATTATGACGAGGCGGAAGGCGTGCTGCTCGGCGAGGCCAATGGCGGCCTGAAGGCGATGTTCACCATGATGAACGAGGCGCGTCTCGGCGTCGGCCTGCAGGGCCTGGCGCAGTCGGAGGTCGCCTACCAGAACGCCGTCGCCTACGCCAAGGAGCGCCTGCAGGGCCGTTCGATCTCGGGCGCCAAGTCGCCCGACAAGAAGGCAGATCCGATCATCGTGCACCCGGACATCCGCCGCAACCTGATGACCATGCGCGCCTTCAACGAAGCCGGCCGTGCCTTCACGCTGTGGACCGCGCTGAAGTCTGACATCGCCCACCGCTCCGGCGACGACGCCGACCGCCAGGCGGCCGACGACCACATGGGCCTGATGACGCCTGTGGTGAAGGGCGTGCTCACCGACAAGGGTTTCGAGCATGCGGTGATGGCGCAGCAGGTGTTCGGTGGCCACGGCTACATCGAAGAGCATGGCATGAGCCAGTTCGTGCGCGATGCCCGCATCGCCATGATCTATGAAGGCGCCAACGGCATCCAGGCGCTTGACCTGGTCGGCCGCAAGCTCGGCGCCAATGGCGGCCGTGCCATCCAGGCATTCTTCAAGGAAGTCGGCGAATTCTGTGAGGAAAACCGCTCCGACGAGAAGCTGGCGCCCTTCACCAAGGCGCTGAAGAAGGGCCTCAACGATCTGCAGGCCGCCACCATGTGGCTGATGCAGAACGGCATGAAGAACCCCGACAATGCCGGCGCGGCCTCGACCGACTACCTGCATCTCTTAGGCCTCGTCACGCTCGGCTACATGTGGGGCCAGATGGCCAGGACCGCGCAGGTCAAGCTTGCCGAAGGCGCCAACGGCTCGTCATCTTTCTATGACAACAAGCTGGTTACGGCACGCTATTATATGGATCGCATCATGCCGGAGACGGCGGCGCATCTCGCTCGCATCTCCTCGGGCGCCGATTCCATGATGGCGCTGTCGGCTGACGCGTTCTGAGTGATCCCGGCGTCTGTTCAGCCTTGAACAGACGCCCTATATCTTGAGTGCGGTCAGAAGGGAGCAGACCATGGCAACCAATCCCGCCGATATCCTGTCCTTGCCGAGGGCCGGCTGGGCCGGCGACGAGGTCGCCATGCTCTACGACATGTCGACCCGCTTCCTGTCGGAAGAGATCAAGCCGCATTACGACGAATACGAGAAGAACGAGATCGTCGACCGTTCCGCCTGGGAAAAGGCTGGTGCGGCCGGCCTGCTCTGCGCCTCCATGCCGGAGGAGTATGGCGGTTCTGGCGGCACCTATGCGCATGAAAGCGTCATCGCCGAGGCGCTCGGCCATGTCGGTGTCGACGGTTTCGGCATCGCTTTGCATAACGCCATCGTCGCCCCTTACATCCTGCACTACGGCTCGGAAGAGCAGAAGAAGAAGTGGTTGCCGAAGATGGCGACCGGCGAGCTGATCGGCGCCATCGCCATGACCGAGCCGGGCGCCGGCTCCGACCTGCAGGGCATCAAGACGCGGGCCGAGAAGGATGGCAACCAGTACCTGATCAACGGGTCCAAGACCTTCATCACCAACGGCCAGAACGCCAATCTCATCATCGTCGTCACCAAGACCGACCCGACCAAGGGCGCCAAGGGCACCTCGCTGATCGTCGTCGAGACCGACGAGGTCGAGGGTTTCACGCGCGGCCGCAACCTCGACAAGATCGGCCTCAAAGCCAACGACACTTCCGAGCTCTTCTTCAACGACGTGCGCGTGCCGACCGCCAATCTGCTCGGCCATGAGGAAGGCCAGGGTTTCGTCCAGCTGATGCAGCAGCTGCCGCAGGAGCGCCTGCTGATCGGCGCCCAGGCCGTCGGCATGATCGAGCGCGCGCTCGCAGTCACCGTCGACTACGTCAAGGAACGCAAGGCGTTCGGCAAGGCGGTGGTGGAGTTCCAGAACACCCAGTTCAAACTCGCGGAACTGAAGACCGAGGCCACCATCGGCCGCGTCTTCTACAACGACTGCGTCAAGCGCCATCTCAATGGCGGGCTCGACCCGGTCACCGCCTCGATGGCCAAATACTGGCTCTCCGACCTGCAGTGCAAGGTCGTCGACGAATGCCTGCAGTTGCATGGCGGCTATGGCTACATGAACGAATACCCGATCGCCCGCATGTATCGCGATGCCCGCGTGCAGCGCATCTACGGCGGCACCAACGAGATCATGAAGATGTTGATCGGCCGCTCGCTCTGAGCAGCCGGTCACAACATACCCGATCGGTGCCTTGAGCAGCCGATCCAGAGAGCCCGATCGGACGCTTTGAGCGGCCGATCCAACCAGTAAGGAGCACGAAAATGGCTGACGCTTATGTCTATGACGCCGTGCGCACGCCGCGCGGCAGGGGCAAGAAGGACGGATCGCTGCACGAGGTGCCGGCGGTGCGTCTCGGCGCCAAGGTGCTGGAAGCGCTGCGCGACCGCAACGAGCTCGACACTGGCGCGGTCGACGACATCATTTTCGGCTGCGTCGACCCGGTCGGCGAAGCCGGTTCGGTGATCCCGCGCGCCGCCGCCTTCGAGGCCGGCTACAACACCAAGGCGCCGGGCATGCAGCTGTCGCGCTTCTGTGCCAGCGGCCTCGATGCCATCAATCTGGGTGCGGCCAAGATCGCGCAGGGCGCCGACGACATCGTCATCGCCGGCGGCGTCGAATCGATGAGCCGCGTCGGCATGGGCGCCTCGGGCGGCGCCTGGTTCATGGATCCTTCGGTCGGCTTCCCCGGCTGGTTCGTGCCGCAGGGCATCTCGGCCGACCTCATCGCCACCAAGCATGGCTTCTCGCGCGACGACGTCGACGCCTATGCGGTCGAGAGCCAGAAGCGCGCCGCCAATGCCTGGCAGAAGGGCTATTTCAAGAACTCGGTCGTGCCGATCAGGGATCAGAACGGCCTCACCATCCTCGACCATGACGAGCACATGCGCCCGTCGACCGACATGCAGTCGCTGGCCTCTCTCAACCCGTCCTTCATCATGCCTGGCGAGATGGGCGGCTTCGACGCGGTTGCCGTGCAGCGTTATCCGGAGCTGGAAGAGGTCAACCACGTCCACCATGCCGGCAACTCGTCGGGCATCGTCGACGGCGCTGCCGCCGTGCTGCTCGGGTCGAAGAAGGGCGGAAAGGCGATGGGCCTGAAGCCGCGCGCCCGCATCCGCGCCTTCGCCAACATCGGCTCCGAGCCGGCGATCATGCTGACCGGTCCGGTCGACGTCACCGAGAAGCTGCTGAAGCGCGCCAAGATGAAGCTGTCGGACATCGACCTGTTCGAGCTCAACGAGGCCTTCGCCTCGGTCGTGCTGCGCTACATGCAGGCCTTCGGCATTCCGCACGACAAGATCAACGTCAATGGCGGCGCCATCGCCATGGGCCATCCGCTCGGCGCCACCGGCGCCATGGTGTTCGGCACCGTGCTCGACGAGCTCGAGCGCCGCAACCTCAACACCGCTTTGGTGACGCTGTGCATCGGCGCGGGCATGGGCACCGCCACGATCATCGAGCGCGTCTGATTTCGGCCGGAAGGAGAAGACAATGAGCTACAAGAACTTTTCGGTCGACATCGACGGCGACGGCATCGCGCTCGTCACCTGGGACATGCCCGGCCGCTCCATGAACGTGTTCACCGAAGAGGTGATGCGTGAATTGAACGCCATCATCGACCAGGTCGTGGCCGATGCCGCGGTCAAGGGCGCGGTCATCACCTCGGGCAAGGAGACTTTCTCCGGCGGTGCCGACCTCACCATGCTGCAGCAGATGCTGGGCCTCTTCGCCAAGGAGAAGGTGAAGGACAAGGAAAAGGCCACCCAGACGCTGTTCACCAATGTCGGCTTCATGACCGGCCTGTTCCGCAAGCTCGAAACCTGCGGCAAGCCGTTTGTGTCGGCCATCAACGGCACCTGCATGGGCGGCGCCTTCGAGATGTCGCTGGCCTGCCATGGCCGCGTCGCCGCGGACTCCGACAAGGTCAAGATGGCGCTGCCGGAAGTGAAGGTCGGTATCTTCCCGGGCGCCGGCGGCACGCAGCGCGTGCCGAGGCTGACCGACACGCAGGGCGCGCTGGAGATGCTGACCTCCGGCAAGAACCTGACCGCGCAGAAGGCCAAGGCCATGGGCCTGATCCACGAGATCGCCGAGCCGGCCAAGCTGGTCGACACCGCCAAGGCGATGATCCGCAACGGCCTGAAACCGGTCGCTCCCTGGGACGAGAAGGGTTTCAAGCTGCCGGGCGGCCCGGTCTATTCGGTTGCCGGCGCGAACCTGTGGCCGCCGGCCATCGCCATCCTGCGTCGTGAGACCTATGGCAACTATCCGGCGGCACAAGCGATCCTGAAATGCGTCTATGAAGGCCTGCTGGTGCCTTTCGACACCGCGCTGAAGATCGAGACGCGCTACTTCACCGAGATCCTGCAGACCAAGGAAGCGGCGGCGATGATCCGCTCGCTGTTCGTGTCGCTGCAGGAGCTCAACAAGGGCGCACGCCGTCCCGAAGGCATTCCGGATGCGAAGTTCAAGAAGATCGGCGTGCTGGGCGCCGGCTTCATGGGCGCCGGCATCGCCTATGTCACCGCCAAGGCCGGTATCCCGGTCGTGCTGCTCGACCGCGACCTGCCATCGGCCGAGAAGGGCAAGGCGCATTCCGACAATCTGATCTCCGAGCAGGTCAAGAAGGGCCGTGCCAAGCCTGAGGAGAAGGAAAAGCTGCTGTCGCTGATCACGCCGACGGCCGACTACGCCGATCTCACCGGCTGCGATCTCGTCATCGAGGCGGTGTTCGAGGATTCGGAAGTCAAGAAGGGCGCCACCGAGAAGGCGGAAGCCGTGCTGAAGTCGTCGGCGATCTTCGCCTCCAACACCTCGACCATCCCGATCACCGCGCTGGCCAAGAACTCGTCGCGGCCGAAGAACTTCATCGGCCTGCACTTCTTCTCGCCGGTCGACAAGATGATGCTGGTCGAGATCATCCTCGGCAAGAAGACCGGCGACAAGGCGATCGCCACCGCGATCGACTATGTGCGCGCCATCAAGAAGACGCCGATCGTCGTCAACGACACGCGCGGCTTCTACGTCAACCGCTGCGTGCTGCGCTACATGTCGGAAGCCTTCCAGATGCTGATCGAAGGCATCCCGGCACCGATGATCGAGAACGCCGCCAAGGCAGCCGGCATGCCGGTCGGCCCGCTGGCGCTGACCGACGAGACGGCGATCGACCTCGCGCAGAAGATCATGAAGCAGACCATCCGCGACCTCGGCGAAAAGGCCGTCGACAAGGACCAGTTCGCGCTGATCAACGCGCTCGTCGACAAGCATGAGCGCCTCGGCCGCAAGAACGCCAAGGGCTTCTACGACTATCCGCCGAAGCCGGCCAAGAAGAAGCTGTGGCCGGGCCTGAAGGACCTCTACCCGCAGCTCGATCCCGACAAGGTCGACTATGAGGAGGTGCAGCAGCGCCTGCTGGTCACCATCGCGCTCGAAGCCGCACGCGTCATGGAAGAAGGCATCGTCACCGACCCGCGCGAAGCGGATGTCGGCTCGATCCTGGCTTTCGGCTTTGCTCCCTACACGGGCGGCGCGCTGTCCTACATCGACAGCATCGGTGCCAAGGCTTTCGTGAAGATCGCCAAGGGCCTGCAGAAGAAGTATGGCGCGCAGTTCAAGGCACCGAAGCTGCTTCTCGACATGGCCGAGAAGGGCGAGACCTTCTATCAGCGCTTCGACCCCTATGCGAAGGGCGAGGTCAAGGAAGCCGCGTAAGCGGGAACAGCGTTCCTCTCTCTGTCTGCGGGGAGAGGATGCCGGCAGGCAGGTGAGGGGCCGCACCTGCCTTGCAATCATTGGTGCTGCCCCTCATCCGGCCCTTTGGGCCACCTTCTCCCCGTGAACGGGGAGAAGGAAGAAAGTAACAGCATGTATGTCTGGGCACGTTTTGCGCGCATGGCGCTGACGGCGAAGTCGCGCGGCTCCTACCGCGTCGGAGATGAAAGCCGGCTCACTTTCCGCTGCCTGCCGACCGACATCGACTTCAACGTCCATCTCAACAATGCGCGCTACATGATGCTGGCCGATCTTGGTCGCATCGACATCTTCATCCGCGCCGGCCTGATAGCGCTGGCGAGGCAGCGCGGCTGGGCGCCGATGCTGGGCGGGCTGCAGACCGTCTATGTGCGCGAGATCAAGCTGTGGCGCAATTTCCAGGTCGTGTCCTCGATCGAGACCTGGGACGGCACCCAGGTGCTCGGCGCGCATCGTTTCGTGCTGGAGAACGGCGAGACCGCGGCCCTGATGAAGACCACCGCCGGTGTCTATGACCGCAAGGCCAGGCATTTCGTCGACATCCAGGATCTGGTCGAGGCGCTCGGCTATGACGCCTCGCCGCGTGCGCCGACCGAAGCCGAGAAAGCCTTCATGGCTTCGCACCAGGGACTGAGGGCGGCGGCGAAGGGCAGTTAGCGAGGCACTGGCGGAACAGGGGCAGTACGGGAGTAAATTGCCCCACTGCCTCTTCTTTCAATGTGCAGCCTGCCCGACGGTCTCGCGGAGCCAATCCTTCCATCCAGGAGCGCCCTCCGCGACGCGTTGCCCGGCGTCGTCGCCATAGAGGTACAAGGTTATGCCGGCGCTGGTGGCATCCCCGATGCCATATGTTCCGATCAATGCAATACCGGGCGATGGTTGTGTCAGGCGCAGAAGCATGTAGCGTTCCGTGTCGCTCTGCTGCACGCGCTCGACAACACCTGACAGTTGCTCTGGCGTTCGCGAAGCCGTCCTCGTCTCGCCGGCGTTGGCCCCGACCAGGCCAAGGCCATCAACCAGACGTTTCCAGACGTCAAGCTGGGGCGCTTCCACACGCGCCATCGCTGCAGATACCGCCGCTTTCTCGCCGGAGAAAAGCGAGAGGTAGAGGCGCAGGACCTCGAAGAAACCGGGCCAGCCGCTCTCGAAGCCTTCGATCTGGTCATCCCAGTCGTCGGTCGAAGCGAACAGCGAATGGACCATGCGCACGATGCAGCGGTTTCCCGATCTGGCCGTCACCGTGATTTCTGTTGCCAGCGATGGCGCGCCCTCGGCCCAGTCGCGTTCGACATAACCGAACCGGAAGGGAGGCTCCCAGAGGGTCACCTCTCCGTTGGATTCCCCGTTCTCGCCCATGTCGAACCGGAGCGCGCCCCCGACGCGCCCATCGATGGCGGTCGGGGTGAACCAGGCCGTATAGCCGGGACCCGTCGCGATCGCCTGCCACACCTGTTCGGGCGTGCCGGGCACGCTCAACTCCATCTCGACCCAGCGCTTGCCGGTTTCGTCCTTCTTGATCGGCATCGGACTTCCTTTCAGGTATCGCCGGGAGCAGGGTAGGCCACCACCACGAGCCGGTGGGGGCGTGCCCCGGGTGCCGTGTCGTCGTGATAGCGTGCCGCCAGCGCGGCGATCGCATTGGTCATATCGGCTGCAAAGGCCGCGCGATCGGCGGGTGACCGGAAATGGATGGTCGTATCGATCGACAGCGTGGCAAGCCGTTTGCCCTTCACACGGGCGTTGCGCCACAGATCTCCGACTTCGCGGATGGCGCGCCCCGCGAGCGCGATGAGGTAGCCGGCCGAGAGCCGATCCTGGTTCCGTGACGGATCGGCTCCAATCGGTCCGAGCGCCGCCGGTGAAACGACGTAGGAGGAAGCGGTCGCGATCATCAGCCGCTCCGTAAGGCCGCCCCAATGCCGCTCCGCGACCGGGACAACCAGCTTGTGCTCCTCCAGCGCACGAAGGTGATAATTGACCTTCTGGCGGGCAAGACCCACCCGTGCCGCCAGGGTTGCCGCGGAGGCGGGCTGCGTGAGTTCCGCCAGAAGCCTGGATCGGATCGGATCGAGGACGGCTGTGGCCACAACGGCGGTTTCGATGACTTCCACTTCGATCATCGGTTCAGACTTGCATTGACAAAAAAATTTGTCAATGCGGAACATGGCTTTCGATCAGTACCTGCTCGGGCGCCGGGTGAAACCGCGAAAGCCTTCGAAGGGCAAGTGAGGCAGTCGGCAGCCGGTGTTGCATGGTCGGTATTTGACCGCATGCCGACTGCCGAGTGACATTCAGACCCCCTTAAGCAAGGCCCGCTAAATTGCGCTCCAGGGCTGGTTTCGCGGCGGCACTGCTGTTGCGGTGGGAGGCAGGGCGTGGAGCAGATCGTCGAATTCCTGGAGACGATGATCGGGGTCTGGCCGACGGCGATCAGATCGCCCGCCAATCAATGCGTCTTCGCATTCCTGGTCCTGCTGCTGGTCCTCGACATAGCGCGCAAGGGATGGCGGCTTTCGTGGTCCCGGGTTGCGGTTCGCAGCGTGGCCGCGACGATCGCCATCTTCAACATCAATCTCATCCTGGCTCCGGCCATCTGGCTGCTTTCGGACCAGATCAAGGCGCTCTATGCGCTGGCAGGCATTCCAAGCATCCCGACATCGGCCTGGTCCGCTTTTCCGGTCTGGGCTCTCATGCTCGTCGCCATTGTGGCGCATGACTTTGCCAATTACTGGAACCACCGGCTCATGCACATGAAATGGCTGTGGCCGGTGCACGCGATCCATCACTCCGATCCGCATGTGAATGCGCTGACGGCCTATCGCATCCATGCGCTCGAGACGCTGGTCATGTGGGGGTCCTACACCATCCTGCTGACATGGCTCGGCCTTCCCGCCGACGCCATCGGCATGGGCGCCGTCATCCTGGTGCTGCATACGATCTACGTTCACGTCGATGTCGATTGGGATCACGGACCGTTTCGCCTGCTGATCGCTTCGCCGCGCTTTCATCGCTGGCATCACGCGAATGCTCCCGAGGCCTACGGCAAGAACCTCGCCAACGTGTTTCCCTTCTTCGACCGGGTATTCGGCACCTATCATGTGCCTGGCCCCTGCACCGCAGCCATGGGTGCAGACAATGTCCCGCAAAACGACGTCGTGCGCCTGACATTGTGGCCGGCGCTGGAATGGACGCGCCTGACGCTGGAGCAGATCGGCATAGCGCGCAGGCGAATCGGCAGCATATCCGGGCGCGATGCGGCCTTGCCGGGATCGGGTATGGCGAAGGTCGACATCGACTAGGTGTCCTGCCACGGTGCTGCACTACCCGCGTGCCCGCAGGGCCGCCGTCAGTGGCAGCCGGGTTGCCGCGATTGCCGGGAGAGCGCCGCCGATGATGCCGATCGTCAGGCCGAGCAGGCCGGCGGGAACCATCACATCCGCGTCTACCGCCAGCCGGAAGCCCATGCTGGCGTCGTTCGCACCGACGGTGCTGGCCTCCCAGCCGTTGAACAGCAGCCATGAAGCGAGAATACCCAGCATCACGCCGGCAGCAGCAAGTGCGACCGCTTCGAACCATGTCGCCAGGAAAGCCGGCAGCCTGCCGAAGCCGAGCGCACGAACGGTGGCGATCTCGATGGTCCGGTCGGAGACCGAGCTCATCATCGTGTTGAGTGCTCCGGCTGTCGCGCCGATCGCCATCAAGAGCGCGACCGGCCAGCCGAACAAGCGGATGAGGCTGGCTGTACGCCCCGATTGCGCGGCGTAGAGATCAGCTTCGGAGATGGCGACGAGCGGTGTCGAGGTTATGGTCGCCAGGCCTGCCTTGAGCACTGCGAGCGATGCAGGCGTGGCGAGGCGCAAACGCAGGCTTTGCACCTGTCCCTGCCGGTCGAAGCCGGCGCGAACCGCGTCGAGGTCGCCCCATATCTCGGATTCGAAAGCACTGCCGCTGGCCGTGAAATGGCCGACAACCGTCCAGTCCACGGTCCCCAGCCGAACCGTGTCGCCGATCGCAAAGCCCGTGAAGTCGGCCGCTATGCGAGCGCCGACCATGATCTCGCGGGCGCCGGGTGTAAACAGTCGGCCCGCCTGCAGCGTGATGCCTTCGCGGATCGAGGGACCATTGGCATCCATGCCGCGAAGCGCGGCCGTCGAGGTCTGCCTGCCGGCGACATCCACCGGCACCACCAGCTCGCGGGACACAAGCGGTGTCCCGTTCGCATCCCGGACAATATCCGCGGTCGTTGCCCCCGTCAGCGACTCGACGCCGCGGATCGCATCGGCGGGAATATCGGATCCGGTCTCCTGGTTCGTGCCGCCGCCGAGGACAACGGCGACCAGCGGCGAACCTGTGCTGGTCAGTGCCCTTTCGAAACCCCTGGCCATCGCCAGGAACCCGGCAAGGACGGCGACGACAAGCGCGACCGAAAGCACCATCGACAACGAGATCGCCAGGCGGCGCCGCAGGCTGCCGAAATTGGCCCGCGTCATCACGAGCGTCTGTCTGATCTGGGTGGACATGGCGGCTACCTCGCTCTGAAGGCTTTGACGATGGGGGTGCGCATGGCATTGATGGCCGGCAACAGGCCGGTCGCGAAGCCGAGCAGGAGAGCGATCGCTGTCGCCTTGGCCAGCACCGGCGGCGAGAAGACGAGGCCGACAACCGGTCCGACAAGCACCGTCGCGAGCTTGGCCAGGGCGAGACCGACGCCCGCACCGATGATGCAGATGAACAGCGTCTCGCCGAGCACAAGGGCTAAGATCCTGAGATTGGAGACGCCCAGCGTCTTCAGCACACCGATCTCGAAAGTGCGCTCGCGCACGGCGAAGACCATGGTGTTGACGACGATCATCAGCAGCGTGATGAAGGCCGTCCCCGTGACCAGGTCGACGATCAGCCCGATGTCGGCATATTGGCGCAGGAAGGCTTCCAGGAACTGCTTTTCCGACTGCGTTCGGGTCGGTGCGGCCGAGTTGGCGAACAGGGCGTCGATGCGGGCAGCAAGCGCACTTGCCTTGATGCCGTCACCCGGGCGAACGATGAAGGCGTCGACCGTATCCCTGCCCTTGGCCCGGGCCGCGTTGACATAGTCGTATCGGGCAATGACGAAATAGGTGTCGGTGCTGGCGCCAGCGCCTTCGAAGATGCCGGCGATCTCGAAGCGCCAGTCGCGGCCGCCATCCTGCCTGGCCATCTGGAGAGCGGTGATGGCGATGCGCTGGCCGACCGACCAGCCTTGAGCCTCGGCCAGCGCGCGGCCGACCAGCACCCGCTCGCGGCCTTGATCCAGTGTTGCGATCAACGCTGGCGTCAGTCCGAGTTCCTTGCCGTTGACGGCCATGAGCGCCTGCTGCTCGACGGCGCTGACTGCGATGACATTTTTCTCACTGCCGGAAAATCCACGCATGCGCGCCATGTAGCCGACCGCGCCGGTGCCGGGTTCAGCGGCGATGCGGGCGAGGTGCGACATCGGCAGCGCCTGTCCACGGCCCCCGGCGCTCATCACGCCCAATATGTCCTCGCTGGCGGCGGAAGCCCCTTGCGAACCGGCCAGGAAACTTGCGGTCAGGCCGTAAATGAGGAAGGCGATCGCGACGCAGATCATCAGCAGCACGGTACGCAGCGGCTTTCGCCAGGCGTTCTTGCGGGCAAGACCGAAGAAAGTCATGAGGCGGCCCTCTTCTCTTCGACGAACTGGCCCTTGTCGAGATGCAGCGTCCTCCTGGCGGAACGTGCCGCCTGCGGGTCGTGCGTCACCATGACGATGGTTTTTTCCAGGCTACGGTTGAGGAAGCCGAGCATCTCCAGCACATCGTCGGCCGAGTTCCGGTCGAGATCACCGGTCGGCTCGTCGCAGAGAAGCAGGCCGGGATCGGAGACGATGGCGCGGGCGATGCCGACACGCTGCTGTTGGCCGCCCGACATCATGGCGGGATACTGCTTCTCGCGGCCGGCAAGCCCGACCAGATCGAGCACCTTGCCGACCCGCGCGCGGCGTTCGCTTGCCGACAGGGGTTTCAGCAGCAGCGGCAGCTCCACATTCTCCGCTGCGTTCAGCATCGGCAGCAGATTATAGAACTGGAAGACGATGCCCATATTGTGCGCCCGCCAGGACGAGCGCGCGCTCTCGCCCATCTGGTCGAGCCGGTGGTTGCCGATGCTGAGGCTGCCGGCATCCGGCACGTCGATCCCGGCCAGCATGTTGAGCAGTGTCGACTTGCCCGATCCCGAAGGGCCCATGATCGCAACGAAGTCGCCACGCGGGATGACGAGGTCGAGCCCGCTGAAGATCGGCATCGGCTCGCCGCCGATGCGATAGCCTTTGCGTATGCCGGCAAGCACTATGTAGGAATCGTGGGTCATTGGCTGTCTGCTCCGGTCTTGCTGTCGGTGAGTTGGAGGCGAATGCGCGCGGCCATGTTCGGCCGGATACCGGCTGGCGGATCGGTGAGCGCGAGGCGCAGGCTGACGGTGCCCTTTTCGATCGAGGCGACAGGGGCGACACGTTGCACCTCGATCGCAAAGGGGCGATCGGGAAAACCGTCGAGAACCGCCTCGCCACGCAGTCCTCGCTGCAGGTCGGCCATGCCGGTCTCCGCGACATCGGCATCGATCACCATGGTCGTCTGGTCGCTGATCGTGAGCAGGCTCTGGTTCTCGCGCACGCTGTCGACACGGGCGAGCACGGTGTCGCCGACATGGGCATCGAGCCGCGTCACGGTCCCGGCGAACGGCGCGCGCACCGTCAGTTCGCGGACGGGCTCCTCGGCGACGCGGATGGCAAGTTCCGCCGTTGCGAGATCCTGGCGGGCCTGTGCCGCGGCGTTCTCCGCGCGTTCGACGGTTCTGCGCGCCTCTTCCAGCTGCTGCTTCGAAGCCGTGTCACGGGCTGCAAGTGTTTCGGTGCGGCCAAGGGAGGCGCGTGCCTGGTCGAGGTCGATGGTGCGGGCGGCAAGCAAGAGATCGGCCGTGGCTCTTGCTGCCCTGGCTCGTTCGAGCGCGAAGCGGGCGCCTGCGTCATCGAGCGTCACGAGGATCTGGCCGGCCGCCACCAGGTCTCCCGCCTGGACGGCAACGCCGATGATCCTGCCTTCGTATTTGGAAAAGACGGTGGTGATGCGGGGCGCGACCACATAACCCGAGCCGCTGATCTCGCGGCCGGCCGGTGCACTGACAGGCCCTTTCGTTGGCGCAGCCTTCGAAGGAGCTGGCTTCTCCACGGGCGTCGAGGCGCCGGCCGCCTCATGCGGCTGGCCCGCTGTCGGGCCTCCGGTTTCGATAGCGCGATAGATTTGCGGCTGGAGGAAGGCGATGGCAGCTGCCGCCGCCAGCGCGGAAAGGCCCAGGAGACGGACCAGCCGCCGGGACATTCCCGGTCGCGCCGCACCACTGTCCGGAAAGGGTGACAACGGCGTGAGCGCTGCGGCGAGTTTGCGTTCGTGTTCTGTGATCATGTTCATGCCGCCAGCATGGCCGGCGTGGCGGCAAAAGAGACCTGGAACGCGTTTCCGGTCGTCCTCGATCGCGATTCAGTCCGTCGCCCTCAATCAGCCCCGGCCTTCGTCTGCCTCCAGGCCAGCGGCGTCCTGTCGGTGACGCGGCGGAATTCGCGGTTGAAGTTGGACTTGGTCAGGAAGCCCACGTCGAACATGATCTCGGTCACCGGCTTCGCGGTATCGGTGAGCAGGCTGCATGCCTCCGCGATCCTGTGGTCGTTGACATATTGCGAGACGTTCTTGCCCGTCGCCCGATTGATGGCCGTGGAAATCTGCCGCGCCGGGATTCCCGTCTTGCGGGCCAGCCTGTCGAGATTGAGGTCGACATCGCGATAGATGTGCCGGGTCTCCATCAGGGTCTGGACCGCGGCAAGGGTCTCTTTGTCCTCCACCAGTTCCAGCCGCTGTTGAGTTTCGGACGGCTGCACCGGCATGCCGCGGCGGCCTGCGGTTGCGACCGCGATCGCCAGCACCGCCAGCACCGCGAGATTCGCGATCGTGATCAGGAGCGGGGCATGCGTTCCCTGTGTCCAGGCAAAGTCGGCAAGGACGAAAACATCCATCATCGCCGACAGGAGCAGGGCACACGCCGCAAACAGGATCGCCCGATAGGCAGGCCCGGCATTCTCGAAAGGCGCCAGGCGTAGCGCGTCGGTGCCCAGCCGCGTCAGCAGCAATATCGCGATGGCGTAGCCGGTGAAGATCGACGCGATCGCCAGGTCGATGGCATTTCGCCAGAAAACCATGAGCAGCACGATGGCGATTGCCGGAATGAGATGGAAACCGAGGCGCGGGAGTGTCGAAAGGGCACTCCCGCGCACCAGCCCGGACACGCCCGCATACACCAGCGGCGGCACGGTGGCCGCAACGACCGGAAGGATGATGCCGACACTGCCGATGCCGTACCCCCATCGCAGTCCCAGCAGCACCGATTGCAGCACTGCAACCAGGATCAGGACGAGAAAGGGGATGTTCGGCGGCGCATCGTCATCGCGCCGGACGACGGTGACGAAGAGGATCAGCAGCAGGATGGCAACGACGAAGGGAAGCGGGATGAAAAGCATGAAGGCTGCACGGGCTGTTGGCGAAGCGGTCGGCGTCATCATCGTCCATGAAACGGCTTTTCGCGACCTTGATCGTGTTTCAGCACCCGGAATCGTAACGAGCGGTTGCGTTGCCCGCGCTGCTGACAGGTTTGACAACGCTTGCGGTGGACAAGCCCGATTCGCGTGGCTACAACGGAAAGGTATTTTTTCCTCTTCGAAGGGAGCGGGCCGTGCTCTCGCATGATCGTGTCTGGGCCGCGATAGATGCCCTGGCGGAGCGTTATTCGCTGTCGGCCTCTGGTCTCGCCAGGCGCGCCGGCCTCGACTCGACGGCATTCAACAAATCGAAGCGGCAGTCGTCGGACGGGCGCCCGCGCTGGCCCTCCACCGAGTCGCTCGCCAAGATCATGGAAGCGACGGGCGCGACGCTCGACGAATTCATGGGGCTGATCCAGGGCGGGCAATCTCCTGCCCGGCCGCACGGTTCAGGCGCTGCCGTGCCCCTGGTCGGTTTCGCGCAGGCCGGCGCCGGCGGTTATTTCGACGATGCCGGCTTCCCGGTTGGACAAGGCTGGGATCTGGTCGAATTGCCGGCGCAATCCACCGATACGGCCTATGCCTTGAAGGTCCAGGGCGATTCGATGCTGCCGCTTTACCGCAATGGCGACGTTTTGATCGTGGAGCCGGGTGCCACCGTGCGCCGCGGCGACCGCGTCGTCGTCAAGACCGGCTCCGGCGAGGTCATGGCCAAGGTGCTGGAGCGCCAGACGGCGCGCACCATCTCGCTGCTCTCGCTGAACCCGGATCACCCCAACCGCGACCTGCAGATGGTCGAGGTGGAGTGGGTGGCCCGCATCGTCTGGGCAAGCCAGTAGGATGGCGGCATGAGACCGCTTCCCGCAGTCGTTGCCATCCTGATGCTTGGGGCTTCCGCCGCTGCCATCGTCGCGGGTGGGCGCATCACCGGGGAGGGCGCCAAGGTCGAGATATCGAACGAGGACGTGCCGACGCTCGACATGCTGGGCGACCCTCCTGCCGACCAGCCGGCTGGAGTGGACAACGACGCGGCTCCACCGCCGGAGCCCGAGCCCGCGACCGGACAGGCGCCAGCGGAGAAGCCGCTTCAACCGGGCGTGTCGACGACGCAACAGTCAGGAATGCCGGCGGCACCACAGCAGTCGGGTCAGACGCAGGCCGCAACGCAGCAAGCCACGGCGGAGACCATCCAGCAGCAGGCGGAGGCGGCATCAAGGGCGATCGACCCGATGATGGCGGCGCCGCCGGGCGATCCCGGCGCCTTGCAGCGCATCGAACCGCGCGCGCCGCTGAGCAAGCTTTCGCTGGCGCAGCCGAAGAAGCCGCCGATGCCGGATAAGTGGAAAGGCACGCCGCTCTACCAGGCGGTGGCGCCGGCCGCGGGCCGCATCGAAGCCAAGGGCTATTCGGTCGCTGTCTCGGGCGTCGACATCATGCCGGAGGACGAGACCTGCACCGACGAAGCCGGCAAATCATGGCCTTGCGGCGCACGCGCGCGCGGAGCCTTCCGCGCCCTCATCCGCCAGCGCGCCGTCAACTGCGTGGTGCCACCGGAAGGTGGGCGCGACCTGATCTCCGCGCCTTGCCACATCGGCAAGGTCGATGTCGGCGAGTGGCTGGTGAGCAATGGCTGGGCCCGGCCCGCCGCCGGCGGTCCTTATGCGGAGGCCGGCGAAAAGGCGAAGGCGGAGAAGCGGGGCATCTTCGGCAAGGCGCCGGAGGGGACTGGCCTGCCGCCAGCCCCGCCACCTGTTTCGGCGCCGGAAGCGGTACCGAGTTCGATCATCGACAGTTCGGGCCTGGATGCGCCCGCGTCGCCGAACAGTTCGCCGTCGATCTGGCAGGCTCCGGCCGGACCGGCGCCCGGCGGCGATCCTACGCTGCGAGCTTTCCCTCCAGCGCCCGCGCGATGAGGTCGCGCGTCTCGGCGATGCCGTAGAGCTCGGCGAACGAGCCGAAGCGCGGGCCGCGCTCCTGGCCGATCAGCACCTGGTATATCATCTGGAAGAAGGCGACCGACACGCCGGGGCCGCCTTCCGGGCTCTGCTTGGCATGGTCCTGGTAGCGTTCGATCTTGCGCGCGACGTTGAGCGCCGCGTTCTGGATCGTTTCGCTGTTCGAGCCGGCAGGCAGGGCGCCCAGGGCCTCCGACAGCCTGGCCAGCGCGTCGCGCTCGACATCGTCGGCGGCGCGGTAGACCTTGGTCGGCTTCACGAAGTCGTCGAAATAACGGATCGCATAGCCGGTCAGCTTGTCGAGCTCGGGATGCGTGGCCGGCGTCACGCCCGGTGCATGACGCGAGATGAAGCCCCACAACACGTCCTTGTTCTGGGCATTCGAGGCGCTGACCAGGTTGAGCAGCAGCGCGAACGAGACCGGCATGTCGATGACCGGCGGATGACCGTCATGCATGTGCCAGACCGGGTTGCCGAGCCGCTCCTTCCATTCCTGGCGCGGATAGGCGGAGAGGAAGGAATAATACTCGTCCACAGCCTTCGGGATGACGTCGAAATAGAGCTTCTTCGCCTGCCTTGGCCGCTGGTACATGTAGAGGCCGAGGCTTTCGGTCGGTGCGTAGGTCAGCCACTCGTCTATGGTCAGGCCGTTGCCCTTCGACTTCGAGATCTTCTGGCCATGCTCGTCGAGGAACAGCTCGAACACGAAATGCTCCGGCGCGCGGCCGCCAAGAATGTTGCAGATCTTGTCGTAGATGCCGGCATTGGTCTGGTGATCCTTGCCGAACATCTCGAAATCGACGCCGAGGGCGGCCCAGCGCATGCCGAAATCCGGCTTCCACTGCATCTTCACCTTGCCGCCGGTTACCGGCAGCGTCGTCTCGGTGCCGTCCTCGTCGTTGAAGGTGATGGTGCCGGCCTTGGCGTCGACATGCTTCATCGGCACGTAGAGCACGCGCCCGCTCTTCGGCGAGATGGGCAGGAAGGGGCTGTAGGTCGCCTGGCGTTCTTCGCCCAGCGTCGGCAGCATCACCTTCATGATGGCATCGTACTTCTCGACTGCGCGCAGCAGCATGTCGTCGAAGCGACCCGACTTGTAGTACTCCGTCGCGCTGGCGAATTCGTAGTCGAAGCCGAACGTGTCGAGGAAGCGCCGCAGCATGGTGTTGTTGTGGTCGCCGAAGCTCTTGTAGTCGCCGCCATAGGGGTTCGGCACGACGGTGAGCGGCATCTGCAGGTAAGGTTCGAGCGCGGCGCGGTCCGGCACGTTTTCCGGGATCTTGCGCATGCCGTCCATGTCGTCGGAGAAGCAGAGCAGCTTGGTCTTGACCTCGCCTCTGGTCAGCACATGGAAGGCATGGCGCACCATGGTCGTGCGCGCCACCTCGCCGAAGGTGCCGATATGCGGCAGGCCGGACGGGCCGTAGCCGGTTTCGAACACCACGGTCTCCGGGAATTCACGGCCTTTGTAGCGTTCGACGATCTTTTTGGCTTCCTCGAACGGCCATGCTTTGCTCTCGACGGCGGCGGCAAGGAGTTCGGGATTGAGATCGATCGAATTGGATATGGCCATTATGGATGCCCTGAAAACAAGCCCGGCCACGCTGCCGGACGGTCTGCTCTAGAGCATGATCCCGCAAAGTTGAAGACTTTTCGGACCAGGATCATGCTCGAGGCAAAGATATGGAGCGGATCAGGCCGATGGCGCTTCGCTCCGTGACGCACCGGGGCGCCAACGATTTCGGGTATTTTTCCTTGATGTCGCTACGGACAACACGGCGAACCTGCCGGTCCGCAGCAGGAACCCGCGGCCTGCTGCTCAGCCAGCCAACGATCGCGTGGTTTGCAGCTTGCCGGGCGTGGCGAAAGCGCCACGACGATTTCGCCGGCGCCGATCGACGGCGCGGCGGCTCGGTGCAACTGCATGGGCTGCACGCCATCGCTCACCTCGAAGGTCAGCCGGGCGCTCCGGTCAAGTGAAAGGTGGTCGGCGACCTTGCCGATGATCGCGGCGAACTTCTTGGCCGTCATCTGTTCAGGCGCGTCATCGACGTCCCACAACTGCACGAAGATTTCCGTCCAGGCTTCCGGATTGGCGCCGCAGTCGAGACCGGCGAAGGTTCCGGCCTTCACCTCCGTCACATGATAGCCCTTGCGCAGCCGGCGCCCTTCGCAGCGGAAGGTGAGCGGGCTCGATGGATGCCGGTCGAGTACCTCCAGCAATTCACCGATCGTGATGTCGTCGGCTGCCACCGAAACATTGACGTTGCCAGGAGCATTCATCTGCGCTATTCCTCATTTCGATATTTTTAGGATTATTGAAATATGGATGAACGTCAAGCCCTCGCAGCCTTCGGTGCCCTGTCGCAGGAGACCCGCCTGCGCATCCTGCGCATGCTGGTGGTGGCCGGCCCCCAGGGCATTGCCGCCGGGGCCATTGCCGAGAAGGCCGAAGTGTCGGCCTCCAACGTGTCATTTCATCTGAAGGAACTGGAGCGGGCAGGCCTTGCCGCGGCAAGGCGCGATGCGCGTTCGATCATCTACAGCGCCGAATATGAGGCGCTGAGCGGCCTGATCCGGTTCCTGATGGAGGATTGCTGCGGCGGCCATCCGGAAGTCTGCGCCCCTGTTGTCACCGCAGCCGCCTGCTGCACCCCGTCCAAGGACATTGTTCAATGAGCGACCGCGTCTACAACGTATTGTTCCTGTGTACCGGCAATTCCGCGCGCTCGATCCTGGCGGAAAGCATCCTCAACAGGGAAGGCGCCGGCCGGTTCAGGGCCTATTCGGCGGGCAGCCAGCCGAAGGGCACCGTCAACCCGTTCGCGCTCAAGGTGCTCGCCGCGCTGGATTATCCGGCCGAAGGGTTCCGCTCCAAGAGCTGGGACGAGTTCGCTGTGCCCGGCGCACCGGAGATGGATTTCGTCTTCACCGTCTGTGACAGTGCCGCCGGCGAAGCCTGCCCGGTCTGGCCTGGCAATCCGATGACCGCGCATTGGGGCATCGAGGATCCGGCCGCCGTCGAAGGCTCCGACATCGACAGGGAACGCGCCTTCTCCACCGCGGCGCGCTACATGAAGAACCGCATCGACGCTTTCCTCAACCTGCCGCACGCCTCGATCGATCGTCTCGCCCTTCAGCATCATTTGAAACGGATCGGTTCGACCGAGGGCGCGACATCGGCAGGCCTGCACCAGAACGCGCCGGCGGCCTGAGCGATGACCACATTCGAACGCTACCTGACCCTGTGGGTCGGCCTGTGCATCGTCGCGGGCGTCCTGCTCGGCCATCTCTTTCCAGGCCTGTTCCAGCTTGTCGGCTCGGCCGAGATCGCCAGGGTCAACCTGCCGGTGGCTCTGCTGATCTGGCTGATGATCGTGCCGATGCTGCTCAGGATCGATTTCGCGGCACTCGGCGAAGTCGGTCGCCATTGGCGCGGCATCGGCGTGACGCTGTTCATCAACTGGGCGGTCAAGCCATTCTCGATGGCGCTGCTCGGCTGGCTGTTCGTCGGCTGGCTGTTCCGGCCCTATCTGCCGGCCGGCCAGATCGATTCCTACATTGCCGGGCTGATCATTCTGGCAACCGCCCCCTGTACGGCAATGGTTTTCGTGTGGTCGAACCTGACCAAGGGCGAACCGCATTTCACGCTGTCTCAGGTAGCCTTGAACGACGCCATCATGGTTGTGGCCTTCGCGCCGGTCGTCGGCCTGCTGCTCGGCCTTTCGGCGATCACGGTGCCATGGGGCACGCTGGTGCTGTCCGTCGTGCTCTACATCATCATCCCGGCGTGGCCGCCCAGTTCGTGCGCCGGCGCCTGCTGGCCAAGGGCGGGCAGTCGGCGCTGGACCGGCTGCTTGCTACGCTGCAGCCGGTCTCTCTCGTCGCATTGCTGGCAACGCTGGTTCTGCTTTTCGGCTTCCAGGGTGAACAGATCATCGCGCAGCCGCTGATCATCGCGCTGCTGGCCGTACCGATCCTGATCCAGGTCTATTTCAACGCCGGGCTCGCCTACCTGCTCAACCGCATCAGCGGCGAGCAGCATTGCGTTGCCGGTCCCTCGGCACTGATCGGAGCTTCAAACTTCTTCGAGCTGGCGGTCGCCGCGGCCATCAGCCTGTTCGGCTTCAACTCGGGTGCCGCACTCGCCACCGTCGTCGGCGTGCTGGTCGAGGTGCCGGTGATGCTCTCGGTCGTCTGGATCGTGAACCGCAGCAAAGGCTGGTATGAGCGGGGCCTGAAGCCTGCTCCTGTCACGGAAACCGGAAGGGCGCGATGACCGTCACGATCTATCACAACCCTGCCTGTGGCACGTCCCGCAACACCCTGGCGATGATCAAGGCCAGTGGTGAAGAGCCTGTTGTCATCGAATACCTCGTCGATCCGCCGTCCTGGCAGCGGCTGGTCGAACTGATGGCGGCCATGCAGATCACGCCGAGGCAGTTGCTGCGCGAGAAGGACACGCCTTATGGCGAACTCGGCCTTGCCGACCCCAAATGGTCGGACGATGACCTGATCGACTTCATGCTGGCGTACCCGATCCTGATCAACCGGCCGATTGTCGAGACAGAGAAGGGCACCGCGCTTTGCCGGCCGTCTGAGGTTGTGCTCGATCTGCTCGACACACCCGTCTCCGCCTTCACCAAGGAAGACGGCGAAGTCGTGCATCACTCCCGCAAGGCCTGACCGTGAGCGGGACAGATGAGCGAATACCCGTGGCTGCGGTCATCTCGCTCGGTGTCACCCAGATCATCGCTTATGGCACGCTCTATTACAGCTTCTCGATCCTGGCGCCGGATATGGCGCGGGATTTCGGATGGCCCCTGGAATGGGTGTTCGGCGCGCTGTCCGTGGCATTGCTGGCGGGTGGCTTCGCTGCGCCCTGGTTCGGCCGGCTGATCGACCAATATGGCGCCGGGCGCTTGATGTCGGCCGGTTCGCTTCTGGCGACAATGGCACTGGCAGCCTGCGCGGCAGCTCCCAATGGCACCGTCTTCGTCGCGGCATTGATTACCCTGGAACTTGCATCGAACCTTGTCCAGTACGGCGCGGCATTTGCACTTCTGGTGCAATTGCGCCCGCATGTCGCCGCACGCAGCATCACCTATCTCACCCTGATCGGCGGATTTGCCTCGACCGTCTTCTGGCCTGTCACCACCGCGCTGCATCGCCACTTCTCGTGGCAGGAAGTCTATCTAGTCTTCGCTACTCTCAACCTGCTGATCTGTCTGCCGCTGCATTGGCGGCTCTCCGGTGCCCTTGCCCGAAATCGGGCGGATGGAACGTCGACGTCGACGCCGGTGCTCGGCCGTTTGCCCCCGCAGCGAAGACGGCTCGGCTTCGTCCTGATGGTCACCGGCTTTGCACTGCAGGCCTTGGTTGGAGCCGCCATCCTGGTGCACATGGTGCCACTGCTCTCGGGCCTCGGCCTTGGCGCGTCGGCGGCCCTCGTCGGCACGCTTTTCGGGCCGGCGCAAGTCACCAGCCGCCTCGTCAACATGGGGTTCGGCCGTAACCTGTCGCCGGTGACGCTGGCCGTGATTGCCGCCACCTTGATGCCGGTCGGCGTGGCGGCGCTGGCATGGTCGGCGCCGTCGGTTGCCGGCGCCATGATTTTTGCCATCCTATTCGGCTTGGGCAACGGGCTGCTTAGCATCGTGTCGGGCACACTGCCGCTTCATCTGTTCGGCAGCGAGGGCTATGGCAGGCTGCAGGGCAGGGTGAATTCCGCGCGCCTCGTCGTCTCGGCAGTCGCCCCGTTCGCGCTGGCATTCGGCATGATCCGGATCGGGGTCATCCCTTCGCTCGCCGTCGCCGTCGCCGCCGGAGCAATTGCCGTGCTGGCCTTCCTGATGATCCGGCGAGGCTGATCAGTCCCGGCCGGCACTTGATCACATGTTACCGACATTCTGGGCCAGCCCGTCGCATGCTAGAAGTGCGCAGGAGCCAACGATCGATGGGGTGCGCAATGCAGGCCTTTGTTCTGACGGGATATGGCGGTGCCGAAGCCGCCGAGCTGCGCGAGATGCCGCGGCCACGCCCCGCCCGTGGCGAGGTGCTGGTGCGTGTTCATGCTGCGGGTCTCAATCCGGTCGATTTCAAGACGCGCGAAGGCAAGCTGAAGGTCATCCAGCGGTATCCGCTGCCGGCCATCATGGGCAACGAGCTGGCCGGCGTCGTCGAGGAACCCGGCGCGGGCGTGACATCGTTCGCGAAAGGAGACCGGATCTTCGCCCGTATGCCGAAGGCCGCCATGGGTGCCTTCGCGGACTATGCGGTTGTTCCCGCCGACCTCGTTGCCCTCATGCCGGCATCGCTGGATTTCGAAAGCGCCGCCGGCGTTCCGCTGGCCGGGCTCACCGCGCTGCAGGCGCTGCGCGATGAGCTCGGCGCGAGGAAGGGCAGCCGCATCTTCATTCCCGGCGGGGCGGGCGGCGTCGGCACCTTCGCCATTCAACTGGCCAAACATCTGGGCGCCGAAGTCACCACCACGGCGTCGCCACGCGGCAAGGCGCTTGTCGAGCGGCTGGGAGCCGACGTGGTCATCGACTACACCACGCAGAAGTTCGAGGATCGTGTGCGCGACATGGATGGCGCCTTCGATCTGCTCGGCGGCGAGACGCTCAGGCAGACATTCAAGGTGGTGAAACGCGGCGGCAAGGTGGTTTCGATCGCCGGCATGCCGGAGCCCCAGACCGCGCTGAAGGACCTTGGCCGGGGCATGGGGCTGGCCGCGCTGTTCTGGCTCGCATCGTTCAGCCTGCGTGCCGAAGCCAGGAAGCACGGCGTCTCGTACCGCTATCTGTTCATGCATCCGAGCGGCAGCGAGCTTGCCGAACTCGCACAGCTGATCGAGCGGAAGAAGCTGGAGCCGGTCATTGACCGGGTATTCCCTTTCGCCGGGATCGCCGATGCCTTTGCCTATCTGGAAGCCGGGCGCGCCAAGGGCAAGGTCGTGGTGCGCATGTAAGACCGACCGGCTTTCAGAGAGAACGTCCGGCGCGCGCCATGCCATGCGCCACCAGCCGGTCGATGATCTCCGGATAGCTGACCCCGCTCACCGCCATCACCTTGGAATACATGCTGATGTCGGTGAAGCCGGGGATGGTGTTCAGCTCGTTGATGAAGACGCGCCTGTCCGCCGTGACGAAGAAATCGGCGCGCGCCATGCCGTCGCAGCCGAGTGCACGAAACGCCGTCGCCGCATGGGCGCGGATTTCGTCCTCGAGATCCGCGGGGATGTCTGCCGGCACCTTCAACGCCGCGCCGTCGGCGTCGATGTATTTGGCGTCGTAGCTATAGAAGCCATGGCTTGCGGCGGGGGTGATCTCGCCGGTTCGCGACACGAACAGCGTGCCGTCGGGGTTCTCCAGCACGGCGCATTCGATCTCGCGGCCGCGAATGAATTCCTCGGCCAAAAGCTTGTCGTCATGGCGGAAACCCTCGGACAGGGCTGTCTCATAGTCCGCCTGTGTCGAGACCTTGTTGATGCCGACCGACGAACCCTGGCGGGCCGGTTTGATGAAGATCGGCAGGCCGAGCGCCTTTTCCAGTCCATCGAAGGCCGGTGCGGCGCCGCGACGGATCGTCACCGACCGCGCGGCAGGTACACCCGCCGCGTTGAACAGCCGCTTGGCGATGTCCTTGTCGAGCGCGTTGGCAGAGCCCGGTATGCCGCATCCGGCGAGCGGCACGCCGGCCACCTCGGCCAGTCCCTGCACCGCTCCGTCCTCGCCGGGAAGGCCGTGCAGGACGGGAAACAGGATGTCGATCTTCGGGGCTTCGTAGGGCACGTCGTCCTTGGGCAAGGCGATTGCCCTTCCGTGTCTTCCCGCCAGCAGACAGATTTCGGTGCCGCTGGATGGCGTTGCCAGCGTGCCGTTTTCGTAGGCGCTCAACAGCCACAGACCGTCGCGGGTGACGAAGATCGGAACGGGATCGTATTTTTCCGGGGCCAGCGCCTTCATGACATTGGCTGCGGAAAGCAGCGAGACGTCATGCTCGGCCGAGCGGCCGCCGAACAGCACGGCAATGCGCAATCTTCCCGATACGTCGACCATAGCCATCCCCCTGAAAGCACTGCGCGGTGACGGCCGCGAACCGGATCTCGTCAGGGTGTGCGGTACGTCTGAGGCTCAATTTGGGCGATGCTGCGGGAACCCGATTTTACATCGGCATGACTGGATTGGACATTTCCGCATTGGTTTCATTTTGACGTTGCATCACCGAGTCAGGGTAAGCAGAATGATCGGATCAGGCGGATGTTTCCGGATAAGGAATTGATATCCAAGGGAGAAATAATTTAGCGGCGGCTTGAAGCGAACAGGCAACCGCAGAGGCATCGCCAAAGGCAAAAGTTTCGTACGCGGAATTGCAGCACGCCGCGATCCGCGATGGGTAAAATCGCAGGAGACCCGTCAATGACGAAAAAACGTCCCGAAGGCATAACCGACTACAAGGGGCCGGCCGGCGGCTGGGGGGCGCTGAAAGCGGTGGCTCTCGCCCTCAAGGACCAGCAGGTGGTCGCGCGCGGGGCCCGCGCGCTGATGAGCCAGAACAAGCCTGACGGCTTCGATTGCCCAAGCTGTGCCTGGCCTGATCCCAAACACACCGCATCCTTCGAATTCTGCGAGAACGGCGCCAAGGCGGTCGCCTGGGAGGCGACCACCAAGACCATCGGCCCGGACTTCTTCAAGCGATACAGCGTCCGCGAGCTGTGGCAGAAATCCGACTACTGGCTGGAGGACCAGGGCCGCATCACCGATCCGCTGCGCTACAATCCCGATACCGATCACTACGAGCCGGTCGCCTGGGATGAGGCGATTGCCGGGATCGCCGCAGGCCTCAATGCGCTCGACCATCCCGATCAGGCCGAGTTCTACACGTCCGGACGCGCCTCCAACGAGGCCGCGTTTCTCTATCAATTGTTCGTCCGGCTCTACGGCACCAACAATTTCCCCGACTGCTCCAACATGTGCCACGAAGCGACTTCGGTCGGCCTGCCGAAGTCGATCGGTGTCGGCAAGGGCACGGTCAGCCTGGAGGATTTCGACCATGCCGACCTGATCCTGTCGATCGGTCACAATCCGGGCACCAACCACCCGCGCATGATGGCCACCCTGCGGCAGCTGAAGAAGCGGGGTGCAAAGATCATCGTCCTCAATCCATTGAAGGAAAGGGCGCTGGAGCGGTTCGAATCGCCGCAGTCGGTCGTGGAGATGGTGACGCTGACCTCGACCCCCATCGCCAACACCTATTTCCAGGTCAAGGTCGGCGGCGACGCCGCGGCGATCAAGGGCATCTGCAAGGCGCTGCTGGCGATGGACCAGTTGACGCAGCCCGCCGGACTTGAGCCGATCCTCGACTACGGCTTCCTCGACGAACACACATTCGGCTTCAACGACTTTGCCGACGATGTGGCGGCCACAGGCTGGGCCGACATCGAGAAGGCCAGCGGTCTCTCCAGGGCGGACCTGGAGAGCGTGGCGGAGGCCTACGCACGATCGAAGGCCACCATCATCTGCTACGGCATGGGCATCACCCAACACAGGACCGGCACGAGCAACGTCCAGCAACTCGTCAACCTCCTGCTTCTGAAAGGCAATATCGGCCGACCCGGCGCCGGGCTCTGTCCGCTGCGCGGACACAGCAATGTCCAGGGCGATCGCACCGTCGGCATCTGGGAGCGCCCGGGCGAAGCCTTCCTCGACCGGCTCGGGCAGGTGTTCGGTTTCGAGCCGCCGCGGGCACACGGCCATTCCGTCATCGATGCGATCGCGGCGATGCGCGACGGTTCCGCCAAGGCGGTGATCTGCCTGGGCGGCAACCTCGCCATCGCCTCTTCTGATCCGCAGGCCTGTGCCGAGGCGTTCCGCAAGCTCGACCTTTCCGCCCACATCACCACCAAGCTCAACCGCACGCATCTGCTGGTCGGCCGCGAGAGCTTCATCCTGCCCTGTCTCGGCCGCACCGACATCGATGAACAGGCGAGCGGCCAGCAGTTCGTGACGGTCGAGGATTCCATGTCGATGGTTCATGCCTCGCGGGGTTTCATCAAGCCGCCGAGTGGCAATGTCAGGTCGGAACCCTGGATCGTCGCGCAGATCGCCAAGGCGACCCTGCAGGGGAAGGGCGCGGTGGACTGGGACGCGATGGCCGCCGACTATGATCTGATCAGGGACAAGATCGAGGCCGTCTTCCCGGATTTCCGCGACTACAATGCCAGGGTGGCGGTTCCGGGCGGGTTCAACCTGCCCAATGCGGCCGCACAGCGTGTGTGGAAGACCGCGAGCGGCAAGGCCAATTTCCTGGTCGCGCCCGGCCTCCAGGAAGATGTTGCCAGCAGCGATCCGGCAGTGTTGAACCTGACCACGCTGCGATCCCACGACCAGTTCAACACCACCGTCTATGCGCTCGACGACCGCTATCGTGGCGTGTTCGGTCGTCGCGACGTGCTGTTCATCAACGCCCGCGAACTGCAGCGTCTCGGCTTTGTCGAGGGCGATGTCGTCGACATCCTGACCGCGCTCGACCATGCCGGCGATCATCGCATCGTGCGCGGGCTGACGCTTGTCGAATACAACCTGCCCGACGGATGCTGTGGCGCCTATTATCCGGAAGCGCAGCCGCTCGTGGCGCTCGAACACCATGATCCGGAAAGCCGCACGCCGGCCTACAAGTCGATCCCTGTCCGCATCCGCACGGCGGAGGAAAGCAGCGAGGCCGAACTGGTCGTCGAAAAGGCCGGCGTCGTGGGAAACCGATTTCCAGGCGAGGCGCGCCATCAAGAGAGGAGGATGTCATGAGTGAGACGTATCACTGGTCCGATCCCGCAATGACGGCCGTCGGCCGTGCGCCGGACGATCCCAACCTGAAGTTCTCCATGGATGCGGCCGGCAACAAGCCGCCGAAAGACAGCCTTGCCAACATGAAGCGCGCGGATCCGGGCGCTGTCAGCACGCCCGAAGGCACCCTCTATTACAACGGCGAGGGAGAGGACAGCTGGCACCCGTGAGGGTGGCTGTTCGCAGGTCTGTCACCATTTCGGCTTGCGAAGCTGTGAAATCGTCTCGGCGACCGACGGAACTGCGATCATCTCAGATCCGAACGCGTCTCATGGCCAGGCGTAATCAGGGCCGGTCCTGAAAAACGATACGTTGTTGGTGAAGACGCTCTCGGGAGCCAGCCTGATCATGCGGTTTGTCGGGTCCTCCGTCTTGGCGACGGTGTCGAGGAACCATTCGTTCCAGTGTTCCTGCGCGCCGAGATATTTCAGAAGCAGGCGACGGAACCGGGCCGGCGACGAGGCCTCGATCGTGGCCGATCCACGCAGGCCGCAATGCAACAGGACGCCGGCGGGATTGTCGAAATGCACGATCTCCACCGCACATCGCGGTTCTCGTTGCAGGCGGCTGACCGAGCTGCCGCCTTCGTCGCCGAGCATCCAGAGCGCCTCTTCTTCCCAGATGAACCAGACCGGCGCATTGCGCGGGGCGCCGTCATCGGCAACCGTCGCCAGGTTCGCCATCAGCGGCAGGGAAAGCACGACATCGGGATCGAAAGCTCGCATCATCCGCGCAATCTCCTGACAGTTATGGCGTCCGCAGGGCGATCTTCCTTGTTGCCGCCTTTTTCTTCCCGCTTCAATCCGCTCTGGAGCGTTCCCGTTTTTCGTGAAGGGCGGAAACGCTCCAGCTTTCGTTTTTAGGCAATTCCGGATGGAAACCGTCACACACTTTTCCTGGAATTGCTCCATGGCAAACCGAATGGAGACATGATGCCCGGCCTCAATCCGCATGAAGCCCTGATCCACCTGATGGTGATCACCTCGGCTTCGGACCGCGACATGACCGATGTGGAACTGGCGCGGATCGGCAATGTGGTCTCGTCATGGCCGGTCTTCGAGGACTTCAGCCACAACAAGCTGATCGCGATCGCGCAGAAGTGCCAGAAACTGCTGCATGAGAAGGATGGGCTCGACGGCGTGCTCACCAAGGCGGCCAGGGCCTTGCCGGAACGGCTCCACGACACAGCCTATGCAGCCGCCTTCGAGGTTGCCGCCGTCGACCTCGAAATGCGCATGGAGGAAGTGCGCGTGCTGCAGCTCATCCGCCGCGCGCTCGACCTCGACACGCTGACGGTCGCCGCCATCGAGCGCTCGGCCAAGGCCCGTCATCGCATGCTGACCTGAGCGGAAGCGCTTTCGGATAAGTGTCAGTAGAAACTCACCGGGAAGTAGCGCAGATAAAGTTCGGCGAAGGTGCCCTTCAGCGCGATCTGCTGCAGCGCGTAGTCGAGTGCCGCGGCGAGGTCCTTGTCGTCCGGCTTGACCGCAATGGCCAGGCCGGTGCCGAGATATTCCGGCGCCAGGTAAGGCCCGCCGGCGAAACGGCAGCAGTCGGCGGCATCCGAACCCGCCAGCCAGAAGCCGAAGCGCATGCCGTCGCCGAAGGCAGCATCGATCTTGCCGGCCTTGATGTCGGCAAACAGTGCCGCTTCGGTCGGGAACGGCGCCGTGGTCACCTCCGGGAAATCGTCACGCAGCATGCGTTCATGCGCCGAGCTTGCCACCACGCCGACGCGCTTGCCCTTGAGCTTCTCGTAAAGTGGTTCGGTCACGGCCTTGGCCTTCGGCATGACGAAGCGCGCCGGAAACTGCAGGTAGGAGCGCGAGAAGGCGTACTTCTCGCGGTTCTCCTGCGTCACCGCGACGCCGGCCATGATCGCCTCGCCGTCGCCCTTGGCCAGCGCATCGTCTAGTTCGGCCCAGGGCAGCGCCTGGATCTGGCATTTGTCGGCAACGGCAAGTTCGGCGCAGATGGCGCGGGCGAGGTCGACATGGAAGCCGGACAGCTTGCCGGCGGTGTCCAGGAAGTTGAAAGGCGGGAAATCGGTGGTGGTCAGGAAACGCAGCCGCGCCAGTTTCGTGAGGTCGGGTTTCGGCAGCCGCTCATTGGCGTCCCAAAGCATTGGCGGCTGTGGTTCTGCCGCGCGCGCGGCCGGGCCGCAGGCCAACATGGCCGCCAGAACAGTCAGGGCTAACCGACGCAGCTTCAAATCGAACCTCCTGTTCTGCTTTTCATACAATGGGGGGGTAGGCAGTCGGCAATAGGCAGTCGGCCAAAAAACAATTTGCAGGCGCGTCGCCTCGCGCACATTTCGACTGCCGACTGCCTATTCGATGCTGATATTTTCCGCTGCGGCTTCCACCTCGAACCTGGGCATGACGCCGAGCATGGGAGCCGCGCGGCGGATGATGTTTGCCGCCATCGGGCCCGCGCTGAAGCCGGCGGTGGCGGCACGCTCCGAGTTCTCCCGCTTCGGCTCGTCAACGATGGTCAGGATCACGAATTGCGGGTCGTCCATGGGCAGGGCGGCGACGAAGGCGTTGAAATTCCTGTCCTTGGAGTAGCGCCCATTGACCACCTTCTCCGCGGTGCCGGTCTTGCCGCCGACACGATATCCGGGGACCGCCGCCGACCTGCCGGACCCTTTTTCGCCGTTCAGCTTGTAGATGTAGCGCATGTCCCGGCTGGTCTTGTCCTTGACCACCTGTTCAGAGACGGCGAGGGCTTCCTGCAAGCCTCGAGGCAGGAAAGTCGGCGGCATAAGCCGGCCGCCATTCATCAGCGCAACCACGCCGACGGCGGTCTGCAGCGGCGTTGTCGAGAAACCGTGCCCGAAGGCCGCGGTGATCGAATGCACCTTCTTCCAGACGCGTGGCTCGGTCGGCTGGGCGACCTCCGGCAGTTGCGTCCGCGTTCGGTCGAGCAGACCGAGGCGCTTGAGAAATTCGCGATGCCCCTCGATGCCGACCACATCCGCCTCGCGCGCCGAGCCGATGTTGGATGAATAGAGGAACACCTCCGGCAGGGTCAGTACTCTGCCCTTGCCGCGAAAATCCCTGATGATCTGGCGGCCGATCCTGAGCGGACGACTGGCGTCGAAAGTGCTGTTGAGGTCGACCTTGCCGGAGTCCAGCGCCATCGCTGTGGTGAAGCTCTTGATGGTGGAGCCCATTTCGTAAAGACCGGCGGACATGCGGTTCAGCTTGTCCGGGCTCTGGGCATCGACTGGATTATTCGGGTCGAAGTCGGGGACAGACGCCATGGCAACGACTTCACCCGTTTTGGCATTGATCACGACGGCCCCTGCGGCGATGGCGCGAAAGCGGGTCATGGCCTGGAGCGCCTCGTCACGCACGATGTGCTGCACGCGCAGATCGACGGACAGCTTGACCGGGGCGAGGCTTGCGGCGGTTGCCATGCCCAGCTGCTGCAGATCGGCCAGTCCCTGGTCGTCGATGTATTTTTCCAGGCCGGAGATGCCGCGATTGTCGAGATTGGTCAGCCCCACGATATAGGACGCGACAGGTCCGCCGGGATAGAAGCGCCGTTTCTCGGTCCGAAAGCCGATGCCCGGCAGGCCGAGGGCCATGATGTCGCCCTGCTGCCTGGGTGTGAGCTGGCGGCGCAGCCAGACAAAGCCCTTGCCGCTTTTCAGCTTGGCATAGGTATCCTCCACGTCGAGATCGGCAAGAACGGTCGACAGTCTTTCGATGACTTCGTCCGCATCGACGATGCGGCGCGGCTCTGCAAACAACGAAGACATCTTGATGTCGGTCGCCAGCAGCGCGCCGTTGCGGTCGATGATGTCCGGCCGGGATGCCGTGGGGCGGACGGCAGGGCCGCCGCTTTCCGGCAGGCTCTGCATGCCCAGATGGACGAGCCGGCCGCTCATCGCCGCGTAGACCGCTAGGAAGCCGGCCGCGACGAAGACCACCCGGCGGCGTGGCGCGCCACGCCTCCCCTCAACCACCAGAGGATTGCTGGGCGCGCATATGGCGGCGAACCTCCGCTTCAGCCAGCCTTTCCAGACCCCAGACATGCGACGCGACCCCACGCGCTGTTTGTGCGACAGCGTCTTTGATTTCGTTAATGAAATGTATGGCGAACGAGTCGTTCTAGGGTTTAATCAGTGAAAAAAATCTTAAAAGTTAAATTAACCTTTAGGTTCTGGCGGGGTGCTGCGGACTAAATTGATATAACTTATGTAATATGGTTAACGACCGAGGAGCTGAGCTTGGGTTGGGGAGAGGGAAGCTGAGGCAGTGAGGCGAAGTCGTCTTACTGTATTTTTGGAAATACATCGAAAATGTATTTCCAGCTCCCCCGTTTCCCTGCCCCTTGTTCTCGTCACTTCTTCACGAAAGATTGCCCTTCGCCGATGATCTTCTTGTCTTCCTTGCCGATCACGTCGAGGTCGCGACCGTCATAGGGCAGGCTGAGCAGGATGCGGCGGATGACGGCGAGGCGGGCGCGGCGCTTGTCGTTGGCACGCACGATGATCCACGGCGCGTGCTTGGCATGCGTGCGCTTGAACATCTCGTCGCGTGCCCTGGTGTAATCGTCCCATTTGTTCACGCCGGCGATGTCGATGGGCGAGAACTTCCAGTTCTTCAGCGGGCTGTGGCGGCGGTCGTGGAACCGCGCCAGCTGCGTTTCGCGGCCGATGTCGAGCCAGATCTTGAAGAAATGGATGCCGTCATTGACGATCATCTTCTCGAAATGCGGCACCTCGTCGAGGAAGTCCTCGTGCTGTTGCGGCGTGCAGAAACCCATCACCGGCTCGACACCGGCGCGGTTGTACCAGGAGCGGTCGAACGACACGAGCACACCCGCGGTCGGGAAATGGTTGACGTAGCGCTGGAAGTACCATTGCCCCTTTTCGGTCTCGGTCGGCTTGGTCAGCGCCACGTTCTGCGCACTGCGCGGATTGAGGAACTGGTGCAGCGCGAAGATGGTGCCGCCCTTGCCGGCGGCGTCGCGCCCTTCGAACAGTGCCATCACCCGCTGGCCGGTCGCCTGCAGCCAGGCCTGCGCCTTCACCAGTTCGATCTGCAGCTGTTCCAGCGTCTCGGCATAATCCTCGCTTTTCATCTTCTTGTCGTATGGATAGCCGCCCGCCGACAGCTTGTTCTCCTCGATCCATTCCGGCAGTTCCGGCGCATCGATGTCGAACAGACGCTCCTTGCCGTCGATCTGAATCTTCAGCGGTTCCGGGATCGGAATGCTGGCAACCGGGGCGACGGGCTTTTCTTTTTTCATCGATACGAACCTCTCCAACTTTCAGACTCATGCTATGGGGAGCCAGTAATGGGGTCCAGCGGGAAGTTGGCACGATAGCGTTTCCGTTTTTTACGGAACCGCTGAACCGCTCTGGTTCTTTGTTATGCAATTCCGGACCAGAGCGTTTCCGTTTTTCACGGAAACGCGGAAACGCTCTATTCTTTATTATGCAATTCCGGACGGTAAACCGTCACAAACTTTTACTGGAATTGCGGTAGGCCGCCCGGATGGATTGGAGTGCATATGAGCGACGTTGCGGGTGAGGATCGCCATTCGAGGACGAGCTTGACGGTCAGGCTGTGGGAGGCACGCTGGTATCTGCTGGCGGGTCTTGCGGCCGTGACGGTCGCCTACGGCTTCGGGCCGGGCCGGGCCTGGGCCCTGCCACTGGCCGTCCTGCTTCTGTTTGCAGCGCTTTTCAGCGCCAAGCCTAGTGCGCGCATCGCCGAGAAGGCGAGGGAGGTGGAAACCGAAGGCCTGCAGCGCCTTTCCGGTGAATATCTGGCCGCCGCCGTCGCCGATCCGCTCATCATCTTCGATCGCAACACCACGGTGGTGCATGCCAATGCCGCAGCCTTTGTCGCTTTCGGCGGCATGTCGCCCGGCCTGTCGCTGCCGCTGAAGTTCCGGGCGCCGGAAATGCAGGCGCTGCTCGACAGTGTCGTCTCCGGCAAGGTCGCTTCCGACGAACTCGACTATCTCGAAAAATTGCCGGTCGAGCGCGTCTACCGGGTCAGCGCTTCCTCCGTCGGACACGGCACCGACCTGTTCGTTCTGGTGTTCAAGGACCAGAGCGAGGCTCGCCGCATCGACCGCATGCGCGCCGACTTCATCGCCAACGCCAGCCACGAGTTGCGCACGCCGCTCGCCTCGATCTCGGGTTTCATCGAAACCTTGCGCGGACCGGCCCGCAACGATCCCGCCGCCCGCGAGCAGTTCCTGCAGATCATGCAGAACCAGACCAGCCGCATGGCGCGCCTGATCGACGATCTGCTGTCGCTGTCGCGGCTGGAGATGAAACCCTATCTCAAGCCCGGCGCGCGGGTGGATCTGCGCCAGACGCTGGAAAGCGTCATCGATTCCCTCAGCCCCCTGGCCAGGGACAGCAACCTCGTCGTCGAGCGCGACTTCGCCGAAGGTGAGCTCGCCGTGCCGGGCGATCGCGACGAGCTGTTCCAGGTGTTCGAGAATCTTCTCGAGAACGCCTGCAAATACGGCCAGTCCGGCGGTCGCGTCGCGGTCAGCGTGGCGCCCGGAGGAAATGCCGCCGAGCCGACCATCGACGTCACCATTCGCGATTTCGGCCCCGGTATCGCCGAAGAACACATTCCCCGCATCACCGAGCGCTTCTATCGCGTCGATGTCGAAACCAGCCGCGCCCAGAAGGGAACCGGCCTCGGCCTCTCCATCGTCAAGCACATCCTCACCCGCCATCACGCGCGCATGTCGATCCGCTCGGAACTCGGCAAAGGAGCTGCATTCACGGTCCATTTGCCAGCAAACTAGATTTTAGCGCAAATGCAGACTATCTCTGGGGAAAGCGTTTCGTCGTACTGTCACATGGCTGGCGTATCAGCAGTCAATTGACAAGCGAATCACCGCACCTTCCAGAAGGCAATGCCCATGCAGTCCGTGCATATTGTCAGCGCTTATGACGAGGAACTGAAGTTCCTGGCCAAGCGCATTGCGGCCATGGGCGGTCACGCGGAACGCATGGTCGAACAGGCGGTGGCTGCCCTCGTCAATGCAGATCAGGATCTCGCCCAGAAGGTGATCCGCGACGACATCGTGCTCGACGAAGGCCAGCGCGAGATCGACGACAAGGCCATCCTCATCATCGCGCGCCGCCAGCCGATGGCGACCGACCTGCGCGAGATCGTCGGCGCCATCCGCATCTCCGCCGACCTCGAACGCGTCGGCGACCTCGGCAAGAACGTCGCCAAGCGGGTGATGTCGGTGACGGACGGCCGCGACGCCACAAGCCTCTATCGCGGGCTGGAGGCGCTGGCCAACCTTGCCCTTATCCAGCTGAAGGAAGTGCTCGACGTCTACGCCTCGCGCTCGGTCGACAAGATCGGCCTGGTGCGCGACCGCGACGAGCAGATCGACGCCATGTACACCTCGCTGTTCCGCGAGCTCTTGACCTACATGATGGAAGATCCGCGCAACATCACCTCCTGCACGCATCTCCTGTTCTGCGCCAAGAACATCGAGCGCATCGGCGACCACGCCACCAACATCGCCGAGACCATCTATTACATCGTCACCGGCGACCAGATGCCGGCCGACCGCCCGAAGGAAGACAAGACCGATCGGGTGGTGGTGCAGCAGCCGGAACTTGCAAAATAGGCAGTCGGCAGTCGGCAGTCGAAAATAGTACCTTTTGCGAACTCGGTGTTTGAAGCACGGTTCACTGCCGACTGCCTCTTGCCACTCCGCAGACACAGGTTCACTCTACGCCGAAGACTGAGGTTCCTCGGGAGGCGACGATGGACCATGTTCGCGATTTCACGCCGGGGCCGCAGGATTCCCGCATCGTCGCATCGAGTGTCTATGTCGCCGGACGGCGTGTCGCCGACATCCCGATCGAGGAAGCCGGGGAATGGTCCCGCAAGAAGGACCATGTCGTCTGGATCGGCCTGCTCGAACCCGACCGCGACCTGTTGCGGCGCGTGCAGGCGCAGTTCAGCCTGCATGAGCTGGCCATCGAGGATGCCGAGCACGCTCACCAGCGGCCGAAACTCGAGCAATATGGCGATGCCCTGTTCATCGTCGCCCGCACGGCGCAACTGGTGGACAAGCGCGTCAGCTTCGGCGAGACGCACCTGTTCATCGGCAAGGGCTATCTGGTCAGTGTCCGCCATGGCCCTTCCACCTCTTACGCCACGGTGCGGCAGCACTGGGAAAGCTGCCCGACATCGCTGGCCAAGGGCGAGGATTTCGTTCTCTACGCCATCCTCGATTTCATCGTCGACAACTACTTCCCGGTGCTGGAGCAGATCGAGGACGAGGTCGAGGAGATCGAGGACGGCGTGCTGGTGAAACCCATGGACGCCAAGGCGATCGAGCGCCTCTACATGCTGCGCCGCGACCTTCTGCGGCTGCGCAACGCCGCACTTCCCCTGGTCGAGGTCTGCCGCCGGCTGACCAGCTCCGAACTGCCGCAGATCGATGCCGACATGCATCCGCTGTTTCGCGATGTCACCGACCACATCCGCACCGTGCAGGAGAAGATCGATTCCCTGCGCGAGGTGCTGGCCTTCGCCTTCGAGGCCAGCCTGCTGGTCGGCCAGAGCCAGGAGACGGCGATCTCGAAGAAACTCGCCTCATGGGCCGCCATCCTGGCGGTGCCCACGGCCTTCGCCGGCATCTACGGCATGAACTTCACCGACATGCCGGAACTGAAGATGGAATATGGCTACCCGACGGTGCTGGCCGCCATCGCCGGCATCTGCGTCTTCCTCTACTGGCGCTTCAGGAAGAATGGGTGGCTGTGAACGAGAGGGGAGCAGGCAGTCGGCAGTCGGGTAACAACGGCTGCGTCATCTCCCCCGTTTGCTGGTTTACGTCCGACTGCCGATTGCCGACTGCCTCCTAGGGACCCCAATGCTTCACCACGTCGAAATCTACGTCTCGGACCTTGCGGCGTCGCATGCGTTCTGGGCCAACATCCTGGCCAGGATCGGCTATGAGGAAACGGGTCATTGGGACGACGGTTTCACCCTCGGCAACGGAGACGATGCCTATCTGACCTTCGTGCAGGTCGCCGAAAAACATCGGCAGCGCCGGTACCATCGCTGCGGCGTCGGGCTGAATCATCTCGCCTTCAAGGTCAAGGGCAGGGATGCCGTCGATGCGCTCAGGCGGTATTGCATCGAACACGACATCCCCAGCCTCTATGACGAGAAATATCCGTTCGCCAATGGCGGCAAGGATTATTACGCCCTGTTCGTCGAGGATCCGGACCGGATCAAGGTCGAGTTCGTGGCGGAGTAAGGCAGTAGGGGAGTAGTGGCGCACCACCTACTGCCCTATTGCCCTACTGCCTTATTCCCAAAAGCTCAGCCGCATTCCGGTCGAGGATCGTTTCCACGTCTCGTTCCGGCAGTCCCGCCCGCTTGATGTAGTCGACGCTCGTTGCGAAGAATGCGCCGGGCTGGAAGGGGAAGTCGGTGCCGAACAGCAGCCGCTCGGCGCCGAAGGTGTCGACCGCCGCCCGCAGCGCCGGCACGTGGTCGTGTCCGACCGTGTCGTACCACAGGCGCTGGGCGGCCAAGCTCGGCTTCTCCGGGGTCTGTGGTGCTTCCCACGCGACATGCTGGTCGATCCTTTCCATCGTCATCGGCAGCAGCCCGCCGAAATGCGGGATGATGATCTTGATGCCGGGGAAGCGGCTGGGGATGCCCTTGAGGATCAGGTGCATGGCGGCGACCGTGTCTTCGACCGGCGCGCCGATCGACCAGGTCAGCTGATGTTCCGTGATCAGCGGCGAATGCGCGCCGTGGCCGGCAGGGTGGACCGACAGCACGCTCTGCCGGCGGTCGAGCTCGCGGTAGAGCGGCTCGAACATCTCGTCGGCGATCGAACGGCCGAGCACCGAGGTCGTGATGCAGGCACCCAGCATGCCGAGTTGCGAGATCGCCCGGTCGAGCTCGGCGAGCGAGGCGTCGATATGGGGCAGGGGCAGCGAGGCGATCGCCCGGAACCGGTCGGGATGGCGCCTGACCAGCGCGGCATATTCGTCGTTGATCTGCCGTGCCGCCGTGACGGCGGTTGCCTCGTCCCCGAAATGCGGCGACAGCGGCGTGGCCGTCAGCACCTGCAGGTCGATGCCGACGGCATCGAGCATGGCGAAGCGGGCGGCGAGCTCGTTGTCCGTCACGCCGGCGCCGAGCTGCCGGTAGGCAGCGACTTCGCTTCTGCCGAAACCCTCGAGCAGGTCCAGATAGTCGCTGCTCCAGGCATGGGCGTGCACATCTATTCGCATGGTCTGATCATCCTGTTGAATGGCTGTTGCGAAACGCCTTACTGCGCCGCGGTGATCGGTTTCGGCATGACGGAGAGCAGCAGCCGCGACGGATTGGCGGCGTCGTGCAGGACGCGCTGCTCGGCCACCACGGGAGTTCCTGTACCGTCGAGCGTTCCGTTGTTCAGGTTGCGGTCGTAATGCGGGAAATTGGAGCTGGAGATTTCGAGCGCGATGCGATGGCCGCGCTGGAACACCGCTGATGTCGGACCGAGGTCGATCGTGTATCGGGTGACCTTGCCGGGTTCGAGCGGCGTACGGCGCTCGAGCGAGTCGCGCATGCTGGCGCGGATGATGCCATTGGCCAGGTTGTAAGCCTTGCCGTCGGGATGGATATCGACAAGCTTGGCGGTGAAATCCGTGTCGACGGCCGACGAGCTGGCATGGAGTTCGACACTGACCGGCCCCGTCACCTCCATGTCCTGCTCCAGCGGCGGCGTTGCGTAATAAAGCACGTCCGCACGGTCCTCGACGCTCGCCTGATCGGCAGGACCGATCGGCGCGCTGTCGGGCGAACAGCACGAATGTCCGCCAAGGCTCGGCACCGGATCGGCAGGGTCGTAGCGATATTGGTCGGCGGTCTGTTCTCCCTCGGGCTTGCCTGTCGTCAGGCTGCCATTGCCGAAGCGGGTGTTGGCCTGGCCCCGGCTGTGCAGGTAGAACGCAACGGTCTCGGCTTCCGCCGGCGGCCAGCTGTCCGCCTCGCGCCAGCGATTGGCGCCCATGACGAAGATGCGCACCGGCTTGTCGGCGTCGAGCCCGTTGGCCTCGCCCTTCAGCCAGTAATCGAACCAGCGCAGCAACAGCGCGTCGATCAGATTGGTCGCCTCGGCGCCGAAATCCAGCTCACCGACCTTCTGCAGCCAGGGCATGTGGCTCCATGGCCCGATGATCAGGCGTTGTCCCGAACGCGCCGTGTCCGAGCCGCCTTGTTCCCGCATGCCGGCGTAGTTCTCGACGCCGCCGCGCAGGAAGACGTCGTACCAGCCGGCGAGGTTGAGGGCGGGAACGGTGACCTGGTGATGGCGCGCGCGGATGCTCCAGGGCTTCCAGTAGGCGTCCCATGTGTTGTGGGCGATCCAGTCGCCGTAATAGGGCGCGATCTCGGCTTCGTATTTCGATGCTGGCAGCAGCCGTGAGAGGGGCGACTGGGCGTAGACCGACGCAAGCCTGCCAGCGGCAGCCTGGATGTCGTTCAGCGCCTGCTGGTTGCCCAGCCGCCGCGATGCCGACAGCGCCACCGAAGAGAGCGGCCATGACTGCACGAAAGCCTGCGACAGCGCCCCGCCTTCATAGGTCCAGCCGTTGAAATAGTCGGATCCGGTCTGCGCCGGGGCGATGGCCACCAGATGCGGCGGCCGTTCGGCGGCGGCGAGCCATTGCGTCGCGCCGACATAGGAGAAGCCATACATGCCGACCTTGCCGCTCGAACCCGGCAGCGCAGCGGCCCATTCGACGCTGTCATAGCCGTCGGCGCCTTCGTTGCGGAACGGATAGAACGTGCCTTCGGACTTGTACTGGCCGCGCACGTCCTGGATGGCGACTATGTAGCAGTGCGAGGCAAAGATTTCCGGCCGGGCATAGACGAAGGCCTGCGCATCGCTCTTGTTGTAGGGCAGCCGCATCAGCAGCACGGGATAGGTACCGGGCTCCGTCGGGCGATAGACATCGGCGAGCAAGGTCGTGCCGTCACGCATCCTGGCTGGCACGTCATGATCGACAGCCACGCTGCAGCTTTGCTCGGCCGACCATGCCGGCGTTGCCGTCATGGTCATCGCGGCTGCCAGCGTCGTGGCTGTAGGAATGAGACTGCGGGCAAGCAGCGATGGGTTCGGCTGGCGCATTTCAGGATCCTGGCGAAAGGGACAAACAGGATCATGGTGCCGATGACAGCTCGCAGCCGTCTACCCGTCAGCATCGCAGAGGGGGCATACGAAACCGTATGGCTTCGCGAGGCAGGCAGGGCGCCCTATGTCTCCCCCTTGCGGGGAGAAAGGCACACGCCCGCGCCAGTTCTCAACCTGGAACCAGCACCGACGAAAGCTGCTTGAATTCCCGTGCCGCGAAGTCGAGCAGAGCACGGACACGAGGGTTGTCGCGCATGTCGGCGTGAACGCCCATCTGCACGCTCTGTACCGGTTCGGGCTGGCCAGTCTCGATTCGGATCAGCTCTTCCTTCTGGTCGGCGACGTAGCGCGGCAGCACGCCCATCGCGATGCCGGCCTCCACTGTCGCGATATGCGACTGCACGGAATTCGTCCGCATCAGCACATGGGCGTTGGGCGCCAGTGCGGCCAGCCAGTCCCGGTAGCAGACATGCCCGGCCGCCTGGTGCAGCATGACGATCGCGTGGTCTCGACAGCCCGCCTCGATATCGGGAAGCCCCATGCGTTCGAGATAGGCGCGGGACGCGTAGAGGCCGTAGGCGACATCCGCCACCTTGCGCACCACCAGGTCCTCCTGCTCGAACTTGCCGAAGCGAAAGGCGATGTCGGCTTCATGGCGCGACAGGTTGAAGACGCGGGTGTCGTTGAGCAGCTCGATCGACACCAGCGGGTGCAGGGCAGCGAAACGGGCGACGATGGGCGCGGTCAGGAAGTCTGCAAGCCAGTCGAGGCTGGTCACCACGATCGAACCTTCCAGCCCGGTGTTGCGCGAGGCGATGCGCCGCTCGATGGAAAGCGCCCCTTCTTCCATCATCGACAGGCTGTCGAAAAGTGCCGCGCCCAGTGTGGTGGGCCTGAGGCCCTCCAGGCTGCGGTCGAAGAGGTTGACGCCGATCTTCCGCTCGAAACTTTCCAGCCTGCGGCCGACGGTGGGCTGGCTGACACCCAGCGCGCGCGCGGCCGCGGTCAGCGAGCCATGCCGGGCGATGGCGAGCGCCAGTTTCAGGTCATCCCAATCCATGTGATCTCCGTGAGGCAGCGAAGGCGGCATACAGAATTGTAGGGAGGCGCTGCGAAATTGTTAGGTGTGAAGCTCCCGATACGAGGGGTAACGGTCGGCAAAACGCGCCTCTTCACGCTGCGCGGCTCACTTTCATGGAGCATGCAATGTCGACCGATACCCACAAAGAGACGGCCGAGCCGGAAAAGCGCAACCTGGCTGCGGTCATGGCGCTGCTCGCCTTCGCCCATCTGATCATCTCGATCGACTATACGATCGTGTTCGTGGCGCTTCCCGAGATCGGCGGCAGCCTCGGCTTCTCGGCGCAGTCGCAGCAATGGATCATCAGCGCTTTCGTCGTTCCCTACGGCGGGCTGCTGATGCTCGGCGGGCGCGCAAGCGACCTCCTGGGACGGCGGCGCATGTTCATCCTCGGCCTTCTGCTGTTCGCTGTGGCCTCGCTCGCCGGTGGCCTTGCCGGCAATTCTGCCATCCTGATCGCCGCCCGCGCGGTCCAGGGCATCGGCGGCGCCTTCCTGTTCCCGGCCACGCTGTCGCTGATCAACACGCTGTTCCATGAGGGGCCGCAGCGCAATCGCGCCATCGCCATATGGGCAGGCGTCGGCGGCAGCGGCATGGCGCTGGGTGCCTTGCTCGGCGGTGTGCTCACCGAAACCTGGGGCTGGCGGGCGGTGTTCTTCGTCGTTGTCCCACTGTCGCTGATCGGCATTGTCCTCGCCCTGATGCTGATCCATCCGGACAGGCATTCGGCGCAGGCACGGCATTTCGACCTGCCGGGCGCAACGACCGCGACGGCCGCGATAACGCTGCTGGTTTTCGGGCTGGTCCAGGGGCCGGAAGCAGGCTGGAGTTCGGCGGTGATCCTTGCAAGCCTGGCCGCGGCAGCCATCCTGCTCGTCATCTTCGTGGCGGTCGAATACCGCAGCCGCGATCCGCTGCTGCCGCTGCATCTGCTCAGGAACCGCAACCTGACGACGGGCATCGCCACCATCCTGCTCTATACGATCACCTTCGGCTCGGTGCTCTACTTCCTGACCATCCATTTCCAGGTGGTGCTGCAATACAGCGCGCTGCAGACCGGGCTGGCCTATCTCGTGCCCTATGGCGGGATCTTCGTCGGCTCGTCGATCGGCGGCACGCTGGCTTCGCGGCTTGGCGTGCGCGTGGCGCTGATCGGCAGCCTCGTCGTAGGGCTGGGCGGGACGCTGATGTACAGCGCCGTGCTCTCGTCGCACAGCACGTTCCCGGCCCTGTTGCCTGCACTGGTGATCCTCAGTCTCGGCATGGGCGCGACATTCACCATCATGTTCGCCGCTGTGGCGACGGATGTGCTGCAGCGCGAACAGGGCATCGCCTCGGGGCTGGCTTCCACCGCCCAGCAGATCGGTTATGCGCTCGGCCTTGCCATGCTGGTGCCAGTCGCCAACGCGCCTGCCGGCGACCTGACCGGCGATCTGCGTCTTGCGGCAACAGCCGATGGCCTGCGCAGCGTCATTCTCCTGATCTGCGTCGGCATCGTCCTGATGATCGCCGTTGCCTTGAACTTTCGCCACCACAGGGCACGACGGGAGAGTAGGGCAGTACGGGAATAGGGCAGCAGGGTAATGAAAAAGGGCAGCGGCGTGCTCGCCTGCTGCCCTGATTTATCCCGGTTCTTTACCTTCAACGCAGCCGGCGGCGTTCCGAGGCCGGCTGGAAGGCGATGCGGGAGTGATAGGCGCAGTATGGACCGCTTTCGCCGGCGTCGTTGCCGCAGAAGTGGAATTCTTCCGTCAGCGGGTCGCCGTTCGGCCACTTGCAGGTGCGCTCGGTCAGCTCGGTGAGCTGCAGGCGCCGCGAGATCGGCACCACCACGTTTTCGACCGGGCGCAGATACTGGCGAGCTACCGGCTCGGCGTCGAACTGCACCTGCAGCGCGGTCGCGCCGATCGAAGCGGTGACATGGCGATGGGAGGTGCTGGCAGCCGTGCGTGTCGTCGACTTGGTCGACGAAGCGCCGCTGGCGGCCGGTGCCTTCTTCTGCCGCGCCGGTGCGGCCGTAGTGCGGCCGCGACCGGACAGCTTCAGCCGGTGTACCTTGCCAATGACCGCATTGCGGCTGACCCCGCCGAGCTGGGCCGCGATCTGGCTTGCGCTCAGACCCTCCGACCACAGTTTCCTCAAGAGTTCTACTCGCTCGTCAGTCCAGTTCATAAGACCGCGCTCCTTTGAACCGTCCGGTGTTTTCAGAATCCAAAATCGTTCCGGCTCGCGCCGGGCGGGCACCACATATCTGGGGTGATTGGATCCGCCGTACGAAATCTAGCTATTTCTCATTCACAATTACCGATGCGCTGACTCGGTGACAAGAGTCCCAACTGCAACACGAATCGGATTTCGCAGTTTTCCCCAACTTGGCTGCGCCAGCGATTTTCGACATTCAAATTCCGCCAGCTGAAACAGGTTGGTCCAGGCGGTGCTGTAAAAGAGCTTTTCGTTGACTTCATGGCCGAAAAACACGATAAGCTGCCAATAGCCGCCGCTTGGGCGGCTTTTATTTTTTCAGTACCGGAGCAGCATATAATGAGCGGTTCGGCGCTTTACGAGACCTTTGCCCGTGCACCCCTGGCTTTCGAGCGAGGAGAGGGTTCCTGGCTGGTGACGGAAAAGGGCGACCGATACCTCGATTTTGCCGCCGGCATTGCTGTCAATTCGCTGGGACATGGCCACCCGCACCTGGTTGCGGCGCTGAAGGACCAGGCCGACAAGCTCTGGCACGTCTCCAACCTCTATGAGATTCCGGGACAGCGCCGCCTCGGCGAGCGGCTGGTCGAGGCGACATTCGCCGACAAGGTGTTCTTCACCAATTCGGGCGCCGAGGCGCTGGAGTGCGCGATCAAGACGGCGCGCCGCTACCAGTTCGTCACCGGTCATCCCGAGCGCTTCCGCGTCATCACCTTCGAGGGCGCCTTCCACGGCCGCACCCTGGCGACGATCGCCGCCGGCGGCCAGTACAAATATCTGGAAGGCTTCGGCCCCAAGGTCGACGGTTTCGACCAGGTGCCGTTCGACGACATCGAAGCCGCCGAAAAGGCGATCACGCCGGAGACCGCCGCGATCCTGCTGGAACCGCTGCAGGGCGAGGGTGGTATCCGTTCCTTCCCGCTGCAGTCGCTGAAGCGGCTGCGCCAGCTGTGCGACAAGCATGGCCTGCTTTTGATCTTCGACGAAGTCCAGTGTGGCATCGGCCGCACCGGCAAGCTGTTCGCGCATGAATGGTCCGGCGTGACGCCAGACCTGATGGCGATCGCCAAGGGCATCGGCGGCGGCTTCCCGATGGGCGCGTGCCTGGCCACCGACGAAGCCGCGCGCGGCATGACCGCCGGCGTGCATGGCACCACCTTCGGCGGCAATCCGCTCGCCATGGCCGTTGGCAACGCCGTTCTCGACGTCGTGCTGGAAGAGGGTTTCCTCGAAGACATCAACCGCAAGGCGCTGCTGTTCAAGCAGGGACTTGCAGCGGTTGCCGACGAATTCCCCGATGTCATCGAAGGCATTCGCGGCGACGGGCTGATGCTCGGCCTCAAATGCGTCATGCCCAACGGCACCGTGAACGGCGCGTTGCGCGATCAGCACCTGCTGGCGGTTCCGGCCGGCGACAACGTCATCCGCCTGCTGCCGCCGCTCACCGTCACCGAAGACGACATCCGCGATGGCCTGAAGCGTATCCGCGGTGCCGCCAAGGGCCTGTCGGAAGCCGTTGCGGCTGCGGCGAAGTAATCGGACGACATGATGAGCGTTCGTCACTTCACCGATCTATCCGCCGTTTCCGAAACCGACCTGCGCGCCATTCTGGATGACGCGGCCGCGCGCAAGGCCCGCCTCAAGGCCGGCGAGCGCTCGAAGCCGCTCGACGGCAAGGTGCTGGCGATGATCTTCGACAAGCCGTCGACGCGCACCCGCATCTCCTTCGATGTCGGCATGCGCCAGCTCGGCGGCGAGACGATCATGCTGACCGGTACCGAGATGCAGCTCGGCCGTTCGGAATCCATCGCCGACACCGCCAAGGTGCTGTCGCGGTATGTCGACGCGATCATGATCCGCACCACCGCGCACAACCGGCTGCTCGAACTGACCGAGAACGCCACGGTCCCGGTCATCAACGGCCTGACCGATGACACCCATCCCTGCCAGCTGATGGCCGACATCATGACCTACGAGGAACATCGTGGGCCGGTGGCCGGAAAGACCTTCGCCTGGACCGGTGACGGCAACAATGTTCTGCATTCGCTTGTCGAGGCTTCTGCTCGCTTCGCGTTCAACCTGAATGTCGCCGTGCCGGAAGGCAGCGAGCCGGAGCAGAAATTCGTCGACTGGGCCAAGGGCAACGGCGGCAAGATCCGCTTCACCCGCTCGGCCGAGGAAGCGGTCGACCAGGTCGACTGCATCGTCACCGACACCTGGGTCTCGATGGGCCAGGAGCACCGTGCGCGTGGCCACAACGTGTTCGTGCCCTATCAGGTCAATGCCGCGCTGATGGCCAAGGCCAAGCCCGATGCCCTGTTCATGCACTGCCTGCCGGCGCATCGCGGCGAGGAAGTGACCGACGAGGTGATCGACGGTCCGCATTCCGTGGTGTTCGACGAGGCCGAGAACCGGCTGCATGCGCAGAAGGCAGTGCTGGCCTGGTGTCTCGGCGCCTGATATCGGCAGGCCCCGCAAAAGTGTCCCGCGGTTTTGCGATCAGGGCCTGCGACTTGATACCAGCAGGCCCCGCAAAAGTGTCCCGCGGTTTTGCGGCAAGGGCCTGCGACTTGATACAGCACCGTGTGATGCCTATCTCCCGGGCATCACGCAAATCATTGGCGTTTGAAGGCATGCTCCCAAAAGGGCGGTTGTGCCGCGCCGGGAGACTTTGTCATGTTGGAAACGACTGTTTTGACTGAACACGGAATGACGGAAACGGCCCCCAAACTCGGCGACTTCGGCCATGCCGGCGACGACCATGTCGTGCCGTTCGAGGTCGGCCCGCTCGACGTGCGCGGCCGCGCCGTCCAGCTCGGGCCAATGCTCGACGCCATCCTGTCGCGCCATGACTATCCGGAGCCGGTTGCCCGGCTGCTGGCGGAAGCCTGTGTCGTCACCGTGCTGCTCGGCACCTCGCTGAAGTTCGAAGGCAAGTTCATCCTGCAGACCCGCACCGACGGGCCGGTGGATATGCTGGTCGCCGACTTCTCGACGCCCAACGCGCTGCGCGCCTATGCCCGTTTCGATGCCGACAAGCTGGCGGCGGCGATCGCCGCAGGCGACGTGTCGGCCGAGACCTTGCTGGGTTCCGGCGTGCTGGCGCTCACCATCGACCAGGGCGCCTACACGCAGCGCTACCAGGGCATCGTCCAGCTCGACAACACCTCGCTGGAAGAGGCCGCGCGCACTTATTTCAGGCAGTCGGAGCAGATCCCGACCGACCTCAGGCTTGCCGTGGCCCAGCTGGTGCTGCCGGGCGGGCGCAAGCAGTGGCGCGCCGGCGGTGTGCTTGCGCAGTTCCTGCCCGAAGCGCCGGAGCGCATGCGCGTACCCGATCTTCCGGGCGGCGACGGCGATGCGGCGGAAGCGGTGCTCGATCCGGCCGACAATTCATGGCAGGAATTGCTGGCACTGCTGGCCACCGTCGAACCGGCTGAACTGATCGACCCGACGGTTGGAACCGAACGGCTGCTCTACCGCCTGTTCCACGAGCATGGCGTGCGCGTGTTCGACGAGGTCCATGTCGCCGACCAGTGCTCCTGCTCGTCCGACAAGATCCGCGGCATTCTTGAAGGCTTCACCGCGCAGGAGATCAAGGACAGCACGGAAGAGGGCCACATCAGCGTCGAATGTGAGTTCTGCTCGACGCGCTACGACTTCGACCCGGCCGACTTTGCCGCCGTCGAATAACGACGATGGCTTCGCTGTCGAAGCTGGCGCAGACTGACGGAGACAGAAAAAGGCGACCCGCGAGGGTCGCCTTTTTTGCCGAGAGGCAATGCTGCGCCTATCGTGCGGCGATCACACTCGCGATCACGCCGGTGGCGATGCCGACCAGCAGATAATCGTTGCCGGCGCGAACCCAATGCTGTCCGGGTCCGGGACGGCGCAGACCATAACGGCTGTAGTCCTTCATGCCCTTGGCACTGCGCCAGCTGTCGTAACGCTGGCCATTTTTCCAGCGCTTCTTGACCACCACCTGCTTGGTGACGACCTTTTTCTTGACGATGACGCGTTCGTCGACGACGCGGCGGTCCTTCCGAACCGGTTCCCGGTACTGCGCCGAGATCAGGTTCGAGTCAGGAACGCCAGGAACGGCGATCGGCGCGGCAAAGCCTGGCAGGCTCGATACGGCGAGCATCGAAATCGCCATGCCGGAGAGAATGAGACGTTTCATCTGTGTGGCTCCTGATGTGTTCACACAAGGAGGATTAGGTCTCGAAACATGAACCAAAACTGAATGGCAACATTACAATTATGTAACAAATTCAGTGGCTTATATTATGGGTTTCGAATGGATCGAGGTTATCCGGCCCGGCGGCTTTCCGTACCGACCGGAGACAGCACGGAAAGCCGGGCATCCTTTACATATGATCGCGCGGGATGCGCACGCTGCGGTCGCGCTCGAACACGATGGTCCCGTCATGCATGGCCTGCATGTGTTCGGAGGTGATCCACTCCGTTTCGGTGCAGGAGAGTTTGATGACGCTGCGGGTCCGGGTTTCCCAGCCCTCACGGGCAACAAGGCTGTGCGAGATGATTTCGGCCGTCATCGACAGCGGGTCTCCCGGCACGATCGACCACACCTGTTCGGTGGTGTCGCGCGCGCTCAGGCCATTGCCGGGATGGCGGTTGAGGCCGGTGTCCTCGCTGACCCTGTAGCGGGTGACGCCGTTCAGCATGTCGCGCTCGACGACGCGACCTGCCGAACCTTGCTCGAGCGTCTCGTAACGCGGCAGCGGATCGGGATTGGCCGGCTCCGGCACGTCGATAAGACGATGTTGGCCAAGCAGCGGCAGGCTGAATTCGATGGACGAAAGGTCGATGTCCAGCGTCGCGTCATACGGTGGCGGCAGGATCATCGGCCAATAGGCGCTCGACAGCGACAGCCGGATGCGGTGTCCCGGCCCGAAGCGGTAGCCGCACGCGTCGAGCACCAGCATCACCTCGACCGTCCTGCCGGGTTCCAGCGCTCTCGGTTCGGCGTTGCCATCGCGATGCGCGAGGTTGAGCACGCCGAATGAGACGCGGGTGGCCGTGCCGTCGGCATGCACATCCACCAGCCGCGCCGCCAGATTGGCCAGCGGCGCGTCGCTGGAAAGCCTGAGCTTCAGCACGGGCTGGCCGAGGATGACGCATTCGTCGGTCAACATCACGGTCTCGAACGTCAGCGAACCGGCATCGTCGAGACGCTGGTCGCCGGCCATTTCCGTATCCGGCTTCAGCGTGAAGAATTCGCCGGCGGCCGTTCCGGTATCCAGCGGCGAGTTGAGCTGGGCGTTGCCGCCGGCCCGCTCTGCCGGATCATGTTCCAGCCGCCCGCCGGAGCCGATTGCCAGCGTCACGGTTTCGGGTTCGCGCCACGTATCCTTGGCCACCCAGTAGCCGGGATCGGCCTCGCGCCAGCGCGCCGGGCGCGGACCGTCGAGGATATAGGCACGCACCTGCGGCACGGCATCGGTGCCGTTGTTTTCGTCGCACAGCCAGCGGCGCCACCAGGCGATCGCTTCGGCATGGAAATCGGCACGCGGCTTCGGATAGGCGAAATGCGGATATTTATGCACCCACGGGCCGACCAGCGCCCTGGCCTTGCCCGGCATGCCGGCCACCGCCTTCAGCGGCGTGTTGCGGTAGCCGTCGCCCCAGCCGGAAATAACCAGCGCCGGAACCGGGAAGCCGTCGAAATCCTCGCCGATCGAGCCGTGTTTCCAGAAGTCGTCTCGGCGCTGGTGCGACAGCCATTCCTCCATGAAGAAGGGCTCCTGTTCCAATCGTTCCAGCCACATGGCACGCCAGCGCTCGCCGACGATCTCCGGGTCAGGCGAGCGCGACAGGTAGGCGCTCATCGTCGCTGCCCAGGAAAGCTGCGCCGACAGGTGCGTGCCGTTCTTGTAGTGGATGTCGTCATTGTAGCGATCGACCGTGGAGGCGATGGAGATCACCGCCTTCAGGGCCGGCGGCTTCAGCGCCGCCACCTGCAGGCAGTTGAAGCCGCCCCAGGAGATGCCCATCATGCCGACGCTGCCGTTCGACCAGCGCTGTGCGGTGATCCACTCGATCACCTCGATGGCGTCGGAAAGCTCGCGCGGGGTGTATTCGCCATCGATGACGCCGTCGGATTCGCCGCTGCCGCGGATATCGACGCGCACGCCGGCAATGCCGGCGGCGGCGAACACAGGATAGGTGGATTCGTCACGCGGCGCGGTGCCGTTGCGCTTGCGGTAGGGCAGGAACTCCAGGACCGCGGGGACCGGTGCTTGCCCCGCGTCATCCGGCATCCAGATGCGCGCAGCGAGCCGCGTGCCGTCCTTGAGCACGATCCACTCGTTCTCGATGACATGAAAGTTCGTATTCGACATGAAACCAACCATGAAAGTACCGGCGGCGCGGTACGCGCCGCCATTGTTTGAAGGAAGATTGCGGCGCGGTACGCGCCGCCATTGTTTGAAGGAAGATTGGGGCGGTACGTGCCGCCCCTGTTACTGCGCGGGAAGTCCTGTCTCAGGCCTGGAGCCAGACCCGGCTGGCGATGCGACCGTTGGATAGGTCGTTGCCGATGTCGTCGACGAAGCCCTTCAGCTTCTTCGACGAGGCGTTCAGGTAGTCGTTGAACACCGGCAGGATCAGTCCGCCCTCGTCGTGCACGGTCACCGCCATCTGGCGGTAGAGGGCGCGGCGTTTGTTCTCGTCGAGTTCGCCGCGGGCCTCGGCGACCAGTCTGTCGAAATCCGGACGCTTGAAACGCGTGTCGTTCCATTCTGCGTTCGACACATAGGAGGTCGAGTAGCGCGCATCCTGCGTCGGGCGGCCGCCCCAGTAGGAAGCGCAGAACGGCTTCTTGTTCCACACCTCGGTCCAGTAGCCGTCGCTCGGCTCACGCTGCACGTCGAGCTTGATGCCGGCCTTGGCCGCACTGATCTGGAAAAGCTGCGCCGCATCGACCGCGCCGGGGAAGGCGGCATCGGAGGTACGCAGCAGGATCGGTCCGTCATGTCCGGACTTCTTGTAGTGGAACGCCGCCTTGTCGGGATCGTATGGGCGCTGTTCGATGTCGGTCGGCGCCAGCGCGTAGCTGGCATTGATCGGGTAGTCGTTGCCGATGGTGCCGAAGCCGCCCACCACCTGCTTGAGGATCGCCTCGCGGTCGATCGCCAGCTTCAGCGCCATGCGCAGGTCGTTGTTGTCGAAGGGAGCCGTGTCGCAATGCATCAGGAAGGCGTAGAAGCCCTTGCTGGGCGTGCGCAGGATCTCGACCTCGGGCAGCCGCTTCAGCAGCGGCACGACCTTCGGCTGCACGACATTGATGAAATCGACCTGGCCTGAGCGCAGCGCGTTGATGCGCGCGGTCAGGTCGTTCATGACCGTGATCTCGACGGCGTCGACATAGCCGCGGTCCTGGCGCCAGTCGTCCTTGTTTCGCTCGAAGGCAGCACGCACGCCCGGCTCGAACTTGACCAGCTTGTAAGGCCCGGTGCCGATCGCCGCGGCGGGGTTCTCGTTGCCGCCGCCCGGCTGGATCTGCAGGTGATAGTCGGTCAGCACCAGCGGCAGGTCGGCATTGCCTTCCTTCAGCGTGATGACCAGGTCGCCGGCCTTGTCCTCGATTTTTTCGATGCCGGTCAAAAGGCCGAGCGCGCCCGATTGCGACTTGGCGCCGGCATGGCGCTGCAGCGTGGCGACCGCGTCGGCGACCGTCATCGGCTTGCCGTCGTGGAAGCGCACGTCCTTGCGGATCTTGAAGGTCCACACCTTGGCATCCGGCGAAGGTGACCAGGATTCGGCCAGTGACGGCACCGCGATGCCGGTCTTGGGATCGGACTCGACCAGCGTATCGCCCCAGCAATGCGCGATCACGAACAGCACGCTTGCCGATGCCAGCGCCGGGTCGAGCGCGTCGGCGGAAGCGCCGCCCTCGAGGCCCATCCGCAAGGTGCCGCCGCGCACCGGTTCCTCGGCCATAGCCGGCAGGGAAAAGGTTCCGGCAGCGGCCGACAGGCCAAGAAGCGTGCCGCCTTGCAGGAATGTACGACGCGAGAGGTTCAACGTGTTGCCCAGCTTGATCATTGTGTCCCCATTATTGGAGCAGCCGGAAATGGCGCTCGGGACCGATAATGATCCGGGCCCGCGCCTGCGCAATTTCGCGCGTTGACGCGGCTTTAAGCGAGTTTACACTGGCATTGCTTTCGTTCCCCCAGCAGGCCTCCATTTCCGCAAGACACACCGATGCACGACGCCCCGGTCAATTTTCTCGCCAACCTCAAATTTGCCTGCAGCACCCGGCGATCGATTTCCGACCTGTGCCGGGTCGTCGGCGTCAATAGGCAGCAGTTCAATCGCTATCTCAACGCCGGGACCTTGCCTTCCGCGCACAATCGTCTGCGGATTGCCGGCGCCTTCGGTCTCGATCCGGCCGATTTCAACCTGCCTCCGCATGCCTTCCAGCGGAAGCTGACGGAGAAAAGTCGCCCGGCCATGGATGCCGGACCGCTGGACGACGCTTTTCCGGGCGACCTGCGCGCGCTGCGGCCGCATCTCGGCTTCTACCAGACCTGGCACGTATCACTTTCCTGGCCAGGCCAGGTCGTCTGTTCCTGCGCCCACATGCGCGAGAAGGATGGCCAGGTCGTCGTCACGACACTGGAGCGCATCTTCGATCCCGAACGCGGCATCTCCCAGCGCTCGCGCTATGTCGGCCTCGCCGCCTACCAGCGCCAGCGCATCTTCCTGACCGAATTGACCCGTGGCGAGGCGCCGACCTTCGGCCAGACGATCCTGATGCCGTTCGAACTGCACCAGCGCCGCTATCTTCGCGGCCTGACGATGGGCATATCCTGGCGCAACAACAACATGCCTTACGCAACCCGCACCATCTGGCGCCATCTCGGCCTCACCGCCAACAAACGCGGTCTGCTTTCCGCCTGCGGCGTCTACGCACCGGCTTCCGCCAGCCTGCCATCTGCGGTTGCGTCTTTCCTTGCCGACGTCCTGCCCTTTACGGTCGCGACCGCCGCATTGTGAGACAGTTCACGGCGCGAGACGGTGCTGTGTCACGGGCCGCTGAACTGGCTCGACTAGTACATTCTCGCGCTGGCATGTTGCCGGCTAGGCGACTATTGCTGGGAGCTGCCAGGAAACGAGGCCTGGTACCCGCAAGCAGCTCCGGCAGTGCTTCCGCGTCCGGAATTGCTTACAAACAAGCAGAACAATTTTCAGGCACAGGTTTTTCATGATCAGCAAGATTTTGGTCGCCGCGGCGGCTTCCCTCCTGGCGGTCTCTGCGGCGAACGCCCAGGCCTGCAAGAAGAATTTCTCGGTCGTCGGCGTGCCGTCGGTCACGGCCGTCAGCTACAAGAGCTTTGGTGTCCTGAAGCTAGACGCCAAAAAGGCGTTGGACAACGCCCATCGCGTCATGCTCGCCGAGGGGTTCGAAAACATCAAGGTCGACAAGGCGATGGGTTCGCTGACCGCCAAGCAGGAAACCTCCGGCTCCGGCCGCGAGCAGACGCTGCGTGTCGTCTTACGCAAGTCCGGCAAGGGCAGCCGCATCGATGTGGTGTTCATGGTGCAGGCCGGCCAGATCGCGCCCGAAGATGCCACGCGCGACGCCATCTGCCGCGTCATCGAGGGTGCAGCCGGCTAGAACCGGCCGGATTTCTGTCTTCCCGACACCCCGGAGGCTTGAGGCTTCCGGGGATTTTTAGTTTGTGGCCTCGGTTTCGGGAGAGATCACGGTCGGCAAGGGAGTGGAACGCTCGCCCCTTTGATTGCGCCACCTGTACTTGCTTTGATACTCGCGTCTCTGCTTTGCGACCTCATACAGGACGATGCCTGAACTCGTGCCGAGGTTGAGGCTTTCGATCATGCCAAACATCGGGATGCTGACGCACATCGCGCTTCTCTGGACGGCAAGGTCACTGATACCGATCGCTTCGCTGCCGAACCAGACCGCCAGTTTGGTGTGAGCGGTGTAGTCGCCTTCGTGAAGGAAAATACTGGCCTTGCCCTTCACATGGGGTGAGGTGACGATCGACGTGAATCCCTTTTTATCGAGATGGTCGAAGCATTCGTCGGTGCTGTCGAAGCGCCTCACGAATGTCCATTTCACTGCGGAGACGGATGTTTTCGAAACCGATTTCCGATCGCGCAAATCCTGCCAGTCGTCAGGCAGGGATCGGCGAGGATCGACAACATAGACCTTCTCGACACCCAGGGCGTTCACATTCCTGATCACTGTCCCGATGTTCTTCACATCCGTCGGGTTCTCAAGCACGGCGATCAGGTTTTTGCAGCGAAACGGTTTGATTTCGTCGGCGCGTTTACGGACCGATTTCTTCGATTCAGTTTTTTCTTCCATGGCGCGTCTCGGATGTTGCAGGCGCGATCAATGCCGGTTTTCCCAGATCGACGCAATCCGCTGACAACTGATCTTCGCGCAACCCAGCTGTGTGTCGCGGCGAAGTCGAGGAGTGTCAGAGAACTTCCTTTCCATTCGCGCTCCGGCAGATACGCGACAGCGTGCGCCGGCTTGTTCCAAAGTGGTTCCTTCTATTCACATAACTGGTTCTTACCGGTGACAGGGAGTGCGGTTACGACTGGCGAACAAGAACAAACAATCACCTTGAAAAGGGAACGGGATGATGGGGGGAATAAACAGGCGCACCTTGCTGAAAGGCAGCATTGCCGCCGGTCTGGGCGGGGCGATGGTGTCCTTCGGACCGGCCTTCGCCGACGATGGCGTCGAGGTGCGGATCCAGTTCGACTGGCTGATCGGCAACGGCCAGCTCGGCGATATCGTCGCCCAGCAGAAGGGCTTCTTCAAGGAAGAGGGACTGACTGCCGTGTTCGGACCCGGCGGGCCGAACGCGCAGACCGTGCCGCCGGTGCTGGCGGGGCAGGCGGCCGCCGGCCAGTTCTCTTCCACTGCGCAGCTGCTGACCGCCTATGAGGCGGGTCGTCCCCTGCTTCTGTTCGCAAGCGGGTTCCGCCGCTCGCCCTATGCCTATATCTCGCTGCCCGGCAAGCCGATCCGCACGCCGCAGGATCTCGTCGGCAAGACGGTCGCGATCAACCCGAACGGTCGCTATCTGCTCGACCTGATCATGGCCAAGAGCGGCCTCGATGTCTCCACGGTCAAGGTCGTCACCATGGGCGCCGACATGACGCCGCTGCTGACCGGCCAGGTCGATGCCGTCACCGGCTTCCTCACCAACACCAAGGCGCTCTCGGTGCTTGGTCCGGACTTCGTCGCTCTCGTGGCGTCAGACATCATCCCAAATTACGCCAATTCCTATTTCACCAGCGCCGAAACCTTCGACGGCCAGAAGCAGAACCTCGCCAGATATGTCCGCGCCGTTTCGCGCGGCTGGGGCTGGGCTTACGAGAACCGCCGGGCCGCCGTCGACATCATGTGCGATGCCTATCCCGCGCTCGACCGCGAAATCGAATACAAGACCGTGGACACGATCATGGCGCTCTCCTTCGATCAGGAGACCCGGGAACACGGCTGGGGCTGGCACGACGCCACAAAGATCGAGACGCAGATTGCGCTGTTCAAGCAGGCGGGCCGTTTCGCCGGGGCGGCGCCGGTGGTCGAGAAATGTGTATCCTGGCAGGTGCTCGACGCCACCGCGGACGTCCGTCCGAAACTGGGATAAGCGATGTCTGGAGAAATCGCCATCGAGGTCAGCGACCTCACAATGTCATTCGGCCAGCTTACTGCCTACCGCAGCCTTGACCTCCGGGTTTCGAAAGGCCGGTTCGTGGTGCTGATCGGCCCTTCCGGCTGCGGCAAGTCCACCTTGCTGCGCAACATCGCCGACCTCCTGCAGAGCACCGGCGGCACGATCCGGGTGTTTGGCGACCGCCCGCAGGAGGTGCGCCGCCAGCGCCGCATCTCCTTCGTGTTCCAGGAGGCAACGCTGCTGCCCTGGCGCACGGCTCTGGAGAATGTCGAGATGCCGCTGCAGGTCGGCGGCTGGTCGGCACAGAGGCGGTCGCATCGCGATCCGCGCGAACTGCTGGAACTCGTCGGCCTGAAGGGACGCGAGGACGCCCAGCCCTGGCAATTGTCGGGCGGGCAGCGCCAGCGCGTGGCGATCGCGCGGGCCCTGGTGACGAAGCCGGATATCCTCCTGATGGACGAACCGTTCGGCGCGCTCGACGAAATCACCCGCGACGGCCTGAACGACGAACTCCTGCGCATCTGGCGCGAGACAGGCACAACGATCGTCTTCGTCACGCATGGGCTGTCGGAGGCAGCATTCCTCGGCCAGACGGTCGTGGTGATGGGCGCGCATCCCGGGCGGATCGTCGAGACGATCGAACTCGACGAGCACAAACCCGGCAATGGCATCGATCGCTCCTCGCCTGCTTTCTTCGACATCACATCGCGCCTGCGCGGCGTAATGGAGACGGCGCACGGGCCACGGGGGCACGCATGAGACCCTCGCTGTCATGGGCCTGGCCGGTGATCGGCCTGCTTTCGCTGATTGCGCTGTGGCAGTCGGTCATCACCGGCTTCCAGGTGCGTCCCTTCATTGCGCCAGACCCGCTCACCGTGGTCCACGCGCTGTGGGACAACCGGCGGCTGCTTTGGCAAAACATCCAGCCGACGGCGGTGGAAGCCATTGCCGGTTTCTTCGTCGGCAACGGCATCGGCTTCCTGCTGGCGACGATCTTCGTGCACAGCCGGCGCCTGCGGGCCATCTATTTCCCGGTCGTCGTGCTGTTCAACACCATACCGATCATCGCGCTGTCGCCGGTGCTGATCCTCGTCTTCGGCCTGTCGATGTCGTCGAAGATCGCGATCGCCGCCATCATCTGCATGTTCCCGACGCTGGTGAACACCTTGCGCGGCCTGGAAGCGGTGTCGCATTCGGAGATGGAACTGATGAAGATCATGTCGGCCAGCCCGGTCGAGGTGTTCTTCCGCCTGCGTCTGCCGCGTTCGCTGCCCTTCGTGTTCACGGCCCTGAAGATCGCCGCCACCAGCAGCGTCATCGGCGCCATCGTCAGCGAATGGGTCGGTGCGGAGTCCGGCATCGGCATGCTGATCATCCAGTCGACCTTCGATTACCGCACTCCGCTGCTCTACGCCTCGATCATGATGTCGTCGGCGCTGGCGCTGGCGATGTTCGGGGCCGTGGTGCTGGCAGAGAAATATTTCGTCAAATGGCGGACCGCCTGATCGCGCGGCCAGGGAAACCAAGATGACCAGTCAATCCACCGAAACCGCGACAGCAAATACCGGCGACCGCCGTCGCATCAATGCGCTCGCCGCGCTCAACCTGCCCCGTTACGTGCTGTTGCCGGGCGATCCCGAGCGCGTCGACTTCATGGCAAGCCAGTGGGACGCGGCCGAGGTGATCGCCTTGCCACGCGGTTATCGGGCGGCTGCCGGCACCTACAAGGGCGTACGCATCGGCGCTGTCTCGACCATGATGGGCGCGCCGTCGCTCGACATCGTGCTTGCCGACCTGGTCAAGCTCGGCACCGATACCTTCATCCGTGTCGGCACCTGCGGCACGCTGAGAGAGGATATCGAGCCCGGGTCGCTGATCATCAACGATGCATCGGTGCGCCTCGACGGCACCAGCCACTTCTATGTCCGCAATGAGTTCCCTGCCGTCGCTTCGCACGAAGTCACCTTCGCGCTGGTCGATGCTGCTGCCACGAATGGCTTCAGCCATCGCGTCGGCACCGGCGCCACGACAGGCTCCTTCATCGCCGGCCAGGGCCGGCCGGGTTTCAACGGTTATGTCGCGCCCGAGGGCGAGCGTATCCTGGAGGAGATGAAGCGGGCAGGTGTCCTCAATTTCGAGATGGAGACGGCGGCGCTCCTGACGCTGGCGCGGATCTACGGCCTGCGCGCCGGCGCGATCTGCTCGGTCATCGCCAACCGCATCACCGGCGTCTGGGACGAGAGCGGCGGCGTGGCGCGTGCCTGCCTGACCGGCGCGGAAGCCATCAGGCGGCTGGCGGAGTGGGATCAAAAAGCCAGGGAGGCCGGGCGAACGGCGTTCACGGCAGCGGACGTCTAGACGAAGCCCGGCGCTGCCGGGGTTCTGCCAAGAACATTTCTGACATGGAGACGGTGATGGACACGTCTATCGCTATGCCGACCCTTATTGCCAAGAGCGTCCTGCTCGAGCCCGACCGTGTGCGCATCCTCGACCGGCGGGTCTTCCCGTTCCAGACCCGCTTCGTCGACTGCGAGACCCTGGAAGAGGTGGCGATGGCCATCGAGCAGATGGTGACCCAGAGCAGCGGCCCCTTCTTCGCCGCCAGCGCCGGCTTCGTGCTTGCCGCCAGGAAGGCGAGTTCGCTTCTGCCCGCGGCGCGCCGACAGGCGCTCGCCGATGCCGCCGCCCGACTGTTGCGGACACGACCGACCAACAACAACATCCGTGATGTCATCGGCCTGCTGCAGGCCGAGGCCGAGGCCTGGATGGATAGCGCCGACATGGCCGAGCGCATCGAAGCCGCCACCCGCCAGGCATGGGACCGGCAGGCGGAACTCAGCCGCAAGCTCGGTGCCAGCGCCGCCAGCCTGATCGAGGACGGCGACACCATCCTCACCCACTGCTGGGCCGAGTCGGGGCTGATCCATGCGCTCGGCAGCGCCATCAAGGCCGGGAAGTCGGTGAAGGTGATCTGCACCGAGACCAGACCCTATCTGCAGGGCGCACGGCTGACGGCACACAGCGTGGCCGAGATGGGCATCGAGACGACGGTGATCACCGATGGCATGGCGGCCCATGCCATGGACCGTGGCCTGGTCAGCCGGTTGATGACCGCAGCCGACCGCGTCACCCTGTCCGGCCATGTCATCAACAAGGTCGGCACGCTGCAACTGGCCATCGCCGCGCATCATTTCGGCATACCGTTCATCGCCATGGTCCGCTTTCCCGATGCCAAGGCGCCGAGCCCGGAAGACGTCAGGATGGAGGAGCGCGACGGCGACGAGTCGCTCTATTGCCTCGGCATGCGGACCGCTTCCTATCTGGCCGGGGGATGGTATCCGGCCTTCGATGTCACGCCACCGCGTCTGGTCTCGGCTGTCGCGACCTCGATCGGTGTCTTCGCGCCGGCCATGATCCTGCGGGCATTTGCAAAGCAGCCGCTGTCATGAGCGGCGACAGGTCGACCTGCTTCATCGGCGCGACCATCTGGCCGGGTGGTGATGCCGGGTTCATGCCAGGTGGCCTGCTGGTCAGGGGGACGCGCATCGTCTCCGTCCTCACCCCGGCCGGAGCGGCCTCGGCCGCACTCGGCGCCGACGAGGTCATCGACGCGGCCGGCATGATCCTGATGCCCCCTTTGGCCGACTGCCACGTCCATTCCTCCTCGACGCTCTTCAGGGGGACCGAGAATTCCCTGCCGCTCGAGCTCTGGTCGTTCCACGCCATCAACCACGGTCGCGGTTTCACCGACGAGGCGGCGCGCCTCAGCGTGCAGCTGACGGCGGTCGAACTGATCCGCAACGGCATCGGCAGCTATGTCGACCATTTCCCGCAGGCGGGCCGGGCGGCGATCGGCCTCGAAGCCCATCTCGAATCCGGCCTCAGGGTTGCTTTCGCCCCGTTCTTCGCCGACCTGCGCGACGAGGAGCTGCTGGGCATCCCGCTCGACACGGAGCTCGCGGCGCGCCTGCTGCCGCTGGCGCCGCGCCGCGCCGAAGAGATCGAAGCGCTCTATCGCGGGCTCGCGGTCCGGCTGCGGCAGCAAGGGCACGGCCGCGTCGAACTGATGTGCGGCCCCAACGCGCCGCAGCGCTGCTCGGACGATTTCTGGAAACTGTGGCAGCGGCTGCAGGACAGCCTCGGCCTCGGCAGCCACACGCATCTCCTGGAGACGTTCCCGCAGAGACAGCTCGCCGACGCCCGCTGGCGTGGCGGTCTCGTCAGGGCACTGGATGCCGCCGGCCTGCTGCACGACCGGCTGTCGGTGGCTCACGGCGTCTGGCTGACGCGCGAAGAGAAGGAACTGCTCGCCCGGCGCGGGGTGACCCTTTCCTTCAACCCGATCAGCAACGCCATGCTGGGCTCCGGGCGCAAGACCATTCGCGAAGACCTCGAACTCGGTCTCGAGGTCGCCCTCGGCACCGATTGTTCCAATGCCGGCGGCCGCCATGACCTGTTCGAGGTGATGCGGCATATGCTGGTTTCCGGACGCGATCCCGGCAGCGACTTCCGGCACTGGCCGAAACCCGGCCAGGTTCTCTACGCCGCCACCACGGCAGGCGCCGGGGTGTTCCGCAACCAGGCCGTCCGCGGCCGACTCGAAACAGGCGCCGTCGCCGATGTGCTGATACTCGATCCGCGTGCGCCGGGACTGGCGGTGGCTCCGGTCAGCTCGGGCTCCATCGTCGCGCATGCCGATGCGCGCTGCGTGCATTCCCTGATGGTGGACGGCAACTGGCTGCTGCGCAACGGCGCCGTCACCGTGCTCGACGAGGCCGCGCTGATTGACAGGGCCGCGGTCGTGGCCGCCGACCTGCGGGCACTCGCCGCGGAAACCGGGCCAGCGATTGATGGGCTGCGGGCCGGCTATGCGGACTGGCAGGGCTCGGCCTTCCAGGGTGCGACCTGTTCCTGCTGTGCTGCGCGGCTCTCCTCGCGATCAATGACCCTGGCCTGACGGCCCACCAACGCCCGGAAAGATCACCATGTCCGTCGAAGCAGACAAACGCGCTGAACTGTCCCATCTCTATCGCGAGCTGGACCGCGCCGGACTGATCTTCCTGGCGGCAGGCAACATCAGCGTGCGCCATGAGCACGGCATGCTGATCTCGCCGGCGGGTGCTTCCGCGGAGACGATCGGGCCGGAAAGCTTCGTCCGCACGGATATGGATGGACGATGCGCGGAAGGGCAGAGGCCATCGAGCGAATGGTCGATGCACGCCGCGATCTACCGTGCCTTTCCGCGAGCAGAAGCCGTGGTCCACACCCATTCCGACCATTGCGTCGCCATGGCCTGCACCAACCAGGCGCTGCCGCCGTTCCACTATATGCTCGCGGCCTTCGGCGGCGGCGACGTGCGCTGCACCACCTATGAGACCTATGGATCGGTGGAACTCGGCCAATCCGCCGTTGCCGCGCTCGAAGGGCGCACCGCCTGCCTGCTCGGCAATCACGGCATGATCGCTTATGGCACCTCGCTGCGGAAGGCGTTCAATGCCGCATACCGCCTCGAAATCCTCTGCCGCCAGTATATCCAGGCACGGCAGGCTGGCCCCGTCACGCTCCTGAACGACGACCAGATCGCGATCGCGGTGGAGCGTTACCGGAACTACGGGTAACTTCAAGCCGCCGCTCGGATTGCCGCATCGATGCGTCTGACACCTTTTCGGATCTGGCTCTCATGGATCTGCGAGACGGCGATGCGCATGTAGTTGCGCGGGGCGTCGCCGGTGAAGAAGCGACTGCCCGGATCGATGAGAACGCCCTCGTTTTCCAGCAGGGCGCTCAGCGCTGTCGTGTCCACGGACGCCGGCACTTCGACCCAGAAGGTTGAGGCGCCCTCGCTGCCGATGATGCGGGCCGGTGTCTTCAGCTCGCCGAGTGCCGCGCTCAGCACCTCGCGCCGCCGCTGCAGGATGCCCGAAACCTTGCGCAGATAGGAGTGGTAGTAGCCACGGTCGATGAACATGGCCAGCGTGCGCTGGATGTTGCCGGGCGGATGACGGTGGATCAGGCGCCGGATGGCGCGCAAGGCCTCGATCACCGGCGGCGAGGCGACGACGAAACCGGTGCGCAATCCGGGCGCCACCGCCTTCGAAAGGCTGCCGATGTGGATCACCCGGCCTTCGCGATCCAGGCTCTTCAGCGACGGTGTCGTGCGCCCGTGGCTCAGCACTTCGGTGTCGTAGGTATCCTCGACCACGATGGTGTCACGGCGGTGCGCGATGTCGAGCAGGGCAAGCCGGCGCTCCACGGGCATCACCGCCGTTGTCGGGCATTGGTGGCCCGGCGTGATGAAGATCACGTCGCATTGCCGCAGCTCCACCGAAAGTGCCGCGCCATTCTGGTCGACCGGCAGGTGCACCCGCTTTGCCGCGGTCGAGCGGATGAGTTGTTCCATGTCGGGCAGTCCGGGCCGCTCCAGCCCGACTGTTACGCCCGGCTGGCCGAGCAGCCGCGCCACGAGATAGCGCCCTTCCTGCCCGCCAAGGGTGATCAGGATCTCGTTGGCTTCCGCCCAGATGCCATGGTTGGGCAGCACATGGCGGCGCAGGCTTTCGATGAGGCCGGCATCGTCCATGTCGACCATGTCGCGGCCCCAGTCGGCGATCTGGGTCAGGCCGAGCGCGCTGCGCTCGCATTGCCGCCAGTGGCTGGTCGGGAAGGTGCTGGGGTCGAACTGGCCGTAGCGGAAATTGTAGGAAGGCGAGGCCGGAGGTTGCGCACGGGGCAAGGGGCGTTCGAGGCCAAGGCGCCGGTACCAGTCGTAGCCCGCTTCCTTGGGTCCGCTCCGTCTTTCCGTCGCTCCCGTCTCGAAGCCGAACTGCGCGACGAAGACGCCGGAACGGTCCTTCACGACGAGATAGCCCTGTTCGACGAGGGAGTTGATGGCGGCGATCGCCGTGTTGCGGCCGATGCCGAGCGCTGCCGCCATGACACGTGTCGATGGAACCCGCACGCCCGCCGGGATCTGCCGGCTGACGATCGCGTCGACGAAGCTCTCGATAACCTGCATGGTGATGGCGCCTCGCGACGGATCGGGCCTGGCCAGGAGATGCTCCCAGACCATGTTCGCGTCGCTCTGGCCTCTCGCCCTGGTCTTCATGCCCACCCGTCACATCGGTTCTGCTGGTTCCCCGGTGGGGAAAAACTGGACCTTACCATCGTTCCTTCCCTGCGTAATGCTCCGTTGCGGGCCTCGACGGCCTCAAGCCAACGGAACGAGCGTGATCTTCGATTTCTGCATCATCGGCGCCGGCATCGTCGGTCTTTCGACAGCCATGCAATTGCAGCAGCGGTTCGAGCACGCCTCGATTGTCGTGCTGGAAAAAGAGGACGAGCCCGCCCGGCACCAGACCGGCCGCAACAGCGGCGTCATCCATGCCGGGGTCTATTATGCTCCAGGTTCGCTGAAGGCGCGGTTCTGTCGGGAAGGCAGCGCGCGGACCATGGCCTTCTGCCGCGAGAATTCCATTCCCTATGAGCAGTGCGGGAAGCTTATCGTCGCGACTTCCAGCGCTGAGCTCGCCCGGCTCGGCGATCTTGAAACGCGCGCCCGCGCCAATGGCCTCGAGCCTGTGCGGCTGGATGCCACGCAACTGGCCGAGCGGGAACCCGACATAAGCGGATTGGGTGCGCTGCTGTTCCGCGAGACCGGCATCGTCGACTATGGCGCGGTCTGTCGCGGCATGGCTGGCCGGTTCACCGCCGCAGGTGGGGAGATCCGCTTCGCCACCGTCTGTCGAGGCTTCAAGGAGCATTCCGGCGAGGTCGAGATCAACACCGATGGCGGCACCTTGCTTGCGCGCTCCGTGATCACCTGCGCGGGCGTCCAGTCCGACCGCATGGCCCGACTGGCTGGCCTCGACATCGATTTCCGCATCGTGCCGTTCCGCGGCGATTACTTCCGGCTGCGCTCCGAACGCAATGCCATCATCCGCCACCTCATCTATCCCGTTCCCGATCCGGCATTGCCTTTTCTCGGCGTGCACCTGACCAGGATGATCGGAGGTTTCGTTACCGTCGGGCCCAATGCCGCCCTGTCATTCGCCCGCGAGGGCTATGGCCGCCTCAGCCTGAACGTCGCGGATTCGATCGACCTGGCTGCGTTCCCCGGCTTCTGGCGTGCGATCTGGAACAACCGGACATCCGCCGTTGACGAACTCTACAGCGCTCTTTCCCGCCGTCGCTACCTCGCGCTCTGCCAGAAATACTGCCCCTCGCTCACGCTTGAGGATCTCGAACCGCATCCGAGCGGCATCCGTGCCCAGGCCGTGAAGGCCGACGGCACCCTGATCCATGATTTCCTCATCGTGCAGACCGCGAGGACAACCCACGTCTGCAACGCTCCTTCGCCGGCTGCGACCGCTGCCCTGCCGATCGGTGCGTATATCGTCGATACCGTCGCGGGGAAACTGGCGCATTCGCGGTGACGCCGCCGACGATGCCGGGTGATCAGGCGGAGTGGTTCCGTTCGGAAGCGACTGTTTCCGGGCCTTCGACGTTGACGACGGTCTCGCCTTCGCCAACACGCACGAAGACGTAGTGAACGTCGTTGCCTCCCTCGATGATCTGGCAGCGATGGATCGCCCGGCGCGGGAAAAAGGCGTAATCGCCCTTGCCGATCTCGAAAGACTCCCTGCCATTCATGCCGAAATCCACCCGGATGCGACCTGACAGCATGTACATCACGCTGTCGAATTCTTCGTGGTGATGCCACTGGCTGGGCGCATCGAGTGCCGTGACATGGCATTGGCCGACCCAGAGATTGCCGGCCTCGAGCGCTTTTTTCCTGTTCTGGCCCGGCGTGATCGGACCATCGACCAGCTGGCTCGCCTTGACATATCCGATCCTCTGGAAGAGCCCCGTGCTCATGGTCGTTCCCTCCTGTATGGGAAAATACGCTTCTTGAAAGAAGCCAGGCTTAGCTTAGGCTAGCCGGATGGAGACGACCGGCCAATTTCTGTCGCCAACAAGACAAGCCGAGATCCTGCCGTTCGAGACCGCCCCGCGGCCTGTGGTGGGCTTCGCCTGCGATTATCCGTCAGGCCTTTCGTCGGGGTTCCACGATCATCCGAGGGCTCAACTGCTCTATGCAATCTCCGGTGTCATGCGTGTGGAAATCCAGGCGTCGCATTACGTGGTGCCGCCAACGACGGCGTTGTTTCTGCCGGCCGGTGCTCAACACGCGGTGAGCATGGACGGGCCGGTGGCGATGCGGGAATTGTTCCTGCGGGAGGATGCCGCAACGCGGGTCGGGGTGGCGCCGAAGGTCATAGCCGTCTCCGGCCTGTTGCGGGAGGTGATCGTTGCAGCCTGCGCCGAGCCAGTGGAATGGGAGCAGCACGGCAGGGGTCATCACCTGGCGGAACTCGCCCTCGACGAGATCGCAAGATCGACGCCGCTGCCACTCGGCCTGCCTCTGCCCCGGGACCCACGCCTGCGCCGGGTGGTTACGCTGCTGCGCGATCGGCCCCACGACCGGAGGAGCCTGGAGGCGTGGGCGGAGCTGGCAAACGCATCAAGCCGGACACTGGCCCGCATGTTCCGCGCCGAGACGGGGTTGAGCTTCCGGCAATGGCGACAGCAGGCTCGTCTGACCGAGGCCTTGAGTGCATTGACGATGGGTGTGCAGCCGGCGAAGGCGGCCGCCATCGCCGGCTTCGAGAGCATCCCGGCCTTCGGCGCGGCGTTTCGCGCGTTCTTTGGCATCACCCCGGGCCAGGCGCGGCTTCTTCATCCTGATGCCCGCCGGCGGCAAGCCGCCGGTCAAGAGGTATCACAGCCTGCCAGGGGCGGAGCCGCCAGCACGAACCATTGCCGATACGCCCCACGCTCCTGACAGAATGATGTCAGTGTGCCCCGGCTATTGTGTGCAGGTCCGATTCATCCGGATCTGGATGCGAACGCCGTTCTGGCCTCGGACTGAACAATTCCATCGTTAGGGCCAGCGGCGGTGCTGGAGTGATCGAAATGTCTGATTTGACCATGCCGGAGCAGCAGAAGCGCGTAGCGATCCTGTGTCCGGAATTGCACGAGAACAAAAGGCCGGGACATTTCGGCGGTTCGGAGAAATACGCCAATGCGCTGAACAGGGCGCGTCCGTCGAATACGGTCCCGCATCTCTATGAGCGCACCGTCGAGCTTTATCTCGACATTCTGGACATGCAGGCTCATGCCGAGACAACCAGTCCCGGTCAGCTGCGTTCATTCCTGCGGGAGGCTGAGCAGGTCGTCGCGGGCCTGATCCGCAAGGAGGCCGGCTCCATCTAGCGATTGTTTGCGCACTGCGTTCTGGTTTTCGCAATCGCCCGGGTGTCGGCATCTGGTTCGGCAAGTGAACAGGTGGCCGCGTCAGGGTCGCGATTTCGTACAGAGTGGGTCGCCGTGATCCATGCGCACGCAGTCCCATCCTGTTCCGAAGCCGTGGTTGACCTTCCGGTGCCAAGGGCAAAAGCGATGACCATCGCCCTTGCGTCACCCTTCCGCAACGGAGGCAGGTTGCGCCACATGGCGGTAGTTTATCCGCGATGGCGAAAGCGTCAATGAACCGGAGCGCCATTGGGGAACCTGGCGGCAAATCCGGTCGAGCGGGACTATCCTCTACCCCATATGGAAGATGTGCTGGCTAAATGTCTTCGATAGCGTCGCCGATGGCGCTGGGAGCCTAACCGGCGTTAGGCCGGCGCAGCCGCAACTGCATCCCTTGCGCCGGCCGCCATTTTCCCGATTTTAGGCCGTCGACCGTTGGACAGGGCACCCAACCTGTGATGACCCGCGCTGCCTCTGGTTCTCCCAGGCGGCGCTTTTTTGATCTCAATTTTCGGAACGACCGGCACGCTCGGAGTATAGACGCCGCCCCATCGGAGCCGTGAGCGAAGCGAATTGGCGTGAGATAAAAGAATGGTGCCAGGGGCGGAATCGAATAATTCAAATAACTATTTGAATATGTTAATTAATGTCGAGTGTGGATAAGATCAATTACCCGCGAATTTACCCAATTTAAAATCATACCGGTGGTTCGATTCCATTTTCCACAGGAAATTGAAATATCAAGACCTGTGCTATCATCACGTCGCTTCAGGCATATAGCTTATGGTACCGGACCGGTAAATGAGTATCGCGCGAACATTAAGCGCTCTTAGCTCAATGCTGATTGGCTTCGGGCTGATGAGTGGATCATCGTTCGGCTAGTCCGTAATCCACGGACTGATGCCGCGGTAGATCTTGCGCCCGAGAAAATTCTCGCCGAGCTTCTTCTCGGCTTTCTCAATTGCCCTGCGCAGGTCTCCCTGATTGAATTTCGCGTGCGCGCGCTTGAGACGGTCCAGTCGGTTGACGGAGCGCGCTTTCGGCAAGTCTGCTTTCACCCTAGAAAGTATGCGACGATCCGCGCATTTCTCGAAAAGGATCCAGGCGGCGTAGGCATCAGCCTCGGTGGGAGCCGACAAATAGGCTTCCCACCAATGTAGGGCCTCAGCTTCGGCTAGACGCCATCTGGCGGCCTCAACCTGGCGATGCTCTGTTGCACTCAGCACCCCCTCCGCCCAGGCCTCGTCGATCGGCAAGGTGTTTCCGGTTCTAAACCCCGCCAAAACCTCTGAGCGCCATCGTTGCCACCTTTTGTCTGAGTGTGCATCTCGGTCAATCATCTCGTCCAACCATTCGCCACGTCCATTCAGGCTGGCAGCAATGGCAAGATCGAGAAGATCCCTGTCTGTCCGGGCATTGGAAATATCCACGAGCTCATCGAGGATTTGTGCCGACTGAGGTGTCGGCCGAACACGAAAAGGGATGTGAATCAGCTCTGGTACTCCAGATGCTCCGATGAACCCTGATGTCCCGATCCGCTTCAGCGCCCGCCATAGCGTAATGCCGAGCTCAGGATTTTCCTGCAATGCCGCCTCGCACAGCGCAATGTAGAAACCCTCCGCCAGCAACACGCGCCGCCGGAAGTCAGCGGTCTCACCAATAGCGCCTTCCACCCAGCCGGCGATCAAATCGGGAGCAACTTTAAAGACTGGCGTGAGATCCTCACTTTGAAAGGTGATTAGATACAGACTGGCCCCCGCTTGGCGAGCGTCTTCCATGCGCTCCAAGGCTGTTTCGACGGCACGGTGACGAGCTTCTTCCCTACTTTTGTTATCGAACATCGCTCTGAATTTCTCGGCTGGGTCGCCCTCATCCTCAACGGGACGAGGGGTCAGGGAGAAGGAAAATGGATGATCCTCTCTGCGATCGGAATGAACCGTTATTCTCGATCCTAGGTCGGGCATTTCTAATGTCGCGGGCCGCAGCACTACATCCAGTATTTGTGCTGCCAGCAACGTTTCCTGAGTGCTGCTGCCCCGCTGGCGCGCGATCGCTAACAGCAACCAGGGTGCCAGACGTATGACCAATTGATCGAAGGGCACGCTTCTCGTTGCCTCGGCGACTGCTTGCGATCCATAATGATTGACCAGTAGCAATCCGCTAGGTGCCCAGCCCCAATCGCGATCGAGCAATGCCGCACCAAATCGCTTAGCGTCGGATATGGTGAGAATCTCAAATGCTATCGAACGCTGAGCCTTGGTCTCGCCCGAAAGAGCTTGCTCCGTCAGCCAATTCCAGGCGGCCTCGCTCAGCGGCACATGTGCTGACAGGAGCAGGGCCAACAGGGCTTCGACCACCGGCGCGCCGCGATCACCGAAGCGCGAAATCATTTCATCGACCTGATCGACTGACAACTCCCCAAGGATCTCTTCGAAGTCTACATCGTTCCCCAACTGTGCGTTGAGCGCAGTGTTGAATTGGTCGATGCCAGCTCTGTCCAAGATTTCGATCATCATCAAGTTCGAGCCGACAAACATTTCCCTGTCTTCGGTTTCCTCTCGACACGACTCGCGCAACTGGCGCGCCGCTTCGACGCTGGCGCTATCCCACAGGAGCGTATGTTTGCGGATGCGAGCGCCCACCCAGAACCTTGAACTTGCTGGTCGAGCGCCCAGTCCTTTGAGTTTCTCCCGGATCAATTCGGCAAGGACATCTGGAACAGCCCTGGCAAGAAAGACCTCATTTTCCTCGAACTCAAAGTCGGTTTTCGTTTGCGAAATTTGCGTGTCGAGTTCGTTGACTGGAAAACCAACGTAACTTGCCCTGATCTCGTCAATGACGTCCGGCGGCGGGGAAAATGCCGGATCCAACCACATTGTCTCGGTCCGGCTGAGACGCCATGTCAATGTCAGCTCCTTGTCGTCAAGCACTTGATTGACATGACGTCTTTCGAGAGCAAGGAAACTCCTGCCAGGATTTGCCAGATAGTCTTTGTCATAGCTCCAGTTGGAATAGAGCGCTGGACTCAGGGAGTGAGCTACAGCATCGTCTTCGTCGGACGATATCAGCCAGAGCAAAAGCGCCGCGACGCGCTTGGCGATATCGGGGTGAATGCCTTGCTCGGGCACAAGAGCGAGAATTTCCATGGCTCTGATGCGGATAGCCCCAGCGGTCTCGTCGTGATCAAGTGCGTTGAAGAGGACCAACCATTTGAGCCCATTCCAGATATCATCGTGAGAGTTTATGGCAAATGCTAAGGCCGCAGCTTCGAACACGGGAATGGCCGCCTTAAGGGGGAAGCCTTCGATCAGGGTCGGTATCGTTTCTATTGCGGGATTCGATGAGTGATCAACAAGCGTCACGTCTGTTCCAAGGATAGTGATGGCCCCCGAGCGATCTACTCCAATCCTTTCAATCAGGCGGGCGCTGCGTCTGGCCTCGGCCTCGCCATTGTCAGTCCTTCTCATTTCTACATCGCGCGAGACGACCCTGAGCCATTGCGATGACTTTGCAACGACTAGGGCTCCCAGTTTGGTATCGTTGCGCGGAAGCGAGCGGATAGATTCGACAGCCCATTGTCGGGCTGAACGATGCACATATGCTATTTTTTCGATCGCACTGAGCAGAGGAGCGACTAGGGATCGCGCCAGACCGATTAAGTCGGAAAAGTGCGTGTCTGGGATATTCTGGCTCTGGAGCCAGGATACCACAATCATCTGAGCATAGTCGGGCAGGTGTACAGCTCGTGCGACCATAATCGAGATAGCGGCCCGCAGGATTTCAGCGCGCTCGTCAAGGCCGGCGATCGCATCGAGCCAGCGATCAAGTTCCGGCTCAGCGCTGTCGCCAGCCTCATCTAAGTGGATCAGCAGCGCTAGTCCCAACGCGTGCGCTACGATGGTCGGCGTTGCCTCATAGCCATATGCGGTGATGTTGACGAAATTGCCGTCGATCAGGTCGCTCATACGTGCAAAGACCTCAGATTCGTTCAGGTCCTCGCGCCCAGCGCTTTCAGCAAGGGATTTGCGAGAGAATCTGGCGCCTCCATCGATGACCTTTGTGGCCAGTTGTTGCAGCCACTCGCGCCACTCCCTTTCGCTGAAAGCGCGGCCACCTTGGGGACCGAGTGTGTCCTTGCCGTACTCCCAAAGAAGTCGATGTGGGGTGATGGAGCCCGCTTCGATCAAACGGTCCCGAAATTTGATGACCAGAGCAAAGAGCCTCGGTGTTCGCGCCAAGGGGATCAGTTCGGGGTGTAAATCCTCTCTCTTAAGGTATTTGTAGGCCAGAGCTATGTCGAGTTCGGCATCGTCGTAGGGACCGATATCGATGCGCTCCGGCTGGATGCTAAGACCCGTCAAAGATCTCAACTTTTCTTCGAAGTGATAGGCGCGAGTCGTCGCCATCCAACGAACTCGTCCAATAAATTCTTCATCCTGAAGAGTCCTAAACAAATCAATCCAGGGAATTGCCGAGACTTGATTGAGGCCATCGAACACCAGAGTCAAAACCGGTCCGTCGTCGGCTGGGCGATGAAGGAGTTTGTTGAGGCGCGCCGTCCAATGTTCGTGGTCTCTCACTTTTGTGATGTCGACCAAAAGGTCGGCGATGAAACGTCGCATGTCCGAGGAACTGGAGACGCGCGTCCCTGATACCATCGATGCCGGTATCACGAGTGTGATCGGCAAATCTTCGCGCTTCGAGTTGAGCCAATCCAGAACTGCCCAGGTCTTGCCGACCCCATCTGAACCGACAATCGCCGCAGGCACATTGCTGCCTGCTGCGTTAATCCACCATCTATCAAGTGCTTGGCTGGCATTGCGTCGCTGCACGCGATCTGGCCGGTAGCCTCCGGCCGCGTCCTGACCTAGCTTGGCAATGGCTGCCTGCGGTGTTTCCCATATCCGCTGCAATTCGCCCATGCAGGCCTTGCGCAAAGTTTCGAAGCCGAGTTGCCAAGCTTGGCAGTCGCGCTCGAGACGTTGCCGTTGCCCAAGAGCGAGCGATTCCAGGTCTCGAACGATATCGCCAGCCTCCTTTGATACCAATGAGTCAAGAATTTCAGGATCAGCGGAGCATAGAGCTGTCAAGCTCCAGATGTCGTCATTGGATTTGCAATCGATCACTACAACAGGAACGCCGTTTTTCTCACCATGTAACAGCAGGTCCTCCTCAAGCTGCTCCGGGACCTCTCTGGTGGCTGTCAAGAACCAACCTTCTAGTGCTGAATCGCGTTGCATCGCATGATCGAGCTCGCCCAGCAGTTCTCGCTGGCTTAACGAAGTGGTATCCGCGTAGCGCTTGGTTTCGATGCGGAAGCGGCGCTCCTGACGGCCGCCAGGTCCTGCGTCTCCGCCGAACTGAAATCCAGATTTAGCTACGGCGATGCCAACATTAAGTAGCCGGCTGACTAACGCCGCTGTCAAATGCTCGAAATCACCGGCGCTGATTTCCTCTTGAAGGATTTCCTTCAGTCGGCGTTGCTTGGATTGCTGGGACGAGTCTAAAGGCATGCCAATCTCTTCGGTGTCTGCGAACATTATCGAGTTTCAGCCTTTTGATCGGGACGCATCGGACGGCTTGAAGGGAATAGCGATCGTCCTACAATCATGAGGGAGCACGGAGGTTTCCAGTCGATGCCGAAGCCTCATCATTGGCTACTGCCAGTCGCGCCTGCGTTTGCGGTAAGCTTGGCACAAATCGTCGATATCGCTATCGAGCGCGCTGCGTTCGGCAGGATCGGTTTTTTTCCGCATCTCAGCAAGCTCGGCGATGCGGTGCAGCATCCAGCGGCCGAGTGTATCGACGCTGTTGGCCAATCCTTCGCGTCGGACGAAATAACGCCCGAGATCACGGCGGTGGCGCTCCGCTCGTACCAGCTTACCGGCGGCGTCGAGGGTATAGAGCTCCCATCGCTTCGGATTTCTGCTGATCTCCTCATCTCGAACTTGGCGTGAGATCTCAACGAGGATGATGAGGCTGTGGTTGGTCCGCGCAAGTAGATCCTTTAGGAACGCACTATCGGCGGTCGCACGCCAGCCATGGCCATTGTGGTTTTCTCCGCTACCCCACTGATCGATCGCAATGGCTGCCGTGCCCTCCGGTGACTGCCATGTTGAGCTTGCAAGATCGAAGACCAACCGTTCCGAGCGTGTCACACCGGTCGGGCGCACCGGAATGCCCGAAACAGAGCCGCGCCGTGTGTCGAATTTGTCGGCAAGAGGGTCACGCTCCGATGTTTTCAGCCATGCTGCAAGTTTAAAGCCGGGAGCATCGATGTCTTGGTGGTATCTCGCGTCTGGCAGCGCGAAGTCCATGTGGTTGTCCGCAGTGGCTAGTGCCCTGGCAAGCGACAGGGCAGTTTGCGGGGTTGCGAAAGCCGAACATATGTCGACATGCTGTGTGACGTTGCTCCAACGCAGCTCAAAATGCGCGGCTACAACCTGCCGGCCATCTGTCGAGACCTCCGTGTCGAATATCTCGGATGGTATCGCTCGACCCCAGAGGCTTGCCTGCGCAGAGCGCTCCTCAAGGTTCCCTACGAAATGCTGCTGCGCGGCCTGTGCTACGCCCCAGAAGCGCGGTTCGGCTGGTGCTGCTGTCCGCAGGTCGCTCAACCAGTACGGTTCGAGCGTCGGCATGCTTTCGTAAATCCATTCCTTGAGGTGGTCTTTTCCGCCGGTTTGTTTCACGAGCGGCTGCTCGACGATCAATTCGCCGACAGCGCACATCATCGCATGCCATTCGATGTGGTAGCTAAGGCGTTCGATCGTGGGCAGAGTGCCATGTCGGCGATCGGTGGAGGTGTCGACATGCTCCAGGCGCTCGCGACGAGGTTCGTGTACCCAATGGGTTGTCGTTTCGACATAACCCCATTTATCGTGCAGCCAATGTTCAAGCCGATCGAGGAACGCATCCATCGTGATGTCGAATTGTTTCACAATCGGCTGATACCAATACGGAATCGCATCGGTCTCATCGAAACGATACTTTCGTCTTCGCTCGTCTTCGCGCGAACGCTGGTGCCGGAAGGATTTCTCGTTCTGTTCGACCGGTGGCAACTGGCTTCGGTTTAGTTTCTCAAGGAAATCACGATCGGCAGGTTGGAGGCTGATTGTCCGCGTGTCGTCGAGCGATAACAGTGTGGATCGTCCGAGCTCCCGCACGATCAAGTGCGGATCACGGCGGATCGTTTGAAGGATAAGTAATGTGTGCCGGGCGACAGCCGCTGGTCTCTCCAGCGCTGCGCGTTGGACGACCATCATAAGTTGCTCAAGCGCGCCATGCCGATAGAAAGGCTCGCCCTTGTAAAGGTCTGTATCCTCGTCAGAGAGGCACTCCACAAGCCGATCCCAGGCCGTGTCGCCGCCGCGCAGCAGCACAAGGGCAGCATGTGAGGCACGCCACCTGATGCGCCGGTCCATGTCCCCCATTGCCGCGAACAGGCTTCTGGCAACATTTTCACCGACATCCTCGGGCGCGAGGGGTCCTCCCAAGTTTACTTTCGGTGGATGCGAAGTCCGTGTCTCTACCCGTAGCAACAGCAGGTCGAAAAGCTTGGCACGACGGTCCTCAGGAGCTCTCGCAGCGATCAATCCTGTAAGAACGAACAGCAAGTGGGCGGAAATGCGTTCGCCCTCGCGTTCAATCCCGTCAAGCAGTACATTGGCCTGCTCGCCGGGCCCGAGCCCAGTTGCGTTCAGGACGGCGTCTAGCGTCGTTGTGTCCTGATAGCCCCCATCGAGCAGCCGATTTAGCGCGCCCGCTATGTATTCTGGCAGACGCCTGCCCGCCCATTCCGCCACTGGTGGATAGTCGGACCAAGTACCCAGGATTTTCGGAACGGCTTTGCCCAAGGCTCCATCGGTGCCAGCCAATTCGAGTGCTGCCTCAAGGAAAGGCACTCTAAGCGCCCGGCTTTGGATTCTCTGCGCCACTTCAATGAATTGTTGCGCTCCAAGTACTCGATCGTTTTTGTAGAAGTTAAGTGCAGCACGGATGCCTGCCGGATCGCCAATGGGCGCGCCGCCGCCTCGCCGCTGGGTCGTGTCGACTTTTCGAGGTCCGACAGCATCTACATCGACGGAGGTCGCTTCTGCCTCGCGCCAAGCCGCCAGCACGTCACCACGGCGTTGCGCTTCGTCGATCACTTGGCGTGCACCGACACCCGCGCGATCCTTAAGCGCCTTCAATCCCGCAAGAAAGAATTCTATGTCGCCGTTCTGCCGAAGCGCATCGAGTGCCAGTTCCACACTCCAGTCAGGCAACGGACTTTGCTCACCGAACGCCAGATCGATGCTTATGCCTTCTTCGGTGGACAGCGTCGCCAGAGCGGCGCGCTGAGCGAATGTGAAGGTACTATTGGATCGCAAAACCGGCGGCAGGCTGTGATGAAGTGAAACCAGACCCCGCTCATGCCAGCGGATTGCTGCGGCGAGGCCGGTTGGAAGATTTGCTGCGGCCACCCAGCTCGCCGCCATCCCCCAGTCGAAATCGTCTCCGATGCCCAGGGATTCGACAACGGCTCCCGCAGCATTCGCGAGGCGGGCGGCAAATCGAGCTGTTTGGGCATGCGCACCCTCGAGACCGCTTCTTGCCATCGCGCCTGCCGCAGCAAGTGCGCTGTGTGCTTCGAAGTCGACCGCTGTCGTGGCATTAACTGCCTTGCCAAACAACCACTGTGCCATGGTCTCATCGAGGGGCAGCGCGATGCGCGCGCATTTGGCAAGGAGTTTGACGCGGTTACTTGCAGGTAGAGGCTGGGCCTCTATCTCAGTTGCTAACCCCGTCAGTATTTCCAGCACGGTGTCATGCGCGTGTGGAACCAAGGTCAGCGTCTCAGCAATGTCGTGCCAGCGCTCGATATTGTCTGCCGCCCAGCTCTGCAGCACCTCGCGCATTTGCGGGATCAACTGCGCGATATCGCCACCGCGCAGGCTCATATGAAGCAAGTGGTTACGCATCAAAAGAAGCGCCGTATCGGGATCACGTTTAGAGCTATCGCTGTAGGCGCGCGAAAGATCGAGAACCTTGGTGACCTTCAGCCACGCCGTCACTGGGTCGCCTGCTAACCCTTCGAGCGTCGCTCGAGCTGCATCGACAAGCCGCGTGTAAACCGGAATGGCCTCTTGGAGCGCATCATTCCAGAGCTGCTCAGGCCTTCGTTCGTCTCTCTGACTCCGCCTCTGCGTCGACGGAGGTGGTGGCACTCTGCGTTGCGGCGGTAGCCATTCCGAGACTTTTTCGATGACGCCTAAGAGCTTCTCGCGTAGGGCATGGACACGGGCGTGACGAGCCCCGGCTGAACGTAGGCGGTATAGGTCGTGAGGCTGTTCTAATTCCGGCTTGGGGAACGCACGCCCGAGCAACTGACCGAGAGACGGATGAAGATCTACGTGTCCAACAGCGCACTCTGCGATCAACAGCAGCGCTTCGTCCCAAGCAAGGACCGAAGCGCGGGAACTCCCTGAATAGACTGCTTTGGGCCACCGCGCAGGCGTTGCGCGGGCGAGGCGCTCAAGACCATCGCGCATCTCGGGCGCGGTTATGTCCGTTCCTGCCAACAGCGCCGCAGCCATGAGCGCAGCCAAGGTCCGCACCGGCCACGGTCGGGCGAGTATGGCTTGGCGCAACGCTTGCCGGTTACGGCCTGCGGCGTGTGCTGCAAGCAGATGGAATACTGGAAGCAGCGCAGATTTTGGGTGCCAGTCAAAGAGACGGGAAAAGGCCTCTTCCTCTCCATAAAGCGCGGCATAAACGGTGTATTCGGCGGCGATATCCTGCGCCTTGATCGAGAAGTTGCCGGGACGCCCCGTTTTACGCAGCTCGCGCAAATGTGCGTCCCACCAACGCAGATGGCTTTTGGCCAAGCCGGGCTGGGTGGACGCGGCTTGGCGTGCCAATTCGATGCGCAGACGTGCACGCTTGCTCGTATGTTTCTGGCCCACCATGACCAGCCGATTGGCTTCTTCTGCGGCGAAACGCACTGACAGGTCGAGGTTGTCCACGGTCAGTGCCTCGAGCAATTCCGTCCGGCTGAGCGCATCGGCCGAGGAAATTAGCAAGTTGCAAGCGTTTCCGATATCGGAGGCCTCACGGCAGCAGCGAATGGCCAGACCAAGGCGTCGCGACCACACGAACTGCGCTTCGAGCGACGAAAGGACTGAAGAAGGCTGTTCCTCTTGCGTGACCAGCATGTAGAGCGCATCGAGGCGGCCGGCCGAGGCCAGCACTTCCGCGACACTTGTCGCTGCGTAACGGTCGTCAAGCCGGGTTTGTAGAAGCAGATCGGCTGCCCGCGCAAGCAATGCCTTGCCCCCATTGTCAGGACGGTCGACCACGAAAGCCTCGAAGTCCTCATCATGGAAGGACCAACCTTCTTGACGCTCTACAATACCGCCGATGTCGCCCGCTATGTCTCGGATATCCGCCGGCGTGATGCCGGCAAGTGCGGCGAGCAGTTGTGCAGGAACAGGCCTGGGCAGATGCGCCAAGGCGTCCAAGATTTGCCAAATCTTGTTCGGATCTCCGAAATGTTTGCCGGCCTCGGAGACCCGCTGTTTGAACAGCGGATCGATACCTTCCGCCTTGGGCATGAGCCTCTCGATCGCACGCCCTGCGCCATTGTCAGGCAATCCCTCGATCGCATAAACCAGACGCCGTGGATTGCCTCCGGTGAGGTCCTTGAATGTCGATGCTAGGTCAGCCGGCCAGTTTGGTTGCCATAGCGCGACCAGTCTCTTCACTTCGCCTTCGTCAAGAGGACTGATTTCGAAATCCTCAAATAGGTGTTGGGAGCCGACCTCGCTGAGCCGTGCTGACCGGCAACTCAGGATGATACGGACATTGTCCGGCCAACCAGATGCCTCGCTCATCACGTCAACGAAGCAGGGCTCATGCCAGTGAAGCGAGCCCTTGCGCGCATTGTCGACCGCATCGAAACACAAAACCAAAACGGCGTCGGGACTGCGTTCAGCCAAGAGCGCAGCCGCTATAGCGGCACGGTTGCGGAATGCATCGAAGACATCGATGCTGCCTTGCCTGCGAACGACAAGCGGAGTCCTAAGCCGAGCCGCGAGTTCGTTGCCTATTTGTACAAAAGCCTGTTCCGGAAGATGGCGCTTTTGATCGGAGGCAAGAAAGAGCCCACCACCATAACAGTCATAGAGGAAGACCTCCGAGCCTTCCGGCAAGACAGATCCAAGATCGCACAAGAGGCTGGTCTTGCCACATCCGCCGCCGGCATGGACACGCAAGGGTCTCAACTGCGGCGCCACCAACTTGGCTCCAAGTGTCTTCATCACCTCGCGTCGCAGATAGGGGGTTGCCGCTTTCATACGCGAGGTGGCGGGATAGAGCATCCGCTCGTTGCCAACGCCGAGCCACGTCGCTAGGACTTCGCGGGTGACGGGCGGCTCCCTGCGGCTCTCGGGCAACATGAGTGTCGCGACGCGCTTCTGCAAAAGATTGGCGTCGTCGCGCGCGTCCGCATCATACATGTTGACAAGGTGTTGAAGGACCTCGCTCTCCATGCTGAGTCTTGATGCGGCCGAAAACCCGGAAAGATCCCATGACCGCAGGAAAGCAAGCAACTGCTTCTGACCCAGTCCGAGCCTTTTGGACAGCGTTTTAGTGAGCTCGGCATCTTTGGGCGTCTGCTTGCGCCTGATTGCGGTGAGGCGCTCGATGTCCAACGCGACGCTTTTCGATAGGTGTTGGTTGGTGATGATTGCGAAGTCGCCCTTGAACGCGACCGCTTTCATCAATCCAGCTAGCTTGCCGAGGACGCTGCTTTGTGGCTTTGTTGGCAAGCGGCGGGCCAACAATCGAGACCAGGTCCAATTCTCCTGGGGATTGGATGCCGAATATTTCAACTGCAGATAGCGAAAAACCTGGCCCTCTGCCGTTTGGCGCGTGAGCGTTACGTCGGCAGCCTGGGCGTGTTCACCAAGTTGGTTGTGCGCCTCGTCACTCGGGAGGCCCTCTACTTTGACAGCAATCACATCGCCGTCGGGAGATAACAGCCGTAGCATCTCCCGAGCCGCCCAAAGAACATGAAACTCATCCCCTGCATTGGACGCAACTGCCCCCAAAAAGTCCACGTCGGTCAAGCCCACCCCGGTAGATCACAGCTTTTCGAATTTATGAAAATGCGAAATGACACCCTTGGTAGTCAAGTTGCACTTGTATCGATATCGAAGCGCAAACTGCTTGAGATCTATGAAATTGTAGTTTTGTAGGATCGGAAGCCGCGCGTCTTGAAGTACAATCGAGAATTCTGCCCGCGCTAACGGCCAAATGCCGCCGATTGCCGTATTTAACCGTGCTGTCGGCAAAAAGACGCCCAGGCCATCATGCTTAATTGGCCCGCGTCTAGTTCTCGGGGCGGCACTGCGTCGGCTTTATCTCCCCCCCAGACACACGGTTGCGCACGCTCGGAGGCAGGCGCATCAGCCCTTCGATGACGCGCCTGCTTCCGGCACTCGCGATGAACTCCAGGCGTTCGTCGACCGGCAGGAGCGACGTGGTTGCTTCGCCATTGCCCGGTAGTCCGCCGAAAACGCGGCTGACGGGAACATCAGCGCGCGGGCGATCTCGTAGAGCATGGATGCGCTGACGCGGTTGCGCGCGCATTCGTATTTCTGGAGTTGTTGGAAGCTAATGCCGATCGCTCGGGCCAGTTGCGCCTGCGAGATATTTGATTGGACGCGCACAGTCGCGATCTGCCTTCCGACATGCCGGTCAGCCGAACGGGGGCTGGCCTGGTCTTTAGATGCCAGACCGGTTTGAAAACGTTCCAGCAAGGCTTCATCTCTGGGATTTGCGCTGCCCTTCTGATCTCAAGAGCGTCTCAATGTCCAAGCCATGAAGTCGGGCGAGATCATTCCGCACTGCGTGGATGTGTGGCCATGGGAAATCGTCAGGGTCCTCCCTGTTCTCTGCTTCGCAGAGTATGACGGATAACTTGGCTAGCACGACGTCGATTGTTGAGGCTGGCAATCGCAGTAGATCATCCAGAATAGCCTGTTCGAGAGCTTCCGATTGTCGGATCATTGCATCCATTCTCGAATAGCCGATCTGGTCGTCCATGGCATCCCAGCGCGCTTGGTGGGCGGCGAGGTCGGCAGAAGCCCGACTCTGGATAGCGTTGTCTTCAGGCAAATCGTTGATGGAACGGATGGTCACTTCGCTACCGTTGGTAAGGCGCTCCTGTATACTTGGAAATCCAACCGTCCTGACGAGGTCTGCCTCCAGCGATTGCTGCTTGCGGCAGAGCGCCAATGTGTTGTCGTGCGCTTCCCGCCACCTCTCGCACAAACGAAAGGAAGGATCTTCTCGCAATACCTTGCGCGGCGCATTCTCAGCCACTGAAAGGCCGAATGGCCACGCCATACTTGTCGCGGCCGCTCCCGCCATCAAACCCCGTCGGGTGACGGAGGGAAAAATCGTCCTATCGTCGGAATCGCTCATGATCCGATCTCCAAGCTTGGGCGCAGTCAGTGGATACAGCCAGACGACTGGCGGCATCAGAAAATATCTGAATTTAAGATAACTGAAAATCAGATATAAAGGAACCCCCAATCTGAATTCAGATGGGGGGTTAAGTGGTCGATACACTTGGTACGGATCGGCACAAAGCTCTGATCGCGCTACTTATCAAGAAGCGGGAAGCGGCAGGGCTCACCCAAGTCGAGTTGGCAGCGAAGCTCCGGCAATACCAATCGTTTGTAGCCCGCTTAGAAAGCGGGCAGCGACGTGTAGATGTCGTTGAGTTCATGAAACTCGCCGAGATACTCGGTTTTGATGCTTCGTCAGCCATCAAGAAATTATTGAGAATACCAGGTTGAGCGGCGCGGAAGCGTTGCTAGCGCAGCGACAATTTGGCGGACCGGTAAGGTGCCATCCAGTTTCTTGCACTTTACCCGTTCAATTTGACAGATCGCTCTCATCCTTTGGTCGCCATCGAACGGGGTCGGCAACCCACAGATTGATCTCGGATTCGTACCAGCCCGCGCCATTGACGCTGATCTTGATCTGGGCCGGGAACGTGCCCTCGGCGATCTTGCGATAGATGGTGGATCTAGACAGCCCGGTTCGGGCAAGGACGGTTTTGAGACGGATGATACGATCCGGTTCGCGCATGACTGGCTGGCTCCTGCTGGTTGTTGCCGACTGTCGCGGGGACCAGATGGGGCAGGCTAAGACGGCCTTGCAAGACCGGCGTTGGTCGCGTCGTAGCATGGCGCACCAGCGGTGGTAAAAAGGCTGGATCTAGATTCCGATACCCCGGCCCCTGCCAAGATCGATGCCATGCATGAAGGCGAGTTCAGCGCCGAGACGGCGGCCCGATTCGAAAGAGATGCCGAGCGCGTTCTTGTGATTGGCAAGGATGGATTCGAGCTGCGGATCGCGCTCTAGGCTTTTGGCCATGTCGCCCATGGCCGAGCGTGTGGCCTTGTAGCCGGCGATGTCGCCCTGCCTGTATTGGCGCTCGCTGGTCTGGGCGAGCTTTTGCCAACGCTCCACGAAACGCTCGGCTCGGTGGCTAGGATCGATGCGGGCGTCGCGGCCCCGTCCGGTACGAATTTCCGTTTCGAGTTGCAGTGCACGAATGGCACGATTGACCCTGCCAGTCGCTGCCTCGCGGGCAAGCCTGGGGTCCTTGGTGTAAGCCGCCTCGGCATCACGCCACCCGTCGGACCGCACCGTTTCAAAGGCATTGCGGGCTTCGTTCAGTTCACGCATTTGATCGGGCTTGGACACGTCTCCCGTATTTAGAATGGCGACGATGGCCCGCGCGTGCCGGGTGAGGGCGTCGGTGCGGGCCTTGCGCAAGATCGCTTCCCGGTCTTGCGCCGCGTGTATGTCCGGCTCCGCAACGTCACGTCGCGCTTTTTCGCCTGCAGTTGCTCTTGCCGGCTCGCGCACGCTGTCCTGGTCCGGCGAGTACAAGCGGCCGACATGTTCGCGCAGCCTTTCCGGCAGGATGCGTTTTATGATCTCGGCGACACGCTCGATGAAGGTGATGCCGCGCCGTTCGGCATAGAGCCGGGCCGGATCAGCTGCCTCGTAGTCGGACGCCATGTCCTTGGCGCGGTCGCGCGACAGCGTGTGCGCGAGCCGGTCTGGATTGGCAAAATCATCGTTGCCGTAATGCAGGTCCACGCTGTCGCGATGGCGCGACAGGGCGACATAGGTGCCATGCACATCCATGCCCGGTGTGGCAAGCACATGGGCACGATCAACGGTCATGCCCTGCGCCTTGTGAATCGTCGCCGCATAGCCATGGTCGAGGCGATCATAGTCCTTGAAGTCGAACGAGACAGAACGGCCGTCATCGGTGCGCACCGTCATGGCCCGCGTGTCGACCTTTTCAATGGTGCCGAGTGTGCCGTTCTTCACGCCAAGCCTGCGCTCGTTCTGCAGGAACATGACGCGATCGCCACTGGCGAAGTGGCGCATGCCACGGTCGACGGTGACGCTGACCTCTTCGCCTAAATCGTCCGCCTTCCGCATGCGCTCGCGCGCTGCCTCGTTGAGGATGCGAACTTCATCATTGGTGTGCGTGAGGATGATCCGGTTCTGGTTTGACTGCGCCTGCCGGTCGCGGTCCCAGCGCTCAATCAAATCCTCTCGCGCCTCTTGGCGGTTTGCCGCCTCGTGCACCATCCCGTGGGTGCGGTAGGCTTCAAGCGCGCTTCCGATCTTGGCTGTCGCCAGATCGCGTGTTGCGTCGCGTTGCCAGTCGTTGCGCTGGCGGCGCACATCGCCGATCTCTGCACCGCCATGACGCTCGTGCAGCGACCGCAAGGCGGCTCCCGCCTCGATGGCTTGCAACTGTTGCGGGTCCCCAACCAGCACGATCTTCGCGCCGGCTTCAGCTGCATGGGAAAGCACGCGCTCCATCTGGCGCGTGCCGACCATGCCGGCCTCATCGATGATCAGTACATCACGCCCCGACAGCACATCGCGACCCTGCTGCCAGCCATGTTCCATGCTGGCGATGGTACGCGACGTTATTCCCGATCCGTCCTCAAGGTTCTCGGCAGCGATGCCGGAAAGAGCGGCACCGCGGACGCGATAGCCGGCGGCCTCCCATGTCTCGCGTGCAACGCCGAGCATGGCGCTCTTTCCCGTTCCGGCATGGCCGATGATGAGCGCGAGATCTTGCCCATTCGTGATGTGAGACAACGCGTCCTGCTGCTCGCCGGAAAGCATCAGGCCGCGCTGTTCGGCACGCGCCAGCGCCGCTGCCTTGTCGCTGGGGTCGATCGCATGTCTTTTATGTTCGGCCATGCGTTCGGCTGTTGCGTACAAGCGCTGTTCGGCCGCGATCATGTCGCGTGTGGTGAAGCGCTCCATGCCGCGGCCGTCGCTGCCGAGTTCGACCAGGTCGGGCGAACTTCCCAACGCGGTCATAACCGCGTTGAACTGCTCCAGCCCATCACTGTGGCGGTATGCGAACAGCGCCATGTCGCGCCGTGTGAAGGTCGATTGCTGCTGTGTGATGGCATCCAAAGCCAAGGCAGGGTTCGCGAGAATGCGTGCGCCATTGTTGCGCGCGATCTCGCGATGCAGTTCGGCCCGATCGGCAACGTCGAGAGCGTCGTCGCCGACACCACGTATCTCGATACGCTGTGCCGATGCACCGATCTGGCTCTGTGGTTCCAGCGCGATGCCCTGTGCTTCCAGGCTGCGATGGTCGATGCGGACGTCGATGTCGAGGTCAGCCAGGCGCTCATTGGCAAGCTCGGCCCAGCGTTCACGCCAGCGCTCGATCATCTGCGTGCTGTTCCAGTCTCGTACCTTCGGGCCAAATCCGTTCGCGTCGACCGAGCGCATGGTGAGCATCACGTGGGCGTGGGGTTTGGGCATGCCATCCTCACCGATATCCCAATGCACATTGAGATCGGCGATCATGCCGGCATCGACAAACTGCGCCTGCACGAAGTCGCGGGCCAGTTCGATGGCTTGGGCCTTGCTCAGTTCGCGGGGCAGGGCGAATTCCACCTCGCGGGCAAGCTGTGCGTCCTTGCGTTGCTCGAAGGCCTCGACATCGTTCCACAGTCGTTCGCGATCACGCCAATGCTCGGGCGCGCCATCAGGCAACAGTACCTCGGAATGCACGACGCCGCGTTTGGCGGAGAAGTCATGGCTGCGTTCGATCCGCTCATCGCGCAGTCGGGAGGCCGAGCGGTAGGCAGCAGACGCCACCGCACTTGAGCCGGCCTTGCGGCCAATGACCTTGACGTGAAGATGATAGATCGCCATCGCGCCGCAATGATCAGCACGATCAAGCGCACGTCGGAACGACGTATAAGCGCGCCCTCCCTCGAAAAAATCTCGGGATGGACCGGCGCGTCCCAGACCGGCTCGGCGACATGGAAGCCTTCTGCGAGGCGCAGAGCTATCATCACAACATCGACAATTCTCCGGATAAAGGACACACCCATGCGTAAGCCACGCGACTACAATGCCGAACTGAAAGCGCTCGAGGACAAGGCGAAAGAGCTCAAAACACGCAAGGTACAACAACTCGGCGAACTGGTCATAGCAAGCGGGGCAGACGGCCTCAGCGCCGACGAACTTGCGGGCGCGCTGCTGGTGCTGGCCGAGACGAAAGATGCCGTCAAACGGGACGCCTGGGCCAAGCGTGGGGCGGCATTCTTTCGCGGCAAGCCACGGCGATCTTCAAAAGCATCTGACCGCGACACTGGTCGCGCTCAAACGCAACCGGGCAGCGCGCAATCGTTGTCAGGCGGCACTGGCGCGGTTTGACATGCGTACATGGCAGGTCGAACGCCGTAAACGCACGCGACACCTCATCGAACTCGGCGGACTTGTCGTCAAATCTGGCATTGTCGACCTTGTCGGTGACGATCGTGCCATGATCTACGGCGCGATGCTCTGGATCGCCGACAAACTGCAAAGCGACGATGGTGAACGAGCGAGAAAGCTCTGGGCCGGAAGGGGGAAGGAAGCGTTCAATGCGCAATACAAAAGCAAAGCATTGGCTGGCGCGAAGCGTGCGGATTTGCCGTCAGTTCCGTTTCCTTAGAACCCTGATCGGGAGCTGCCTCGTCGATATAAAACGACCAGGTGGGGCGCAAATAGCTAGAGCACGCTACACGCGTTCTGATCGGGTCATCGCATCGGATTCGAGATGAATCTTGAATAGGTGATAGGGCGCCAGAGAGCTCCGGTTTTCGGCGCTCTGACAGCCGAAATCTGTGCGGAACTTGGAAACCGAAAGAATACTGGACCGAGGCCCTATGAACCGCTGACTTATTCCGTTGCTAAGGCAGAGAGCAGGGTAGGAGACCGACACACCGTCACTCTCACGTTCACAAATCCTGCGAGCGTCGGTGAGATCAGGCCTCAGCTTTTCCTTTGCCGCGACGCCTGATGCTAGGTTTTCTACCGAGTCCCAACTTCTTCGCAAGTTCTGACCGTTGTGCCGAATAGCTTGCCGCCACCATCGGGTAATCCGGCGGTAGGTTCCACTTGGCACGGTATTCCTCTGGAGTAAGGCCAAGCGTCGTCAGGTGCCGCTTCAAGGTGCGATACTGCTGACCGTCCTCGAGACTGATTAGATAGTCGTGGTGGATCGACCTCCTAACCGAAACGGCCGGCTTCGGGGGCTCAGATGCTGGTTCAATCTGAGGCCGTTTGATGTGCCGCAAGCTGTTGGCAACGCTCGCAATGACGATTGGCAGATCGGATACAGGAACTGGATTGTTGCTAACGTATGCTCCAATGATTGTCGCTGTAAGTTCTGCAATAGAAACATTGGAATGTTCGGTATCTTCGGCCACTTTTTGCTCCCCGTTTATAGGTTCGCTCTCCCTAGCCGAGAAATGGCTGTTTCGAAAGATGAAAGGCTAGAAGACGAGCCGAAGTGGGAAGACCAATGATGAAATGGCAGAGGTGGTATGGTCGCGGCTGGAAGCTCCGCCACATACCAGTCGTGTCCAAGCGCAGCACGCCTCAGATCTTCATTATCAACTTTCCAAAATTCTTACCCTCAAACAAATCGTTAAGGAGCAAAGGGAAATGCATAAGATCACCCTCTCGGATATCTTCTTTGAATGAGAGCTTCCCTTCCAAATGCCATCCGAGGAGAATATCAACGGTCTGCAATAGCTTTTTGACGTAATCAGAAACAATAAATCCTTCAATTTTTAGCCGACTTGTCAGAAGGAATCTAAAGTTCTCAAATCCAGCCTGCTCTGCTCCGTAGCGATGGGAAATCATCCCACATAATGGGATTCGCCCATACAAATTCATGTGGGGCAGTACGCTGTCGAAAATCCGACCGCCCACATTATCAAAGTAGACATCTATCTTGTTGGGGCAGGTGTCGAATAGCCGCTCATTGATCGGCCCAGCTCGGTAGTTAATGGCTCCGTCGAATCCGAGGTTGTTGATCAGGTACTCGCACTTGGTAACGCTGCCGGCAACACCGATCACCCGGCACCCTAGAATCTTGCCAATTTGACCAACCATAGATCCGACCGCGCCTGCGGCGGCCGAAACGAGTAGTGTTTCCCCGGGTTTTGGCCGTCCAATTTCTTTCAATCCATAGTAAGCCGTGACACCAGGAATTCCGAGCCCACCGAGCCATGATGGTGGAGGAACTAAATCCGGCTGAATTGCTCGAATTTGAAATCCGTTGGAAATGGCATACTGCTGCACATTGAGCATCCCCGTCACATAGTCGCCCTCTGAATAACTAGGGTGGCGTGACTGTTCGACACGGCCGACGGTGATACCACGCATGACCGAACCGAGTTCAACAGGAGGGAAGTATGAGTTTTTCCCGTCTACCCAACCACGCATCGCTGGGTCAAGGGAGATATACTCGTTTCTGACCAGAAATTGACCCTCTTCGAGTTTGGGGATTGCGGTACCGATCACAAAAAAATCATCAGCGCTGACCATGCCAACTGGTCGCCTGCGAAGGCAAAGTTGGTGATTGATTGACATGATTTCCCCTTGTCGATTTGAAAAGAAGAAAAGTTACGAGCTTTTCATGCGCCTAATGCGCGCGAGAGATTTGTTCTCTTGAAGCCCGGTATTGTGCACTATGAGATGATGTATGCTGTTCCGATACATATCGATCTCTGGTATTTTATTATAAAGCCAGTCATCTTTGAAGATACTGTCCATGTATTTGAACCCAGTGTCGCATGCCAGAGTTACAACGCGACTCCCCCTTGGCGCATCAAGGCAATATTGAATGGCTTCGAAGATCGAGCCTCCCGCCGATCCGCCGACCATCAAGCCGAAATTTTCTGCAAGAACTCTGCATGTTGCAAATGCGTTGGGGTCGCTGACCTTGCGCCCCTCGTCAATAACGTCATAGTCAATGACCAGACCCACATTCGCACCATCCGGCGTTCCGGTGCCGGACTGTAGATAGGATTTGGCAGGCCCTCCAAATATAATACTGCCCTCAGGTTCGACTCCGACAATACGGATACTAGGTAGGGATTTTTTTAGTTCGCGAGCTGTACCGCATAACGACCCTCCGGTGCCGATTGCGCCGATCAAGCAGTCAATGCTACCTTCGAGATCGTCGAGGAGTTCCTGCGCAAGGTTGGCATATCCTTCGGCATTTGCCGGATTGTCATGCTGCTCCGTGCAATAGGTCCACTCGTCTTGGTCGGCAAGTTGATGAGCGATCTCATCTCGTTCCGCAGTAACGAGCTTTCCGCCCCCGCCGATAAGCATGACCTCGCCCCCCAACGCCTGGACGGCGCTGACCTTATCGGGAGCCGCATGACTATCCATGACAGCTGTAAATTTGTACTCACGCTCGGCGCACAGCATAGATAGCGCGGTTGCAGTATTGCCCGAGGACGACTCAACGATCCTCAAGCCATCGTGGCGACCGGATCGCCTTTCAACCGCATCAAGCATGCTCAAGGCCATGCGGTCTTTCATTGATCCGCAGGGATTGAACACTTCGAGTTTGATAAAAAGCTCTACTCCATTGTTCCGGAAAGGGACCCGCAATATTGGGGTTTTTCCGATAAGTTCGCTCATAAAGGATACGATCACGCTACGACAAAGCTCCGAACGTCAACTTCAGAGTCGAGTAGGCAATTGAGTTGACCGTTTGCAAACGAGACAGCAACTTTGCGGGGTACAGAAATGCGGTGGAAAGTACTTTCGTTCGAGTCCATTTGATATCCTGCGGTGTTGTGGAAATAGATTAGATCGCCGGGACGGGGACGGATCGAAAACTCAACGGCCGTCCATCTAATCATGTCACTTTCGAGGCAAGACCGTCCTGCTAGCACGTACGTCCTCTTGTCGGGTTCGCGGGCTTGTAACCCCTGTGGGACTAAAAAGGGCTCGGGCAGAAAATCGGAACTGAACCAAGTCTCGGACAACGAAAAACTCATGCCATCCAAAATGAGCAAATCCATCTCCTGGGCGGTTCGCTTAACGCCCAGGACTCGCATTAGAGTTCCTCCACACTGGTCCGTTAAAGCTCGACCAGGCTCTACAATAAGTTTCAGATTCAACTCATCAATGACCGACTTGCAGCCCAAGTCTGACAGGAGCTCGCACAGTATCTGCTCTGCTTGTCTGTCAGCAGCGCTATCTGAGAAATAGGAGTATCCACCTTGAAGTCGCTTGTTTTGCCAAGTTTTTGGTGGCTCGACGGTGGATGGACGGTGTGCGAGGTATGAGACCAAGAAGCCGCCACCAAGGGAAAGGCTCCGAACGTGTATGTCTCGACTGGCGAGTTGCTGGAGAATTTTAAGAGCCTCCTTGGCAACACACACACGTTCTAGGCTACTGTAGCCGGAAAGATGGAATGCTACTCCCTCAATCATGATTCCGCTGGCATGCAGTTTTTGTGCCGCATGAAATAATTCATCCGCAGTAAAACCAAATCGAGAATTTATCTGCAAAGGTGGCCGGTACCGCAACACGGGTTTGCCTTTGCTCATCATGGCAGTTTGTATTTGTATAAAGCGGTCCAACTCGGAAAAACTGTCAATGCTCACGGAGATGTCGTGCGCGAGGCAAAGGGCGAGTTCATGATCGGGCTTATCAGGCCCTGTAAAAGAAACCCGTTCCCGAGGTGTATAGTTCCGCAATGACGCTAGTAATTCGCCTGCACTCGACACGTCCATTCCAGTGCCGGAGAGCGAAAGGGCCATCGTGAGTGCATCGCTTTTGCAAGCTTTCATGCCAAACCGCACGTCAACCTGCTCCATAATTGCTCTTAGCCTAGTGAGCCAGCGTTGACCATTTGCAAAGGCAATCTCGGGAAAGATCAAATGCAACGGTGAACCAAAACAGCCGACCCAACGGTGTAGATCTTGCTGATGTGCAAGCAACGAGCGGACCCGCTTGTCCAAGATGGGCATATATGCTGAGGTCTCGGGTTCCGACCATCTGAACTCGTCGATCATGTGGTTGGCGATCAAAGACTCGCTCATTGAGTGCACGGCCGATCGATCCTAGTTGACGGGACTACAACAACTCATCCAGCGAATAGGTGGGGTAGGACAGATCAAGCAGAAGATCATGCTTGGTCGTCTTGTAGCCAAGGAGGGCCCCTGTCAGGCCAGCGGAAACTACCTGGTTTGGTGAAACTGCCTGTCCCTTGGACCAACTGGACAGCTGTAGGTGACGGTTTCCGTAATACAGCAAGATGCATGGCACGCACTGGAGACCGAGATTGTGCGCGACCCATAGCCGATGGTTCCCATCCATAACCGCCTTGCTCTCACGTTCAAGGAGAATGGGATTATTCCATTTGCCTTCATTCTCGATTTTTTTTCTTAGCGATGCCGCGCGCCCAAGATTGATTTCCTCAGTCCTTTTCAGGTCGGATGTCTTGATAAGGGCGAAAATAATCTCCTGGTGAATTTCACCGGAAGCACTGTCTTGAGACCATACCAATCTCTGGCCAAATTCACGCATCAGTGTGCTCTCATGCCGACGATGTTTTGAATGCCGAGAAGTTACCTTCAAATATATGATGCATAAGTATTATATAAATATAATTGGATATTTATTTCCAATCATGCTTCATATAAATTCGTGATAAAAATTTCCATGTCATAGTTGTGAGTCTTTACCAGAATAGATGCCGTCGCTGGGAAAAAATAGGGGTGATCTCATCCCTATTTTTTTGCATTCAACTTACTATCGTTGTCCGCGTGGCCGTTAATCGTACTTTCGAGGCGCTGTTGGCATGCGAAACCAAGGTCGCCTTGCTGGCAGATTGAAAGCATCGCTTATGAAGTTGTAGTTGGAGGGATTGACGATGTATCTCGATACGGTAAAGAAAATAGCGGCAAATGTTCTATATATAGATAATATTTCAGAAATAGGAGATAATAATCCTCTCGCTGAATATGGATTTAGTTCCATAGATTATATAGATCTATGTTATGAACTAAAAAGTAATATATCAGAAAAGATAACTCCTGAAAATTTGTGGCCGTTCAATGCGATGAGTACGACAAAGGAATATTTCGACGGTACGAACTGGACTCCGAGTGGGTGGAAGCGTGTTTGCGACGCGTTGGGATTGGAGGAGGAGGTAAAACCAATCGAGCCTAAGGATCTTGGTCGTTACTTTACACCGGTTGTACTTTCGCGCCGCGTCACTCAAATTGTGAACGGCTGAACTGATGTCCAACGTTGCGGTCACCGGTGTAGGACTGCTGGCGCGGGGGCGAACAACAGAGTCGGCCGCGGAAATTTTAAGCAAAGAGTTTCAGCATCATGAATCGTTCTTAGGAAACGCGATTCCGGTGGAGGAATATCGAAAGAATGTGGTTCAGCTAGTCGCGAGAGAAGATAGATCAATTCTTAACGACGCAGCGATTCAATGCCTGTTGACTGCAATAGATGCTTTTGCGTTAGCGGAAGAGAAGGGCCCTATAGACGGAAAAACTCGTGAGAACATTGGCGTCTTTACAAGCGCTGAGCGGGAGCGGGAGTTCCCGACTGAGTTTTGGGACCTCGTCCATCGCCGCGAGTGGGATCAGCCACCTACTGTTAGCGCGGTATTGTCTCGCATTGGTCAATTGCGGGAACGAGTGCACCCGCTCGCCCTTTTTAAAAAACTACCTACCAATGCTTTGTATCACATCTCGAAGTACTTTCAGCTGCGCGGAGGAGGATATCCAATACAGCGAATGTCTCTGGGTGGCATATGCATGATTGAGGAAGCTGCTGCAAAAATTGCAGATGGGTGCCTGGATGGAGCTATCCTTAGCGCCTGTGGAAATATGGCAAGCCTCGATAATCATCTCGCGTTTTCGAGAATGGGGTTGTTACGCGAGCGCGATGGTACGTCCGGCATCCTGCCTTCCGCTGCTGCAGCTTCAATTCTGTTGGAGCCGCAGCAGCGAGTTCAAGATCGAGGTGCTTCCCCTTTTGCGCTTCTGCACCGGGCGAGTACAAAATTTCACGATAAAGTCCAAGTCAACGATGCCGATTGGTTGGCATTCTACGACCGTTATTTCTCGGATTTAGCTTCGAAGCCGATTTTTGTTGTTTGCTATGACAATGGAATAGAAGAATCTGGTGAAAAAGAGAGGTCTGCTGTCCGGAAGTTCTTCGCAAACCCAAAAATATTATCGTATAAAAAGTATACAGGATATACTGGGCAACCAAACAATCTTGTCGATTTTATTTTAACGATAGCGGATACGTCTGTCCCGATCGGGGCATCTATTATTCTCAATGGGATCGGAACATCTGTCGGGATGGGAGCGGTACTTTTTGAGAAGTGCCGAGATACCATTGCGAGCCAGGCGGTGCGAGGTGCGAGTTATGGCAACTGACGGGAATGATGTCGTGGTAAGCGCCTTCGGTGCCGTGACCCCAATTGGAGTGACTTATGAAGAAATAGAGCGAGCGCTTCGGACGGGGAAATCGGGCATTCGCAAAATTCTTAAATACGATACCGACTCGTTCAAGGTTAAGCATGCTGGTGTGCCTGAGTTGGGCAACGAGAAGATACGCTGGCCTTCCGGTGGAGCTCCCGTCATCGGTGATATCCTGTATGTAAGAGCCGCTCTAAAGTCGCTTCGAGCGCACGAAGGGTTCCAACTAGATCAATATGAGAAGGATCGTATCGGCTGCTTTCTCGGAGCGGATGAGCCGGTGGCCGATGTCGTCCAGATTACGAAATGTATATTGGAAGCCGAGCCGGACGCCACGAGTTTAGAAGAGCGAGCAAAGGTAATATCTCGCAACTTCAGGATCGGTGATTTCATAAATTACAGCCCAGTTTCAGCGCTGAAGCAGGTGCAGGATGCTCTTGGATTTGAGGGGCCAGCATTTAGCCATATTGGGCTCTGCTCCGCGTCCCTGCAAGCAATCGGGACAGGGTTTCAAGCGATCAGGAGGGGTAGGCTGGACGCCGCAATCGTCGGGGGGGTTTCTGCAAAGATTTCTCCCGAGCACTTTATCGGGCTTGAAGCAGCAGACGTAATTGCGTCGGACGGCACCGTTCCCCCAGAGGAGAGATCAAGGCCATTTGATAAATGGCGTTCAGGGTACATTCCGGCGGAAGGCGCTGTTTTGTTTGTGCTGGAGCGAAAGAAGCATGTTGAGAGCAGCGGTCGAGCGCCTCTGCTCAGAATTGCAGGATACGGCGCAAGTCTGAATGCGTCGCATATCGTGAAGCCTCATCTGGAATCGCGCGAAATGGAACTTTCGATGAGGCGCGCAATACGGGATGCCGGACTTGATGCCACAGACATCGATCTCGTGAATGCTCACGGTACGTCGACACAACTTAACGATTTTCATGAGTCCAGGGCCATCAACACCGTTTTTGGCCGTCCAATCCCCGTCACAGCCAACAAGTCAATCCATGGCCACATGATTGCAGCAGCCGGTGCAATGGAAACTTTAAACTGTCTCATTTCTTCCCTCGAGGGTTTCATTCCTGGAACCATAAACATCCAACATCAGGATCCAGCTTGCGACGTTACAGTCGTTCGCAAAACTGTCGATGCCAGGCCAAGGAATATCTTGAAAAACTCATTCGGGATGGGGGGCCTTGCTGCCACTGTGGTCTTGGAGAGTTGTTCATGAGGTCGCGAAGTGGAAACGCAGAGCGAGAGGTTAGGGCTGTGGAAATGAAGTCTCATTCTCGGTTCGACGTCTCCAAATTCAACCTGATGATCGCGACGTATAATGAGGCTACGCCCGAGCGAAATTTGCCGGAAGTCTCCAGCTACGAGCATTTCTGTGCCGCCTATCCTGTTACCGATCGCGAATTTCTACGTTCAGCTGGAGAGGACCTGCTCAAGAGGGGGCAACTCACTGGCTGCTACATCGTTTCGACGTCTGGAACGACATCTACACCCGTTGTGATGGCAAATCGGATATGGAAAAATCCTACGGACGACTCCTATCCCCGCCAATTCTACAACTTTATAAGCGAGAATATCTTTCGGTCAGAAGACGTTATCGCAAATCTATTCTTCCCTGGCGGATTTGGCTTGCTCTACGAAGGCGCTTGCAGATTTTTGGAGCCAACAGGAGCAACAATATTGCCGATCGGCCGGATGGATTCATTCCAAAATGACCGCCCGCACTTCCAGCTTTTCCAGCGCCTCGGCTTGAACACTTTGATTGGATCTCCATCAAGTATTGTCGAGTTTGCGAGAAATTCCGCTCAGTTTTCAGTAAACATTAATATTAGAAAAGTCGTCTTTTCCAGCGAAGCTTTTTACCCGAGTAAAAGAGAATACATTCGGTCGATTTGGCCGGCGGCGAGCTTCTACAGTCTCTATGGGGCTACCGAATTCGGCCTAGCATGTGTGGGATTACCGACATTCGAGACCAATCGTCACCACCTTTTCGAGGATTGGTTTGTCGTAGAGGTCGACAACGATGACAACCTCTACATTACCGATTTGAAGGGGCCGTTGGTCCCCATTATCCGCTACCGCATCGGTGACCGGGGCAGCCTTGTAAGTCTGCCGGATGGCTCGTCCCAATTAGAACTTCGTGGACGCAGCGATAACGCTTTCAATTGCGGAGGAGCGTTGATCAAATTTGAGACTATCGTGCAAAAGATAAGACATGCTGGTGTTTCCGTCCATGCGGATGATCGCAATATTCAATTGATCTTACGGAGTGGTGAAAGTGGTCAAGATCAAATGGACATTGTTCTGGATCTCGACATTTCCGAGAACAGTGAAATTGCGAAAAGTGTTCTGGCCGAGGTTAGTTCGATTAAGGAAATTTCAGAGGATATCAGGCGCGGTGCAGTGCAGTTGAATGTGCTGGGAAGAGACAAAATACACACGAGTAGAAGATCCAAGCGGCCTGCGGTTGTCGATCTCCGCGAAATATCGGCCATCTGAAGCCAAGCTGGGAAATTCGTTGTTATGAAAGCTACGAACTTCAATCACGGGCGCTTTAATCAGATGATTGCCGCCTACAATGAGGTCGGCAATCTCACAAACATGCCTTCTGTGGAGACGCTGGAAGATTTTCGTCTCAAATATCCGGTCACGACCAAAACCGATCTACGGGAGATTAGCCGATCTCTTGCCCTCGGGGGGCACTTCAAAAGTGGATACATAATCGCCACGTCCGGGACAACCTCAGAGCCGTTGGTACTCGGTCATCGTATTTGGAATGATGTGTCCGAAGGTACCTATCCATACGAATTTTATGTTTATCTGCTCTCGAACGTGTTCAATGAAGACGATGTCGCCGCAAATCTCTTTCGGCCAGGTGGGCTGGGAGTGGTGTACGAAGCCGCCAACAGGTTTCTTGAACCTATTGGCGCGACAATTCTTCCCATCGGTGTATTGGATTCCATCCAATGTAATCGGGAGCTCCTCCGTTTTTTTCGAGATTTGGGGTTAAATACAGTCATCGGAACGCCTCCGAGCGTTGTTCAATTTGCCCTGAATTCCGAAATTCACGGTGTCGAGTTGAACATAAGAAAGATCGTCTATACCGGCGAACCATTCTATCCGCGAAAGCGGGATATAATAAAGCGTATCTGGAAAGGTGCTGAATATTATAGCCTCTTTGGAGGGATCGAATACGGCTATGCCGCAATAAGTACCCCGTCGATGCCGAGTGGCGTCCATGAGGTGCTTGAGGACTGGTATTTCTTCGAAACGGACGACGATGGCAGTATATTAGTAACCGACTTGACCACGCCCATAGTTCCAGTTGTGCGCTATAAGATTGGAGACCGCGGCCGCATTATCCCTCCATATAAGGAAGGCGCCGGAGCAGGATTGATTATCGGCGGGCGAAGCGACTCAACATTCAATCTGGTTGGTAACGCCGTCAGCTACGACTCTGTCTGCCGTGTGATCGAAAACAAGACGGGGTGCGTTGAGAACCTTCAGATTATTCTTGAGACACAGGAATGCGGTCAAGATCTCATGACCGTAGCTATCGACGCTGATGTTGACCAAGAGCCAACTTTGTCAACCGATGCGCTAAGCGCGCTCATGACAATCGTCGAAATCGAGGAAGGTGTATCCAGGGGCGTGGTTACCCTTAAGGTCAGCGGCCGAGAGGCCCTCCAAAAGAATTGGCGCACGAAGACTAGGAATGTTATCGACCTCCGTGGAGACGGTATAGTCATTCAAGGGAGCGATAAAGATGATTGAGATACTTAAGAACACCCCCCAGTGGGTGTATGTGGTTTTCACAGTAGTTCTCTATCTTGGGTTGGCCTCTTGCTTCGAAGGGAAGGCGTCGGTCAGGGGTATCTTTATTTTACCCGCTGTTTTCCTGCTATCGTCAGTCTATGGGTTGGTAACCAGGGAAAATCTTGGAGCACTGACTACGATTGCCTGGGTCACTGGGTTTGGTATCACGGCTGTAGTTCTTTATCGCGTAACCCTGGTCACGGGCACTGGTATCCGTCGAGAACAAGATCACCTTATTATACCTGGGGATGTGAGCGTACTTATTGTCAGTATGGTCTTCTTTTCGATCAAATTCTGGTTCGGTTACAAGTCAGCTGTGGATACAGATTGGTCGCGACAAGTGTCATTTCAGGCGATTGATAGTTTAACATCAGGAATTGTTGCTGGTTTCTTCGCTGGACGCAGTTTTGGCCATTATAAGATCGCAAAACGTTTTGGCTTGTAAGGTGTTTTACAATGAATGCATCTGTCCGCGCGTCCGATATTGCATCAAATTACCTGGACTTGTGTCCGACTGTTTTTGTCGGACCGAGCGGCTATGATTGCTATGCGCCACACAATTGGAATCGTGCAGAGAAACTGCGCGCACAGTACGGTGAGTGGGTAGTTGCGGTCGAGACCCTGCACCAATTTGCGGTGCGTGCGACAAGCCGGTTGTTTGCTTCAAATTTAAATTCCGGCAATCGCTTCATTCCGGCAAGTATACGGCAGGCCAAAATTGATCGATTAGCTCAAGTACGCTTGCTGGTCGGTTCAGTGACGAAAAACGATGCGTTTTTTAGCGTAACCATCAAAACAGTGGAGACGTCAGGGATAGAGGTTGGTGGCGATGGTGCAGTTATTTACGTGGTACAGGCACCCTGGAGGTTGCCGTGCTGAGGATACTTAAACCATTTTTTATTTGGGCATTATATCCTTTTATATTAGATGTGCTTGATGGAGATAGATACTATGCCGCAATAACATGTATATTATTGTTGGTTGTGATATCAGCGGATAATTTGAGAAAAGGTTTTCTAATAGATTGGACCGCTGCCTCTTATTTTTTGACATCCGTTCTGGTCGAGTACTCAATCGGACCGACGGTTTTCACGAAATATCCCGTTGTATTTGTCTCTGGTGCGTACTTTATTGTTGCATCAACATCAATTTTCGCGGGAAAACCATACACTTTACAGTATTCGAGGCCGGATAATCCGCCTGAGATTTGGAATGATCCCATATTTGTTAAAATAAACGTCCATATTGCTGTAATTTGGTCCGCCATTTTTCTTAGTTGTTTTATTCTGTCAATTTCCGCGGTGACTTATCCCGATTTGTGGCCTGTATTTGTAATACTTAGGGATGTGATTCTGGCATGCGGACTAGTATTGACTGAGCAATACCCAGATCAATATCTCAAAAGAATGGAGGCGCAGGATGTTTGAGGCCCTAAGTTCTCTATTAGAAGTCGAAGCAGAAGAGATGGGCGAATCTGAATACCTTTTCCAGTTGCGTGTCGCCAAGCAGGCCCCTCTTTTTGAGATACATTTTCCAGAGCAGGCGATTGTGCCTGGCGCCTGCCTAGTGGGGTTTGCAGTGGAGCGATTTAGGCGATGGCAAGCTATACCGGAGGTCAATGGAATTGAGATCAGGCGAACCGTGTTCGGATTCCCCGTTCTGAAGGGTATGCGTTTGACTCTAGCTTTAAGATTGGGGGAAAGGACTTCGAGAAGTCTCGCGTTTTCCTACATTTATCGCTCCGAGGAGGGGATGAGTACCCATGGGATGCTGGCCTGTGTGATAAGTGGAAGGCGGGCAGCATGAAGGAGTGTGCGATTGTAACAGGCGGCGTGAAAGGTATCGGCCGCCGTGTTTCCGAGATGCTTGCCGGCATGGGGATTCTGGTTTTCGCGACCTATCGGAGTGACGTGCTTGCAGCGGAGGCGGTCCGATCACAATCAGATAACCAGATACTTACGCATCGGGTGGACGGATCGGATATTAATTCAGTTCAAGAATTCCGCTCCATTGTGGTTCAGCACGGCACCCCTACGATTTTGATTAATAATGCCGGATTAGCGCTGGATGGCCTTCTTGTGGATAATGGTCGACAACGCATCTTTGAGCTCATGAATAATAATTTCATGGGCACAGTCAATTATTCTCTGACATTTATTGAAGACATGTTGATGAGGCGTCAAGGAAATATAGTAAATATCTCATCTAGCGCCGCTCAAAAAGTAAAGCCGGGTAATTCAGCTTACGGATGCTCAAAGGTGGCTATTGAGCGGTTCTCGAAAGGGCTTGCCAAAGAGGTCGGACGCTTCGACGTGCTCGTGAACTGTGTTGCTCCTGGCTTTGTCGAGACCGAGATGTTTGAGGCTTTTGCGGCGGGCAGCAAGAAGGACATTTTGCGAGAGATTCCGACACGTCGGATTCTTTCTACCGACCACGTCGCTCAGTTGGTCGTTGATATTGCGATGCGCCGAACGAATACGACTGGTTCCGTTTTCTGCGTCGGCAATGGAGAACAAATTATCTAGCGGTTCGAGGCGATGCTTAAAAACGGAAACCAAAGCGGAGCTCTAGGCAGCGAAGTGTGGTTTGGGCGCTACTTGTCGAAGGTGGGCTACCAGCAGGTCGCGGCTGACAGCAAGCTGCAGGTCTTAACCTCAGTTATGGAAGGGCATATTCGTGCATTTCCTTTCGAGATGCTGGACTATTTTTTGGGAACAGCTCCAACTGTAGACATTGATTCAATACTCGAAAAATTCCTTGTTCGCGGTCGAGCCGGCGGGTGTTCTCAACAAAACGCGTTGCTGCAACGAATGCTGCAGTCCCTCAACATTTCCTCCCAGTTTGGAATGGCCAAGATTGCACGAGAGGACGAGCGACCAAGTCCCCGAGCCCACATGGTATTGTTCGCCGAACTCGATGGCGATCTTTGGCTCTGTGATGTCGGCTTTGGCATCGGGGGGCCTTTAGGTCCGCTTATGATCCGAGCTGGAGTAGAGCAGGAACAAGGTTTTCACAAATTCAGAATCTCGGAAGCTCACGCCGGGCTTTTGGTCCTTGAGCGGCAAGTTCATGGGTTCTGGACGCCACTTTATTACTTCGACCTTCGAAGGTACGATTTGGCCGACTTTGAGCCCGCAAATTATTTCAATTCTCTTTCTCCAAAGTCGCTCTTCACTAAAAATTTGATAGTCAGTCGGCCGACCAGTATCGGCGGTGTAGTAATCCGAAATGATACTCTAACAACACGGGATTGCGCTACATCAGTTCAGGAGCGCATATTTTCCGTGCGCCATCTTTGTGAAATTCTGGAGAGCGTTTTTTCCCTTCGTGTATCGACTTGCGACTTCCACAATTTGCCGTCAGCTTTCGGTTTGCGAAATTGACCAGTGGCTTGGAATCACCGATTTGGTACGGTTTCTTTGCTCTGCCGGAAGTGGCGCACTGTCGACCAATCAATTTCTGCTCGTTAAAGGAAAAACGTCGGACGCTTGCCTATAGGGCGCTTTCTCAGCTTGTAGACACGGCGGCAGGAAGAATTGGGCTTACACTCGAAGTGACGACACGTCCCTCTGGGAGGCCGTGTTTCTCTGGGGGATACTCCGACCTGCATCTAAGCTTGGGATATGCCGTCGACTGGGGGCTCGCCGCAGTTTCCCGCAGGAATATCGGCGTCGATATCGAAAACCGGACCCGTGGCACAGAATGGTCCTTACGCGTGAACAAAGTCAGCGGGCGCTCTCTATTTTCAGGCCAGAGCCCCTTGCTTCAGTGGGCTAGGATAGAGGCTAGCATCAAGCTGATGGGAGGTTCGATCTCATCAGACATTGGCAAAATCCAACGTATTCAGCCAGATAGCGGGCACTGGAACCTCGTACACATGCTATCGCCGTCTCGCGATATATGGGTTCGAGATGTACTGGCTCCACATAGTTGCCATGCAGCAATCGCCGTAGTGCAAAAAGCAGAATTAGTTCAAGTTAATCTGGAGTAGTACGATGCCAAGATGTCTTCTCGTCAATCCAGTGGTTAATCATAATATCCTGGCCAACTTTTTATTGCGGTGGGGCGTTGAATGTTTCGCCTTTATCGACATGGAAAAGGTAGGAAAACTTTCCACCGATATGAAAAATCGGGAGCGTGACTTTGATCGCAGCCTATACACCGAAATTTACTTGTCTTTGGACGAGCTCCCCGATCCTGCCTCCCAACCATTCGACGCTGTGATGGCTGGCGGAGAAATTGGCGTGGAGGAAGCTGACCAAATTTGCGCAGGATATCAATTACCAGGTAACGATCCTGAAACTACCAGATTTCGACGAAACAAGGAGGCTATGCAGAAGCAGCTCTCTGCAGCCGGTCTGCCCCATATCAAAACTATCGGGATCAGCAAGGGAGACGATCTCAGGTCGATCGTCGAAAGAATCCCTGAGGGCCCCTATATCCTCAAACCCGTAGACGCTGCGGGTGGAGAGGGACTACGATTTTGCCGCAATTTTGAGGAGCTGGAGAACGCCATCCAGCTTGTAGATTGGGGAGCATTTAATTGCACGTGGCGGCACAACGAACGTTTTCTGGTCCAGGAGTATATTTCAGGCACCGAGTACGTCGTTGACCTTGTAGCGAGAAACGGTGAGCTTGTTGTGTCGGCCATCAGCCGTTATGTTCGGCTTTGCGACATGGGGTATTGGTCAGCGCCCAACGTCAAGCGATTCCTGGTTTTAGAGAACCCTTCGCATCCAAAATTCCACCACCTTATCGAACTAGCGAAGCAATGTTGTAAAGCACTCGGAATTCGGCAAGGTGCTGCGCATATGGAGTTTCTCGACGGTCCTAAGGGCCTCCGTATGGTGGAGGTGGGTGCCAGACTCCACGGATCTCTCGTCCCTAGTCTTTATTCCGAATGCTATGAGAATGACTTACTGTCTTCTCTGTATGTAGCATATTTCGACAAGACGGCACCGTTGCTTGAAGGGAACTTGAAGAAATATGGACTTAGATCTTTTGTGGTTGCGAATGAGAGCGGAACGTTAACTGCGCTGGACCCGATCGAAAATGCATGGTTGCAGCAATGCGGCAGCTTATTTGAGACGTCGACTAGCTGTCTCGCCGGAGAGGATTATCCGAAAACTTCTGACGAAGTAAACACCCCGGCAAGTGGTTTTTTGGTTAATGACAATTTTGATCAACTTCTTTCGGATACCTGCATCCATGATCAAATTTGGGGGAAGCATTTTAATAGCATCCCTTATGAAAAAGCTGATCTCGCTCGCTGGCTGGTTCCGCGGTAGCGATAGCCGTGCCCGTTCCTTCAGTTGGGCAGAGCTTCGAAGCACGCGGTGTTTCTCTAGAGCTGTAACGAAGCGTAGTTCGGCTGAGGCTCTCGTTCTGGATGAGACAGCCGTCTTAGATGATGCGGGTCATAAACCCAAACGAGGTCTAGTTGGTATGCGGACTTGTATGACGGTGCCGCAATTGGGGCTACTGACGATGGTTAGTTTACCTCGAAACGTTGCAGCCATTTGTGCGCATCCTGTGAGACCTAGTCCCACATGATTTCCGGCTTTTGTAGAGAAGAAGGCAGCCGTCGCCTTCGCACAAACCTCCGGCGTCATCCCAACGCCATTATCGGAGATCTGCAAAAGAATGGCAGACCGCCCGAAAAATCGCGGCTTTTTGAACTCTGCCCGCACGGCTATCTCGGGCAACGTCTTATTCTTGACGGCAGTCTCCGCGTTCTGAAGGAGTTCATCCACCAATAGGTGAAATTGGAAGGTTGGCATCGGTACGGGAAAGACTGCTTTGTCGATAGTAATCGATGGCTCGATGGCTCCTTTTCGCAATCGGACGGCTTCGTGCAAGATTTCACCAAGCGGTTTCGATTCCCAATCTGCTGTGTGAAAGGCGATCCTTAGAAGTCCGTCATTGATTGCCTCAAGTTCATTCGCTGCGCTCTGAGCTGCCGTCAGCATCTCCTCGGAAAGCGGACTATGCGGACCTCTGGTTTCCAAAAACAGACGAAGGGCAGTGACGCGCGAGCGTGTCATATGGGCAAAGAGCGACGCGAAGGAACGCAAATGCTGATCACGTCGGCTGACGAAAGCGTAGCGCTGGTGCATGAGAAAATAGAAAACTGCAACCAGGCCGAGCGTAATTGCGAAGAAAAGCAAGTTGCGAGAAGCGGCACTATCAATCTGAGCAGTACCCTGAAGGGCGGTACCATGATTTACCGTTGCGCCGGACACTTCGTACATACTCTTTTCGATATCATTCATATCGAGAGAAGTCGTAGTGAAATCGAATGTTCCGGTGGTCAGTGAATCAGATATTTTCTCGATACCATTTTTTATTTTTAAAAGAGATATGACATATTTTTTAGAAAGAAAGCGATCAATATAGTATAGGGCGAGCAATTGCTCGAGATTAACACGCACAAGGGTAATCTGCCTACGCACGTCGGGATCAAGTTTCCCTGTCTCGCTTGCAATGCGGATATAACTATTGGCTCGCACCAATCGCTCTCGGATTTGTGCAGCTCTCCACTGAATTTCGTAGGTTTGACTCAGCATTTCATCAGTCTGGCGCCGATAATGTTCGGACTGTAGAAAGGCCCAGGTGCAAAACAGTAGTGCAGTGGCCAATCCGACGTAAGGAAGAATGGCAAGGAGACGGCTAACTCTTAACGTCATTGCTGCTGTCGGAGGACAACCGGAAAGAAAACCCAAATAGAATTTCGCGCGGGAATGTACCCACGCGGCAGGCGATCAAAGGGCCAGACTACAAAAATAGGTCCCTTTTCGAGCATGGTGATGGACCGGAACTCCTGATTGGAGTCGCAATTCCCTTTCGTACGATCGCTATCTGTACAGCTCTGCTCGACGGCTAGTATCGGATCGTATTGCTCTATCTCTTCACTGAGGATATCCGAAGTAAAGTCATCGTACGCAATAATCCGGATGTTGAGACCATTATAGATACCACTTTTTGACAGTACATCTCTCAGAAATGGTCCGCGAAAAACAATTCTTTCGTCTTCCTTTGTCCAGGGTGTTCGAGTTTTGTATGTTTGTTGCTGGAATTGCTTTTTAAGGTCTTCGATCGTATAAACCATCAACCTAGCGCCTGACTGATTTTGAACAGTAATCGAGTCTGGGGCATCGTAGATTGCCGCCCGAGCTTGGATATTGAGAAACGAGATCGTTGCCGCGAACGCTGAAGCAATGAGTTTATATTGCACTAACGACCTCAATTCGAACGTCCCAACGATTACAAGCCATTCGGCAGTCTATGGCCAATTCGTAAAAGCTTAGCTCTTGCTTGTTTGTAGTATTTTTCAGAAGTGGCCGCATCAATTCCTAGTCGATCTGACATAATTTCATAGATTGTCTTCTTCTTCGTGCCTCGTTCGCGGCGAACCATCATGTCGACAATTTGTTGTTCTCGCGGTGTTAGTCCAGAGTATCTATAATCCGTGGTAGCCATCGCAATTCTGGAAAGCCTGATTGAGAAGCCCTTCGTCGAAATGTCTTTAAGAACTTCTCGAAATACACCTGGCTCCAGGCCAGTCTTTCCAAGATAGCCCGCCGCACCCAATCGCCGGCATTCTTGCGATTCAGAATCCGAATCTGATCCCGTTACTACAACGTGAATCGCGCTTGGTGATGCCTGTATAATTTTATCGACCACGGAGACTCGATCCTTGACTGCGGTCGGGTCAATGCCGGGCAAACCGGGATCAACTACAACAAGGTCATAATTGTCTTTTGAAAGTTCGCGCGTAGCGAGTTCTAACGTCTCTGCCCCAAGGACGATGCAATTTTCTATGCATCCTTGAATTTGTTCCATCAATGCTAGTCGCATCAAGTTTTGGTCTTCGACAACCAAGGCTCGAAACATGCCGGATTCCTCTCTCCTTGCAGAAAAGCACTTCTCGTTGCCGGGAGCGCAGAGATCCCACGGGTGGCTGTGACGCCTATAAAGGTGCTTCTCGCTTCAACATGTGTTGTGCCAAACCGCCACCGACGATGTTCCTGGGGAGGTAGCGAGCTATACCGCCCCGATTGACTGGAGGTATAAAAGAGCGCCAAAGCCGAATCTGTGGCTTCATCGGGAGGTTGCGTCGAAACAAGCTTCGAAGCTGTATCAGAATCCGCAAAAAGAAGCGGACGGATACGCGATAGCTGAGCCTGAATTTGACACCCGATCACGGATACCGCTCCGTAGGGATTCAAATGACTGTTCGGGTCGATAGACAATTGGAACTCACATGTCAACCGAACGAACAGCATATATCTATCGTTCGATATATAAGTTAGACACAGCGCCCGACCGGAGCGAATGAGAGAAACAACATGCGAACACGACTTACGCAAGCGCAACGTTCGGAAGCAACGCGCAATGCCTGTTTGGATGCTGCTGAGTTGCTATTTGCGAAAAATGGTTATCACGGCACTGGAATTCGCGAAATTGCGGATAGCGCCGCCCTAACAAGTGGTGGATTGCTCGGAGCTTTTGGAAGCAAGCATCAGATAATGTTGGCCCTCATTGAGAGAAGGGCGAATGATATCGCTATCCTGAGAAAGCAAGCTTTTGATGTGCTCGTTGAGCGACCCGGTATCCCCGATTACTCGGATCTAATATTTGCCTATCTGGATCCGCTCTTGGACTATATGGAGTCCGGAGACGCGAATAAGATCGCGTATGTCCAAATTCTCACCCAGTTGGCAACTTCTCCTGCGGAGTGGTATGAGCATATTTCAAAATACTATGACCACATCTCAAAATTGTATGTCGACGAATTGTGTAGAGCGTCACCTGGGCTTAACAGAGATAGTGTAGCAAGTGCGTTTGTTTTTACAATAAATTGTATGCTTATTACATCTACTTCCCCTGTTCGCAATGATGTCTTGGCGAAAGATTCCAAGCCGACAAAAAGAGGAATTGTCTCGTTCAATCAAGCGAAATATATAAAAGAAAATAGATCGAATATTCGAAGAGCTTTGGTTGCTGCTTATCGGGAATTTTTGGGCGTAGCGGTCGACTGCTAATCAGGTGCGAATCCCTATTTCCGAGCCTCGGACCGATCTATAAAATCTGCAATAATCTTTGGCAAATCCCCTGTTTCAAGCAGGGGCGGGTGGCCTTGCCCCAGTACAGTAATCGCTTCCATGCTTGAATGACGATGGTGCATTTCATTCATGATGGCAGTGGATATCAAGCGTGAATTCTCACCGCGCACTACCAACAGTGGGATGGTCGACAGCAGTTGGAACTGTTCCCACAAATCCGGAAGAGGTTTAACGTTTTCGGCGGTGAGCCTCGCCAACAACTTTAAGTCCAAGTCAGGAACGAGCGTTCCATCTTCCGTTTCTCGATACATGCAGGTGACTAGGCGCTTCCAGTCGGAGTTTCCAAAAGAAGGAAAATCCGTCGCGTTGATCATTTGCTGCTTCTCGACAGCCTCTGCGAAGCTTTTTGGCCATGGCGCTTGGTCGATACGGGTTTTGATTTCTGCGAGCCCTTGGGGCTCGAACTTCGGTCCAGAATCGTTGAGAACGACTGCTTTCAAAATTGAAGGTTTCAATACCGCAAGAATGTGTATAACCAAGCCACCTCGCGAAGTGCCGATAAATGCTGCTTCCTCGACACCGAGGAAATCCAAGCCAGTGAGGACATCGCGGGCTTCAACGGTTATATTGTAGTTACTTATATTTTCGTCGTTTGCCGATCTGCCACGACCACGATAGTCAAGGGCAATCACCTTTCGTGGATTTCGTAGGGCTGTCGATAAATACAGCGCTAACTCGTGGAAATCCCTCACATTGCGATTGATCCCTGGAAGGCACACAACCGGTCGACCGAGATTTTTTTCACCATAGACTCGGCCATGTAATAGGAGATTGTCTTCCGAAGGGTAGAAGAAATCAAGAAATCCCATTCTCGGCACCTCTTTATAGACTTGCCGGCCAAAGGGCGGATAGTCCTTTTCATCGTTGATTCGACGCAACTGAGCGCTGCTTATATCATCCACTGAGCCAGCGATCGATCGAACGATATATAGTGTTCGATTGATTTTCTGCCTCACTGCGCATATTGAAACTCTGCGCGTTGAAGTTCGCACAGGGATATGTCCAGTGAAGCGCCGTGATTTGTTGAAAGCCCTGCCACTTTCAGTCGCGAGCTATCCATCAAACAACGCTCGTGCGGCACCAAAAATTCAATGGCGGCTCGTTTCGTCGTTTCCAAAATCATTAAACATCACGTTCGGAGCGGCGAAAGTGTTCGCCGAGAACTTATCAGCGCTTACAGATGGAAATTTCTCCGTGCAGCTGTTTGCGGCGGGTGAAGTGGTGCCTGCCCTGCAGGCAATTGATGCGGTACAGAATGGCGCTGTAGAGGCGTGCCAATCGCCGGGATTCTATAATCAAGGGAAGGATCTTACATGGGCACTCGGAACGGGTGTGCCATTCGGATTCAACGCTGATGGTCTCAATGCTTGGCTTTATGAGGGGGGCGGGCAGGGTCTTTATAATGAATACGTCGGAAAATATGGCCTGATTTCGTTCCCGGCGGGTAACACGGGACCTCGCATGGGGGCATGGTTCAGAAAGGAAATCTCTACAATTGACGACCTAAGGGGCTTAAAGATCCGGATCGGTGGATTGGCTGGTCAAATATTACAGAGGTTAGGAGCAGTTCCTGTACAAATACCCGGGGCTGAGCTTTATCAAGCGCTCGAGTCTGGGGCTATTGATGCAGTTGAATGGATTTCTCCATATGATGATGAAAAGCTTGGATTTGGTAGAATAGCGCCATACTATTATTATCCTGGACTCGCCGGAAATGCTATGATGGGACACTTCTTTGTAAGTCGCGAGAAGTTCCAACGATTGCCTCAGTCGTACCAAATCGCCTTCGATATAGCTGCTAAAGCTTCCGCCGCTCATTCCTTATACAGCTACGATGCGAAAAATCCTGACGCGTTAAAGCGTATTCTTGGCGCAGGCGCTCAGTTGCGATTATTCAGTCCGGAGATTCTCCAGGCCTGTTTCGACGCGGCACAGATCTTCTATCGTGAACAGTGCGAGCGGAACCTGGAGTTTGCGAAGATTTGGTCGTCGCTCGCCTCTTTCCGCAAGAAATATTGGGAATGGCAACAAGTTGCAGGTCAAGCCGCAGATCACTTCATGATTCAACAGCTTCACGCGGGAAGACTATAACATCATTACCACCGTTGCCAGCGGTGAACTCAGTCCTATGACGGCAGTGACGGCATAGGCAATCTCTCACGCGAATCTTCTCAATGAGCTTGAGGGCTCGCGCCGGCAGAGGCGATCATGTCAACCTGGCAGTTGCAGTCCCGCGGTCGAATGGGCGCAAGACCAACGGTTCGACTCTTAGCGCGTCTAACAAATCCCCCCACTCCTGCATCAGCGTCCTCCGCTGCTCCCAATACGTCGCGCGGTTGTAGGTTCGCCGGATGGTGTTCTTGTCCTGATGCGCCAGAACCGCCTCAATTACGTCGGGGTCGTAGTTGCGAGCGTTGAGGATGGTGCTGGCGGTCACCCGGAAGCCGTGGGCGGTCACTTCATCCTTGCCGTAGCCCATACGCCGCAGCGCGGCATTCATAGCGTTGTCGGAAAGCGGACGCTTCGTAGAACGGATCGAAGGAAAAACTAAGCCCCCGTGCTCGGAAAGTGGCCAGACCTCGTCCAAGACGCGTAGCGCCTGTTTGGAAAGCGGTACATCGTGCGGAGTACGCATCTTCATGCGTTCGGCCGGGATGTGCCACACAGCCCTCTCTCGATCAAACTCGTCGCGGATCGCCCCCCGTACCTCGCCAGGACGGACACAGGTGAGAGCGAGGAACTGGAGGGCGGCTTTGAGAGTCGGCCAGCCGTCGTATTCATCGATCGCTATGAGGAACTGGCCGAATTTCCTTTCATCGAGGATTGCGGCACGACCGTTGGCTATCGGCGGCTGAAGCGCGCCCTTGAGGGCTAGGGTAGGGTCGGTCTCGGCCCTGAGGGTGACAATCGCCAGTCGGAAAACGCTACCGATCCCGCCGCGTAAACGCCGCGCCGTCTCTCTTCGACCACTCTTCTCGATCTTCTGGAGGAGTTGGAGAATCTCGGCTGAGGTGATTTCTTTAATGGGACGCTTAGAGAGTGAACTGGCCAAGTCTTCGAGCAGCCATTTGGTTTTGGTGACGGTGGCCGCAGCAGCGTTCCGTTCCTCCATCCGCCTAACATATTCCTCGGCGATCAGGCCGAAGGTGGTGCGTGCTTCCGTGATGGCGGCGATTTTCTCTTCTTTCCGTTTTGTGGAAGGATTGATGCCGGCAATAAGTAGTCTCTTGGCTTCATCTCGCTTCTCTCTTGCATCGAGAAGCGACACCAACGGGTATTTTCCAAAAGAGAGGATATTTTCCTTATCCAGGTAGCGATATCGCAATTGCCAGAGCTTGGAGCCGCTTTTCTGGACAAGAAGATAGAGGCCGTCGCCATCAGCAAGGCGATACGGCTTGTCTTTAGACTTGGCGTTCTTACAGGCGAAGTCAGAGAGCGACATGGGTAACGACCCTCCCGGTAATGGGTAATACCCGGATCGTTACCCACAAACCGATGCGTTGCAATGGCATGCGGTGGGTCGCCACGAGTAGTCGCACTCGGCTAACTCGTTGATTTATAATAATTGTGAGGCGTGGTGGGAAGCTGTGGGAGGGGAAAATGGTGCCCAGGGGCGGAATCGAACCACCGACACTGCGATTTTCAGTCGCATGCTCTACCAACTGAGCTACCTGGGCATCTTGGCGAAAGCCGCGATCTGGAATTCATGATCTGGGCCTTGCCTGCTCGCCGGGCCAAAGCCCGAAAGCGAGCGGGGTTATAGCATGAGATTCCTGCCTGTCCAGCACTGCCGTGTCGATTTCGCCGGGAAAACATCCATGACGTTGAAACGCCTGAAAAATCCGGGCTTTTCCCGCATTCGCGGCGCTCCGGATCGTCAATCCTGCGTGTCGTCGGGCGCCTTGCCCGGAGCGTTGACCGGCAGCGCATCTTCCGCCTCGCCGTCGTCGCCGGGGATGACATAGACACCCTTCAGCCAGCGGTTGAGGTCGATGTCCTTGCAGCGTGTCGAACAGAACGGATAGGTGTCGCGCGCCGACGGCCGCCCGCATTCTGGGCAGGGCCGTTTCGGACGCAGCGGCGTCACGGTGCTGTCATTGCTTGCCATGGTTTGCTTTCCGCAGTCTGCCTGCGTGATCGTCTTATCGGTCGCATGATCGCTGTTCGAAGGTCAGCGCAGTCTGTTTCGCCGGCCTTCGGAATAATGCTTCAAGACAGTCCGCGTTCCGGCCAACTGCGATGGATGTCGAAACCTTCGCCGGCCAGAAGCGCGGTGGTTTCGTAGAGCGGCAGGCCGACGATGTTGGAATAGGAACCGGACATCTTGACGACGAACGCGCCGGCCAGCCCCTGCACGCCATAGCCGCCGGCCTTGCCGCGCCATTCGCCGGAAGCGACATAGCGGTCGATCTCGGTACGGGGCAGGCGCTTGAAGCGCACGCGCGTTTCCACCAGCCGCTGCCGCTGCTTGCCGTCCGGGGTGATCAGACACACTCCGGTATAGACACGGTGCGAACGGCCCGACAGCAATTGCAGGCAGAAAGCGGCGTCGTCGCTGGTCTCGGCTTTCGGCAGGATGCGCCGGCCGACCGCCACCACCGTGTCGGCCGCCAGCACATAGCCGCGTTCGCTTTCGGCGTCGCCCTGCATGGAGGCAAAGGCCTTCTCGGCCTTCTCGCGGCAGAGGCGCTTGGCGAGCGAGCGAGGATGCTCGGCGCGCTGCGGCGTCTCGTCGATATCGGCAGGCAGGATACGGTCGGGCTCGATTCCGGCCTGCTGCAGGAGCTCGATCCGGCGGGGCGATCCCGAGGCAAGCACGAGCTTGTGCATGGTGCTCATCGCATCTGGCCCGCTACGAAAATCTTACTTGAAGCGATAGGTGATGCGGCCCTTGGTCAGGTCATAGGGCGTCATTTCGACCAGAACCTTGTCGCCCGTCAGGACGCGGATGCGGTTCTTGCGCATGCGCCCAGCCGTATGGGCAATGATTTCGTGTTCGTTTTCGAGCTTCACGCGGAACATCGCATTGGGCAACAGTTCTGTCACCACACCCGGAAACTCGAGGACTTCTTCCTTCGGCATTCGATACCTTTGCTTGGATGGATATCCGGCGGGCCGGCCGGAATTTGGCGCGGAACCTATATGATTATCGCCGCTTTGTGAACAAGCTTAATCGGCTTGTGCTCAGGCGTGTTCCTTAGGCTGTTTCGGTCACCCGCGCCAGTGCAGTACGCAGACCAGCGTGAAGAGGCGCCTTGCCGTGTCGAAGTCGATTTCGATCTTGCCAGCCAGCCGGTCCATCAGCGTCTGCGAGCCCTCATTGTGCAGCCCACGCCGGCCCATGTCGATCGCCTCGATATGGCTGGGCGTCGAGGAACGGATGGCGTCGTAGTAGCTTTCGCAGATCAGGTAGTAATCCTTCACGATGCGGCGGAACGGCGTCAGCGACAGGATGTGGGTGACGACGTCGGCGCCGTCCTCGCGGCTGATGGCGAAGACCAGCCGCGATTCGGCAAGCGAGAGCCTCAGCCTGTAGGGGCCGCTGCCGTCGTCATTGACCGGGCTGAACGAGTTCTCCTCGATCAGGTCGAAGATGGCCACCGCCCGTTCATGTTCCACGTCGGGGGTCGAGCGACCGATCGTTTCGTCGAGCTCGACGTCGATCAGCCTTGCGTTGTTTGGCCCGGCTCCCGACATGTCCGCCTACATGTTCAGCCGGATGGAAACGGAGCGCCCATGCGCGTCGAGCCCTTCGGCCCTGGCAAGCGCGATGGCCGCGGGCGCCAGCTGTCGCAGTTGCTCGGGCCCGAGCTTCAGCACGGACATGCGCTTGACGAAATCGAGCACCGAAAGGCCGGACGAGAAGCGAGCCGAACGCGCCGTCGGCAGCACGTGGTTGGAACCGGCGACATAGTCGCCGATCGCTTCCGGCGTGTGGCGGCCGAGGAAAACCGAGCCGGCATTGCGCAGGCCGGCAAGAAACGCTTCCGGCGCGTCGAGAGCCAGCTCGACATGTTCGGCCGCGATGCGGTTGGCCAGCGGCAGCGCGTCCTCAAGCTCATCCACCAGGATGACGGCGCCAAAGTCACGCCAGCTCTCGGCGGCGATCGCGCCGCGCGGCAAGGTGGCGAGCTGGCGCTGCACGGCTGCTTCCACAGCCGTCGCGAAGGCGGCATCGTCGGTGATCAGGATCGACTGCGCCGAGACGTCATGCTCGGCCTGTGCCAGAAGGTCCGCGGCGATCCAGTCGGGATCGTTCTTGCCATCGGCCACCACCAGCACCTCGGACGGGCCGGCGATCATGTCGATGCCGACGGTGCCGAACACCTGGCGCTTGGCTGCGGCCACATAGGCATTGCCGGGACCGACGATCTTGGCCACCGGGCGAATGGTTTCCGTACCATAGGCAAGGGCGGCCACAGCCTGTGCGCCGCCGACGCGGTAGATTTCGGAGACGCCGGCGAGATCGGCGGCGACCAGCACCAGCGGGCTGATGACGCCACCGGACGCGGGAACGACGATGACGATGCGTTCCACACCGGCAACCTTGGCCGGCACCGCATTCATCAGCACCGAGCTTGGATAGCTTGCCGTGCCGCCCGGCACATAAAGCCCGACCGCCTCGACCGCCGTCCAGCGCGAGCCCAGCTCGACGCCGAGCGGGTCGGTGTAGCGATCATCCTTCGGCAGCTGGCGCTGGTGGTGCGAGCGGATGCGGTCGCGGGCGAATTTCAGGGCTTCCACCGTTTCCGGATCGGCGGCGGCATAGGCCGCATCGATGTCGGCGCGGGAAACGGCAATGCCGAGCGTGCCGAGATCGGCCTTGTCGAAGCGTTGCGTGTAGTCGACCAGCGCCTTGTCGCCTTCCGCGCGGACCCGGGCGATGATGTCGCGCACCACCGCTTCCACGTCGGCCGAAACCTCGCGCTTGGTGGCCAGGAACGCGGTGAAGCGGGCTTCGAAATCCGCATCGGCAGAATTCAACGTGACAGCCATCGCTCAGCCCCTGTGAACCGGGCGCGAGGAGGCCTGCCAGGCACCGCCGAGGTCGGCGAGACGCGCCTCGACATATTCGACTTCCAGCATGATGGTGCCGTTGCCGGCGAAGATCAGCTCGATGATGCCGGCCGGCGGCGCGATCGGGATGAAGCTGATGGCCAGCAGCGACAGCACTTCTTCCGATTTCTCGCGGGCGATGCCGCTGGTCTTCACCGCCAGCACGCGCTCGAAATGCAGTACGCTTTGCCGGCGCTCATTGTGCTTGCGGAAGAAACCGGAGCGCACTTCCCAGGCAAAGCGGTTCATCGGCACGACGAAGCGCTTCCAGGTCGGCAGATATTCGAGGTCGCCCACCTTCATGACGGCATCCTGGACATGGGCCGAAATGATGCCCAGGTCCTGCTCGTCCAGCGCCAATAACTTCAAAGCGTCCATGCGGATACCGCACCTGCGAAGGTTTTTTGTTGTCTACCTCTGTTAGGCGGGGAAGGGCGGTAAGGCAATAAGGCAGTGGGGGAATAGGGCAGTAGGGCAGTAGGGCAGTAGGGCAGTAGGGCAGTAGGGCAGTAGGGGGCATGTGTCCTGAGGACTGCCTTGCTCCCCTATTGCCCTACTCCCTTGATTCCTCAGCCGCTGATCCGCTCGATCACCGCGCCGCAGCCGGAGAGCTTGTCTTCCAGGCGCTCGAAACCGCGGTCGAGATGGTAGATGCGGTTGACGGTGGTCTCGCCTTCGGCGGCGAGGCCGGCGATGACCAGCGACACCGAGGCGCGCAGGTCGGTCGCCATCACGGGCGCGCCCTTGAGCTTCGAAACGCCTTCGACGATCGCCGTCTGGCCCGAAAGCGTGATGTGCGCGCCGAGGCGGGCGAGCTCCTGCACATGCATGAAGCGGTTCTCGAAGATCGTCTCGGTGATGCGCGACTTGCCCTTGGCCTTGGTCATCAGGCCCATGAACTGCGCCTGCAGGTCGGTCGGGAAGCCAGGGAAAGGTTCGGTGGTGACGTCGACCGGCGAGATGCCGGCGCCGTTGCGCTTGACGCGGATGCCTTCATTGGTCGGCGTGATCTCGGCACCGGTCTGGGCGATCACGTCGAGCGCCTTCTGCAACAGGTCGGGCTGGGCATCCTTCAACAGCACGTCGCCGCCGGCCATGGCGACCGCCATGGCATAGGTGCCGGTTTCGATGCGGTCGGGGATGACGCGTACGTTGGCGCCGTGCAACTGGTCGACGCCGTCGATGGTGATGGTCGAGGTTCCGGCGCCATGGATCTTGGCGCCCATGGCGTTCAGGCATTCGGCGAGGTTGACGACTTCCGGCTCGCGGGCGGCGTTTTCCAGCACGGTTTCGCCGCGGGCGAGCGCTGCCGCCATCATCAGCACATGGGTGGCGCCGACGGAGACCTTCGGGAAGACATAGCGGTTGCCCTTCAGCCGGTTCTTGGCCTTGGCAATGACGTAGCCGTTGTCGACGTCGATATCGGCGCCGAGCGCCTGCAGCCCGTCGATGAAGAGATCGACCGGGCGCGTGCCGATGGCGCAGCCGCCGGGCAGCGATACGCGCGCTTCGCCCATGCGGGCGAGCAGCGGGCCGATCACCCAGAACGACGCGCGCATCTTGGAGACCAGCTCATAAGGCGCGGTGGTGTCGACGATGTCGCGCGCGGTGAAGTTGATGGTGCGCGAATAGCCGCCGCCATTGCCGTTCTGGTGGTCGCGCTTGCCGTTGACCGAATAGTCGACGCCGTGATTGCCGAGGATGCGGATGAGCTGCTCGACATCGGCCAGATGCGGCACGTTTTCCAGCGTCAGCGTGTCGCCGGTCATCATCGCGGCGATCATCAGGGGCAGGGCAGCGTTTTTGGCGCCAGAGATTGGGATGGTGCCGGCGAGCTCGCGGCCGCCGACGATCCTGATGCGATCCATGAAAGAGTGTCCCTCAGCCGGAAGCCGGCTTAAATCGGTTGTGTTTGGGCCGCCCTCTAAACCATTGGTCGGTCCGGTTCAAGAAATAGGATTTCGAGAAGTCGGCGCAAGAATGGCCGAGTATTGATTCTCTTAGCCTTCTTTTTTCTGTTCCTTCGCTGCGGCAAGCCCGTCGGGCCTGGTATCGGCCTCGCCGGTGCGGCGCGACCTGAGCTGCGCCTTGCGCTTCTGCAGGTTCGCACGCAGGGCCTCGGCCAGCCTGGCCTTGCGGTGGTCGGCCCTCGTTTCCGGCTTGGGCGATTTCGGCTTGGTCTTGTCGGTCATGGTCTCGCTTAGTCCTTAACAATGCATAACCGACATTGTGGCGCGGCCATGTCTGAGAGGCTGTCGGAAAATGCTATTGCGGGCCATTTTGAAATCGATCCGGCACAGCCCTGTCGATTTGCCGTTTTCGCTTTCCCCGATCAATTTCAAAATGGTCTCTTATAGCAACTTGCGCTTCACGATTCATTGTGGCAGAAGGCGCCGCATTCAAGATGCTGCCGTAGCTCAGTGGTAGAGCACTCCCTTGGTAAGGGAGAGGTCGAGAGTTCAATCCTCTCTGGCAGCACCATTCCTCCCAATAAAATCAACAGACCGCCTTGTCACTGCGCAGCAAGGCTGCACGGTCGTGTCAGATCCTATGGAAACCCCACGGATTGCGCGGTTTTTCGCGGAGGATTGAGACCGACAGCGACGCCGATCGTTCGATGGCGTTTCGACGTTTCGCCTCTCCCGATTCAGAGTCAGCAACTGTTCGCATGAGAACAAAATAGGAACAAAATCCTTGACGGGCTCTCCGTCGCGATGGCAATCTGCCGCCATCAAACCGATGGAGAACGACAATGACCGAACCTGCGAGGGTCGCGGAGAGCGACGCTTTTTCACTGCGTCTGAACTGGCGGCAGGCTGATCGCGAGGCCGACTACGTCGCCGATGCGGACGGCTATGACGGCAGTGTCGGCCGCATCACCCTGCGTGATGCCGGCCCCCAGCAGGGCCTGTGGTTCTGGGCGATGAACGCGCATGGCACCGAGATCAGCCGCAACATCGGCAGCCTCAACGGCATCGAGAAATCGGCGCGCGCGGCCGCCCGCATGGTCGAGGGTGCCTGGTTCGCAGCGATCGCCGGATCCTCCCTTGACCGTCCGGCGCCGAAGCGGAATGCCTATGCGATGGCGAGAGCAGGGGAGTAGTATGCCGGCTGGCAGCAAGCCAGGCACGGGCGGCGACCTTTTCAGTGCAGCAGCGTTGCCGGAACGGAACCCGTTTGCTCCACAGTCCTTTCGCTTCCAAAGGGAGACCGACGATGGAAACGCGCGTCAGGAAGTTTTTCGAACGGTATGCAAGCTTCTTCAACCGGGCGCTTGCCGGCACCATCGACGAGGATGAGCTGGCAGCACTCTATGCCCCGGAATTCATCGCAGCTTCGCCGCGTGGGGTGATGACCGGCCGCAACGACGAGCAGCTCAAGCGCACGCTGGCGCATGGTTATGCGCATTACCGGGAGATCGGCACCAAGGCGATGCGGATAACCGATATCCGCGTCGCCCCCATCGACGAGCATCATTGCATCGCCCATGTCGCCTGGGCGGCAACCTACGCCCGAAAGGACCAGTCGGACCTGTCGGACCTGTCGATCGACTTCGAGGTGCATTACCTGATGCAGACGCTGGACGGCGAGCCGAAGGTCTTCGGCTGGGTCGCCGGCGACGAGCAGGAGCTTCTGAAGAAACACGGCATCGGCTAGGCATCTCGCGGCCGGCAAGATTGGATGAACGAAATCCACGCGCGCCGCGTTCTGTCTCCATGGAACAGCGGGCGATGATCGGGTTCGAGAGCCGCAGGGTCGAGACGGCGCAGGGCGGTGTCTTCGTGCATAAGGCCGGATCGGGGGCGCCGCTGCTCCTGCTGCATGGATTTCCGCAGACAAGCCTGATGTGGCGCGACATCGGCCCGATGCTGGCGCCGCACTTCACGGTCGTTGCCGTCGACCTGCCGGGTTATGGCGCCAGCGATTGCCCGCCTGCCGATGGGCGGGGACACGATTCCATGTCGAAACGGTCCATGGCGACGACATTGATCGAGACGATGGCAAGGCTGGGGCATGAGCGTTTCGCGATCGCGGGGCATGACCGTGGCGGCCGGGTCGCCTACCGCATGGCGCTCGACCATGCCGATGTCGTGACCAGGCTGGCGGTGCTCGATGTCATCCCGACCTTCGAGGTGTGGGACCGGGCTGATGCGCGCCTTGCCCTGGCTTTCTGGCCGTTCTCGCTGCTGGCACAGCCGGCGCCGCTGCCGGAACGGCTGATCGCGGCCGCCCCCGAGGCGATCGTCGACAACGCGCTGGACGAATGGGGATCGCCGCCCGAGACCTTTCCGCGTGCCGTGCGGGAGGCCTATGCCGCCGCACTGCGCGATCCGGCGCAGATCCATGCGATCTGCGAGGAATACCGTGCCGCCGCCACCGTCGACCGCGAGCACGATCGCGCCGATCTCGAGACCGGACGCCGGATCGATTGCCCGCTGCTGGTGCTGTGGAGCGCTCATGGCGGCCTCGCCAGCTGGTACGAAGAAGCCGGCGGGCCGCTCGGCATCTGGCGTCGCTGGGCAAGGGATGTATCCGGCCACGCCGTCGATGGCGGTCACTTCTTTCCCGAGGAGAGACCGGAGGCAACCGCTGGCCTGTTGCGGGATTTCCTCGGGCACGGCTGATTAGGTGGCACCCCGCATCAGAAACGTGTCGAGAAACTCGCCTTGAACGCGTTCTCCGTGCCGCCCGAGCCGAACTGGCCATCATAGCTGAAGCCCAGCCTGCTGGTTGCGCCGAGCCTGACGTCGAAACCGGCCTGCAGCGCCAGCGCATCGTGCGTCACCGGTACGCCATGGACGGTGAAGGCACTGCCGCCGGCGAAGGAGAGGCTCGCGGCCGGCGCGTCGGCGAAGGCGTGGCGCCAGCCGAGCGAGGCACTGAGGTCGAACACCGTGCCGCTCGTGGTGAACCGTCTCGACAGGCGTGCTCCCAGCGTGGTGAAGCCGGCGTCGTTGGCATAGCCGCCGGAACCGAGCGCGGCGGCACTTCCACTTTCGCTGAAATCATCGGCCGAGAGCCGCACATACGCCAGGCCGGCGAATGGCTCGACCTTGACTGCGCCGACGTCGAACGGCCGCGATACCTCGCCGAAAACCTGCAGCGTGCTTGCGCCGTAACCGGATGTGAGCCGGTCGCCGAAGCCGGCGAACCGCGGCGTGCGCTCCGTGTCGACGTCGTGATGGCTGTAGCCGGCGCCGAACTTGAGCCTGACGGTCTCGATGGTGCCGCCGGCATAGGCGCCGAGATGCACGCTGGTGACATCCGCGGAGGCGTTGCGGTCGCCGACGTTCAGCGAGGAGACGCTGATGCCGCCGAGAAAGCCGAGCGTCCAGTCGCCCGCGCCGGTGTCGACGCCTGAGAACATCGCGCCTGTCCTGGCACTGGCGTCGGCCGCATTGCCGTCATTGTCGAGCGAGCGGGAAAGTCCGGTGCCCTGGATCCAGAACCCGCGCTGTGCTCCTTCACCCATCGCGGTGCCGGCGCGGCCCAGCGCCGCTTCGCGCAGCAACTGGCTTTCATCGAGCAGCATGCCGGCCGTGGCCGCGTGCACCTCGCCCGAAAGCTGGTCGAAGGCGTGGCGGGCTTCGTCCTCTGTCAGCGGTGCAATGGCATTGTAGACGCTGTTGCCGGCGCCCAGCGATTCGATGCCCCCGGCGGCGGCCTTCTGGTTGGGGGTGCGCGCGACCGAAGCGAAGTCGACCTGGTTGCGGTCGAGCGTCAGCACCACGTTGTTGCCGTCGCCGCCGGTGTAGCTCACCGCAGGCGTCAGGAAGGCGTAGAGATGGGCGATCGAAGCGAACTGGCCGGTCACGGCGCTGACGCCCTGGTTGTCGATGATCGTATAGGTCTGGCTCGGCTGCCAGCCGGTCGTCGACAGTTCGTGCAAGGCGAGGGTGCCGCCGCCGAGGTCGACATCGCCGGTCACCACCACCTTGTCGGCGCGGCTCGGTTCGATTTCGATGTCGAGCGTGCCGGCAAGCCTGTAGTTGCCGTTGATGGTCTGGGTGCCGATCGAGGCACCGGGAGCATGATGGCCGCCGGTCTGGATGGTCACCGTGCCGCCCGCCTGCGTACCGATCGTGCCGATGCCGCCGAGCGTTGCGCCGCTCGCCACCGCCACATCGGCCGAACCCAGCGAGCCGTCGATCCTCAGCAGGCCGCCCTTGACGGTGGTGGCGCCGAGATAGGTGTTGGCGCCGGACAGGACCAGCGTGCCCGTGCCCGTCTTGGCAAAGCTGCCCTTGGCCGCAGCGCCGCCGTCGGAAATGACGCCCGATATCGTCTCGTCGAGATCGAGCGCGCCGGTTTCGAGCTGATGCGCGCCGAGCAAGATGGCACCGGCGCCGGCGACGGAGCCAAGCGAAACGCAATTGCACAGGCCGGCCGCATCGAAGGTCGAAAGGTCGATCTTGCCGCCGCCCTGGTTGACGATCCGCGCGCCTGGCGAAGCGACGTCGCCGCGGAAGGCCGTGGTGCCGCCAGCCTGGTTGGTGATGGTCGCCATACCCGCATTGGAACCGGCCAGGAACACGGTGGTGCCGTCGCCCTGGTTGGTGATGGCGGCGCTGCCGGCGCTGGCGCGGTCTCCGAACACCACCGCCCCGTTCTGCGTCGATATCGTCAGCCCATTGGCGTTGACCGGACCGGCAAAACGCAGGGCGGGTTTCTGCGTGGCGGCCGGCGCGCCGGAGACGGAGACGGCGCCGGCGCCCAGGGCACCGTTCGCCGCTGCCACCAGCTCGCCTTCCCTGACAAGAGTGCCGCCCTGGTAGCTGTTGGCGGCGCCGAGCGTGAGCGTGCCGTTGCCGAGCTTGACGATGCTGCCGGTTCCGGAGATGCCGACATTGAGCACCGCATCGTTCACGGCAACCCCGGGATCAGCCGCGACGATGATCTCGGTGCCGGCCGAATTGGTGATCAGGCCGCCACCCGCGCCGGCCGCAAGCGTGTAGGTCCAGTCGCTCGGGTGCGAGACGAAGCGCAGCCCGGTGAAGCCATGCGCACCGACGACGTTTACCGTGCCCGGCACGCCGGCGAAGACCGCCTTCTGGCCTGCCGCTGCCGCGTTGATGGTGCCGGCGCTGTTGGTCCAGTTGGTCGAGGTGGCATCCCAGGTGCCGTTGCCGCCGCGCCCGTCGGCGACGCCGCCCGGCGCCATGTTGGCGCCGTCCCAGTATTGCTCGCCAGCGCCGGTCGCCACCAGCAGGCTGACGGTGCCGCTTCCTGCCAGGATCGACCAGTCGCCGGGATTGAAGCCGGCGGGAACGCTGCCGATCACCAGTCCGTTGTTGGTCAGCGTGCCGCCATAGTTGGCGATCCGGAAGGTGCCGTTGCCGAAGCCGCCGGCGTCGCTCACCGTCAGCTTGCCGTCCAGCGTCAAATTACCGGCGACGTCGAACAGCGGCATGGTGTTGGCTGCTCCCAGTGCCGCGTTGATGTTGGAGCCGTCATTGAGCGTCAGCGAGGCAAGGGTCAGCGACTGTCCTGCCTTGCCGGCCAGCGTGCCGCCATTGGCGACGCTGGTGGCGCCGACCGAACCGCCGCCCGTCAGCGTGCCGCCGGCATTGACCTGGAAACTGCTCGACGCCATGGCGCCATCCACCTTGAGCGTGCCGGCATTGGCATTGGTCGTGCCGGTGAAGGTGGTTGGGAAGAAGGCGCTGAGAGCCAGTGTCAGTGTGCCGCTGCCCGCCTTGGTCAAGGTGCCGTTGCCGGTGATGACGCCGTTGAAGCTGGTGTCCGCCGCCCCGCCGGCCGTCAGGCCGCCGGTGCCGATGACGAGCCGGCCGTAGCCGGAAAGGTCGCCCACGGTCTGTGCGTAGCCATTGAGGTCGAAGATGCCGCCATTGAGGGCGAGGGCGCCCGTGGGCGCCAGCCGATTGGCTCCGCCGAGCAGAAGCGTGCCGAACGTGACCTTCGTTCCGCCGGTATAGCTCTGGACGCTGTTCAGCGTCAGCGAGCCATTGCCGGTTTTTTCGAAACTGCCTTCGCCTGAAATGATGCCGGAATAGCCGGGCGTACCGTTGAAATAGACGGACAGCCTGGAATGGTTGGCATAGTTGCCGGTGAGGGCGCCGTCGCCGGCAAATCCGTCGCCGATGCGCAGTTCCCCGGCGTTGATGGTGGTGCCGCCGCTGTAGGTGTTGACGCCGACGAGCGTGACCAGACCCGTCCCGTTCTTGATCAGAGCCCCCGTGCCCGAGATGACGCCGGCATAGCGGGGGAAGATATCGGCCGAACGGTCGATGATCAGCATGCCGTCATTGTTGACGATGCCGTCACGGATGCTGCCGGTCGTGCCGCCATTGCCGAGCTGCAGGACGGCGCCAGGGCTGATGTTGGTGACCGCCGAATAGGCGTTCTCGCTGGTGAAGATGGTGGTGCCGGCCAGGATGTTCACCGCGGCGGGACCGGCGAGCGCGCCGAAGCCGCCGATGTTGGGCGCGAAGACGTAGCTGCCGGAGGTATGGTTGAAGTTGATCGCCTGCGGCCCGGTGGCGGTGCCGGAGAACAGTACCTGGTTCGCTTCCAGCGTGCCGGGTGCCGCGGCGGGAGAGCCCGCGGCTGCACCGATGTTGAGCGTGCCGGCCGATCCGGTGACGCCGCCGATCCCGACACCGCCGCTGCCGCCGATGACCTGGACTTTCCCCCCGTTGGAGATGGTCAGCACACCCTTGCCGTTGCCGCCGATGGTGAGACCCTGCAGGTCGGTCGGACCCGAACCCAGCGTGTTGCTGATGGCCCACAGCGAATTGGCGCCGGTGACGGTCACGGTGTCCGCCGTCGCAAGGGTGGCATCGCTGGCGCTGGCGATGTTGGCGTAGCCGGTGTTGAGCCTGCCGCCGCCGGAGACGACGATCGCGGCAGTCGAATTGGTGCCATTGCCGCTGTAGAGCCGATAGGGTGTGGTGAAGCTGGAGCCGGCGCCATCGATGGTGATGGCCGCCTTCTGGCCGGCGCCGTCAGCCAGCCGCAGATCGGCGGCGAGGAAGTTCGGCGCGTTGGCGTCGATCAGCACCGCGCCGCCGTTCAGGACATCGAGGCTGGCCGTCTGGCTGGTCGAACCGATCCCCAGCGGCAGGTAGTTGCTGCCGTCGATCTTCCATTGCGAACCGGCGCCTGTGACCGTGGCCCTGCCGTTGACGATGCGGGCAGTGCTGCCGGTGCCGACGGTGGTGATCCTGCCGCCGCCGGAGACGGTCAATTCGCCCTGGCCCAGTGGCCCGACGGTGAACGGACCCGTCGTCCAGGACGCGCCACCAGAGACGGTGGCTGAGCCGAGACTTCCCGCGCTGCCGCCGAGATAAGTGTACCGTGTGGAAGCGGTGGCACCGTCCAGCAGCTGGAAACCGCCCTTTCCGGCCGCGCCGACCCGGAACTGGACGACGCCGGCGTTGCTCATGGTGAAGTCCGAACCGGCTCCCGTCACCAGCAACTGCCCATCGGCGTTGACTGAGGTTTCGGCGAGCATGACGCTGCCGCTCGACAGCAGCCTGCCTCCCGCCTCGACGCGGAAGCGGCCTATCGCGCCATTGTCGGCCGCGATCGACAGGAAGCTGTTGCTCCATTGCGAGCCGGTGCCGCTGACGGTCACCTGGCCATTGGAGGACGGATTGTTGGCGAGCACACCGCTGCCGGTGACCTTGCCGCCGCCCGATATCGTCAGCGTTCCACTGCCGTTGTCGCCGACGATGAGATAGTTCGAACCCACCGCCAGGGTGCCGGCGCCGTTGACGACGAGCGCGCCGCTCGAACCGGCAAGGCTGCCGATCGTCAGCGTGCGGGCGGCCGCGCCGGCCGAACCGACGGTGGCCGTGTTGGGGCCGGCATTGTCGATGACGAGGGTGTCGACACTGGTCGGCACCGCCGCAGGTGTCCAGTTGCCGCCGATGAACCAGTTGCCCGAGCCCGAACCGTTCCAGGTCAGTGAAGCGCCGAGTGCCAGCGATGAGCTCGACAGGACGAGCGCCGCCAACCCGACGCTCCGCAATCCCGCGTGTGCCCAGGTTGGTCGGCCTGGCGCCCGCAATGCACCGGTTTTCAACGTCATGCGATGGTCCGCCCCACAAATCCCGCTGCGATCCCCGCCTGTCCGGCATGGTGGTCACATGCGCCCGATGATCCATCACGAACAGGCACCCGGCCGCACGGTGCGGCCGGGCTTGCCCAATCATGTCCCCATGCGATTCAATGGGCTGAAGATCGCCGATCTGCCGCACTGCACAACTCTCGAAAGTCATAGGTTTTGCGCTTTTCCGGCGCGAAAAATGCCGCTTTCGTTGAAAACGCGCGGTGGCCATGCCAACAATGCCCCGGGGATCCGACAGCGGGGCGCGACGGCAATGCTCGGGCAGATCATGACGCTTGCCGAAGGGGCGCTGAGCGCGCCCTCGGCCGAGGAAGCCAGTGCCCGGTTTTTCACCGCGGCTTCCGCCTTCGGTGCGACCTATCTCCAGACCCGGCTCTACCGGCGACCCGTGGAGCGGCTGACCTCGCAGGCGCACTGGTCGGCCGGCGGGTTCATCAAGCGCATCTCGCCTCAGGGCTGGCCCGGCAGTGCCGCTTTCAACTATGTCTGTTTCGACTGCAATCCGCTGCTCGCGGCGATTCGCGAGAACCGCACGCGCTATCGTTTCTCCGATTTCGCGGGCCACGGTGATCCGCGCTATCGCAGCTACTGGGATGCGCTGGGCGAGGCTGAAATCGCCGAAGCTTTATGCACGACATCCTATGGCGGCAGGGGCGTCATCGCCTCGCTGCATCTGGGGCTCGGCGAGCGCGAGCCGAACACCGACGTTGCGAGAACGATGCAATTGGCGGGGCTGCTGTTGACCGAGCGGCTGATGGAGTTCGCCGGTGGCGTGCCGGATGACCTGCCGGAATTGACCCCGCGAGAACGCGACTGCCTCGCCTACATGGCGGATGGCCGCAAGGACCGGGAGATTGCCGACATGACCGGCGTCACGGAAGCGACGGTGCGCTTCCACATCGACAATGCACGCAGGAAACTGGGCGCGGCCAACCGCGCCCAGGCCGTGGCGCGGGCAGCCAACCGGCATATGCTCTGATCAGCCTATGCAGGCGGAAGGCAGCGGCCGTCGGCCGTTTTGTTTTCCGCAATTTCGGACGGAAAAGCGCCACGCACTTTTCCTGGAATTGCCTAGAACATCGTGTTCTGGTTGGCCGCCTTTTCCGGAACGGCCTGGATGACGTCCCAGTGCTCGACGATCTTGCCGTCCTTCACGCGGAAGATGTCGACGACCGCCACGCCGCGGTCCTTCGCGCTTTCGGTCGAATGGACGTGCAGGTAGACGAGGTCGCCATCGGTGGCGCTGCGCACGATCTTTGCCCGCGCTTCGGGGTTGGCCTTGAAATAGCCGGTGAAGTAGGAGACGAACGGCGCCTTGCCGTCCGGCACGTTCGGATTGTGCTGGATGTAGGACTCCGCCACCACTGCGGCGGCCTCTGCCGTCTCATGCCTGTTGAAGACGCGATCGTAGAATTCGACCACCAGCTTGCGGTTGGCTTCCTCGGTGGCAAGGTCGCGTGTCTGCGCGAAGGCCGACGACGACAGGGCCGTGCCGATGAACAGGGCAAGTGCTGCGATTTTGGGGAATGCCGGCATATCAACTCCTGCTAAAGATTGGTCTATCTTGTAGACCAATGGAGCGCTACAGGAGCTGCACAGACCCCGCAAGAAGTCAGTTTCAAGCGAACAGGTCACCGCGCAGTGACCTGTACCCTGGGAAGATAGAGCCATGAATCCTGAGAAAACCGAGGAAATCGAGTTCGATCATCCTTGCCCGATCCGCGACGTGCTCGACCGCATCGGCGATCAATGGAGCCTGCTGGTGCTGGAAGCGCTCGGCAGGAAAACCATGCGCTTCAACGAACTCGGCCGCGAGATCGACGATATCTCGCGGCAGATGCTGGCGCGCACGCTGCGGCGCCTCGAGGAAGACGGCTATATCAGCCGCGCTGTCTTCGCCGAGGTGCCGCCGCGCGTCGAATATGCGCTCACGGCTCTCGGCCGCTCCTTCCTCGGTCCGCTGCAGGTCCTGACCCGATGGGCGGATGAGAACCATGGCGCCATCTGCAGGTCGCGCAAGCTCGCGCGGCTGGCTCAGGGTGGGTGAGCTCAAAATCGCTGGCGAGCGGCTTGGAAACAGGTGGACTGTTCCGAGCTTCAGACCGGCAGGTCCGGAAACAGTCGTGGCGCCATCTCGATGGCGAATTCCTTGAACAGCCGCACCGGATGGGACGTGTTGCGGTTGCTGGTGTAGACAAGCGTCAGGTCGCGACAGGGAAGGTGCCACTCCGGCATTACCTCAACCAGTTGCCGGTCGCGAAGCAGTTCGGGCCTGACGATGGGAGGCAGGTCGCCAATCCCTCCAGCCGATAGCAGCGCCGATGCCAGGCCGGCATAGTCGTTCATGGCCAGATGCGGCGAAAAAGACAGCGTGAACTGCTCGCTGTCTGCCCGCTGGACAAAGGTCCAGCGTCGCTCCAGCGATCCGAACGAGAACGTCAGCAGCCGATGCCGGGCGAGGTCGCGGGGATGCTGGGGCAGCCCGGCGCGCTCAAGATAGTCGGGGCTCGCCACCAGCCGATGCCGATATTGCAGGATCTTGCGTCCAACCAGCGCCGAATCCTTCAACTGGCCGTAGCGGAAGGCAAGGTCGATGCCTTCGACGATATGATCGACCGCCCGCTGGGTCACGAAAATCTGGACCCGTACCGCGGGAAATCTCGCCTGGAATTCCTGCACCAGCGGCACCACGAGCGTGTCGGAGATGTTTGGCGGGCATGACAGACGCAGCGCGCCCGTCACTTCCGACGCCGAACTGGAAACGATGCCCTCGACTGCGTCGTTCAGCTCGGCGCTGCGTCGGGCCTGTTCGAAGATGTCGGCGCCGATATCGGTCAGGCGCAAGGTGCGCGTGGAGCGTTCGAGCAATCGAACGCCGAGCTGATCCTCCATTTCGGCGATGCGCCGGCTGAGCGTGGAAACCGGCATGCGCAGGCGCCGCGCGGCCTCTGAAAAGCTGTTGGCTTCAACCACCTTGGCAAACATCAGCAGCGTGTTGAGGTCGACCACGATTTTTCCATTTTTGGGAAAAGGTTTCCCTGCTTTCCTGTCTAATGGAAAAATCGGACGCGCACTATCATTCTTTCATTGGTTCAGAACAGGAGAATGATCATGACCACAGCAATCATCGGTGTCGGCAACATCGGTTCCCGCCTTGCCAGGGAACTGGCGGACGGCGGAGAAAGGATCATCGTCGCGGACAGGACATTCAAGAAGGCGCAGATGCTTGCAGGTGCGCTGGGCGGCGATGTCGAGGCCATGGAGGTCGACGATGCGATCAAGTCGGCGGATGTGGTCGTCCTTGCGGTCTATTTCGATGCGATCAAGGCATTGCTCGCCGAGAAGGGTTCCGTGTTTACCGGAAAGATCGTGGTCGATCCGTCGAACCCGATCGCGCCCGACGGCAATGGCGGCTTCAGGAAAACCATTCCCGAAGACCAGTCCTCGGGTCAGCTGATCGCCGGCCTGCTGCCTGACGGGGCGAAGCTGGTCAAGGCGTTCGGTACCCTCGGCGCGCAGTCGCTTGAGGCGGCGGCAAACCGCACCCCGGAGCGGGCCGTGTTGTTCTACGCAAACGATGATACCGGCGCCGGCGAAACCGTTGCCAGGCTTATCGCAGCAAGTGGGTTTGCTCCCGTCCGTGTCGGCGGGATCGACCAGTCGATCCGCATCGAGGTCGGTGGCGATCTGCATGAGTTCGGAAAACTCGGGCGTACCGTCTCGGCGAACGAGGCGAGGGCACTGGTCTAAAGCAGGACCGGGGTTATCGAGAGCAAAGCCCGCTCTGGAGATCCGGGGCGGGCAGAACCTGCCTACTCCGCCGTGAACGAATAGGTCGCGCCGACGCCGAAGGTGAACTGATTGCGGGAGCCGAGATCCTTGACGATCGGGCTTTCGGCGGCATCGCCGACCATGTAGTCGAAGCGCTGGTAGAGCGTGGTCGTCCATTCCTTCGACCAGACATAGCTCTGCGCCGCCGACAGGCCGACACTGACGATGCCGCCCTTCGGATCGAACGCCGCGACGGTGCCGTTGCGCAGCGCCGCCTCCTGCGAGATACCGTATTTGAGGTTCATGACATGGTCGTCGGCCAGCACCATGCGGGGGCCGCCCGAGAGCGTCAGCTGGCCGTAGTTCTGCACATAGTCCGCCCCGAGGTCGGCGCTGAAGCCGTCATTGGAGCGCAGGCCGTGACGCAGTTCGCCACGCAGCCGCAACTGGTCCTCGATCGGCCAGAATTCGGCGAAGACACCGGCTTCCACCGTCCAGGGGTAGGTGCCGAGCCCTTCCAGCCGACCGCCTTCGCTGGAGCGGCCCTGCCGCAGGCTGGCGACGGGACCGATGGCGAAACGCTTGCCGGTGAAGAAGGTGATGTCGAAATTGTCGTCGGGCGCCGAGAAGGTCTCCGGCTCGGAAGCGCGGCGGAACGAGATCGAAGGCATGCCGCCGAGGCTGTAACGCGACGAGCCATCCCATTTCGGGCTCACCGTCATCATGCCGCCGACGCTGATGATCCAGGGGTCATTGGAGGCGATCGGCTTTTCGCCGAGGCTGTCGGCAGCCTGTGCCGAACCGAGCAAAGTCGCGCTAACGCCAGCAGCCAGAACCCAACGCAAAACCAACCTCACTTCGCTGTCTTGGCGATCTTGATACCAAGTTTTTTGATCCGATGCCAAAGGCTTCGTTCCGCGATACCCAGCCGTTCGGCTGCCTTGACCTGAACACCGTCGCTTTCCTGCAGGGCGGCGAGGATGAAGTCGCGCTCGATGCGTTCCATCTCGCCATCGAGGTCGGACGGTACGGCGGGGCTCGTCGCAGCCTGCCGCCTGGCGCGGGTGACATAACCCGGCAGGTCCTGCGGCGTGATCACATTGCGGGAAGCGACGATGGTTGCCCGCTCGATGGCATTCTGCAGTTCGCGGATGTTTCCAGGCCATTGGTAGGCCGAAAGCGCGGCCTCGGCCTCTGGCGCGAAGCCCGAGATCTTCTTGGTCATTTCGGCAGCGAAATGACTTAGGAAATGGCTGGCGATCGGCAGCACGTCGCCGGCGCGTTCGCGCAGTGCGGGCACGCGCATCGGATAGACGGCGAGGCGATAGTAGAGATCCTCGCGGAAATCGCCTTCGTCCATCGCCGCTTCGAGGTCACGATGGGTGGCGGCGATGATGCGCACGTCCACCTTGACGCTGCGGTCGGAGCCGACCGGCTCGAAACTCTGCTCCTGCAGGGCGCGCAGCAGCTTGGGCTGCAGCGACGCCGGCAGGTCGCCGATCTCGTCGAGGAACAGCGTGCCGCCATTGGCGGTGACGAAGCGGCCCTCGCGCGCCGCGACGGCGCCGGTGAAGGCGCCTTTGGCATGGCCGAAAAGCTCGCTCTCCAGCAGGTTCTCCGGGATCGCCGAACAGTTGACAGCGATGAAGGGGTTGTCCCGTCGCGGGCTGTTGAAATGGATGGCGCGGGCGACCAGTTCCTTGCCCGTGCCGCTCTCACCCTGGATCAGCACGGTGGCACGGCTTTCGCAGACTTCCGCGATCTGCCGCAGAACCTCGCCGAAGGCCGGGCTGGAGCCGATCAGGTTGCCGAAGCTGTATTTGTCCTCCAGCTCGGCGCGCAGGCGGCGGTTCTCGTTGACGACCTGCGTCAGCCGCAAGGCCCGCCGGGCGGTGGCGATGACGTCGTCGATCTCGAACGGCTTCGAGATGTAGTCGAAGGCGCCTTCCTTCACCAGGGCGACCGCGTCGCGCAGCGAGGCATAGGCCGTCATCACCACCACGGGCAGCTCGGGGCGCTTGCTGCGCAGTTCATGCAGCAGGTCGCGGCCATTGCGGCCGGGCATCCGGAGATCGGTGATGACAAGGCCGAATTCACCATTTTCGACGCGCTCCAGCGCACTGTCGGCGCTGGTCACGAAGTCGCTGGTCAGGCCGCCGCCTTCGAGCGCAAGTGCCAGCGTCTCGGCCAGGCGCGGCTCGTCGTCAACGACCAGGATCGAACTAGCCATCTGAATTCTTTTTCTGGTTCAACGGCAAACGTATAACGATGCTGGTGCCGCTCTCCAAGGCACTGGTGCAGGTGATGGCGCCGCCGTGATGTTCGACCACGGAGAGCACCTTGGCGAGCCCGAGGCCGGTGCCCTTGGTCTTGGTGGTGAAAAACGGGTCGAACATGCGGTGCACCACGTCCGGTTCCATGCCGGTGCCGCAATCGGCGATGGTCAGCACGGCTTCCGCGGCCTCTTCGTCGGCTTCGGCCTTCACCGTCAGCTTGCCGCCGTCGGTCATCGCTTCCATGGCGTTGAGCACGAGGTTGATGACGACCTGGTGGATCTGGTCTGCATCGGCTTCCACCATCAGGCCGTTCGTGACGGCGATATCGCGGGTGATGCCACGCTTGTCGAGTTCGGGTGCCATGAAGTCGATCGCCTTGCTGACGATCGCGTCCAGGGCGACCACCCGCATGGTCGGCCGGTTCGGCCGCACATAGTCGAGCACCTCGGTGACCAGCCGGTCGATGCGGTTGACCTCGTCGAGGATGAAACCCAGCAGTCGCTCGTCCGGCTGGGCCAGATAGCTGCGCTGCGCAACCAGCTGGCTCGACGTCTTGATGATGCCGAGCGGGTTGCGGATCTCGTGCGCGATGACAGCGGCCGCTTCGCCGAGTGCCGCCAACTGCTCGCGTCGGCGCATCTCGCCTTCCATCTGGCGCAGCCGTTCGAGCTGGCGCGTCATGATGTTGAAGCCGCTCGCCACTTCGGCGATTTCCGGGCCGCCGCGCTCGGGCAGCTGCAGGCGGTAGTTGCCGGAGGCGACTTCGCGCAGGCCGCGTTTCAGGCTCTGCAGCGGTCCGGTCAGCCGGCTGGCCAGGACGATGCCGACGGTGATGGACAGGCTGGAGGCGATCAGCGCCAGGATGGTGAACAGCCGCCAGTCGATCAGCTGTTCGAACACCGGGCGCCGTGCCGCCAGGCCGAAGGTGACGATGCCGACCAGGCGGCCGGAATCGTCACGGATGGCGCCATAGCCGGTGGCCAGTCCGCCGCTGCCCTTGTCCGGCACGACGGTGTAGCTGTCGCCGCGGTTCAGGATCGCCAGAACGTCGTCGGATACCGTCAGCGGATCGCCACGCCCTTCGCGCACCAGCGGGATCATGTTGTTGCCCTGCAGGCGGTAGGCATGGATGATGATCGCCGTCTTGGCGCGCGGCGCCGCGAAGAAGGAATCGTCGATCTGGTTGGCGACCAGCACGTGCAGCACCTGCCCGTCGCGCTCGAACAGGCGGGCCGCGCCGACGACGAGGCCGGGCCGGTCCTCCTTGGTCACCGTGAACACCGACCGTGTCGACGTGCGCGGCAGCGGCATGTCGAGCGTGGCGTTGCCGAAGCGGTAGAGCGTGTTGCCCTTGTCGTCATAGATCAGCACGAGGTCGTAGCCGACGGTCGACAGCAGGTCGGAATAGACACGCAGCGACGTGGAGTTCTCGTTGACCTCACCGGTCAGCGCGCCGCCATGTGTCGGCAGCGAAGCGCCGAGGATGGAGGCGGCGCGGTCGGCCTCGTCCTCGCTGCTCATCGTTTCGCTGACCAGGAAGTCGGCGGCGCGCCCGAGCCAGCGTTCGACATTGTGCTTGAAGCTGGACGAGATCAGCACCGCCGCGACATAGGACGCGATCAGCACCGGCGGTACGGAGACCGCGAGGAAGGCAAGCACCAGCCGCCAGCGCAGGGTCAGCCCGTTGAGCACGACGCCTCCTGTTGCGGTCGGGGTCTCATTGTTGTGCCGCCGTGGCGCAACGCTGGGCGGCCGGCAGGGTGTACCGTTTCCAGGTAAAGGTCTGGCCAAGTGCCTTGACGCCGAGATAGCCCGTAACGGTCAGCTTGTCGGGGCTGGCGAGCTTCAGCGCCGCGTCATAGGTATCGCCTTCTTGCGGGTCGTAGATCTTGCCGCCGTCCCAGCCGCCCGATCTGTCGGGCTCAAGTCCGCTCAGCACGGCAAGGCCGCAGATCGGCCGCTTGCGCAGTTTCTGGCTCGGATTGTTCTGGTCGGTCAGCGCAGCACCCTTGTCGTCGGTCGGCGTCTTCAGCCAGACGATGCGACCGCACAGCTTGCCTCCGCAAGGGGCTATTTCGACGACGCCCTGGCCGTCATGGGTGAGCCAGGTGGTGGCGATGTCTCCAGCCGGTGCGGCCCCGGCGCTGGCGGCAAGCACTACGCTGGTCGCGACTGCGGCCAGCCATTGCGCGAAGGTCCGTCGCACGGTGCGGTGGAAGGGAAGGCGCATCATTCCGGTTTTCCTCGGCCGATCAGCAGGACGCCGGAGATGATGAGCGCGATGCCCGCCGTCTGCGGCCAGGAGAGATGTTCGCCGAACAGAAGCATGCCTGCCGCCGGCACGGTGACGTAGGTAAGCGCGGAAAGCGGAAAGGCGCGGCCAAGGTCCATGCGTGCCAGTATCAGCATCCACAGCACGAAAGTAAGGGCATAGAAGAACACGGCCAGCCACAGCGCCGGCGTCGTCAGCGCCGCCAGCACCCAGGCCATGTCGAGCGAACCGGCACCGATGCGCTCGCTCGCCCACTTGAAGGCGATCTGCGTTGCCGTGTCGACGACGACGAAGCCCGCGATGATGCCGCGCAGGCCGGACGTGGTTGTGGCCGACATGGTCATTGCTCACCCGCCCTGCTGCCAGCGCGAGCCTCGCGCAGGTCCGGATCCCAGCGATCGAGCGCCAGCCAGGGCGCGATGGCCGCGAGGCCGCGGTTCAGGAGCCCGTTGGTGTGCTTGGCATAGATGGCGGAAGGCACCAGCCGGCTGCCCATGCGCAGCTTGGAGGCATAGGCCGTCTGGCCGGTCTGCAGCAACGGCCTTCCGATCTCCCTGCAGAACCGCAGATTCTCCATCCAGCTCACCACATAGAGATTGTGCTCGCGGGCCAGCGGATAGGACATGCCGAGGAACTTGTCGACCACGCGGTCGGCACCGACCAGCAGCAGGTTGAAGGCCGCCAACCTTTCGCCGACCCAGTAGAGCTGGAACACTGCATCCTTGCCGAGGCGTTGCGCCACTTCCGTGAAATAGCCGCGCGGCAGTTCCTCGAAATCGCCGTAGCGCAACTTGCTGTTCTCCTGCGTCGAGCGATAAAGCGCGGCGATCTGGTCTTCGAGTCCCGCGATGTCGTTGCGCCGTTCGATGTGGATGCCATCGCGGCTTTTCAGCTTGCGCCTTATGTCCTTGCGCGTCGCGTTGGAAAGCCGCGCCAGATAGGCGTCCTCATTGTCGCCGACATCGGCCACCGCCACCGGCAGGCTGGCCAGCCGCGTGAAGCCCTTGGCGGCGAGAAGGTTGCCGACCAGCATCTCGTCCTCGGGGGCGACATCCTTGAACACGATGACGGCTGCCTTGCGCCGGCGGGCTTCGCGTTCCACCGCATCGATCAACAGGGCATGCGTGGTGGTGCCCTCGCTGGCTGACAGCCAGTCGCGGCGCATGAAATGGCAATGGTCGGCCATCGGCGAGCCGACGCCGAGCAGGCCGAGCGCCAGCAACCCCGGAAACTGGTCGACCAGCCGGCCGGTCCAGGCGCCGAGCGAACCCTGGAACGGGGTGTCGAGCCGATAGGTCAGCGAAAACAGCGGCGCCGCCATCGCCAGGCCACGGGCGTCGGTCACCGCGACAGCGAGCGGTGCGGTGCCGTCCGCCGAAGCCGAAACCTCGCAGGCAGCGTGATAGTGAATGCCTTCGGCGTTGTCGCAACTCGTCGCGGGCCACGAAGCCGGATCGAGCGAGGACAGGCCAGCGACGATGTCGCCCTGGACCCGCCCGGCGACGATGTCGCCTTCCTGGACCCGCAACGCGTCAGGCGACAACCTGAAGCCGCTCATGCTCATGCGCCCCTGCGCGTTCGTAGGATCGGGCGACGCTCTCGACGAAGGCCGCGGCTCTGGCGATGACCAGCCGTCTTTGCCGGTCGAGCGTGACGAGATGATAGCTGTCGTCCAGCACCAGCGACTCGACCGTGCCGCCGAGGTTGCGCTGCAGATATTCAAGGTTGCTGAGGCTGGCGATGTCATCCTCGCGCGCATGCACCACCATCGTCGGCTGGCGCAGCTCCGGCAGTTCCGGCTTCAGCGCATCGACCAGCCGCCACAGTTCGCGCAGCGCCAGCGCCGGCGTCGCTTCCAGGCCGGCAGCGGTGGAATCGCCGGAGAACATCGACTGCGCCAGCACCATGCGCAGACGCTCGTCCTTCAGCCCATAGGGCTCCTGTTCGACGAAGCGGTATTTGCGGCCGCTCGGCGTGTTGATGAACAGCTTGAGCAGGAAGCGGTACCAGGGGATCGACCAGCCGTCATACCAGAGCGTCGGTGCAAACATGATGAGCCCGTGCACCCGCTGCGGCTGGCGCGCCGCCAGCATGGCTGCCAGCACCGCGCCCATCGAAAGGCCGCCGACCAGCACGACGCGGCAGCGCTGCTCCAGCGTGGTCAGCGCGTCTTCGGCGCTGGCGTACCAGTCCTTCCAGTTGGTGGCGACGAGGTCCGCCTCGGTGCCGCAATGGCCGGCCAGTGTCGGGCACAGCACCGTGTGGCCACGCTCGGCGAAATTGCGCGCCACGTTGTTCATCTCGATCGGCGTACCCCCGAGCCCGTGCAGGAGCAGCACGCCGACATCGCCGCGTGGGAAGAAAATGGTGCGGTCCTTGGACTGCAGTTTCGTGGGTGCTTCAACCATCAGATCGTACCTGCGACGAGAATGACACCTGCCGTGATGAGCAGCGCGCCGAGCCATTGGGAGGGGCCGGTCTCTTCACCCAGCCACAGGCGCCCGGCGAGCGTGATGGCGAGGATGTTGAGGCTGGCGAGGGGAAAGGCGATGCCGAGCGGGGCGAGCGTCAGGATGCGTACCCAGATGATGAACTCGGCGACATAGATGACGAGCCCGATGCCGACCCAGCGGTCGGCGAACAGGGCGCGTGCGAAAGGCTGCCAGCGCTGGGCGGAAAATTCCGGCAGCGCGTCGGCGCCGAATTTGAAGGCGATCTGGCCGAACACGTCGCAGACGATCGACAGCACGAACAGGATGATCAGTTCGGTACTCATGCCAGCACCTGTTCGAGCCTTGCCGCGATGCGGGCATTGGTGGCGTTGTTGACCGCAGCCATCGCGCGGTCGAACTTCGGCTGGCGCGGGTGGTCGAGCCTGGCCAGCGTGTAGCGGAAGGGGTCGCGGAACTCGGGCGGCGAATAGTCGCCGCAGACATCGATGCCGAGGATGCGCCGGTGCGCGGCCAGCTTTTCAATGGCGTGCAGCACCTGGTCGAGCCGCATGGCGCCCTGGTCCCAGTTGGTCACCGCCTCGCTGGTGGCCAGCACGTCCTTGTCGAAGGTGATCCACAGCGCTTCCGGCCCGAGCCTGGAGATCAGCTCGTCGACGAAGCCCTGCCAGTCCTCGTCGGCGAGGTTGCGCCAGATGAGCCGCTTGGCGAAGCCGTCGCCAAAGCTGCTGGCGCCGCCTTTTTCCACTGCTTTGCCGAAAAGCTGCGTCGCCGGGACACGCCAGGCATACATTTCGAGCCGGCCATCGCGGATGGCCCGCAGGTTGGCCGACTTGATCTGCGGCAGCACCAGGTCGGTGCTGGTCGGGCCTATGGTGACGACGCGGGCGACGTTGCGCCGCTCCAGCGTGCGGTTGACCCAGCCGCCGCAGTTGGACGTCGCCGGAAACGTCACCCAGTCGGGATGATTGTCGAACTGGATCACCGTCACCGGTTCTTCGACACGACTAAGGAACAGGTCGGCGAGATGATGGAAGTCGCCCGAGCCATAGAAGATCACCTCTGCCTTGCCGTTCGTGCACGGGCCAACGCGCTCACCGAGTTCGCTCAGCGCACGCCTGCTCGCAACGATGCGCAGCCGGGGCGCGAGGTCCCCGGCTGGCACGATGTCGGCTGGTTCGGTCCGGGTGCTGTGGAAGCCCTGTCCCGTCACGGCGCCGTCGAGATCGACGATGCGCAGGCGCATCCGCTCACCCCTTGTTTCCGTGGGCTTTGGTGACGCGGGTGAACAGCTGGTCGAGCAGCGCGATCGCCAGGTCGATCTCGGCGTGGCTGATGGTCAGCGACGGCGCCAGCGTGATGACGTTCTTGAAGTAGCCGCCGATGTCGAGCACGAGGCCGTAGGTCTGGCCGTTGTGCACGAGATCGCCTTTCAGCGACTCGTCCACCATGCGGTCGACCAGCGCCTTGGACGGCGTATAGCTGTCATGCGGCTCGCAGATCTCGATGCGCAGCGCCAGGCCGAGGCCGTCGACTTCGCCAACGATCTTGTGGCGGCGCTTCAACTCCTCGAGGCCGCGCAGGAAATAGGCGCCCTTTTCCGGCACCATCGTCTCATAGTCGTCCTCGGCCATCATCTTCATGGCTTCGAGCGCGACGGCGGTGCCGAGCGGATTGGCGTTGAAGGTCGAGTGGGTCGAGCCGGGCGGGAACGTGCCAGGGTTGATCAACTCCTCGCGCGCCCACACGCCGGACAGCGGGTTGAGGCCGTTGGTCAGCGCCTTGCCGAAGACGACGACGTCGGGATTGACGCCGAAATGCTCGATCGACCACAGCTTGCCGGTGCGGTAGAAGCCCATCTGGATCTCGTCCACCACCATCAGGATGTTGTGGCGGTCGAGCACCTTCTTCAGTTCGGTGAAGAAGTTCATCGGCGGCACGATGTAGCCGCCGGTACCCTGCAGCGGCTCGACATAGAAGGCCGCATATTCGGCCTCGCCGGCCTTCGGGTCCCACACGCCCTGATATTCGCTTTCGAACAGCCGCTCGAACTGGCGCACGCAGTGCAGGCCGTATTCTTCCTTGTTCATGCCTTTCGGGGCGCGGAAGTGGTAGGGGAAGGGCACGAACTGCGCGCGTTCGCCGAAATGGCCGTAGCGGCGGCGATAGCGATAGGACGAGGTGATGGCCGAGGCGCCCAGGGTGCGGCCGTGATAACCGCCCTCGAAGGCGAACATCAGGCTCTTGCCCTTCGAGGCGTTGCGCACCAGCTTCAGCGAGTCCTCGATCGCCTGGGCGCCGCCGACGTTGAAATGCACGCGGCCCTTGTGGCCGAATTTCTGCTCGGCATCACGCGCGATCAGCGCGGCGAGCTCGATCTTCTCGCGGTGCAGATACTGGCTGGCGACCTGCGGAAGCTTGTCGATCTGGCGCTTCAGCGCATTGTTGAGGCGCGGGTTGGCGTAGCCGAAATTGACCGCCGAGTACCACATCTGCAGGTCGAGGAACGGCGTGCCGGCCGCATCGAACATGTAGGAGCCTTCGCAGCGGTCGAAGATCTTCGGGAAGTCGGTGTAGTGCACGGTGTCGCCATGCGAGCAATAGACGGCCTCGAGTGCGAGCAGCTCTGCCTCGCTGAGCTCGATCCCGGAATCATTGCCGGCGTCGAGCCGAAGGGCGGCGTTGGTGGGCATAGGTCAGGTCCTTGTTACAGAAGGTGGGCGGACTGGACGGCCATGGCGTTGGACAGCCAGTCGGAGAAAAGCGGCGGCAGGTCGGTGAAATTGCCGAAGCTGCGGTAGGTGATGCCGTTGGCACGGCAATGGTCGGCAAGCTTGCCTTTCGCGAAAACCATGTCGGCGATGGAAGCGGCGCAGAAATCGGAGCGGCCGTCGCCGATCAGCACGCGCAGCGCGCTGTCCGGGGCACGGTCGAAGCTGGCGCATTTGCAGTGCGCGGAACTGGCGCGGCAGCTTGTCGAAGCATGTGGGCAACCGAGCTGCCAGCGGTCTCCGCCGGCATGCATCAGTTCGTTGGCGAGGACCGGCAGGCCCAGGCCATAACCCTTGAGTGCGTGGGCAATGACGCGGTCCAGCCCGTCGGAGACGATGGTGACGCTGACGCCGCTGGCTTGCAGTGCCTCCGCGAAAGGCGCGAAGCCGGGGTCGATGCGCAGGCAGTTGGCGAACAGGTCGAGCATGACCGGCTCGACACGCAACAGCTCGACCTGCCTGGACATGCATTCGCGCGAACCGATGACGCCGCGCTCCCAGGCGGCCTCGACGGTACGCCATGCCGGCTCCGCGAACTGGGCGAGCAGCAGGTCGGTCGTGTCTTCCAGCGAAATCGTGCCATCGAAATCGATGAAGCACTCCACGGGGGGCAGAGGGAGAAGGTCGATCTTGTTCATGCTGCACTGCACTTGCATGCGGCGTGCCAAGTCGAAAAAATGAAATGAAATCAGGAAGTGCGGGTTTCTCGCAGCTTTGTTTTAGCTACAAATAATGTAGGAACCATCCGGGAGGAGGGCAAAAGCTCGGGGTTCCGCTACGGCAGGGCTGGATATGCGGAAAGAAAAATGTTCCGGGGGAGCCGGCAAGGGCTCGCCCCCCTTTTGAGCGGCGGTCAAAGTCGCGGTCAATTCGAAATCATTGCCGAACAATTGTATCTCTGGTGAGCGATTGCGCATTTTTGAAAACCCTGCGACAGTAGGCAAGACGTTTTCTTGTGAAGTGCCGACCCGTGAGTGGTTGCCCCGTGAGTGGTTGCAATGAGTGCCCGGTCCGAAACCAGCAATCCCAGGCTTGACGATGCCGCGCGCGCCGGCTGGCTCTATTATGTCGCCGGCAACACGCAGGACCAGATCGCGACGAAGCTCGGCATCTCGCGCCAGACCGCGCAGCGTCTGGTGTCGCTGGCAATGTCCGAGGGGCTGATCAAGGTCCGGGTCGACCATCCCATCGCCAACTGCCTCGACCTTGCCGCCAGGCTGAAATCCCGCTTCGCGCTGGACCTTGTCGAGGTGACGCCGAGCGATCCCGATTCCACCTCCTCGACCATCGGCGTCGCCCAGGCCGCGGCGGTGGAGATCGAGAAGTGGCTGCGCCGTCCCGAGCCGGTGATCATGGCTATCGGCACCGGCCGCACGCTGAAGGCGGCGATCGAACAGCTGCCGCCGATGGAGTGCCCGCAGCACAAGGTGGTTTCGCTCACCGGCAACATCTCGCCGGACGGTTCGGCTGCCTTCTACAATGTCATCTTCACCATGGCCGACACCATCAAGGCGCGCAGCTTCCCGATGCCGCTGCCGGCGATCGCCTCTTCGCCGGAGGAGCGGAAAATGCTGCACAGCCAGCAGCTTATCCAGCCGACACTGGCGCTCGCGGCGCAGGCCGACATCACCTTTGTCGGCGTTGGCGACCTCGGTCCGCAGGCGCCGTTGCTGGAAGACGGCTTCATCAGCGAGGCTGACCTCAAGGCCCTGCAGAAAGCCGGCGCCGTCGGTGAGATCGTTGGCTGGGCCTTCGATCGCGACGGCCGCCTGATCGACGGCATAACCAATGACCGCGTCGCTTCGGCGCCGCTGCCGTCGCGGGAGCGTTCGCTGGTCGTGGCACTCGCCATGGGCGAACGCAAGCTGCCCGGCATCCTCGCCGCGGTGACGCGGCGCCTTGTCAATGGCCTGATCACCGACGAGCGCACGGCCGAAGGCCTGCTGGCCGCGGCGGCCTAGGCGCTGGTCCCTTCCCCCTTGTGGGAGAAGGTGGCTCGGCGCGCAGCGCCGAGGCGGAAGAAACGAGACGTTTCAGCCCCCTTATTAAGCTCGCTTCTGCCGCGCTCCGTCCAACATGCCTCATCCGACCTCGCCTGCAACGGCGGCTTTGCCACCGCTGCTCGGCCTCCTTCTCCTGCAACGGGAGAAGGAGGGTTCGCACACGTGCCGGATTCCGGCTTGACATAAATCCCGAAGAGTGAATAATTGCCCATAGCTAAGGCAAATGCTCACTTTGGCTATTTGGGAGGAAATCGATGAACCTGCGCACCCTCGTCCTGGGGCTGTGTTCGGCCAGCGCTTTTGCGTTCGCCGCGCATGCCGAGACGATCACCATCGCCACCGTCAACAATGGCGACATGATCCGCATGCAGAAACTGACGGAGGACTTCACCAAGAAGAACCCCGACATCCAGCTCAACTGGGTCACGCTGGAAGAGAACGTGCTGCGTGAACGCGTCACGACCGACATCGCCACCAAGGGCGGCCAGTATGACGTGATGACCATCGGCACCTATGAAGTGCCGATCTGGGCGAAGCAGAACTGGCTGCTGCCGCTCGACAATCTCGGCGCCGACTACGACCAGAAGGACATCATCCCGGCCATCGCCGGCGGCCTTTCGGTCGATGGCAAGCTCTATGCAGCGCCCTTCTACGGCGAGAGCTCTTTCGTCATGTACCGCAAGGACCTGATGGAGAAGGCCGGCCTCAAGATGCCCGACGCGCCGACCTGGACCTTCATCAAGGAAGCCGCCGACAAGATGACCGACAAGGCCAACGGCGTGAACGGCGTCTGCCTGCGCGGCAAGGCCGGCTGGGGCGAGAACATGGCCTTCCTGACCGCCATGTCGAACTCCTTCGGCGCACGCTGGTTCGACGAGAAGTGGAACCCGCAGTTCGACCAGCCGGAATGGAAGAACACGCTGCAGTTCTATGTCGACCTGATGAAGGCCGACGGCCCGGACGGCGCGTCCTCCAACGGCTTCAACGAGAACCTGGCGCTGTTCCAGCAGGGCAAGTGCGGCATGTGGATCGACGCCACCGTGGCCGCCTCCTTCGTGTCGGACCCCAAGAATTCGAAGGTCGCCGACAAGGTCGGCTATGCGCTGGCACCCGACAATGGCCTCGGCAAGCGCGGCAACTGGCTGTGGGCCTGGTCGCTCGGCATCCCGGCCGGCACGCAGAAGGCGGCATCGGCCGAGAAGTTCGTCGCCTGGGCGACGGGCAAGGGTTACCTCGACCTCGTGGCTTCGAAGGAAGGCTGGGCCAACGTGCCGCCCGGCACCCGCAGCTCGCTTTACGCCAATGCGGAATATGAGAAGGCGGCGCCCTTCGCCAAGATGACACTGGACTCCATCAATTCCGCCGATCCGACCAAGCCGACCGTCAAGCCGGTGCCTTATGTCGGCGTGCAGTTCGTGGCGATTCCGGAATTCCAGGGTCTCGGCACCACGGTTGGCCAGCTCTTCTCGGCGGCACTCGCCGGCCAGATGTCGGTGGACGATGCGCTGAAACAGGCACAGGACGCCGCCAAGGCAGCGATGACCGAAGGCGGTTACATCCAGTAACGGGCAGTCTTCGGGTGCCCGGCGACAAGGGCATCCACTGACGCCCAAGGGCTCCTCCCGATGTTCGAGGTATCTTTCGATGCCAAGGACATCCTGGTGCCTTGGCCGCCCGGGTCTTCCCGGTCCGGGCGGTCATTTTTGGAAAAGATGCGGTAATCTGTTCCCTCTCTCCCGGCCGTTGCGCGGCCGGGCTATCGACTGGCTGCCCGCCATGACGGCGGCGATAGCCGGTCTACGGCGCTTGGGAACCGGTTGGAGGAGACCATGGCAACCAAACAGACCCGTACGCTCGCGCGTTTCATGGCCGCACCCTCGGTGCTGCTGCTGCTGATCTGGATGGCGGTACCGCTGGCGATCACGCTGTGGTTCTCCTTCCAGCAGTACAACCCGCTGAACCCGATCCGCGACGGCTTCGTCGGCTTCTCGAACTACGCGCTGTTCTTCAACAACCCGGCCTTCATCACGGCCATTCTCAACACGCTGATCCTGGTGGTCGCGGTGCTCGCCATCACCATCGTCGGCGGTATCCTGCTCGCGCTTCTGCTCGACCAGCCGATGTGGGGACAGGGTTTCGTGCGCATCCTGGTGATCTCGCCCTTCTTCGTCATGCCGCCGGTGGCAGCCCTGGTGTGGAAGAACATGATCATGCATCCGGGCTACGGCGTGTTCGCCGACATCGCCCGGTTCTTCGGGGCGCAGCCGATCGACTGGTTCGCGCAATATCCGCTGTTCTCGATCATCGTCATCGTGGCCTGGCAATGGCTGCCTTTCGCCACGCTGATCCTGCTCACCTCGCTGCAGTCGCTGGACGGCGAGCAGAAGGAAGCGGCCGAAATGGACGGCGCCGGCATTCTGTCGCGCTTCTGGTACCTGACGCTGCCGCATCTCTCGCGCGCCATCACCGTGGTGGTGCTGATCCAGACGATCTTCCTGCTTTCGGTCTATGCCGAGATCCTCGTCACCACCAATGGCGGGCCGGGCTACGCGTCCACCAACCTGCCGTTCCTCGTCTACCAGAAGGCCCTGCTCGAATACAAAATCGGCCAGGCGTCCGCCGGCGGCATCATCGCCGTCATCCTTGCCAACATCGTTGCCTTCTTCGCCATGCGCGCCGTCGGCAAGAACCTGGACAAGTAGGAGGCTGCAATGGCACGCGCCGTCACCAACCGGCACAAGACGATCGCAACGATTGCGGCCTGGGCCGTAGCGCTCGTGATCTTCTTCCCGATCCTCTACACCATCATCACCTCCTTCAAGTCGGAACAGGAGGCGATCCAGGGCTTCAGCCTGATCCCGTCGGGCACGCTGGAGAGCTACGCGGAAGTCCAGTCGCAGTACAACTACTTCAAGCCGTTCATGAACTCGGTGATCCTGGCGCTGGGCTCGACGGTGCTGGCCCTGGTGGTCGCGATCCCGGCCGCCTGGTCGATGGCCTTCTCGCCCACCAAGCGCACCAAGGACGTCCTGATGTGGATGCTGTCCACCAAGATGATGCCGGCCGTGGCGGTGCTGTTTCCGATCTACCTGATCTTCCGCAATCTCGGCTTGCTCGACAGCCGCATCGGCATGACGGTGATGCTGATGCTGATCAACCTGCCGATCGTCATCTGGATGCTCTACACCTATTTCCGCGAGATCCCGGGCGAAATCCTGGAGGCGGCGCGCATGGACGGCGCCACGCTGTGGGGCGAGATTCTCTACGTGCTGACGCCGATGGCGGTGCCGGGCATTGCCTCCACCATGCTGCTCAACATCATCCTGGCCTGGAACGAGGCGTTCTGGACCATCCGCCTCACCACCACCAACGCGGCTCCGCTGACCGCCTTCATCTCGTCCTTCTCCAGCCCGCAGGGGCTGTTCTGGGCGAAGCTCTCGGCGGCATCGACGCTGGCCATCGCACCGATCCTGATCATGGGCTGGTTCAGCCAGAAGCAGCTGGTGCGCGGCCTGACCTTCGGCGCCGTGAAGTGATGCGCCGGGAAGCTCAAGGAGGACAAAATGGGTAAGATCGCTCTCAGGAATGTCTCCAAGTCCTTCGGGGCGACGTCGATCATTCCCAACATCGACCTCGACATCGAGGATGGCGAGTTCGTCGTGTTCGTCGGCCCCTCCGGCTGCGGCAAGTCCACGCTGCTTCGCCTCATCGCCGGGCTGGAAGACACCAGCGGCGGCACCATCTCCATCGATGGCCGCGACGTCACCAACGAGGCGCCGGCCAAGCGCAAGCTGGCCATGGTGTTCCAGTCCTATGCGCTCTACCCGCATATGACGGTGGCGAAGAACATCGCCTTTCCGCTCAAGATGGCCGGCGAAAGCCAGGAGGTCATCGACAAGAAGGTCGGCGATGCCGCCCGCGTACTCAACCTGACCAACTATCTCGAACGCCGTCCCGGCCAGCTTTCCGGCGGCCAGCGCCAGCGCGTCGCCATCGGCCGCGCCATCGTGCGCCAGCCCTCGGCCTTCCTGTTCGACGAGCCGTTGTCGAACCTCGACGCTGCGCTGCGCGGCACGATGCGCCTCGAGATCTCGGAACTGCACAACCAGCTCAAGACGACCATGATCTATGTGACCCACGACCAGGTCGAGGCCATGACCATGGCCGACAAGATCGTGGTGCTGAACGCCGGCAACATCGAGCAGGTCGGCTCGCCGCTGGATCTCTATCGCAGCCCGAAGAACCTGTTCGTCGCCGGCTTCATCGGCTCGCCGAAAATGAACCTTGTCACCGGCGCGGCGGCAGCCAGGCACAATGCCGCAACCGTCGGCATCAGGCCCGAACATCTCAAGATCGCCTCCAACAGTGGCGAATGGCGTGGCAAGGTCGGCGTCGCCGAACATCTCGGCTCCGACACCTTCCTGCATGTCCACACCGACGATGTCGGCACCATCAATGTGCGTGCCGACGGCGAGATCGGTGTTCGCCATGGCGACATCGTCTACCTGACGCCGGACCCGGCCAAGCTGCATCGCTTCGACACCGACGGAAAGGCGCTGTGAGACGGCCGTGCGCTTCGTCAATCCAATCATCTTCGTCAGGGACATTGGCGTCGCGACGGCTTTTTATCGCGATCTGCTTGGGCTGACGGTCAAGACCGACCACGGCACGATCGTCATCTTCAACGGGCATTTCGCCATCCACGACGCGTCGGCATTGATCGAAACCGTATGGGGAGTGGCGGCTCCCCCAAGACCCGAACCGCCGGGGCAGCCGAACCTGCTGCTCTATTTCGAGGATGAGGACATCGACGCCTGCTTTGCGCGGCTGAACGGCAAGGTCGACCTCATCCATCCGATCATCGAGCAGGCGTGGGGCCAGCGCGTGTTCCGGTTCTACGATCCCGATCGCCATGCGGTCGAGATCGGCGAACCACAGGCATGAATCCGAAAAGCGGGAACCGGTTTTCGCAAAAGATCATGCTGCAACAAGGAGCCGGATCAGGACGTCATCCTGATCCCGACGAGGACGAGGACCTATGACGACCGTGGCTTTCCGCAAGGGTGCAACCCGATGAAGCGTCTTGAAGGCAAATCCGCCATCGTCACCGGCTCGGCGCGCGGCATCGGCCGTGCCTTCGCCGAAGCCTATGTGCGCGAAGGCGCGACCGTTGCGATCGCCGACATCAACCTGGAGGCCGCCGACAGGACAGCGGCCGAGATCGGGCCGGCGGCCTATGCCGTGCGCCTCGACGTCACCGACCAGGCCTCGATCGATGCCGCGATAAGCGCGGTCGAGAAGAGGGCGGGCGGGCTCGACATCCTCATCAACAACGCCGCTCTGTTCGATGCAGCGCCCATCGTCGAGATCAGCCGCGCCAGCTACGACCGGCTGTTCGCCGTCAATGTCGCCGGCACGCTGTTCATGCTGCAGGCGTCGGCAAAGTCGATGATAGCGCGCGGCAAGGGCGGCAGGATCATCAACATGGCAAGCCAGGCCGGCCGCCGCGGCGAGGCGCTGGTCGCGGTCTATTGCGCCACCAAGGCGGCCGTCATTTCGCTGACCCAGTCGGCCGGACTCGATCTGATCAAGCATCGCATCAACGTCAATGCGATCGCGCCGGGCGTGGTCGACGGCGAGCACTGGGACCATGTCGATTCCCTGTTCGCCAGATACGAGAACCGGCCGCTCGGCGAGAAGAAGAAGCTGGTCGGCGAGGGCGTGCCGTACGGCCGTATGGGCCGCGCCGAGGACCTGACCGGCATGGCGGTTTTCCTGGCCAGCAGCGAGGCCGAGTACATCGTCGCCCAGACCTACAACGTCGACGGCGGCCAGTGGATGAGTTGATTTTGCCTTCTCCCACAAGGGGAGAAGCGGAGATGCCCTACGAAAGGCGTTTTGACATGACGACCAAACTCTCGCTCGCCAATCTGGACAAGCTGCCCGCGAAGGTGGCCGCTCCCGGCTACAAGCGCGAAAACCTCAAGGCCGGCATCCTGCATTTCGGTGTCGGCAACTTCCACCGCGCCCATCAGGCCGTTTATCTCGACGACCTGTTCAACACGGGTGAGGGGCACGATTGGGCACTTGTCGGCGCCGGCGTGTTCGAGGGCGAGAAGGCCGGTCGCGCCAGGCTGGCCGAGCAGGATTGGCTGACGACCGTGGTCGAGCAGGACGACGGCCATATGGCCGCCCGGGTAACCGGTGCGATGATCGATTTCCTGGTGCCGGGCGAGACGGCGGCGATCATCGACAGGCTGGCCGATCCGGCCATCCGCATCGTTTCGCTGACCATCACCGAAGGCGGTTATTTCATCGACCCCGCCTCGGGTTATTTCAATCCGGAACACCCCGACATCGTCGCCGACGCCAACGATCCGGACCATCCGAAGACGGTGTTCGGCCTGATCCTCGCCGGGCTGGTGCGCCGGCGTGCCGCACGCGTCCAGCCCTTCACGGTGATGTCCTGCGACAACATCCCTCACAATGGCCGTGTCACCTCCGACGGCGTCATCGGCCTCGCCCGCCTGTTCGATCGCGACCTCGCCGAATGGGTTGCCGGCAATGTCGCCTTTCCGAATGGCATGGTCGACCGCATCACGCCAGCCACCACCAAGCGCGAGCATGGCATACTGGCGACCGATTTCGGCGTCGACGACAACTGGCCGGTGTTCTGCGAGCCGTTCCGGCAATGGGTGCTGGAGGACAAATTCCCGGCAGGCCGCCCAGCGCTCGAAAAGGTCGGCGTGCAGTTCGTGCCGGATGTTTCGCCCTATGAGCTGATGAAGATCCGCATCCTCAATGGCGGTCATGCCACCATCGCCTATCCCGCCGGGCTGATGGACATCCATTTCGTGCACGAGGCGATGCAGGAGCCGCTGGTGCGCGGCTTCCTCGCCAGGCTCGAACATGAGGAGATCATCCCGACCGTACCGCCGGTGCCGGATACCGACCTCGAGGACTACTACCAGCTGATCGAGCGGCGCTTCGCCAACCCCAAGATCGGCGACACCGTGCGCCGGCTTTGCCTCGATGGCTCCAACCGGCAGCCGAAATTCATCATCCCCACCATCGCGGATCGATTGAAGGCCGGTGCCGGCGTCGCGGGCCTGGCGCTCGAATCCGCCTTCTGGTGCCGCTACTGCTTCGGCACCACCGATTCCGGCGCGGTGATCGAACCCAACGATCCCAACTGGGACCGCATGCAGGCAACCGCGCGGGCTGCCAGGACCGACCCGTCGGCCTGGCTTTCCATGGAGGACATCTATGGCGAAGTCGGTCGCTCGCCGGCCTTCGCCGTCGCCTTCTCCCACGCCTTGAACACGGTCTGGGATGTCGGCGCGCGCGAGACGCTGACACGTTATCTGGCGGGGAAACTCTGAACATGATCCCGAAAAGCTGCAGAGTTTTCGGATAGGGATCATGCGACAAAACAAAGACATGGAGCGGAACAGCAATTCACCGGAATCGCATTCCGCTCTGCCCCAGCCATCGACGTCATGCAGGCGGTAGCGCCGGGCAAAATGCCCATATAGAGTGCGCCCCATGCCGCGCCCTGATGCTTCCCTTTCGATCCTCTTGCCACAGCCGGAACGGGCCTGCGGGTCGTCCGGAACATCGGCCCCGACGGCCGCTTCACAGGTCAAGCCATACTGATGGCACCGGTGCTAGCCGCCATCGATGTCGGTACCGGCAGCGCGCGCGCCGGCCTGTTCGACCGCAACGGCCGGCTGCTTGCCCGCGCCGAGCGGCCGATCGCCATGAACCAGGCCAATGCCGGCCACTACGAGCAGGATTCGGAGAACATCTGGGCTGCCGCCTGCGAGGCGATGCGCACTGCTCGCGAGGCTGCCGGCGTGGCGGCGGAAGACGTCACCGGCATTTCCTTCGACGCCACCTGCTCCAACGTATTTCGTGGCAAAAACGGCGAGCAGGTCGGCGTTTCAAAGGCGGGCGGCGAGCGCTGGGACACCATCGTCTGGATGGATCATCGCGCTTTGGCCGAGGCCGACGAATGCACGGCCACCGGCCACCGCGTGCTCGGTCATGTCGGCGGGGTGATGTCGCCGGAGATGGCGACGCCGAAGCTGATGTGGGTGAAGCGGCATCTGCCGGACGCCTGGGCGCGTACCGGCCAGCTTTTCGACCTTGCCGATTTCCTCACCTACAGGGCCTGCGGTTCGTTTGCCCGCTCGCAATGCACGCTCACCGCCAAATGGACCTTCCTTGCCCATGAGCAGACCGGCTGGCGGCCGGATTTCTTCGAGGCCGTGGGCCTGGCCGACATCTTCGAGCACGGCTCGCTGCCGGATCGACCCAGCCCGGTCGGCAGCGATCTCGGTCCGTTGACTGAAGAGGCTGCCGCCGCGCTCGGCCTTACCACGGCCTGCCGTGTCGGCGCCGGCCTCATCGATGCCTTCGCCGGTGCGCTCGGCGTCATCGGTGGCCTGAGTGATGTCGACCGGCATCTGGCGCTGATCGCCGGCACGTCGAGCTGCGTCATGGCGATGTCGGCAGAGCCGCGTGCCTTCGCCGGCATGTGGGGTCCCTATTTCGGCGCCCCCTTGCCGGGTCTCTGGCTGAGCGAAGGTGGGCAGTCGGCCACTGGCGCGCTGCTTGACCACATCATCCGCTGGCATGGCCGCGAGCCCGATGCCGCCACCCACCGCCGCATCGTCGAACGCGTCATCACGCTGCGCGCCGAAGAAGGGCTGGATCTTGCCGCGCGGCTGCATGTGCTGCCGGATTTCCACGGCAACCGCACGCCGCTGGCCGACCCGCACGCGCTGGGTGTCATCAGCGGGCTGACGCTGGACTCCTCCTTCGACAGCCTGGCACGGCTCTACTGGCGCACCGCCGTCGCCATCGCGCTCGGCGTGCGCCATGTGCTGGAAGCCCTCAACGCCAACGGCTATGTCATCGACACGCTGCATGTCACCGGCGGCCACACCCGCAACCCGCTGCTGATGGAACTCTACGCCGATGTCACCGGCTGCACGGTGCTGGAATCAGACAGCGGCGATGCCGTGCTGCTCGGTACGGCGATGGCGGCGGCGGCGGCGGCCGGACTTCATCCCAGCCTGGCCGAGGCCTGCGCCGCCATGCGGCAGCCGGGCCGCGAGCGGCGGCCGAATCCGGCCGCACTCGGCCGGTTCGACCGCGACTATCGCGTGTTCCTCGAAATGCACCGGCAGCGCCAGGCACTCGACGCGCTGCAGTGAGAGACGGCGCGTCACTTGAGCGTTTCCGTTTTTCACGGAAACGCTCTAACTCTTTGTTTTTGTGCAATTCCGAACGGAAAACCGCTACGCACTTTTCCTGGAATTGCTCTGCAGCGTTTCCGCTTTCTGGCTGGATGCCGCAAGCAGCCGCGCAACAGCCTCGTCCAGAGCAATCGTCCATTGTCCCTGCCTCGATTTGAGGGTGACGGACCCTTCCTGCGCCTCTCGCTTGCCGAGAACCGCGACGACCGGGATAAGCAACTCGTGACTGCTGACGATGCGCCGCGACAGTGTCTCCGCCTGATCGAAAAGCCGCGGCCGCAGCCCGGCCGCGACGAGACGCTGCTGGAAGTCCCGCGCGGCGCCGTGCTGATCTTCGGCCACGGGCAGGATGGCGACCTGGACCGGTGCCAGCCAGAACGGCAGCTTGCCCTGGTGATGTTCGAGCAGGATGCCGATCATGCGGCCCATCGAGCCGAACACGGCATGATGCAGCATCACCGGTACCGCGCGGTTGCCGCCGGCGTCGATATAGGACGCGTCGAGCCGCGCCGGCAGCACGAAGTCGAGCTGGATGGTGCCGCACTGCCACGAGCGCCCCTGCCGGTCGCGCAGCGCGAACTCCAGTTTCGGCCCGTAGAACGCGCCTTCACCGGGCTGCAGGACGGGCTCGAGACCGGCAGCCCGTGCCGCGGCCAGCAATTGCGCTTCCGCCACATCCCAGTCCGCCTCCGATCCTGCCCGCTTTTCGGGGCGCAACGAGAGCGCGACCTCGTAGTCATCGAAGCCGAGGTCGGCATAGATCGACGAAAGCAGCACGACGAAGCGGGCGACTTCCGCCTCGACCTGCTCCGACTGGCAAAGCACATGCGCATCGTCCTGGACGAAGCCGCGTGTCCGCATCAGGCCATGCATCGAACCGGAGGGCTCGTCGCGGTGGCATGCTCCGAATTCGCAAAGCCGCATCGGCAGGTCGCGCCAGGAACGCAGCGAGGCGTTGAAGATCTGGATATGACACGGGCAGCTCATCGGCTTCAGCGCCATGTCGCGACCGCCCTCGCGCGGCATCACGAACATGTTGTCGCGGAACTTCTCCCAATGTCCGGAGCGCTCCCACAGGCTGCGCGGCAGCAGCTGCGGCGAATGCACCTCCTCATAACCGGATTGGCGCATGCGACTTCGGACATAGTCCTCGAGCTGGCGAAACAGATGCCAGCCCGCCGGGTGCCAATAGACCATGCCGGGGGCGTCCTCTTCGAAATGGAAGAGGTCGAGCCGGTTGGCCAGGATACGGTGATCGTCTTGTTCCATGGTTCTGTCCTTGAAAAAATGCCGGACAGCGAAAGGAACAAAAAACCCCGCACGATCCGGCGGGGCTGGGGGTCGAGAAGCTGTTTGTTCAGCGCATCAGACGACCGGCCACCGCAAAGCGATGGTCGTCGTGGTCGTGACGGAGGCAAACATCTGTCTCATGGCTGAAGCTATGGGTATGGTTTGGAGGATTGTCAATGTCGGCGGGTCGGCCGGCGCGGAATTGAAAGAGGCAGAATGCAGCTTTTGCTGGTTACCGGGCCGGCGGGTGTCGGCAAATCCACGCTCTGCTGGGAGCTGAGCGCCGAGCTTGCCGCCGCGCAGATCACGCATGCGGTTGTCGAAACCGACGAACTCGACAGGGTGTTCCCGAAGCCGACGACCGAGGAACTCGCTCGACTGTGGCCGGGCACCATCGACGTCAGCAGCATCAACCTGGCGGCGATCTGGTCGACCTACCGGGCGCTGGGGCACACGCGCCTGATCATGTCGGGCGTGATGCAGCACCTTGCCTTCGACAGGCGCTGGATCCTGGCCGCCATACCCGATGCCCGGATCACCGTCGTGCGCCTCACCGCGGGCGAGCCGGCGCTGCTCGCCCGGCTGGCGCAGCGCGAGATCGGCCCTGGTGCGGACGCGCAGGCCGAACGCTCGTTGCGGCAGGCACGGCGCATGGCCGACGAAAATGCCGAGGGCCTGATCGTGGTGGCAACGGACGGCAGGACGCCGGTTGAACTGGCCAGGATCGTTCTGGCAAGAACCGGCTGGCTGGAAGGTATGCCGGCTTGACCGCTGCCGGGGCTACATATGGGAAGCGGGCTTCACCCGGTCGGTCGCAACTCCTGCTCGCGGCGCGCCGGCTGCGTCCGATGCAGGTAGACCGCCAGCGTGTCCCAGGGTGGCGTGATCGAAAGCTGTACCAGGATACGGCTGACCTCGCCGCGATGGATCGCCGAATGCAGGGCGACGTGTTGCAGCATTTCATGCCGTGTCATGGTGCCCTTGTCGCCATCGGTGAAGGTGAAGGCGATCGCCTCGTCGAGCCGGTCGTCCGGGACGTCGAGGACATATTGCTGGTACCATCCGTCCGTCGCTGCCATCGCTGCACGCAGCGCATCCAGCGCCGGCGTCTCCACCGTGTTGTCCGACGTGTGGTGGTGTTTGGTGCCGCTGAGATGCGCGGCGAAGATCTCGGCAACCACGTGATGGTGGCTGACCAGCCGCAATGCGGTATGCAGTTCCGCCGCGTGTGCCTGCGGGTCAATCAGCGCCAGCCTGTCGAACAGCTCATTGTTTGCCCAGGCCTGGTAGCCATAAAGGGTGCTAAGCATTTCCTGCATTGCCGAAACCTGTCCCTGCCGCGAAAATGTGAGTAATGTCTCTATATTTTGGCGAGGGCGCGAAATTGTCTACTCGCATTGCAAAGCGGCAGCCACCGATGCGCAAGGAACCGCGACAGGCGCGGTCGCGAGCGACGGTCGATGCGATCGTCGAGGCCGGGGCTCGCATTCTCAGCGAGCAGGGATGGGCCGGTTTCACCACCAACAAGGTCGCGGAGGCGGCGGGCGTCAGCGTCGGTTCGCTCTACCAGTATTTCCCCGACAAGATCTCGCTGGTGGGGGCGATCCGCCGCCATCATCTGGATGACAGCCTCGCCGCAGTAAGAACCGCGCTGGCGCGGCGCCAGCCTCTCGCCGATTTCGCCGGGACGCTGGTGGCCAACATCGTCGAGGCACACAGCGTCCATCCCGGCCTGCACCGGGTGCTGCTGGACGAAGCGCCTGGGCTCGAAGCCTATCGCGACCAGAACAGCCAGATCGAACGGCAATACCTCGCGTTCTACACGGAGGCAGCGGCGGTCTATCGGCCGCAGGACAGGGATCCAGCCGTCGTCGGCCTTGTGCTGTCGGATGCCATCGACGGCGTCATCCACAACGCAGCGCGTCGCGGCACGCTGCGTGAAACGCAGATCCGCGACGAACTGGTCAGGATGATCCGCCTGTATCTGGCCGGTTAGCCGGATCACCGATCGGGTTCAGGCCAGCTTGATGACGGCGACGCCGGTGAGGAGCAGGATTACACCTGCCAGGCGCAGGCCCGACACCGGACGCTGCGGCAGGCGGAACCAGCCATAACGGTCGACGAATACGCTGGCGACCTGCTGTCCGGCGACGGTGAAGCCGACTGCGGCGGCCGCGCCGATCACCGGGATGGCGGTGAACACGGTGGTGACGTAGGTTGCCCCGGCAACGCCGCCGAGCCAGCCCCACCAGGGCATGGTCTGCACGCCGGCGATGTTGGGGCTCGGCGTCTTGCGCAGAGCCAGCACCACCAGCATCACCGCCGCCATCGCCAGCGTGGCGACGAAGAACGAGATGGCGCCGACCGCGAAAGGCGCGCCGCCGAGATCATGCCGCAGCAGTGCGTTGACCGCACCCTGGACCGGAAGCACTGCACCGGCGATCAGCGCCAGTGCGATCCAGCCCAGCTTGTCGGCTTTCAGATTGTCCTTGCCGCCCTGGCCGAAGACGATCATGGCGACGCCGGCGAGCACGACAACTGTACCGATGGCGGCTCCGGCGTGCAGGCCGGTCCGCGTCACGCCGAGCAGGCCGAAGCTGTCGAGGGCGAGCGAGGCGAGCATCTGGCCGGCGATGAACAGCCCGACCGAGACGACGGCGCCGAGGCGGGGAAACAGCAGGATGGTCGAGACGACATAGATCGCCGAGGCGGTTCCCCCGACCAGATGCCACCATTCGGCCCGGGGCAAGGCGCCAAGCGCGGCCAGGGTGCCAGTGAACAGGGCAATCAGAAACAGCAGTGCGGTGCCGACGGTCAGCTGCAGCGTGGTCGCTGCGAAAGGCGAGCCGATGGCTTTCGAGAGTTGCGCATTGGCGCCGGCCTGGACGGCGAGTAGGCCGCCGGCGAACAGGGACAAAGGTACGAACAGGGTCTCCATGGGAGCCTCCTTCTTGCAGAAAATGCGAATGATGTTGGGGGTCAGGCGTGGCTGGGCAGCCGGGGCACGACAAGGCCGCGCAGCACAGCGGGCCGGGCGCCGATTGCCATGTACCAGCGGGCGAGGCTGGGCGTGGCGTCGAGCGAGAGCCCGAGCTTGGTCAGGCCGGCATGGATCCAGGGCCAGGTCATCACATCGGCGATGCCATAGGCGTCGCCGACGATGTGGGCGTGGCGCGACAGCTGGCTTTCCAGGACGCGGAAGACGCGGTTTGCCTCGGCCTCGAAGCGGCCGATGACATAGGGGATCTTCTCCGGTGCGAAGATCTTGTAGTTCCAGAGCTGGCCGAGTGTCGGCCCGACATGCGCGGCCTGGAACAGGGTCCAGCTCTGTACCTCGGTGCGTTCGGCATCGGAGCCTGGCACCAGCACGCCGGAACGGTCGGCCAGATAATGCAGGATCGCGCCGGATTCGAAGACGGTGCGGCCCCTGTCCGGGTCGACGATGACCGGGATCTTGTTGTTGGGATTGAGTGCCAGGAACTCCGGTGTTCTCTGCTCGCCAGCCTCGATGTCAACGATCTGGACCTCGTAGGGCAATCCGGTTTCCTCGAGCATGATCGAGGCCTTGTGGCCGTTCGGCGTCTGGTAGGTGTAGAGCTGGATGGGGGTCATCTCTTAGTCTCCTTCGACCGGCCCGTCCCGATCGTTGGATTGTAGGTAGACTGTGCTGCTTTGCAGTACGATCTGTCAGTTTGCCGTCACGATCTGCAAAAATGCACATAGATCGATGACGGCGCGGTTCGTCCAGGAAAAGACCTGGATTTGGAGTGTGGGCTGGCGACCGGCTTTGAAATCACGGGCAAGGGCACTGCAACGGTGCTCGCCTGATGCGCGATCCTGCGTTAGGCTCGTGCAATCATGCACAGCAATTACCGCATCGACTGGGAAGATCTGCGCTTCGTGCTGGCGGTGGCGGAGACGAGTTCGCTCGCCGCCGCGGCCCGTTCGCTCGGCGTCAACCACACCACCGTGCTGCGGCGGGTCGGCGCCTTCGAGCAGAAGCTCGGCGTGCGCCTGTTCGACCGTCTGCCGACCGGCTACACGCTGACGGCTGGCGGCGAGGAACTGCTGGCCGTGTCAAGGCAGATGGCGGAAACCGTCACCGAGCTCGAGCGCCGCCTGACCGGACAGGACCTGCGCCTCGAAGGCAGCCTGCGTATCACCACCACCGACACGCTGATGGCGTCGGTGCTGCCATCGATCCTGGCGGCTTTTCGCCAGCGCCACCCCGGCGTGCTGCTTGAAGTGGCCACGGCCAATGCCTTCGCCAACCTTACCCATCGTGACGCCGATGTCGCCGTGCGCCCGGCCATGGACCCGCCGGAGACCCTGGTCGGCCGCCGTATCTCGGGCATAGCCTTTGCCATCTACGCCGCGCCCGCCTACCTCCGGGAACGTGGTCTCGAACCCAGGGACGATCTGGCGGTAACCGATGAACGCTGGATCGGCCTCAGCGATGCGCTGGCTGGCTCGAGCGTCGCCCGATGGATGCGCGCCACGCTGCCTGGGGCGGCTTCGGTGCTGCGTTGCGACTCGCTGGTCGCGGCTCGCGAGGCAGCAGCTGCCGGCCTCGGCCTTGTCGGCCTGCCATGTTATCTCGGCGAAAGGACGCCCGGCCTTGTGCGCATCGGCTCTCCCGTTGCCGAGATGGCAACGGCGCTGTGGATCCTCACCCATGAGGACCTGCGCCGCACCGCCCGCGTCAGCGCCTTCACCGAATTCGCCGGCCAGGCGCTGACGAAACACCGTCCGCTGTTCGAGGCAAGCCAGGGGTAGGAGGCGCGCGCCGCATCCACCAGAGTGTTTCCGTTTTTCACGGAAACGCGGAAACGCTCTAAGTTTTTGTTTTCGTCGCATTTTTGTAACGCCAAGTGATTCCACTTGGCTACAAAATGCTCTAAAAAGCCCGCCCAGCCGAGGCTGAGCGGGCGGCCGTTGGAGCCGGAATGTGACATCGGACCGCCAAAAGCTACTACACCAGCGGCCCATATATTTCTTCAGGCTAATGTCTCGACGAGGCAAGGCCCGGATTCTGATATTTTTCTGAAATTTGCGTTTCAGGACGGATGGCCCGGCAAGACCTTCATCTCGCCGCCGGGACGACAGAATGCGGTAATCTTCGCGGGGCATGGATCGCTGGAGCGTTTCCGTTCGCTCCAGCTCTCCAGGAGGAGCCGTTGCCGCTCGTCGATATCGTTCACCCGTCCGGCTCGGTTACCGAAGAGCAGCAGGAACGCATCTCCGAAAGGATCACCGCTGCTGCCATTGCCGCCGAGGGTCTTCCGGACAATGCGCGATCACGCGGCATCGCCGTCATTGCCTGGCACGCGGCGGACCGTGTTTTTGTCGGGGGAAAACCTTCCGACCACCCACGTTTCGACGTCCAGGTGCGGGCCTTCGCGGAAGCCCTGACCCACCAGCGTCGGGTCGAACTTGTGGACCAGATCACAGAGGCATTCCGCGCCGAGGGCAGTGACGGCCGCACTGTCTGGTGCACCTTCCATCCGTTGCAGCGCGGAAGCTTCGGCGCAGGCGGCAGCCTGGTTTCCTACGATCAGGTCCAGGCCATGACACACGATTGAACCTGTCGGCTCGTCCGGGTCGGGACGGCTTGCGTCACTACGATCCGACGGTGACCACGAAGTGCTTCGTCACCGGCTCGATGATCTTCCAGGTCCCCTTGAAGTCGGCTTCCACGACAAACGCATCGCCCGGACCGACTTCGACCGGATCGCCGCCGTCCGGAGTGATGATGATGCGGCCGGCGATCATGTGGACGAATTCATAATCGGTGTAGGTTGCATGATAGGTGCCTGGGGTCGCTTGCCATGTGCCCGACAGAACCTTGCCATCCTGGGTGGTGTGCTGGACGGCGGTCTTCATCGTCGGCTTTCCTTCGACCACCACCCAGCCCGGCAGGTCACTGGAATCGGCGTTCTCCACCTTGCCGAACTTGATAAGTGTGCTGCGTGTCACCGTGAACCTCTCCCAATTGGATTTGCGGGCGGGGTGCCCGCAATTCGAATATCCGATGCGTCAAATTCAGGCAACTTCGTTTCCTGTTGGTGATCGAAGCCTGAGGCGCTCCGGAGTTATCCCAACCGTTCGCTCGCATCGCCCGCCCCGGCGAGCCGGGGCGGGCGATGATGTCCTGCCGTCAGAACTTGACGTTGAGATCGGCCCGCACGCCGTGGTCGCTGGTCTTCGATCCGGCCTGGCCATGGTAGGAGATGCCGAGCGTCGCCTGCGG
>NZ_JBHYIM010000009.1:0-258979 GCF_042739655.1 Mesorhizobium sp. NPDC059025 | reverse complement strand
GCTGGAGACAGGCTCTATAGCCGGACGCCGACATCCACTGTAATTGGGTATGTTTGCACAACAGGAGGCTCGCCCGGCACTTGGCGATCATTTGGCAGCTGAGCCAATCTTCGTCGATTGGCGAAACACCTTGAGATTGAAGGCCAGCTAGAACAGGCTCCAGCCATTCGCCAGCCTTCCATAGGCCGTACCCCCGCCAAACAGACCGGCCCAGCACCTACGATGAGTTCGTACGGCCATTGCTGGCAGAGCGCCAGCTACCAAGAGAATGAATAGCCACACACCGAGCGGCCTGCTCCGTGCCCGCACCATTGCACAATCGCGCCAGCATGAGAGGGCGTCAATCCATGCTACGTGGAGGGGGCACAGGTTCAATCCCTGTCACGCCCATCATCCGGGCTTCCGGTCGTGAATGATCGTCACCCGAAAAATCGTCGGGTCCAATTCTTCCACCATTCGCAGCATCGAAAAACGCAACTTGCAAGCAGTCTGCAAGACCTGTCACACGCTCAGGCTTGATCGCGTGGCTTGGCTCTCGCCTTGCTAGTTGCGCAACCGATCCTTTGCTTCCATCAGAGCAAAGCCAAGAAGGTTCTGGCCTTGCCACAGCATCGGATTCTTGGCGCGGTCGTCATCCGCTGCCAGTCCGATGCCCCAGACCCGATCAACCGGACTTGCTTCGACAAGAACCTTTTCACCTGTCGTTAGCAGAAAGGCCGTCAGCTCCGGATTCTGCCTGAATTTTTCAAAGCTGCCTTCCGCAACGATGCGCTCCTTGTTGTTGTCCCAGGACGGCCCATCAAAGTTGCGCACTTCACGGCCAAACTGCTTTACCTGCTTGGGACTGAAAGCTCCGATGATCTTCAACCTCGTCTCATTGTCTCCGAAAAGCCTGGCCTTTTCGGCCATCATCCAATGTTCCGCGGTGCGATACTGTATACCGGCAACTTCAAAGGGAGACGGCCACCATTGGCTGAAGCAGGATACGGTGAGGCGACCATCGCTGGATGGCTGGTGCCCCCAGAAAAACAAGAACTCCAGCGCAGCGCCCGAACGAAAAACATCTTGAAGCTGATCAATGCGCATGTGTGCGTCCATCATCCCTAATTCGAAGAGGCACCGCTCTTTTCAACGCGCTCGGCCACGGCCAAGCGGATGGGCAGATCTCTCTTTATGGACAAGAGGTAGCATCGCAGCAAGGATTGCTGCGAATCGATTGGAGATTCCAACAATGACCACAGAACGCCAGGGCGGCTGTGCGTGTGGCAAGGTTCGCTATCGGGTATCGGGCGATCCGTTGCGCGTAGGCCTCTGCCATTGCACCGACTGCAGGCGCACCAGCGGGTCGGCATTCACTTTCTACGGAATCTGGCCGCTGGCAGCATTCGAGTGCGAAGGACAGACCTCGGCTTACAAAGACCGCAGCTTCTGCCCGACCTGTGGTAGCCAGGTGTTCGCGCTCAGCGACACCGAGGCGGAGATCATGGCCGGTACGCTCGATGAGGCGCCGTCCGGTCTTGTCCCGCAATACGAGCTTTGGATTCCGCGCCGCGAGCCCTGGCTGCATGCCCTGCCCGGAACCGATCAGTTCCCGGGCAACCGCTGACCCCCGACGCCGGCTGTGGACATTCAGTCCGGAAGACCGGCCTTGCGAAAACCCTCGACGAAATGCTGCAGCATCGCGGCGTCGCGAAATGGCTCCGTCGCAGCCCAGTGGCTGGTCGTGAAATGGGGGTTGCCGACAAGAAACAGTTCAACCTCGGCGCGAGCCTCATCGAGGTGACCGAGCTGTGCAAGGCTTGCCGCCAGGAAACGGCGCGAGCTTGTGCGATACGTCTCGTCGCTGCGCAGCGTCTCGACAGCGGCCACATAGTCCCGGGAGGCATATTGCGCCTGGCCGAGCGTCGAATAATACCAGCTGGCCGGGTAGGGGTTCAGCCGGAACGCCTTGCGGATGTGCTCGAGCCCTTCATCGATCCACCCGGCCAGGACAGCGACGTCGGACAACGCCGCCCAGGCATCGGCCTCATTGGGATCGAGCTCGATCGCCCTGGCGAATTCCGCGTCCGCTTCCGCGAAACTGCGTTCATAGGTCAACAGATAGGCCAGCACCCAGCGGCAGCCGGCATCGTTCGGATCGATCGCCACGGCCTTGCGCGCCAGTTCCAGGGCAATTGTGCGATCCTCTTCGGTCGGTCCGCCCCAATGCACCCATCCCATCCAGCGGTTCATGGCAAGCCAGCGGTAGGGTTCGGCATAATCGGGATCGAGCGAAACCGCCCGCGTCAGCATCAGATGCGCTTCCCGCGCCGTCTGTGGCGAATCGTCCATCAACCTGCGGGCCCTGACGCAGAGGTCGTAAGCTTCGAGATTCCTGGGTCGATTGCGCGGCGTCGAGGCGCGCAGCCGACCCAGCAGCGCCTCGACGATCTTGGCTGTCACCTCGTCCTGAACGGCGAAGATATCCTCGAGCCCCCGATCGAAGCGTTCGGCCCAGAGATGCTCGCCGCTCACGGCGTCGACCAATTGGGCGTTGATGCGGACATGCCCGGCAGCGCGGCGCGCGCTTCCCTCCAGCAGGTAACGCACACCAAGGTCCTGTGCGATGGTGCGCTCGTCCATTGCCTTCCCCTTGTAGGCAAAGGCCGAATTGCGCGCGATGACGAACAGCCCGGGAATCCTGGAAAGGTCGGTGATCAGGTCCTCGGTCAACCCATCCGCGAAGGATTCCTGCTCGGCATCATTGCTGACATTGACAAAGGGCAGCACCGCAATGGAGGGCTTTGCTGGCAACGGCAAGGGTTTCCGCTGCACGCTGTCGAGTTTCTCGACGCTGCTTGAGAAGCGATAACCGATGCGTGGCACAGTGGCGATCCATTCACCGCTGCCATCACCAGCTGGACCAAGCAGCTTCCTGAGTTGCGCAATCTGCACCGTCAGATTGCCTTCCTCGACGGCCATGCCCGGCCAGGCTGCATCCATCAGTTCGGTCTTGCTGAGGATTTCGCCAGCCCGCCCGACAAGAGCCGCAAGCAACTTCACTCCACGATAGCCCATGGACACAGGGGCATCGTTCCGGGTCAGCGTTCCCGCATCCGGATCGAGTAGGAAAGGGCCAAAGGCAAAGCGCGATGCTGGCATGGCGCATCCTTAGAGCCTTTCCAGCTCTGAGGAAACCGGGACACCGGAGGCGGGTCGATCCAGCGCCCGGGGCCAACCCGCCCAATGGAAAACCCCTGTCGACGCAAGGCAGCCCGGTGTAATTGGTGCTGGACGGACAATGGCGGCGATCTTCAGACGATCTCTGCCTGAAGATCGAGGTATTGCCATGGTTTTCTGGGCTGCGAACATCGTCGTGTTGGCGGCGGCCTATCTTCTCGGCTCCATACCCTCGGGCTATCTGGCCGGCAGATGGCTGAAAGGCATCGACATCCGGGAGCACGGCTCCCGATCAACCGGGGCAAAAAATGTCCTTAGAACGCTCGGAAAAGGCCCGGCCCTGACGGTTCTGCTGGTCGATGTCCTGAAAGGCGTGGCGGCAGTCGTCCTTGCGCGCTGGTTTTCCCCCTGGTTCTCTTCAATGCTCCAGGATGCGGTGCCCGCGGCCGACCTGCACATGTTGGAACCCTGGCTTGTCTGCCTCGCCGGGCTCGCTGCGCTGCTGGGGCATGGCCGGTCGATCTGGCTGAATTTTACAGGAGGCAAGTCGGCCGCGACAGGGCTCGGCGTGCTGCTGGCGATCTCCTGGCCGGTGGGTTTGGGCGCGGCAGCGGTCTTTGGCATTTCGCTGGCCTTGTCGAGAATTGTTTCGCTGAGCTCGATGCTCGCGGCCGTGACCGCCATCGCGCTCGTCTGCTTCCTGGAACAGCCCTTGGCCTATCGGTTGCTGGTGCTTGCGGGTGGCGTCTACGTGATCATGCGCCACAGCGCCAACATTCGCCGGCTGCTGTCAGGGACGGAGCCCCGCCTTGGGCAGAAATCCTGATCGGCGGCGGTCGACTGGCCGGATCACGCTTGCCTGACAATGGCACCGATCGCATTCACGAGAAGGCGTGACGCGGTCTGTGCCGTCAGGCCATCGATGTCGGCCGGAGGATAGAACTCGACGAGATCGAATCCGACGATCCTGGCCCGGTCGCCGACGCCCGCAATCAGGTCGATCACCTGCGTGTAGGTCAGTCCGCCAGGCGTGCGTGCCGCGACACCCGGCATGATGCCGGGATCGAGACCATCGCAGTCGAGGGTAACGACCACCCTTGCACCCTCTGGAATATGCCGAAGAGCGGCTTCGACGCCCTTGGCATGCACGTCGCGGGCGGTGACAAAGCGGCTGCCATAGTGTTGCGCCGCTTCGATTTCAGACCGCCCTGCGCTGCCGACGCTGCGCAGGCCGACCTGCACCATGCCTGCGACGTGCGGCATCTCGCTCGCCCGACGCATCGGGCTCGAATAGCCGAAGCGCTCGCCATGCACTTCGTCGCGCCAGTCGATATGGGCGTCGATCTGCAGGATCCAGACCGGCCCATGCTCCGCAAAACCGGCGAGGAACGGGATGACCACGGAATCGTCACCCCCGAGCAGGATCGGCACGGCCAGCAGCGCCAGGACCTCGCGGGTCTTCGCTTCGATCCCCGCCCGGTTGCCGGCATTGTCGTGCATGGTCGTCGCAATGTCGCCGACATCGGTACAGGAGGCCGATCCACCGCCGAACAGTGGACCGCCAAGATCGAAGTCCCAGTGTTCGACAAGCCCTGCATCATCCTGGCTGGCCGCGCGTATCGCGTTGGCGGCTGAAACGTAACCGCTGCTGTCCTTGCCGAGGTAGGTGCTGCCATGCCCAGCTCCAAAGATGACCGCACGTGGCATGCGACCATCGGCGAGGTGACTGGAAAAGCCGAGAAAGGATGGTGAAGTGGGCATCTCTTGACCGCTGCGATGAGGGTTTCGCTGAATTCAGGAGTGGGCAGGCTTGTTTGCCGAGATCCCGTCCAGGGGTCTTCGGGATCGCAAACCTAGCCTATTTGGAAGTTTTGAGAACTATTTGGACGGCCTTAATTACGACGCTGGCTGCGTCCGGCAGAATTCAACCTCATTTCCCAGGCGAGGGCCTAGCCCTCGAGCCGATATGGAGGTTGCCATGAACGACTCCCTTTGCGTCTGCCCTTCACAATCAGGGCGAACAGGACCATCAGCCAGGCGGGCGCCGCACCCGCGCCACCGTCTGTTGAACCTGTTCGACAGCATTGCGGCCTGGCAGGAACGCACACGCTTTCGCTGGGAACTCAAACGGCTGGCAAGAGATAATCCTCACCTGATCGATGATCTGGGTCTCACCAGGGAACAGGTCGAGGACGAGATCGCCAAGCTACCCTTCTGGCAGCGATAGCTCTGCTGCTAACCCGTCCTGGCTCGCGATATCGTCGCCGACAGCCGCTGGTCTGCACCGGTTGTGACCTGCCGGTAAAGCCAATGCAGAACCGGGACAAGAACCAGCGTCATAGCCAGCGGTTTGAACCAGGGATTCAGGGCGAGGTGAAGGCTGCGGTCGATCCCGGTCCATCCGCACATGAAGACCACGGCTCCCAGGACCAGTGGCAGGTTCCAGCCCTCATCCCGGGTTCTCATCAAGGAAATGGCAAGCGCGGCCGGCGCGACGAGCATGACATAGGTGTTGGATTCGACCCTGGGGTTGAAAACCGTCATGTAATACGCCGCCAGCAGGAAAATGGCGAAGGCGCTCAACTGGCGATCGTTTTTCCTGTCCAGCCAGAGCGAGGCAAGCAGCACGGCGGCAGCCACGGCCAAACGCAGGACGATGGTCACGCCGGCTGGAACGGAAATATCCAGAGCAGCGAAAAGCCCCGTAAAATCAGCCGCTTCGAAGGTTCCAGACCGGTTTGCCCCCATTGATGTGAGCAGCCGGAAGAATTCGGCATGCTGGGCATTCACATAGTCTGCCGGGGCAAACGCATAAGGGATGGCGAAAACCAGACCGATCGCGAGGAGCAGGAAAGGGAGCAGCCGCAGTCTCATGGCTCCAACCAGCAGGATCATGACGATCGCTGTCGGCTTGGCAATCAAGGCGACAGACGCCCACAGCATCGTTTCGGCGCGACGATTGTCCAGGGCGGACAAGGTCAACAGCCAGCAGGCTGCCGTCAGCAGCACCGTTGCCTGACCGTTGCGGATGGCACCGAGCGACAGCGGGATGGCCAGGAAAAAAGCCAGTGATGCAATGTGCTCCGCCTTGACCTTGTCGAAGACGCGAGCCTGCTTGACGATCGCAAAGGTGAGCAGACCTACGCCGAGAAGCCGCCACAGGATTCCGCCCAGTTCGGACCCGAGCCAGGCGAACGGGCTGTAGAGCGCGGCGAAGGCGGGCGTATACAGATAGCCCATCGCGCTGTTGAGGTCGTAGAGCGGACGTCCCGCGTGGAACATCGCGGTGCCGAATTCATAGGCTGGCAGCACCGAATGTGACAGCGGTTTAAGGGCCGCCAGGCAGACCGCGGTTACGACGGTCAGAAACCACAGCACGAACCCACTGCGCTGATAGAGCGCTTTCAACGAATGCACGATAACCCCCAAAACCCCAAGCGCACAAAATATGCGCAACACCCAATGCACCGCGACATTGGCGGCTTTGGGGCGTCCGGCGTTCCCTTGTTGGTGCAGATTGGGAAATCGCCTCAGCATCATACCCATCTGCAGGAACGCTTCCGCGAAGCGCTCCTACACCATGTTTTGTGGGGTTTTGTGACAGGTCACGCAGGCGCCCTGTGGCGCCTTACCCTTCCAGCCACACCTTCTCGAAATGCTGCTCAAGCGCCTGGTGTTGCTCACAATTGTGCACGCCGCTGCGGAAGCTGCGGAAGACCGAGCGCCAATATGGCTGAATGATGATGCCGGCATCACGCAGATTCCGCTCGATCTTGCCCATGACCTCCTGTCGCTGCCTGGCCTCTGGCATCGCCAGCGCCCTGTCGAGCAGTTCGTCGAATTCCTTGCTGGAGTAAGCGCTTTCATTCCAGGCGGCGCCGGACCGGTAGGCGAGCGCAAGCACCTGCACTCCCAGCGGCCGCCCCAGCCATTCCGTGCAGGAAAAGGGATACTTGCTCCAGTCGTTCCAGAAGGTGGCGGCTGGCAGTACCGTTCGCTTCACCTTCAACCCAGCCTCGCGCATCTGCGCCGCGATCGCGTCGCCTGACGACTTCTGCCATTCCACATCGACGGAGATCAGGTCGAACTCGTGATCGGCCTTGCCGGCTTCCTTGAGCAGAGCCTTGGCCTCATCAACCTTGCGCACCGCGGGACCGACATCGGCATATTCGGGATGCATCGGCCCGACATGATGGTTGTCGGCTGGCTTGCCGCGATCATCGAGCGCGATCTTGAGCACCGCGCTGTTGTCCACCGCGAGCTGTGCCGCGCGCCTTACCCTGACGTCCTCATAAGGAGCATTGTTGACGTTGAAACGCGCCACGATCGTCGAGCCGGTCGCGATCTCGGATTGACCGAGCCCGATCGCCACGGTCTGCGACAGGATATCGGCCGACGTCTCATGGTTGGTGTCGATCTCGCCGGATTCAAAGGCCGACAGCATCGGGCTCGGATCGGAGCCATAGTCGATCCACTTGATCCCATCGAGATGGACTTCGCCTTTCCACCATTTCTCCTTGCGCTTGACCTCGGCGCCGGTTTCGGCATCCCAGTTCACCAGTTCGAATGGGCCAGTGGTGATGGCCAGCGCCTTTTTCGGATCGCCGTCGCCCTGATAGGAGCGGTGCATGATCAGCGCCGGGTAGTCGGCCATGCCGGCAATCAGCGAGATGTCCGGTTTCGGCAGGTTGAGACGGATGGTGTGGTCGTCCACGCGCTCGATGCCGCCCGCCACAGCCTTCTTGGAATTGCCATCGACCAGCGCCCCCATCCGCGCGGCCAGCGAATTGCCAGCGACATCGGCCTCGCACCAACGGGTCAGATTGTGGACGACATCGTCGGCATTGAAGGCGTCGCCATTCGACCAGGTGATGCCCTTGCGCACCTTCAGCGTCAGCGTCCTGGCATCGTCACTCATCTCCCAGGCTTCCAGCAGCCAGGGCTCAAAGCTGAAGTCGCGGTTCCAGCGCACCAGATATTCGTTGCAGTGCCGTGCGACATTCGACATCTCGACGCCGTCGAAAGTACGCGGATCCTTGAAACCCTTGACGTTCATGGCGACCTTGAGCACGCCGCCCTTCTTCGGCTCCTCGGCGCGGGCAGGTGTCGGCGCGATCCCGCCAAGCGCAAAAGCGCCGGCTGCACTCACGCCGAGCGCGGCCATCGCGGCGAGATATTCTCGCCTGTTCATCCCGCCTTTCCTGAAGTCATGCGCCATCGGTTCGGCGCGCGGGTGCAGCGGCCGGTCGGTCAACATCAGCTTGATCATGGCTCTCCCCTGCCTGACCCCGGCTTGTTCACGGCTTGACGATTGCCGGGCGTTCTCGGTAGAGCGAAGGATAAGTCCGGAGCGGAACCGGAAATGTTCCGTTTCCCGTAAATCTTGTGCGCTGTTCCGCGCCTGTTGGCTGGAAAGCGCGACGCCCCGTGCAAAACGACAGACGCCAGGCAACGCAGCCGGTCAATACGGCCAGCGGCCCTCACCCAGCGCCGTGATCGCCGCGACGATATCTGTCATTGCCTCGCCCGCTCGCGGTGCGCGCTTGCGAGCCCGCAGGAAGCTATGCGTCAACCGTCTTTCGTTGAGCCATGCCGCTCTTCCCCCGGCGGCGAGGATGCGGTCGCGATAGGTTTCGCCGTCCGACGACAACGGATCACATTGGGCTGTCACGATCACCGTCGGTGGCAATCCGGCAAAGTCGGCGTCCAACAGCGGTTCCAGTGTTGCGTCGCCCGGTCCAGCCGCCTGGCCGGTGCGTACCTGCTTGTAGAAAGCGAGATCGGCCGTTGACAGCAACGGCGCTTCGGCATGCTCGACATAGGATCCCGCCGAAGGATCGCCGCCAAGGCTCGGATAGATCAGGACCTGACCGACTGCCGGTCTTGGCCGCTCACGCGTGGCATGGGCCACGGCGGCGGCCAGATTGCCGCCGGCACTCTCTCCGCACAACACGATCGGAAGTTCGGTTCCGGCCACAAGCCAGTCGAAAGCGGCGACAGCATCTTCAAAGGCGGCAGGATGCAAATGTTCGGGAGCCAGACGGTAATCTATGGAGATCACGGCAAAGCCGGTTTCGTCACAGACGTCGGCGCAGATGTCGTCGTGGCTGTCCAATCCGCCGAAGACAAAACCGCCGCCGTGAAAATAGAGGATGGCCGCCCGCGGCGGGCGGCCATCCAGCCGGTAACGGCGAAATGGGATGGTGCGATCCGCCAACGGGATCGCGCCATCCTCGGTTTCGACACCGGCAGGGCGGCCGGTATGAAAGGCGGCCGCCATCTCGTCATAAAATGCACGCTCCTGGTCGACAGGCATGTCTACGACGGCCGGGAGATGCCTTGCGGTCACCGCGTCGATGTAGGTCCAGTACTCCGGATCGAGCAGTGCCGCGTATCTTCCGCGATCGATCATCCCTCAACTCCGGCCGGGCGTTCCGGTGATCCCGGCATTCAAAGCGACTGATAGAGTTCCGCCGCGTTTTCATAGGTGAAGCGCATCGGCACGGAGCCTTCCACCTGCCAGGCGGTAACCACCTCGCCCGCCATCAGCCGGCATGCCGTGCCCGTATCGGCCACGGCGCCGCCGTAGAGACGGTTGGCAAGATTGAGGATCGCCGTCTGATGCATGGCGGCACTGCCGCTGCCGCAGGCATCCTTGACCAGCAGCACGCGGAAGCCGGCGGTCACCGCGTCGCGCACCGTCGCGTCGATGCAGGCCTCGGTCCAGACCCCGGCAACGATCAGCCACTCGATGCCGTCAGCCTTGAGACGCTCGATCGCTTCCGCTGTGTGGAAGGCGCTCGCATGCGCCTTGATCAGCAGCGTTTCGCCGGCTGCCGGTGCCACTTCAGCACAGATTGCCGTCAGCGGATCGTCCTTGCTGGAGAAGGCCGATTTGCCATTTCCATCGAGAGGGTGAAACGGCCGCTCCTGCGTGTCGAGATCGACGATGTAGGCCCAATGATAGAGCGGCACGCCGTTCACCCGCGCCGCGGCTTGCAGCCGCTGCACATTGGCAAGCAGGCCGGAAAAGCCTTCGACCAGATAACGGCTGTCCTTGCGGTGCTCTTCCTGCAGGTCGATGAAGACGGCGGCAGCGGTGCCGCGCCGGATCGAAACAGGCGCCTTCATCAGGCATGGCCTTCGAGGAACTCATCCTCGTAGGGAAAGCGCGACAGCAGTTCCGTCCCCGTTTCGGTGATCAGCATTTCGTCCTCCAGCTTGACGCCCTCGCGTCCACCTTTCTCGCCGATGTAGCTTTCGACGGAAACCACCATGCCGGGCTGCATGATGCCGTCGCGTCCATAGGTTTCATAATCCATGGAGTGCGCGATGAAAGGCGTTTCGCCGTGCATGCCGACCCCGTGCATGACGGAGGTGTAGCGCTGGTCGACGAAACGGTCCGGGATCTTCCAGGCCTTCTCGGCGATCTCACGAAACGCCATCCCCGGCTTCACGATCGAAATGTTGTGCTGCACCTGGTCATGGGCCATGCGGTAAAGCATCTTCTGGTAGTCGCTCGGCCTGCCCGGTCCACAACGGAAGGTGCGGGAGAAATCCGAATAATAGCCATAGCAGCCGATCGTATCGGTATCGAGCGCCACCAGCTCTCCAGGCCGCACCTTGCGGCCGCTCGCCTCGTTGAACCAGGGATTGGTGCGCTGGCCAGAGGTCAAGAGCCGTGTCTCGATGAACTCGCCGCCTTGCCGGATGACTTCGTGATACATGATGGCGAAGAGCTCGTTTTCGGCGACGCCGGGTTTGATCGCTTCGCGCACGGCGGCAACCGCGGCCTCTGCGCCGGCCATCGAGGCGACGAGGCATTTCACCTCCTGCGGTGTCTTGATCGCCCGCACGGCCAGGATCTCACCCTGGCAGTCCTTCACCTCGCAGCCACGCTTCTGCAGCGCCAATGCCTGCAGGTGGCTGCAGCGGTCCAGCCCAAGCTTCATCGAGCCGCCGCCATGCGTCTTCAGCAGATCGGCGATCTCGTCGGCGAAAGGCCCGGCCGTCTCGTCGTCACGGCCGGAAACCGAGGACCACACCAGTTTCGAAGGCCTGGCCTCGTCCACCGTGTCGAGCACCATGGAGACATGGTAGCTCTGCGGATATTCGAACAGCACGATCGGCCCTTCGGTCGGGATGAAGAAGTAGCGTGTCGAATTGCGCAGGAAATAGCCGAACATGTTGCGCGAGCCGGTGGCGTAGCGCTGGTTGTAGGGATCGAACAGCACAACGGCGCCATAACCTGCCTCGCGCATCCAGCCGCGCAGCCGCTCGAGCCGTTCCTTCCTCAGCGCCGCCGCGTCGATGAAAGAAGGCTCCGTGTCGGAAAGCCACATGCCGCCGGCGGGATCTGCCGTCGCCGGGTGACGCATGCGATCCTTGAAGTCGACGTCGTCGGTGCTGTCGGGGTCGAAAACCACAATGCTCATGCCTGCCTCCTGGGGCTTTGGACAATGGGGCAAATGGCCGATCGGAATTGTGCTGAAAGCCGCAAGGATCGTGCGGTGATCCGCGTCGCTAGTTTCGTCGCGCCGCCTTTGGCGTATGGCCGTACTGTTCGCGAAAGGCACGGGCAAAGCTCGACATCGAGGCAAAGCCGCAGGCCAGCGAAACCTCCCGCACTGCGAGTGTCGAATGCGCCAGCAGATCGGCGGCGCGCTTCAGTCGCAGCCGGCGATAATAACTGTTCGGCGACGTGGAAAGTTCAGCGCGGAAACTGCGTTCCAACCGGTCCGGCGAAACGCCAAGGCGCTCTGCCAGGTCCCCCATGGCAAGCCGTTCCTCGACCGCGTCTTCCATGATGGCGATGGCCGACAGCACCAATTCATTGCGCACGCCGGTACGCAGCCGCAACGGCATCAGCTTGCGATCGACGCTTGAGCGCAGCGGACTGTGTACGAACCATTCGGCGACACCAGCGGCGAGTTCGGCGCCATAATCGCCGGCAACGATTTCCAGCATCATGTCCAGGCTGCCGACCCCGCCCGCAGACGTGAAACGCCGACGATCGATGACGTAGAGATCGCGGCGAAGGTCGATCTCGGGAAATGCCTCGGTGAAGGCTGCCTGGCTTGTCCAATGCAAAGTGCAGGCGTGCCCGTCGAGCAGGCCGACCCGTGCAAGGAAGAAGGCCGCGTCGGCCACCGCGCCGAGATGCGCGCCGCCGCGCAGGCTCTTGCGAATCCAGCTGACGGCGTCTGTCGCGACCAGATGATCGGCATTGCCGCCGGAACAGACGACGATGCGGTCCGCTTTCGGATTGGCCGCTGCCGCGAAGCCCGGCTGGATGACGACACCGTTGGAGGCCCCGACCGGTTCACGATCCGCGCCCACGATAATCCAGCGGTAGCATTCCCTTTTTGCCAGCGTATTGGCGGCGCGCAACGGCTCGATGATCGATGAGAACGCCATCATCGGAAACTGCGGGAACACCAGGACGGCGAAGGTGATGGGGGCGTGACTGACCATGGACCTGATTTTGGCAGGGTTGCGTCTCTCATCCGGCGTCAATGGCGCGACACCTCACGCGCGATGAGAATTTACCGACGATGTTCGAGTCAACCTTGTCAGGCAGCACGCACCGCATGTCGATGTTGTTGGCGAAGCAAAAGGACATGGCGTGTTGCGCCAGGTAAGAATGATCAAACGCCGCTCTTGCCAGGCATTTCGGAATTGATCATACTCCATGAATAATTCCGACCGATGCTCGCGATCGATTGGATTCACGAAGTTCCAGACATCCTAACGCGATCAGGGAGGGCGCATCGGGATGGCCGGCCGGCCCAGTCGCGGGCTGAGGAATTACACCGGGAAAGACATTCAGGTTTCATCACGGTTCGCGCATCCCTGGTGCTCGAACCGAGTTGGGAGGTAGCCGGCGACAGCCGGTCATGTGACTGCAACAAGGGAGGAAGTTCATGTTGCGCAAACTGCTTATCGGAACGATGCTCGGCTCGGCACTCACCGCCGGCTATGCTGCATCGACCTATGCCGCTGGTGGCTCGGTCGAAGTGCTGCACTGGTGGACCTCTGGTGGCGAGGCGGCCGCGCTCGACGTTCTGAAGAAAAAGCTCGAAAGCCAGGGCGTGACCTGGAAGGACATGCCGGTGGCCGGTGGCGGCGGTGAAGCGGCGATGACCGCACTGCGCGCCCGCGTCACCGCCGGTGATCCACCGACCGCAGTGCAGGCTCTCGGCTTCGACATCACCGACTGGGCCAAGCAGGGCGTCGTCGGCGATCTCGGCGAAGTGGCCGACAAGGAAGGCTGGGACAAGGTGGTCCCGACCGCGCTGCAGAATTTCGCCAAGCATGACGGCAAGTGGATCGCGGCACCGGTGAACGTGCACTCGACCAACTGGGTCTGGATCTCCAAGAAGGCACTCGATGCCGCTGGCGGCAAGGTTCCCGAGAACTGGGACGAGCTGATCGCCGTGCTCGACAAGATGAAGGCAAACGGCATCACGCCGCTCGCCCATGGCGGCCAGGCCTGGCAGGACGCCACCATCTTCGACGCCGTCGTGCTTTCGCTTGGCACCGACTTCTACAAGGCCTCGATGATCGACAACGATCCCGCCGCCCTCGGTGGCGAGAAGATGGTCGAAGCCTTCGACCGCATGGCCAAGCTCAAGAGCTATGTCGACAAGGACTTCTCCGGCCGCGACTGGAACCTGGCCTCGGCCATGGTCATCGAAGGCAAGGCCGGCATGCAGATGATGGGCGACTGGGCCAAGGGCGAATTCCTCAAGGCCGGCCAGAAGCCGGGCTCGGACTTCGTCTGCATCCGCTTCCCAGGCACTCAAGGGTCCGTCACCTTCAACTCCGACATGTTCATGATGTTCAAGGTCGGGGACGACAAGAAGGCGGCACAGCTCACCATGGCCTCCGATATCGAGAGCCCCGACTTCCAGTCGTCGTTCAACGTGGTGAAGGGTTCGGTGCCGGCACGCACCGACGTGCCTGACACCGCTTTCGACGACTGCGGCAAGAAGGGCATCAAGGATCTCGCCGAAGCCAATTCGTCCGGCAAGTTGTTCGGCTCGATGGCCCACGGCTATGCCGTACCGGCAGCGGTCAAGAACGCCATGTATGACGTGATCACCCGTCACTTCAACGGCGAGCTGGACTCCAAGGCCGCCGCCGCCGCACTGGCCGAAGCCGTTGCCGCCGCCAAGGGCTGACAAGGTCTGAACTTCCGTGCCCCGGCTTCGGCCGGGGCACCCATTCTTTTTCGAACCGAGGCGACCCATGGCCGACGCCACCATGACCGGGCGAAATGCCCTAGCAAATCCGCGCGCCACCCTGCAGGACCTGTTGCCTAAGATCGTGCTGGCCCCGAGCTTCGCGGTGATCCTGATCTTCGTCTACGGCTTCATCGCGTTTACGGCCGTGCTGTCCTTCTCGGGCTCGAAGCTGCTGCCGGATTTCTCGACCTGGGTCGGTTTCGGCAACTATGTGCGCCTGTTCAATCATCCGAACTGGATGGTCGCGCTGAAGAACCTCGCGATCTTCTCGATCCTCTACATCGTCATCTGTTCGGTGATAGGGCTCGCACTGGCCATCTTCCTTGACCAGAAGATCCGCGGCGAAGGCGTGCTGCGTCCGATCTACCTCTACCCGATGGCGCTGTCCTTCATCGTCACCGGCGTTGCCTGGAAATGGTTCCTCGACCCCGGCATCGGTCTTGAGCATGTCATGCAGTCGATCGGCTGGGAAAGCTTCTCGTTCCGCTGGATCAAGGACGGCAAGATGGCGATCTACACCATCGTCATCGCCGCGGTCTGGCAGTCGTCGGGTTTTGTCATGGCGATGTTCCTCGCCGGACTGCGCGGCGTCGACAACGAGATCATCAAGGCCGCCCAGATCGATGGCGCCTCCACCTTTGTCATCTACCGCCGCATCATCATCCCGCTGATGCGCCCGGTCTTCCTGTCCGCCTTCGTCGTGCTCGCCCACCTTGCCATCAAATCCTATGACCTGGTGGTGGCCATGACCGATGGCGGCCCGGGAACCGCGACCTGGACGCCGGCGCTGTTCATGCAGAAATTCACCTTCGGCCGCAACGAGATGGGCATGGGTGCTGCGTCCGCTATCATCATGATGATGATGATCTTCGCCATCATCGTTCCCTATCTCTACTCCGAACTCGGGGGGAAGAAGAAATGAGCGCCCCCTCGCAAGACGTCGCCACGCGCAACGGCGTTGTCGTCCGTGCGCTGATCTATGCGCTGCTGATCCTGTTCGCGGTCTACTACCTGCTGCCGCTCTACGTGATGGTGGTGAATTCGTTGAAACCCCTCGACGAAATCCGTCAGGGCAACATGCTGGCCCTGCCGCAGCAATGGACTGTCGCACCCTGGCTGTCGGCCTGGTCGACAGCGCAGATCGGTGTCTCGCCGACCGGCCTGAAGCCCTATTTCCTGAATTCGGTGCTGATGGTGGTGCCAGCGGTGGCGATCTCGACGATACTCGGGGCGCTGAACGGATATGTGCTGACCAAGTGGCGCTTCAAGGGCGACAACATCGTCTTCGGCATGATGCTGCTCGCCTGCTTCATCCCCTTCCAGATCGTGCTGATCCCTTCGGCACGCATCCTCGGCCTGCTTGGACTGGCCGGCACGGTGCCAGGCCTGGTCCTGATCCACGCCATCTATGGCCTCGGCTTCACGACGCTGTTCTTCCGCAACTATTATGAAGCCTTCCCGACCGAGCTGGTCAAAGCAGCGCAGATCGACGGCGCCTCCTTCTTCCAGATCTTCCGGCGGATCCTCCTGCCCTCGTCGGGCCCGATCATCGTGGTGACCGTGATCTGGCAGTTCACCAATATCTGGAACGACTTCCTGTTCGGATCGTCCTTCTCCAGCGTCGATTCCATTCCCATCACGGTGGCGCTGAACAATCTGGTCAACTCCTCGACCGGCGTGAAGGAATACAATGTCCACTTCGCCGGCGCGATCCTGGCGGCCCTTCCCACCCTTATCGTCTACATCGTCTCCGGACGTTATTTCGTGCGCGGCCTGATGGCCGGCGCCGTGAAAGGCTAAGGCACCATGTCCTTTCTTGAGATCGACAATCTCGAAAAATCCTTCGGCACGACCAGGATCCTGAAGGGCGTCACGCTCGGCATCGAGGAAGGCGGCTTCCTTGTGCTGGTCGGCCCCTCCGGCTGCGGCAAGTCGACATTGCTCAACACCATCGCCGGGCTGGAACAGATCACCAGCGGCGAGATCCGCATCGCCGGCAAACGTGTCAACGAACTGCACCCCTCGAAGCGCGACATCGCCATGGTGTTCCAGTCCTATGCGCTTTATCCCAACATGACCGTCGGCGAAAACATCGGCTTCGGCATGGAGATCCGCGGTGTCGCCAAGCCCGAGCGCGACAAGGCGATCGCCGAAGTGGCGCAGCTCCTGCAGATCAGCCACCTGCTCGACCGCAAACCCAGCCAGCTTTCCGGCGGCCAGCGCCAGCGCGTCGCCATGGGCCGTGCCCTGGTGCGCAAGCCACAGGTCTTCCTGTTCGACGAGCCGCTGTCCAATCTCGACGCCAAGCTGCGCATCGACATGCGCACGGAGATCAAGCGCCTGCACCAGCGCATGAAGACGACCATCGTCTACGTCACCCACGATCAGATCGAGGCGATGACGCTGGCGACGAAGATCGCGGTGTTGAAGGACGGCATCCTGCAGCAGTTCGGCACGCCGGCGGAAATCTACAACAATCCGGTCAACATGTTCGTCGCCGACTTCATGGGCTCGCCGGCCATGAACCTCGTGCCTGCAACCATCGGCCAGAGCGGCAGCGAAGCCACCGTCGAGCTCGCCCGTGCCGGAGCCGCCCCCGTCTCGCTCGCGCTCAATGGCGCGTCAAACGCCCTGTCGGCCTATCGTGGCAAGGAAGTGGTGTTCGGTATCCGCCCCGAAGCCCTGACCGATCCCGATGGCGCCGACCGCAACGCGAAACATCTGGTGACGACCGATTGCCACATAGAAGTCGTCGAACCTGCCGGCTCCGACACTTTCGCGGTCACCAATCTCGGTGGCAAGGGCGTGGTGGCTCGCCTGCGGGCCGATGCGCGCATCAAGCCCGGTGCCACTGCCCCGCTTACCTTCAACCTGACCAAGGCGGTGTTTTTCGATCCGGCGACGCAGGAAAGGATCGCGTAGGAATGCCATGATCCGCCACTGTGTTTTCGTGAAGTTCCGCGATGATGTTCCCGCGGCGGAGAGATCGGCAATTCATGCAGACCTCTCCGCTCTTCGCACTGTGATCGACGGCATGGGCGCCGTGCATTTCAACCGCAACATCAGCCCCGAACCCTTCGCTCGCGGTTTCACGCATGGCTTCACCATCGACTTCACTGATGCCGTCGCTCGTGATGCCTATCTGGTTCACGAAGCGCACAGACTAGCCGGCGGACGCCTTGTCGCCGCGCTTGATGGCGGCACGGACGGCCTGATGGTCTTCGATCTGCAGATCAGCGAGGACTGATGCGGCGGAATGCGATCTGCATTCCCTTCTCAGATCCGCAGCTTTTGCGCTCAGCCCAGTCTCAAGGCGACGACGCCGGCGACAATGCCGAGTGCGGCCGCCGAGCGCCACACCGTCATCTTTTCGCCGAGCGCGACGACCGAGATCAGCATCGCAAACAGGATCGAACTCTCGCGCAGCGAGGCCACTGATGCGATGGGCGCCTTGGTCATTGCCCACATGACGATCCAGTAGGCCGCACCACTCAGGCCGCCTGTTACGACACCGACCTTCCAGTCGCGCGCCATCGCGGGCAATGACTGCGGCCCACGCACCAGAAGGCACAGGATCAACGACCAGATGCCGTCGGCCAGGAACAGGTAGACGGCGTAACTCGAAGCGCTGGCGGCAAGGCGCGCGCCGCTGCCGTCGGACAACGTATAGCTGGCGATGAAAACGGAGGTGGCGAGCGCATAGCCCACAGCGTGCGGATTGAGCTTCTCAAGATCACTGCCGCCGCGAAAAGACATGACCAGCGTGCCGGCGCACAGGAGCAGGATGCCGATGATCGACAGCGGCCCAGGCACTTCCGAAACGACGAAGATGCCACCTATGGCAGCAAGCAAAGGCGCGGTGCCACGTGCCAGCGGATAGGTCTGGGCAAGATCGCCGGCCCTGTAGGCGCCGATCAGGCAAAGCTTGTAGCCCATGTGGAACATGGTCGAAGCCAGGATCCACGGCCAGACTTCACTCCTGGGGAATTCGACAAAGGGCAGAGCCAGCAGCGCCATCGAAGCCATGCCCAGCGTCAGCACGGTGACCGAGAGGAAGCGGTCGGGGTGCACCTTGACCATCGCATTCCAGCTTGCGTGCATGGCGGCAGCAGCCAGCACGGCGAGGAAGACGGCAAGGCTCATGCGTATCCGGTCCCTTCAGGCGGCGCGCCCTCGGACGCACAGCCATTCGCCGGATACATCATCAACTCGAGAATTCGTTATCCGGCTCAGCTCTTGTGCCGGAATACGCCTTTGCGCGGCACGCTGCAATGGACAGCCGGCAGGCGAGACTTTGGACCAGATGAGCGGGTACCACGCGCCTCAACCGGAGATGCGCGGCAGTCCAGCGGGCGGCGAAACGATCCTAATGCAGGACCAGCACGTCGCCTGAGGAGAAGGAAATCTCCGCCTTGTCGCCGACATTCGGCGGTGGGGTCGAGGAGTTGTTGAAGGTGTCGAGCGAAATCTTTGAAGCGCCGATGCCGACCCTGACGCGGATCACCGACCCCAGGAAATGCACGTCGGCGATCTCGCCGGACAATGTGGCGTCGTGGCCCGGGCGCGGTCCAAGCGCGATCGCTTCGGGTCGCAGCGCCAGCGAAAGCGTGTCGCCGGTCTTGGAGCCGTTCAGCTTGCCCTTGAGGCCGATCTCTTCGGCATTGATGCGTACGCGGCCGGAACCGGCATCGCTGACCACGCCTTCCAGCACGTTGAGGGTGCCGACGAAATTGGCGACGAATTTTGTGGCCGGGCGGTTGTAGATTTCGAATGGTGCGCCGACCTGTTCGGCCCTGCCGCCATACATCACCGCGATGCGATCCGAGATCGACAGCGCCTCTTCCTGGTCGTGCGTCACGAAGATGGTGGTGATGCCCAGTTCCTTCTGGATGGAACGGATTTCATCACGCAACGACACGCGCACCTTGGCATCCAGCGCCGACAGCGGCTCATCGAGCAGGAGCAGCTTCGGCTTTGGCGCCAGAGCGCGGGCCAGGGCGACGCGCTGCTGCTGGCCGCCGGAAAGCTGGTAGGGGTAACGATCGCCCAGTTGCGGCAGCTTGATCAGTTCCAGCATCTCGGCCACGCGGCGGTCACTCTCGGCCTTGGCGACGCCGGCGACCTTGAGGCCGAAGGCGACATTCTGCGCCACGGTGAGATTCGGAAACAGTGCGTAGGCCTGGAACACCATGCCGACATTGCGCTGGTTGGGCTTCAGCCGGGTCACATCCTTGCCGCCGACGATGATCGATCCGGCGGTCGGTTCCTCGAAGCCGGCGACCATGCGCAGCACCGTCGTCTTGCCGCAGCCCGACGGGCCGAGGAAGGAAACGAACTCGCCGCGTTCGATATCGAGGTTGAAATCCTCGACCACGGTGGTGGGACCGAAGGTTTTCTTCACATGCTGGATCGAGAGGAATGGATCGGCCATGGGCTGGACTTTCTCGGGGCTCAATTCGGGCGGTTCGCCGATTTCGGCGCGAAACGGGAGAGTACCTGGATCACGGACATGCAACCCCAGGTGATGGCGAAGGCGATGATGGCAAGTGCCGCCGGCTCATAGGCACGGTTGGCGCCGATGTTCTGCAGATAAGGACCAAAGGCGGGGCGATTGAGCAAACTGGCTATGGTGAATTCGCCGATGACGATGGCGAAGGTCAGGAAGGCGCCAGAAAGCACGGCGATCAGCACGTTGGGCAGGATGACGCGGCTGATGATCGTCGTCCAGCCCGCGCCGAGGATTTGCGCGGCTTCGGTCAGGGTGCGCACGTCGATGGTCCGCAAGCCGGTGTCGACCGCGCGATACATGTAAGGCAGCGCCAGCGTCGCGTAGCCGATGACCAGCAGCGCATTGGTACCCATATCGCTCGACAGGAACGGCAGCGGCGAATTCGAGCCGTACATGCGGATGTAGCCGAAGACGATGACGATCGCCGGGATGACCAGCGGCAGCAGCGTCACGAATTCGACCACCGGCCGGAGCTGCGGCAGGCGCAGCCTGATCCAATAAGCGGTAGGCACCACCAGCAGAACGCCAAGGATGATGGTGAAAATGGCGGCCACCACCGAGAAGGTGAAGCTTTCCTGGAAGCGCGCATCGCCGAGCACCACCCTGTAGGCTTCGAACGAATACTCTCCACGCTTCATGCGCATGGAGAATTCCATCGTCGCGATCAGCGGAACAAAGAAATAGGCAGCGCCAAGGATAAAGGTGACCCAGGCCCAGAACTTGCCCGACTTCATTTCAGCCACCTTTCCGAACGGGTCCGGAACCAGATGTAGAAGACATTGGCGAGTCCGGTGATGAAGATCATGCCGAAGGCGATGGCATAGCCCAGATTGGCATTGTGCAGCACGTCGCCGCGGATCTGCGCGTAGAGCACGATCGGCACGATGTTGAGCGATGAGCCGGTCAGCGCATAGGCGGTTGCGATGGCCCCGAAAGCATTGGCGAAGAGCAGGATGACCGTACCGAGGAAACTCGGCCAGATCACCGGGATGACGACCATGCGCCAGTATTGCCATTGGGTGGCGCCAAGCGTGGCGGCGGCCTCTCCCCATTCCCTCCGGATACCGTCTATGGCCGGCGTGATGATCACGACCATCAGCGGAATCTGGAAATAGAGATAGGTGAGCGTCAAGCCCCAGAAGGAGAGCACGTTGAAGCCGTGCTGGTAGAGATCGAAACCGACCGAACGCAGAAGCACGGTGACGAGGCCCAAACGGCCCAGCGTCGCGAGAAAGGCGAAAGCCAGCGGCACGCCGGCGAATTGCGAGGCGACACCGGAGAAGGTGAGCGTCGCGGAGCGGGTCCAGTTGGGCAGCCCGCCACGCACGATCGCAATGGCGATCGCCAGACCGATGAACGCGCCAAGAAGCGACGACGCGACGGAAACCTTGATCGAGATCCAGTAGGCGGCAAGAATCGTCGGCTGCGAGAGCTCGACAATGTTTTCCAGCGTAAAGGCGCCATCCACGTTCTGGAATGCGCCGACAATCAGATACAGCGTCGGCAGGATCAGGAACATCAGCGCGAAGATGATGAACGGCGCCACGCCCAGCCATTGCGTCGGCAGCCGCATCGTGCGCGCCTGCGCCGGCGGTAGGGTTTTCCCGGCGGCAGCCGGTCCCGAAAGGCTGATATCAGTCATGCCGGCCTGTCCCTACCCAAGAAGAATCCGGGCGGCACGGGGCCGCCCGGACTGTCATCAGCAAATTACTTGACGTTGGCGCCGACCGCCGCATCCCAGTTCTTGGTGATCGCTTCCTTGGCGGCACCCTGCTCGTCCAGCGTCGGGAACACGGCCTTTTCATAGGCAGCGGCCGGCGGCAGCTTGTCGAGCAGCTCCTGCGGGATCTTGCCGTTCTTGGCGAGATCGTTGAAGCGGATCGGGTGGCAATAGCCCTTCAGCCAGCCGATCTGGCCCTCGTCGGAATAGAGGTGCTCCATCCAGAGCTTGGCAGCGTTCGGATGCGGCGCGTAGGCGCTGATCGCCTGCACGTAGACACCGGCGACAACGCCCTTGGCCGGGATGACGATCTCGGTCGGCGGATTGCCGTTCAGCGTGTCACGGCCCGACAGGTTGTTGTAGTCCCAGTTGATCAGGATCGGCGTCTGGCCCTGGGCCAGCGTCGCCGGCTTACCGATGACCGGAACGAAGTTGCCGGCAGCGTTGAGCTTCTTGAAGAACTCGAGGCCAGCTTCGCCCGCGGCCTTGCCAGCGGCGGCGCCGGAGGCGAGACCGGCGGCGTGAACAGCCTGGATCGCCTGGTTGGACGCGCGCGGATCACCGGCCAGCGCAACCGAGTTGGCGTATTCCGGCTTCAGCAGGTCGTCCCAGTCGGCGGGGATGTTCTTGACCAGGTCCTTGTTCACCATGAAGGACAGCACGCCGTAGTAGTCGCCGTACCAGAAGCCTTCGGCATCCTTGGCGCTGTCGGGGATCGAGTCCCAGGTCGAGACCTTGTAAGGCTGGATCAGGCCGTCCTTCTTGGCGGACGGGCCGAAGGAGAGGCCGACGTCGATGACGTCAGGCGCCTGCGGGCCCTTGTTGTCCTTGTTCGCCTTGATCGCCTCGATCTCATCGCCCGAACCAGCGTCGGGGTTGAGTTCGTTGACCTTGATTTCCGGATATTTAGCCTTGAAGGCGTCGATGACGGCGCCGTAACCGCACCAGTCGTGCGGCAGCGCGATCGTGGTGAGCTGACCTTCGGCCTTGGCCGCGGCAACGAGCTCAGCTGAAGGCTCGGCCGACGAGATCGCCGTCGTGACCATCAGGGCCACTGCCGTAAGGGAAAGCACTTTTCCCGTGAATCTGAACATTTGTCTCTCCGTTGAACTGCGCCGTGGGACGCCAGCAACTGGCTGGTATCCTCGATATATGACAGTCCGATGAAGGCGGACCGCCCCCGCGCCCCGAAGGGCAGGAAAAAGTTAACTACAACTGCCGGACACCCGCAATCGGGTGCCCAATCATTTTCCGGCTAAACTTTTTGGCGCCTCCTCCCAGCTCTTTCGTTCCCCTTGCTTTTTTTATTTTTCGCAAGCTTGCGAAAGACAGTCGCACCTGTCTCGCGCGTCTCTTATACCGTTCCCGACAAAGAGTTTTCCAGCAGCGACAACGCCGCCTTCTTAGTCAGCTTAACAGGATTGCCGCCGGCGGTCGGGTCGACGATCGCCATGTCGGCGATCAGCGCCTTGCGCTTCTTGTCCATGTCCAGCCCCTTGATCAGGCCGCCGAGCGTGTGGGGAACCTTGAGTTCCTTGCGCAGCTTGATGATGGCCTTGGCGAAGCCGTCGAAGCCGCCCTTGATCCCGCAATAGGCAGCCAGGCGTTCGATCTTGCCCTCGATGGCATCGCGGTTGAAGGCAAGCACGTAGGGCATGAAGACGGCATTGGTCATGCCGTGATGGGTGTCATAGAGCGCACCGATCGGATGCGACAGCGAGTGGATCGCCCCCAGACCTTTCTGGAAAGCGGTGGCGCCCATGGCAGCCGCGCTCATCATATGCGCGCGGGCAGTCAGGTCCTTGCCGTCGGCGTAGGCCTTGGGCAGGTTCTCGAACACCAGCCGCACGCCTTCGACGGCGATGCCGTCGGCCATCGGATGATAGCCCGGTGCGCAATAGGCCTCCAGGCAATGGGCGAGCGCGTCCATGCCGGTTCCGGCGGTGATGAAGGCCGGCATGCCGACCGACAGCGCAGGATCGGCGAGGACGATGCCCGGCAGCATCTTCGGGTGGAAGATCACCTTCTTGGTGTGGCTCTCCTCATGCGTGATGACGCCGGCGCGACCGACTTCCGAGCCTGTGCCGGCAGTGGTCGGCACGGCAACGATCGGCACGATGGCGTCGGAGTTCGCGCGCGTCCACCAGTCGCCGATGTCCTCGAAATCCCAGACCGGACGGGTCTGGCCAGCCTGGAAGGCGATCAGCTTGCCGAGATCGAGTGCCGAGCCACCTCCGAAGGCAATGACGCCGTCATGCTTGCCCTTCTTGAACGCCGCGATGCCGGCAGTGAGGTTGGACTCGATCGGATTCGGCTTCACTTCCGAAAAGACGGCGTAGGGAACTTTCGCCTCGTCGAGGATCTTGAGCGTGGAAGCGACCACCGGCAGCTTGGCAAGGCCCGGATCGGTGACGAACAGCGGCTTCTTGATACCGGTCGCGGCCAGCGCATCCGGCAATTCCGAAATGCGGCCGGCGCCGAAACGCACGGTGGTGGGGTAATTCCATTTCGAGACGAGTTTGGACATGTGTTGTTTGCCTATTGGATGAATTCAATTGGTGAATGTGTTGGCGACGCGTCGCGAGAGCCTCATGTACGGTATCCAGATCACCGAAAAGACCACGCTACGGAGGAGTTCTGTTGTCGTCTGCTCATCCAGCAGCGTCTGATTGGTTGCCTCCAGGAGATCCCCGAAAAGGACCTGCGTTCCGATCAGATCGAGGACGATGAAGGCCAGGCCTCCGGCAGCCCATATGACGAACAGGCGCTGAAAGGAGGCGCTCCGCCGAAACAGCAGCACCAGCAGGATAACGGGCAGCACAATCAGGACAATGATGTTGCCGACAAACTCCAGTACCAGGAAGGCCGACAGACTGCCCGGCAGGCGCTGCATCGACGCAAGCAACTCTCCGTAGCCTGCCAGATGAAATACGCCGCGCAGCGGTGTTACCAGCAGTCCGATGATCGGCAGGACCAGCCAACCGCCCAGACCGACGGGGCCGTCCGGAAACGGATGGTTCACATCCGTCCGGAGGTTCCCGGCGATCGGGTTGGGATTTGGCCCTTCCTGGCTCATACCTTCTCGCGCAAGTGGTAGCTCTTCGGCCGGGTCAGATTGTCGTAGCCGATCTGCGACAGCGCTGCGCCCTTGCCGGTGTCCTTGACGCCGGTCCACACCAGCGCCGGGTCGAGGTAGTCGCAACGGTTCATGAACACGGTGCCGGTCTCGACGCGATCGCCGATGGCGACGGCACGGTCGGTGTCGGCCGTCCAGATCGAGGCCGTCAGCCCGTATGGGCTGTCGTTCATCAGCGCGATCGCCTCCTCGTCGTTGCGCACCTTCATGATGCCGACGATCGGGCCGAAGCTCTCCTCGCGCATCACGCTCATCTGGTGATCAACGTTGGTAAGGACCTCGGCCGGCAGATAAGGAGACCCGGCCTTGTCCGCGGCGTCCCTGGTGTTCATGTGCGCGGTTGCACCCTTGCGCAGGGCCTCGGCCTTCTGCTCGCGGATGAAGTCGGCAAAACGCGCCTGCGCCATCGGCCCCATCGTGGTTGCCTGATCGAGCGGATTGCCCAGGGCATAGCTTTTGGTTTCCGCGATGAAGCCCTCGACGAAATCATCATACACCTTCTCGTGCACGTAGACGCGTTCGATGCCGCAGCAGCACTGGCCCGAATTGAAGAAGGCGCCCTCGACGAGATTGGCGACCGCGTGATCGAGCTTGGCGTCCGGCAGCACATAGGCAGGGTCCTTGCCGCCGAGTTCGAGACCAAGCGTCATGAAGGTGCCCGCCGCCGCCTTCTCGATGGCGCGCCCGCCGGCGACCGAGCCGGTGAAGTTGACATGGTCGATCTTGCCGGAACCCAGCAGCTTCTCGGTCTGCGCATGGTTGAGCACGATGTTCTGGAAGACATGTTTCGGCAGTCCGGCAGCCTCGAAAGCCTTGGCGAAACGCTCGCCGACAAGCAAGGTCTGCGCGGCGTGCTTGAGGATGACGGTGGAACCAGCAATGAGCGCCGGCACGATGGTGTTGACCGATGTAAGATAGGGATAGTTCCAGGGCGCGATCACCATGACAACGCCGAGCGGATCCTTCTTCACATAGCGGCGGAACCCGTCCTTCGGATTGGAGGCTGGCACCGGCGCCAGAGCACGCTCGGCAATCTCGACCATGTATTGCGTGCGTTCCTTGACGCCGCCGAACTCGCCGCCATAGCGTACCGGCCGACCCATCTGCCAGGCCAGCTCCGGCACGATCTCGTCGGCCATGCCAACGAGCGCCTCCAGCATCTTCAGCATGTATTTGGCACGCTCCGCCACCGGCAGCCGCGCCCAGTCTGCCTGGGCGGTACGGGCGCGCTCCACGGCGGCGTTGATGGCCTGGTCCGTCGCGACCGGTCGCTCGACATAGATCGAGCCGTCGATGGGAGATGTGAGCTTGACCGTTTCGGTCATATCGATGTCCTTCATATCAAAAAAGGTGGTTCGCCGCTTCTTTTTCAAAGAGCCCGCGAACGGGATAAGCCGAACAGCAGCGTCTATACGAAATGCATTTCGTCAAACAGCCCTGTCCGGCTCCATGCGGATGGCGTTTCCGCGAAAGCGGAAACGCTCTGGCGATCAATACCGCTCGAAGCCGCGGTGCAGCTCCCAATCGGTGATGCGGCGGTCGTATTCGAACTGTTCCCAGCGGGCGGTGTGAACATAGTGCTCGATCACGTCCTCACCGAAAGCTGCCTTCAGCATCTTCGACTTGGCCATGGTCTCGGTCGCCTCGCGCAGGGTCTTCGGGATCTCCGGCAGGCGCGAGGCCTGGTAGGCATCGCCGACGAATGGCTTCTGCAGTTCCAGCTTCTCATCGATACCGGCAAGGCCTGCCGCGATCAGCGCCGCGAAAGCGAGGTAGGGATTGAGGTCGGCGCCACCGATGCGGCACTCCATGCGGATGCCCTTGGTGCCTTCGCCGCACAGGCGGAAGCCGGCAGTGCGGTTGTCTTCCGACCACATGATCTTGGTCGGTGCAAACGTGCCGGACTGGAAGCGCTTGTAAGAATTGATGTAGGGCGCCAGGAACCAGGTGAACTCCTTGGCGTATTTCAGCTGCCCGGCCGACCAGGCCTGACCGAGCGCCGACAGCGTCCACGGGCCTTGTCTGTCGTAGAACAGCGGCGTCTTGCCGTCCGCGCTCCACAGCGAATTGTGGATGTGGCTGGAATTTCCCGCCAGGCCGTAATTGTACTTGGCCATGAAGGTGATCGCCTTGCCTTCGGAGTCGGCGATTTCCTTGGCGCCGTTCTTGAGGATGACATGGCGATCGGCCATCTCCAGCGCCTCGGCATAGCGCACGTTGATCTCTTCCTGACCGGGACCCCACTCACCCTTGGAGTTCTCGATCGGAATGCCGGCAGCCTGCATCTCGTTGCGCAGGCGGCGCATGATGCCTTCTTCCTTGGTGGTGATGCCGATCTGGTAGTCGCCGATATAGGGCGACGCCGTGTCGATACCCTGCCAATGCTTCTTGCGGGCAGCGTCATAGCTCTCGCTGAACAGGTAGAATTCGAGCTCGGATGCGAAATAGCCGATATAGCCGCGTTCGGTCAGCCGCTTCACCTGCTTGCGCAGGATGGCGCGCGGTGAATGGGCAAGATCCTCGTGGCTGTGATGGTCGAGCAGGTCGCACAACACCAGCGCCGTCTTCTCGAGCCAGGGTATCTGCCTGAGCGTCGCCAGGTCGGGCTTCATGACGAAGTCGCCATACCCCTTCGACCAGCTCGCAGCCTTGTAGCCGGGCACAGGCTCCATATCGATGTCGTCCGCCAGCAGATAGTTGCAGCCATGCGTTTCGTCATGCGCGGAATCGACGAAATACTGCGCCAGGAAACGCTTGCCGACGAGTCGGCCCTGCATGTCGACAGCACAGGCGAGAACGGTATCGATCTCCCCGGCCTGGACCGCCTTCTTCAACTGATCGAACGAAAGGTTGCCTGCCATTCTTAGAGCACTCCGGCTTCAATTTTTCTGGAACATATTTTGCGGAAGGCGACCGTGGCCGGAGACGGCCACGGTCGTAGCTGCTGGGCCTCAGTGAGCCCCACCGGTCTCGCCGACCGCACGTTCGGCGGCAGCGATTTCGGCGGCGCGCTTGGCCACCTCGTCACCGATGGGAGGTCCCTGGAAACGACGGGCCTCGAAGCCGAACCAGACAATGGCGGTAACGACCAGGAAGCCGACGGTGATGTACAGCGCCCAGTCGTTGGGCGGCTGCACGCCGATGACGAAGATCAGGATCATGGCGATGATCGAGAGCACGGCGAACAGTTTGAAGACGCCTTCGCCGAGGTTCCACGGCCCCATCACGTTCCACTTCGACGTACCCCAGGCGAAGAGGCCGAGCGCGATCGGGATGGTGAAGGAGAAGAACAGGAAGATGACGGTGCAGGCAACGACGATGGTGTAGACCGGCGTGTCGCCGATCGAGACCAGCGACGAGAACCAGACGAACAGCACCGCCAGGATCGATCCGGTCCAGATGGCGGCCACCGGCGTGCGGTAGGTCGGGCTGACCTTGGACAAGGCCTTGGAACCGGGCAGGCCGCCGTCGCGCGAGAAGGCGAAGATCATGCGCGATACCGAGGTGACCGTCGCCAGGCCACACAGCCACTGCGCCAGCAGGATGGCGAGGTAGAGGATGTCCTTGACCACCGGGTTGACGCGTTCGTTCATCGCCCAGAAGAACACGTTCCAGCCCTGCTTCGCCGCATCTTCCATGTTCGGCAGCATCAGCACGAAGGAACAGAGCATGATGTAGCCGAACGCCGCGGACCACAGCACCGAACTGACCATGGCGCGTGGCACCGAATGGGCCGCCTTCAGCGTCTCTTCCGATGTATGCGCCGACGCATCGTAGCCGGTGATGGTATAGATCGGCAGCAGAAGGCCGAGCAGGAAGACCCACATTGTCGAGTTCTGCGGCCAGACATTGCCGCCGATCTCGCCCGAATAATTGGCGAAGGTGAACAGACGGGCGATGTCATAGCTGGGCGCAGCCGCCAGACAGACGATCGACAGCGCGATCGCCGTGGCAAAGATCAGGTAACCCGAGAAATCGGTGAGTCTGGCCGTGAGGCCAATGCCCATGTGGTTCACCAGCGCCTGCGCGCCCGTGATGATCGCAAGGAAGATGATGCGTGTTGTGGTCGTGTCCTCGAGGCCGAAATAGGGCGTGCCGAAAGAACCCATGAAGAAATAATAGGTGCCGACGTTGATGGCCCCCAGCACGGTGACCAGGCCGAGCAGGTTGAACCAGGCGGTCAACCAGCCGGTGAAGCGGTTGCCCAGGATCGAACCCCAGTGATAGAGGCCGCCGGCCGTCGGATAGGCCGAGCTGATCTGCGCCATCGCCACCGCGAACACCAGCGACACGAAACAGCCGAGCGGCCAGCCGATGCCGATGGCGGCGCCACCGGCGCCGGACGTCGCCTGCGCCAGCGAGTTGATGCCGCCGGACAGGATGCAGATGATCGAGAAAGAAACGGCGAAGTTGGAGAACTGACTCATTCTCCTTTCGAGTTCCTGGGCGTAGCCCATGGAATGGAGGACTTTGACGTCCTCGCTCTTGTCGTGTTCAGAGTAACCAGGCGCTGCCATAAGAGTGTTCCCTTATTTATACTTTCAGATGGTGCCTTCGATCGTTTGTAGCGTTTTCAATGGCGGCGGCTTTGGCAGCCGCGCCGGTTCGAGGCCGGTGAAGATGCCCGCCAGCCGTTCTCCCCATTTTTTCTGTCCGGCTTGATCCCGGATCTCATCGTTGCGGATTTCGATCATCGCGCACAACAGGCCACGCGAGCGCGCGTGACGCTCCAGCGTGAAGTAGACACGATCCGCCGGCGAGTAGGGCTGGTTGGCGCCGACGGTGAAACCGCCTTCCCGCTCCAGCGCGGCAATCAGCGGCGCCGACAGCCGCGTGTCCTCGTCGTGGATGATGCCGATATGCCAGGGACGATCGATGCCTTTGTAGACCGGCGTGAAGGAATGCACCGACACAAGTCGTGTCTCCAGTTCACGCGCCGCCCGCGCCTCGATCAGTTCTTCGATCGTTTGGTGAAAAGGCTTCCAGCAGCGATCGATGCGCGCCTGGCGCGCTTCGGATGACAGGTTCTCATTGCCGGGAATGATCGTCGTTTCGCTGACCGGCGGCACCAGATCCGGTGCATCAAGGGGCCGATTGCAGTCCAGCACCAGTCGCGAGACGCAGGTTTCGACCAGAGGCGCATCGAGCCGCTCGCTCAGTATCTGCGCCACCGGCAACGCGCCGGGATCCCATGCAATGTGGCGGGCAAGGTCGGAAACCGGAAGACCAAGCGTGCCGAATTCGGCAGGAAGGAAATTTGAAGCGTGGTCGCAGGTGAAGACAAAGGCACCCGCGCCGCCAGGGTTCGTCACCCTTACGGAATCCGCATCCGGATGCCTGTTGTGGCTTGTCCTCTCCATCCGATCCGCCGTCCCCGGGAACGTATCGTATGTTACGTATTTTGTTTCATTGCGCTCCCATGAATGATTTCATACACTTTGTCCGTCTTTGTCAAACGCCTTTTCCGAAATGCGTGGGGGATACCGGGTTGGGAACGCAGACGACAACCACATCCATCGCAGAGCTCATCGCGGACCGTATTGATGCCATGCCGGCAGGCGAACGCCGAGCTGCCCAGACGCTGGTTGCCAACTACCCCGTCATCGGCCTGAAAACGGTGGCCGACTTCTCCCAGCAGGCCGGGGTATCCTCGCCGACGATCCTGCGTTTCGTCGCCCGGCTTGGCTTCCAGAACTACCCGGAATTTCAATCCGCTCTCCAGGACGAGCTTGCCGCGCAGTTGCAGTCGCCGGCCTCGCGCACGACCACGGCTCCCAGCCGAAGCGACGCAGCATCGCCGATGATCGAGGCCACCCTCGACAATCTGCGCGAGACCTTCCGCCACCTCTCGGACAAGCAGCTGAACGAGATCGCGGAAAAGATGGCCGACCATCGCGGCCACATGTTCCTGATCGGCGGGCGTTTCACCGACCCGCTGGCGCGCTACATGGCCGCCCACCTTGCCATCATCCGTCCCAACGTCTTCCACCTTGTCGGTCAGGAAAGCATGTGGCGGGATCGGCTGATCGACATGGGCAAGCGCGACGTGCTGGTGATCTTCGACATCCGCCGCTATCAGGACAGCCTGATCCGCTTCGCCGAGAAAGCCCATCAACGCGGTGTGCAGATCGTTTTGTTCACCGACCAGTGGCTTTCGCCCATTGCCCGCTTCGCCCGCCACGTCATTGCCGGACGCACGGCCGTTCCCTCGCCCTGGGACTCGTCCGCCGCACTCTTCGTGGTCGCCGAGACGTTGATCGGTGCGGTTACCCGCCAGATGGAACCCGACAGCGCGCGGCGCATCCGCGAAATGGAAGGTCTGCGTTGATCGATACAGCCTAGAGCGTTTCCGTTTTTCACGGAAACGCGGAAACGCTCTAAGTTTTTGTTTTCGTCGCATTTTTGTAACGCCAGGTGATTCCACTTGGCTACAAATGCTCTAGCGAAGCAACCGCCCCTCGATCGACCAGCGCGCGGCGAGGAAATTCAGCACCGCCGCCGCAATGACGCCGGCGATCTTGGCTGGCCAGACACCGATCCATCCGGACAGTCCGACGATGAAGGCACTGGAAACGCCAAGCGAGATCAGCGCGCCCAGCGAGATGAAACGGAAGACGGAATGGCTGAGCGGGATCGAGCGGTCGCGCTCGAACGACCAGAAACGGTTGGCCACGAAAGAGAACGCGACGGCGACGAGCCAGGCGCCGACATTGGCGGCCAGCGGCGAAACGGCCAGCCACAGCAATACGGTGAAGGCGACGAGATCGATTGCCGTATTCGCGACACCGACAACAGCGAAACGGATCATCTTGCTGCCGAGCGAACGGCCTGGCTCGCTGCTCACGACAGGCCACTCCGCACGCCGGCATCATTCGCTGTAAGAAACGAACCGAACGCGTCCGAGGCCAGGAAGGCATATTCGACCTCGCGCACCTTCCGCATCGGGTCGCGCGATACGAGCTCGGCATCGACATGGCCCGGGTGACACATGAAAACGCCATCTTCGCGCAAAGTCGAAACAGCGGCGCGCAAGGTCGGCTCGAAATCATCTGGCCGCTTCCAGTCGTAGACGCCGGCAAGCGGCTTCATGACCACGAAGCCGGCAGCCTCCATGCTCCGGTCGAAGCCACGCGCCAGCGCCGCAATCACTGCCGTCTTGATGGCGGTGGCGCCGACCTGAAGCGGCACCCTCGGTGCGCCGCGCAGCATCGGCTTTCCGGAACCGGCAAAGCGCGCCTTCAGCCAGTCTCGGACAGCAGGCAGGAAATGCACATGCTGGTGCCCGTCGATGAAATCCGGCATGCGGCCAAGCGCGTCGACAAAGCGGGCAAGCTGCGCATCGAGTTCGGCGTGAACGTCGCCTGTCTTGATACGTCTCTGCCTCAACGGCGCCGCCAGCCTGGAGAGCGGCGGCAACCGCCCTTCAGACACCAGGCTGGAACCGGCTGTCAAAGCAGGCTGATCGGTCAGGGTGAGGTGCAGTCCGACCGGAACTTCGCCGATGAAGGGTCTGATATGCGCCGCTGCCTGCTGCCATTCCGGAAATCCGGTCATGCAGCCGGTGCCGGTGAGGCGTCCCCTTTGCAGCAGGTCGAGGATGGCGTCCGATACCCCAGGCGCCAGCCCGTAGTCGTCGGCGATCAGGCGGATCTGCCGTGTCACGGCTCTTTGCCGTCCTTTGCGTCGCTCACCACATCGCGCACGATATAGACCGGACGGTCCTTGCTTTCGCTCAATGCCACCCAGACATATTCGCCGATGAGGCCGAGCAGTGCGAGGTTGAAGCCACCCAAGACCACGACGGCGATCAGCAGGCTCGGGAAGCCTGGCACGGCGATGCCGTAGAAAAACACCTCGAAGAAGATCTTCAGGCCATAGACGCCCCCGGCCAGGGCCGCGGCAAGTCCGCTCAGGGTGAGGATGCGCAACGGCACCACGGAGAAGGAGGCGATGCCTTCGAGCGAAAAGGCAAGCAGGTTGCCCCGGCTCCATTTGCTGGTGCCGCCGGCGCGATCCGCCGGCGTGTAGATGAGCGCCTTGTGGCGGAAACCAGCCCAGGCGTAGAGGCCTTTGTTGAAGCGCCGCTTGTCACGCAGCAGGGTGAACGCTTTTGCCACCGGCGCGCGCATGACACGAAAATCGCCGGCATTTTCAGGGATATCGAAACGCTGGCTGGAGTTGATCAGGCCGTAGAACAATTTGGCCAGCTGGCTGCGTTTCCAACTCGCGCCCTCGCGATTGGTACGGGCATAGACAACGTCGATGTCGGGGTTTTCGACCAGTTCGGTGATGAGCTTCAGACTGACATCCAGCGAATGCTGCAGATCGGCATCCATGATCAGCACCAGGTCGCCCCGCGTCCTGTCGAGACCGGCAAGAACGGCCACCTCCTTGCCGAAGTTACGGCTGAGCCGCACGATTTCCCAGTCACCCGTCAGTGCCTTGCCGAAAAGCCCGGCGCTGTCGTCGGTACTGCCGTCGTCCACCAGGATCTTGCGTGTCTTGAGACCGAAACGTTGCAGGACTTCTGCCTCGAGTTCCGCGAGCAGCCGCGCAAAGCCCGGCACGGAAGCCGCCTCGTTCAGAAAAGGCGCAACGATGTCGAGCGTCGGCTTGGGTTCAGACATGAGCCATCGTCCCCTGGCGCTTGAACTTGCCCTGCGCCACCGACCAGAACCACCACAGGATGGGGAGCGTGATCGCCGTCATCGCAACAGGGCGGAACCAGAGGCGCAAGGCCTCCTGGAGATGCGGGTTGATGCCGCTGAGACCCGTGGCGAACAAGGCCAAGGCCAGAATGCCGCGCAGAGTGCCACCTTCTTCATTGTCCCAGATTACGGCCAGGGCGACACCGGCCGGCATCGCCAGCAAGGCGAAGGTGTTGTATTCGACCCGGGGGTTGAGCACGCTCATGTAGAAAGCCGCGGTCAGGAAAACCGCCAGACCAGCAAGCCGGCGGTCGAGATGACGATCGTACCACAGCACCAGAAGCAGCGTCGGCACAGCAGCAACGATCCGCACCACGGTGGCGGCCTGGGTGGAGACAGTCAGGCCGAGAGCGGTGAAGGGAGCCGTGAAGTCAGCCATCTCGAAGGCACTCGACTTGTCGACCGACATCGATGTCATCAGCGTGGCGAAGTCGCGATAGAGCTGGTTGATATAGGCTGCTGGCGCAAAGGCGTAGGGAAGCGCCAGCACGAACAGCAGCGACAGGGCAAGGACCGGGACAAGCCGCAGCCGAAGAGCTCCGACCAGCAGAAAAACGATGAGGGCGGTCGGCTTGGCGATCACCGCGATCGTTGCCCACAGGAATGTCTCCGCACGCCGCCCTTCGAGTGCCGAAAGTACCAGCAGCCAGCAGGCGCCCGTCAGCAGGATGGTGGCCTGGCCATTGCGCAGCGCGCCGGCCGTGACCGGCACGGCCAGGAACAGCGCATATGAAAACATCCAGAGCCGGTTTTCGGGCTCGATCGTTCGAACCTGCCGCCAGACCGCATAAGTCAGCACCGCAAAACCCAGGATGCGCCACAGGCTATCGCCGATGACCGGTCCGAGTTTCATGAACGGCACATACAGTGCCGCGAAGGCAGGTGAGTAGAGATAGCCCATGGCGACGTCGAGATCGTAGAGCGGCTTGCCGGCAAGAAACATGTCGCTGGCAATGCGGTAGGCGCGCATCACCGAGCGGTGATCGGGTGCCATGCCGGCCATCACGAGAATGACGACAAAGCCGCCCGTCCACAGGGCAAGACCACCCCAGTCCCAAGACTGCCTGACTTTTGCCATCGCCCAACATTGCCCAATGCCGGCGGCTTCTCGCAACCGGAAGCCACCTCGAACTCGGCGCGGGCATATCATGGCCTGGGCTGTGCGGTACAGTCCACGCGCCGATGTCCCGCGCCGGCGAGTCCAGAAGCAGCCTGTCTAGGCGGCCAACATTGCCGCAGGATTGCGATCAGGGCCGGATGAAGACCTTGCCATTGGGTTTGGCAAGTTCGGCCGGAACGCGCTCCATCGCCTCCGCCAGCGGCACCACGGCAGTCACGTCGGTGGACCAGCGCCCGTCGGAAAAACGCCGCTGCACCTCAAGCGCCGCCGGGCCGCGGCGATCCTTGTGCCTGCGCATCCAATCGGTCAGCCAGAAGCCTTCCACCTGCTTCTGCTGGAAGATCAACTGGCCAGGCTCGCGGATCAGCGTATCCGACGGATCGAGCCGCCCATAGATGATCCAGCGCGAACGTTTCGGCATGGCGTCGAACACCAGCGAGGCGAGCGGGCCGGTGACGGCGTCGAGGAAGATCCGGGGTTGCTCGGCTTTCATCACCTCGCGCAACGTGCCGGCAAAGCCCGGCGCCTTCTCGTTGAGCACATGTGCCGCACCCAGTTCCTTCAGCGGCGCGATCTGGTCGTCGCGACGAACCGTCACGATCGGATGGTAGCCGTCCTCCTTTGCGAGCCCGATGATCAGCTTGCAGAGCTGGCTGGCGCCGGCGGTCATGACGAAGGCCTTGTGCCCTTCATCCTTGACGATGCCGTACATGGCGATTGCCGTCAGCGGATTGACGATCATCGCCGCTGCATCCTCATCGCGAACACTGTCGATCAGCGGGATGCAGGCCAGCGCTTCGGCCAGCGCGTAGTCGGCCCAGGCGCCCCAGTTGGTGAGACCGGTGGCAAAGGCAATACGCTTGCCGACGAGGCTCTGCGCATAGCTGTCCTCGCCCGCAGCGACAACGGTGCCGACGCCCTCGAAACCGGCGGGCTGGCCTTGCACCCGAGGCTGGCCGTAGAGCCCTTTCACGAACATCACGTCGGAAGGATTGATCGAAGCCAGGCTCACCTTGATGAGCACCTGTGTCGCCCCAGGCACCGGCACGCCGATGGTGCCCGATCGCACATAGGGCGCCATCGCTTCCAGCACACTGCCACTCGGCTCGCGCGCATAGCCGTCACCGACCAGAAGAAGTGCCTGCATTTCGGAGGGAATGGTCATGGCTGCATTCCTTGCCTGAGGTTATGGTTTGAGGATCAGCTTGCCGGAGGCGCCACGCCCCAGCACACGCTTCAGGACACTGGCCGCATCGGCCAATGGATAGATGCCTTCGATCACCGGTTTGACCTTGCCGGCGAGATACCAGCCGACCAGCTCGCGCATGTTGTCGGCATAGGCCAGCGGTTCCTTGATGGTGAAATCGCCCCAATAGACGCCGACGACCGAGAACCCCTTCACCAATGTCAGGTTGACCGCCAGCCTGGGAATGGTTCCGGAGGCAAAGCCGATGACCAGCAACCGCCCGTTCCAGCCCATGGCGCGTGCCAGCGCTTCGAACGCGTCCCCGCCGACGGGATCGAAGCCGACATCGACACCCTTGCCGCCAGTGATCTCCTTGAGGGCATCCTTCAGGTTCTCGTAGCCGATCGCGATGTCGGCACCGGCCTGAAGGGTAATACGCTGCTTTTCGGGCGAGGAGGCCACGCCGATGACCTTGGCGCCCAGGGCCTTGCCGATCTGCACGGCAGCAATGCCGGTGGCGCCCGCCGCACCCAGCACGCAGAGCGTTTCGCCTGGCATGAGTTGGCCGCGCTGCTTCAAGGCATGATGCGACGTACCATAGCCGCAGATGAGCGCGCAGGCATCCGCGGCGTCCATCGCATCGGGCAGCTTCATGGTTACGGCTTCGGAAACGGCCACCTTTTCGGCATAGCCGCTGATGACGGTGAGTGCGGCGACCCTGTCGCCGACCTTCAGACCCGTCACCTTCGGACCGATGGCGGCGATCCGGCCTGCCACCTCCATGCCAGGCACGAACGGTGTCGGCGGCTTCATCTGGTAGAGACCCTGGACCAGCAGTCCGTCGGGATAATTGACGCCGATCGCCTCAACTTCGATGACCACGGCATCACCCTTCGCCTCGGGTTCCGGCCAATCGCCATAGATGAGCTGTTCGAGCGGCGCGAAGGCACGGGCAATGATGGCTTTCATGCTCTTCTCCCCACTTGCACGCTGAACCAACCCTAGAACTTTTCCTGCGTATATTTCCTGAGTTCTTCGCGTGCGACCTGGCGACGGTGCACGGCATCGGGTCCGTCGGCCAGCCGCAATGTACGAAGATGCGTCCAGCTACGCGCCAAGGGGGTATCCTGGCTGATGCCTTGCGCACCATGCATCTGCACCGCCTCGTCGACCACCTTCAGCGCCACCCGCGGCGCGATCACCTTGATCTGGCTGATCCAGGGCGCGGCGGCGCGTGCATCACCCTGATCGATCATCCAAGCTGCCTTGAGGCAGAGCAGCCTCGCCATTTCGATCTCCATCCGGCATTCGGCGATGATATCGAAATTGGCGCCGAGCCTGGCCAGCGGCTGGCCGAACGCCTCGCGACGCATCGAGCGCCTGGACAGAAGCTCGAGTGCCATTTCGGCCTGGCCGATGGCGCGCATGCAGTGATGGATGCGGCCAGGCCCCAGCCGGCCCTGGGCGATCTCGAAGCCCCTGCCCTCGCCGAGGATCATGTTGGCGGCCGGCACCCGCACATTGTCGAAGCGCAGATGCATGTGCCCATGCGGGGCATCGTCGTCGCCATAGACCTGCATGGCGCGCACCCTGGCGACACCCGTGCTGTCCGCAGGCACCAGGATCATTGAATGCTGCTTGTGCCTGGGCTCGCCGTCGCCCCCGGTCTTCACCATGACGATGTAGATGGCGCAGCGCGGATCACCGGCACCGGAAGCCCACCATTTCTCACCGTTCAGCAGATAATCGTCGCCGTCGCGTTCGCAACGCATGGAAATGTTGGTGGCATCGGAGGACGCCACGTCCGGTTCTGTCATCAGATAGGCGGAGCGGATCTTGCCGTCGAGCAACGGAGCCAGCCACTTGTCCTTCTGCGCCTGCGAACCATAGCGCTCCAGCACCTCCATATTGCCGGTGTCGGGTGCCGAGCAATTGAAGGTCTCGGCACCGAGATGCGCCTTGCCCATCTCTTCGGCGAGATAGGCGTATTCAACCGTGGTGAGCCCGTAGCCGCGTTCAGAACCGGTCAGCCAGAAATTCCACAGGCCGCGCTCGCGCGCCCTGGATTTCAGCCCTTCGAGGATCTCGGTCTGGCGCCTGGTATAGGCCCAGCGATCGCCGGCCTTGCCGACTTCGGCCAGGAACTCCTCGTCGAGCGGCATCACCTCGTCACGCACCATCGCGGCGACCTGGGCATGGATCGGCTTCAGCCGCTCGGTCATGCCGAGATTCATGTCAGCCATCATGGGCTCCCTTCCCTGGAGCGTTTCCGCTTTTTACGGAAACTGCAATTTTCGCGGTCATGCGCTGATACCCAACCCGCGCGCAGTGTAGTCGACAACCTGTGCCACGATCGCCTCGATGTCGTGCTCGCTTTCGCCGGGACGCGGCGTGTACCAGAACAGCGGCGAATTCAGCGAGACGAACATCAGCTGTTCGGTGATGCGCGGATCGTCGAAACGCATGTCGCCAGCCTCACGCGCTGCGACGATCACCTGCCGGAAGATCGCGCCATAGTCGTTGCGGTATTGCATGAGCCGCGCGAATTCCTCGCGCTGTTCCGGCGTGGTCGCGCCGCGCAGGTAAAGCTCGACACCTTCCCAGACGACGCGCTGGTAGGACCTGGTCACGATCATCTGGCGCGTGTGCACCGCCGCCATGCGCCGCCAGCGTGCCACCGCCGGTCCGGCAGTGTCGCGCACCGGTTCGATCGCGGCGTAGTTCATGTCCATGCCGGCGCGAAAGACATCGGCGAAGAGGTCTCCCTTCGACGGATAGTGGTGATAGATGCGCCCCTTGGTCGATCCAAGGCTGCGCGCGACATCGTCAATGGAACTGGCCGCATAACCTTTGGCCATGAAACAGGCGGCAGCGGCATCGAGGATCGCGGCGCGGGAGCCGTCGGCGGCGGTGGCGCCGCCGACGGCCCTGGCCTCCTCTTCCCGCTCCGCCAAGTGCGGTCCCGCTGCCATTGCCCCTCGATTTTTGCCGGCTTTACAAGGGTCGAAGTTCAACATACTACTCGGTATGTTGTCAATCCGAGGACGTGCAAACTCCGATCGGACCGAAGCAGCGGGAGGACCGATGAGCTATCTCGATGAACTGTTCTCGGTGGCGGGCAAGACCGCGCTGGTGACGGGAGCCGCAACCGGTATTGGCCGCATGGCCGCAACCGCTCTGGTACGCGGCGGCGCAACCGTCATGATCGCGTCCCGCAAAGGCGAGGACTGCGTCAAAGTCGCCGATGACTTGAATGCGTTTGGCGCATCCGGCAGGGCGGAAGGCTTCGGCGGCGACGTCTCTTCCGAAGCCGGCATCGCAACATTGGTTGAAGCCGTGAAGGCACGAACCGACCGGCTGCACATCCTCATCAACAATGCCGGCGTTTCCTGGGGCGCACCGCTGGAGAGCTTCCCGTATCATGCCTGGGCAAAGGTATTCGGCGTCAACGTCACCGCCGTCTTCCACCTGACACGTGAACTGCTGCCGCTGATGGAAAAGGCGGCTTCCGATGCCGACCCGGCCCGTGTCATCAATCTGGGTTCGGTGATGGGAACACAACCGCTGGCGGACGATGCCTATTCCTATACGGCCTCCAAGGCCGCGGTTCACCACCTGACCCGAACGCTCGCCATGGAACTTGCCGCCCGGCGCATCACCGTCAACGCCTTTGCCCCCGGGCCTTTCCAGAGCCGCATGACGGCCTTTGCCACCGGCACGGAGGAACAAGCCAGGCATGTCGGCGGCCATGTTCCCATCGGCCGCATCGGGCAGCCGGATGACATTGGCGGCGCCACGCTCTATTTGTGCAGCCGGGCTGGCAGCTATGTCACCGGCGCGATCCTGCCGATCGATGGCGGACAATCGGTGCAGCACGGCCTGACCCTGTTCAAGGAATGAAGCCGCGACGGCGCCAGGAGATATCCGTGCAACCCATCAGCCTCGAAATATTGCTCGCCAGTGTCGGCAAGGAAGTCGGCCTATCGCCCTGGCGTGTGGTCACTCAAACCATGATCGACCAGTTCGCCGACGCAACCGACGATCATCAGTTCATTCATTGCGATCCGGAGCGCGCCGCGGCGGAAGCGCCGTTCGGCGGCACGATCGCACACGGGTTCCTCACCCTGTCGCTGCTTTCGGCCATGACGTTCGAAACCCTGCCGCCGCTTGCAAAGGGCAAGATGGGTGTCAATCACGGCTTCGACGAAGTCCGGTTCCTGGCTCCGGTCAAAACCGGCGCCCGTATTCGCACCCGTTTCGTGCTGGCCGACGTTAAGGCACGGCCATCCGGCTGGGTACAGACGACCCATGACGTGACCATCGAGATCGAAGGCTCGTTGAAACCCGCGCTCACCGCGCGCTGGCTGACACTGACCTTCGTCGAACCCGAAGCGCAGGACGCATGACTGACCCGAACACGCTCGATCCGACACTGCTTGCTCCTTACCTGGAGCAGAAAATTCATGGCTTCTCCAAGCTGCGGTCGATCGAGAAGTTCAAGTCGGGCCAGTCCAACCCGACCTATCTGCTGACCGCGGCAAGCGGTCGTTATGTGCTGCGGGCCAAGCCGCCCGGGCAGCTGCTGAAATCGGCTCACCAGGTCGATCGCGAGTTCCGTGTCATGCGGGCCCTGGCCGAAACCGACGTGCCGGTGCCACGCATGCTGCATCTGTCCGAAGAGGATTCGCCGATCGGACGCATGTTCTACGTCATGGCCTTTGTCGAAGGCCGCATATTCTGGGATCCGGCCCTGCCCGAGGCCTCGAGCGGACCGGAACGGGCGGCGATCTATGACGCGATGAACGCAACGCTGGCGGCACTCCACAATGTCGACATCAACTCTGTCGGCCTCGCCGACTACGGCAAGCCCGGCAATTATTTCGAACGCCAGCTCGGACGTTGGGCGAGCCAGTATCGCGCCTCCGAAACCGAGCCCAATGCCGAGATGGAGACCCTGATCACCTGGCTGGAGGCGAACAAGCCTGCCGACGACGGGCAACTCGCCCTCGTGCATGGCGACTACCGGCTGGACAACATGATGTTTGCGCAGGCGGGTGCCGATGTCATTGCCGTGCTCGACTGGGAACTGTCGACACTCGGCCATCCCTTTGCCGACATCGCGTATCAGTGCATGCAATGGCGCCTGCCGCATCAATCCGGCTTCAAGGGACTCGGCGGCATCGATCGCGCAACAGCCGGACTGCCGTCGGAACAAGACTATGTCGCTTCCTATTGCCGCCGCCGCGGCCTGGACGGCATCGACAACTGGACCTTCCTGCTTGCCTTCTCCTTCTTCCGGCTCGCGGCGATCTGCCAGGGCGTCTACAAACGCGCCCTGGACGGCAACGCTTCCAACCCCGCCAAGGCGAAGATTTATGCCGACGCGGTCAAGCTGCTCGCCCACCTTGCCGTACAACTGATCGAAAGAGGAAAATGACCATGGGCCGTTTCGACGGAGCGACGGTGCTCATCACGGGTGCCACGGGCGGCCTCGGTCAGGGTGCGGCCAAAGGCTTCGCCGCCGAGGGCGCCCGGCTGGTCCTCTCCGATATCGACGGCGATGCACTGCAGCACTTTGCAGCGACCCTCGACGCTGAAACGGCAACGCTGGCCGGCAACATCGCCGACGAAACGCTCTCGCAAGTATTGGTCGGGCTTGCTGTCGAACGGTTCGGCAGGCTCGACGTCGCCGTCAACAATGCCGGCATCGCGCAGAGTTTCGTGCGCCTGCCGCAGGTTGCTTCCGATGAGGCGCGCCGCATCCTGGAAATCGACCTGCTCGGCGTTTTCTACGCGATGAAACACCAGATCCCGCAGATGGAGCGGCAATTCAAGGCGGGTGGCAAAGGCGGCGCGGTCGTCAACGTCGCCTCCGTGGCGGGACTGGTCGGCGCGCCGAAGCTTTCGGTCTATGCCGCGGCAAAACACGGCGTCGTCGGCCTCACCAAATCGGCGGCCGCCGAATATGCCACCAAGGGGGTCAGGGTGAATGCCATATGTCCGGCGCATACGCGCACGAAAATGGTCGACGACTTCATAAAGCTGTCGGGCGCTCCCGAAACATTGGCCCTGTCGGAACTGACGCGCGGCGTGCCTATGAAACGTGTTGGTGAAGTGCCGGAGATCGTCGAAGCGATGCTTTTCGCAGCAGATCCCAGAAACACCTTCATGACTGGCCATTCCCTTGCCGTCGATGGTGGCATTGGAGCCATTTGAGTAAGGTCCTGGAAGGCAATTTCCCCAACGATATCTTGCGGATGACTGTACTGAGTATATACTGTCAGCCTGAGGGGAATGGGAGCAAAACAAAAAAGAAAGGCAACAAGATTGCCCCAGAATGCGCAAACACGCCGTGAACAACAAAAGGCGGCATTGCGATCGGAACTCGTGGCCGCAGCTCACAAGCTGGTACAGGAGGAAGGCTACGAAGGTTTGACCATCCGAAAGCTGGCCAAGATGGTCGGCTATGCGCCGATGTCGGTTTATTCCTACTTCGCCGACAAGCAGGACATCCTGTTTGCCCTGGCCGAAGACGCCTTCCAGATACTGGCCAGGCGCATCGAGCAGAATGCTCCCGATGATCCGATCGATGCGCTGCGCGCGGTCATGACCGAGTATGCGGCATTCGGCCTTGGCAATCCGAATGAATACCGCACCGTGTTCATGACCGAGAAGACAAAGCTGCCCGAAGGCCGCTCATTCGAAAAGCTCGACGAGGAAAACCCGGCGATGAAACTGCTCATCGACCGCGTCGAAGCCTGCGTCGCTGCCGGCAAGCTGAAGGGTGATCCCCACGCCATCGCCACCATGTTGTGGGCGACCGGGCACGGCACGATCTCGCTGCTGATCACTTTCCCCTTCTACCATTTCGGCGACCAGCAGGCTTTCGTGAAGCGGATGTGCGAATTCGGGCTGGCGGCCCTGCAAGGCCAGGATATTCCTGCGCTTGGGGATCAGCCTCCCAAGAAGTGCTGAGACGCTCGAGCATTCTCAAGTGTTTCCGCGGTTCCGTAAAAAGCGGAAACGCTCAAGCGGAACAGTCGATATCGCAATGAGCCCGAAGGCTGCGGCCAACTGCGCCGTCGGTATTTCTGGCTTCATATGCAGTGTCAAAGCCAGTCCCGGCACCTGCGACAAACCGCGCCACCCCCCACTCCCCAGGTAGTTTCACCCAGTCTTTTCAATGGCCTGGCGTGGACACACACGCCGCGTCAACGGCGGCATCCACACATTCTCAAAGAAATTTTTCGTACGCGTACAATTTTCTCTTGAACTTTCAGCCTAGCAGGCATACATGTGCGATGCAGCGTACACGTACGGAAATTAAATTCAGATCTTGAACCGGAGAAAGTCGATGAAAACGACAGCTCTTGCCCTCGCCGCCCTGGTTGCCCTTTCGGGCGCCGCCTTCGCTGGCGAAACCGTGAAGACCCATGCCCCCGCCACTCACGCCCAGACCACCGGTAATGTCGACTATTCGTCGACCGGCTCGATTGAACAGAGCAAGACCACCAATGGCCCGCGCCTCGGCGTTGAGGGCAGCCCGTGGACCATGCCGTCCATCCGGTAAGGCATCCCCCTCCCTTACAAGCTGACGGCAAAAAGGGCGGCTGGTTGACCAGCCGCCCTTTTTCTTTGGATCGCGGAGCGTGTCTTCAGCGACGGATGATCGGCCGAAGCAACCTATCGCTTTGCTTTGCCCGGCTTTGCCGGCGCTCCCGAGATGGATGTGTTCGTTACCGCGACCGGATCGCTGGCCGGGAACGTATCTTCCAGCCCCTCTTCCAGTTCTTCTTCGGCATCATGCCCGCTGCGCCGCTCATGTTCGAACGAGCGCACCGCATCCGTCTTTGTCGGTTTCGGCGATGCGGCGGATTTGGGTGGACTGGCCATGGATCTTCCCTCTGTTCGGGCAGGAAACGGCACGGCCAGCCTTTTGGTTCCTCGCCTTGCGCGTTCAGACGAACGCCCGGCTCTATGCTGCCGCGTCGCGTGCTGCCTCGGAAAGGAAAGTAAAGACATAGTCCGAGAAGGAGCGCCAGCATTCGACGCGGAAAGCGTCTTCCGCCGTGCGATGGATCACGATCTCGACCTTGCCGAAGATGGTGCGCGAACAGGCCCCGACGGGGAAGACAGCCAATGACAGGTCCTGCGGGCAGCCGGCGCTGAGCGTCGCTTCCGCACCCGGGCCAGTCACCCCGATCGCCACGTTCCTGTGCGAGACGCCGACCGCCGAATGCAACTGCTTGACCTTGGCGCAATCGGCCAGCGGGTCGCCGCCGGCATCATCGATGACCAGCCATTCGTCCGGCCCGAGCCAAAGCGCAAGGCGGCCGCCCTTCGAGGCCGAGCTCTTCGGCTTCTTGGGCAGGGTCAGCCCGAGAGCCTTGGACAAGGCCGCGAGCGAAGCCTCGGGGGCGCGCAGCGAAACACGTTCGGCCGGTTCGAACGCGGTCAGCGTCACATGGGCAGCCGAGGCATTGCGCCCCGCAAGTGCGGGATGGCGCTCTGCCTGGACGATACCGGTTTTCTGGGCAGCCTTAGCCATTGAGGCGCTCTCCCTTTTCGTCGAAGAACACCATGCCGGTGACTTCCACTTCAATCACCTTGTCCGGCATCGGCACATAGAGCGTTTCGCCCATGCGGTCACGTCCGCCGGCAACCAGCCCCAGCGCGATCGAGCGTCCGCAGTTCTCCGACCAGTAGCTCGACGTGACATGGCCGATCATCTTCATCGGGATCGGCTGGTTCGGGTTGTCGACGACCTGTGCGCCTTCCTCCAGAACGATCTTCGGGTCCTTGGTCCTGAGACCGACGAGCTGCTTGCGACCCTTGGCAACGAGGTCAGGCCGCATCAGGCCACGGATGCCGACGAAGTCGCTCTTCTTCTTGCCGACCGCCCAGTCGAGACCGGCGTCATTCGGCGTGACGGTACCGTCCGTATCCTGGCCGACGATGATGTAACCTTTCTCGGCGCGCAGCACATGCATGGCCTCGGTCCCATAGGCCGCGGCGCCATGCTTCTGCCCCTCGGCCCAAAGGGCCTCCCAGACGGCCTGACCGTAGTCGGCCGGCACATTGACCTCGAAGCCGCGATCGCCGGTGAACGACATGCGGAAAAGTCGGGCCGGAACGCCGCAGATCCTGCCTTCGCGCACCGACATATGCGGCATCGCCTCGTCGGACATGTCGATGCCCTCGACCAGCGGCGCGATGATGTCGCGCGACTTCGGTCCCTGCACCGCGATCACCGCCCATTGTTCGGAAATCGAGGTCAGCCAGACATCGAGATGCGGGAATTCGGTCTGGAGATAGTCTTCCATATGGTTCATGACGCGGGCCGCACCACCGGTCGTCGTCGTCACGTGGAAGCGGTCGGCGGCGAGGCGGCCGACCACGCCGTCGTCATAGATGAAGCCGTCCTCGCGCAGCATGATGCCATAGCGACAGCGGCCGACTTCCAGCTTCTCCCACGGATTGGTGTAGAGCAGTTCCATGAATTTGGCGGCATCGGGCCCGACCACTTCGATCTTGCCGAGCGTGGAAGCGTCGAAAAGGCCTGCCGTCTTGCGCACCGCGACACATTCGCGGTTGACGGCCGCGTGCATGTCTTCCCCGGCGCGCGGGAAATACCAGGCGCGTTTCCATTGCCCGACATCCTCGAACACCGCGCCATGCTTTTCGGCCCAGCCATACATTGGCGTGCGGCGTGTCGGATCGAACAGCGGCCCGCGTGCGTGCGAGATGATGGCGCCGAAGGTGACCGGCGTGTAGGGCGCACGGAACGTGGTGAGGCCTACTTCCGGAATGGCCTTGCCCAGCATGTCGGCAGCGATCGCCAGGCCGTGCATGTTGGAGGTCTTGCCCTGGTCGGTAGCCATGCCGTTGGTGGTGAAGCGCTTGACATGTTCGATCGAACGCATGCCTTCGCGCACCGCCTGGCGGATATCCTTGGCGGTGACGTCGTTCTGGAAATCGACGAAGGCCTTCACCGTGGTATCCGGGCCTGCGCCCGGAGCGGAGCCCAGCATGCCGCGCGACCAGATTTCGTCGGCATCGACCTTCGGTTTGCCCGCCTTGGCAGCCTTGCCCCCGGTCTCCTTCGCGGCCTTGGCGCCTGCGGCGTAGGCCTCGTCGATCGAAGCCGCGAGGCCGTCGGTGCCGTTGCAGGCGCCGACCGACACGCAATCCTGCGCATAGGTGCCGGGCACGAAACGCTTGTCTTCGTTGAAGGCGACCTTGCCGCGCGATTGCGAGAACAGATGCACCGACGGCGTCCAGCCCGCCGACATCAGTAACGCGTCGATGGCAATCGTGCGCTCGCCGCCACCATTCTTCGGCTGTACGGTCATGGACGAGACGCGCAACTTGCCGCCGACGCGCGTGACCGCGCGGCCGTCATGGATCTCGATGCCGGCGGCGCGCGCCTGGTCGATCAGCGCACCGGAAGGATTGTCGCGCAGATCGACGATGGCCGCGATATTGACGCCGGCCTTCTTCAGGTCGATCGCCGCGGCATAGGCGGAATCGTTCGCCGTATAGACGCCGACATTGCGGCCGACCGCGACACCATAATGGTTGAGATAGGTTCGCGCAGCGGATGCCAGCATCACGCCCGGACGATCATTGTCGGCGAACACCATGTGGCGCTCGATCGCGCCGGTGGCAAGCACCACCCGCTTGGCGCGCACCTGCCACAGCCGCTCACGCGGCACGTCGTGACCGGGATCCGCCTGATGGTCGCTGACGCGCTCCACCAGTCCGATGAAGTTCTGCGCATAATAGCCGAAAGCCGTCGTGCGCGGCAGCACCCGCACATTGCCCATGCCTTTCAGCCTGGCCACGACACCCTGTGCCCAGTCCCAGCCACCCTGGCCTTCGATGCGTGCACCGCTTTCGAAGCGCAACGCGCCGCCGAATTCGGACTGCTCGTCGGCGACGATCACACGCACGCCGGTTTCCGCCGCCGCGAGCGCGGCAGCAAGCCCGGCAGCGCCGCCGCCCAGCACCAGCACGTCGCAATGCGCGAAGCGGGACGAATAGTGGTCGGGGTCCGGCTGGTCCGGCGCCACGCCGAGGCCGGCGGCCGAGCGGATGTTCGGTTCGTAGAGGTTCTTCCACGCCGATTTCGGCCACATGAAGGTCTTGTAGTAGAAGCCCGCCGAAAAGAACGGCGAAGCAACGTCGTTGACCGCACCCACATCGAAGGACAGCGATGGCCAGCGGTTCTGCGACCTGGCCGACAGCCCGTCATAGAGCTCCTGCACCGTGGCACGCACGTTGGGCGTCTTGCGGGCGCCGTCGCGCGCGATTTCCACCAGCGCGTTCGGCTCCTCCGCTCCCGCGGACAGGAAACCGCGCGGCCGGTGGTATTTGAACGAGCGGCCTACCAGATGCACGCCATTGGCCAGCAGCGCGGAAGCCAGTGTGTCACCCTCGACACCGGTATAGGCCTTGCCATCGAAGGTGAAGCGGGCGGTCCTGGCGGGTGTCAACCGGCCGGCATTGCTGATGCGAAAGGCACCGCTCATTTGGAAACTCCGGGCAGCTTGGAAGGCTTCGGCTCGCCGGCCTTGTAGGTCATCACGAACTTGTCGCTGACGGTGTCGCGCACCGCGTTGAAGAAACGGGCGCAGCCATGCACGTGCCGCCAGCGCTCGTAGATGATCCCCTTGGGGTTTGCGCGGATGAAGAAGAACTTTTCGAAATCGTCGTCGCTGACGGCGGCGATATCGGTCGGGCGCGCGATGTGCGCCTCGCCGGCGTTGCGGAATTCGAGTTCCGGACGCTCTTCCTCGCAATAGGGGCAGCGGATGAGAAGCATTGTCTTGATCCTAGAGTTCGCCGTCGCCGATGCGCGCGCCTTGCGGCTGGTCGCAAAGTTTCTCGCCGAGTGTTTCGAAAGGCGCGACGCGTTTGATCAGCGTCTCCACCGAGTCCGCCGGTGCAAAAAGGTCGCGATTGGCCATGTTGAGCAAGGTGAGCTGGAACGGGTCGGTCGTAACGATGACGACCCGTGGATCCTTTGCGTTGCCTTCGCCGCGCGATACGAGTTTCTCGACAAAGGAAACCGTCCTGTGGCCGGCACTCCATACGCAACCGAGGTAGCCGGACGGGACCGAAAAAGGCCAATCGTCCTCATGGGCGGCCCGGCTGATATCCTGCAGCCGGACTTCGCTTCCGTCGGGCAGATGGAACATGCCCTTCTCGCCGGTCAGCACGAAGGGTGCAGCAAGAGCCATGGTTGCCGCCAGCGTCTGCATCAGTGCGCCACGGCAGCAGCTGCCGCCTCGTCGATCAGACGCCCATTGCGGAAACGCTCGATCGTAAAGGGCGCGTTGATCGGATGCGGTTCATCGCGTGCGATCGTGTGGGCAAAGACATGGCCCGAACCCGGCGTCGCCTTGAAGCCTCCCGTGCCCCAGCCGCAATTGACATAGAGCCCCTTGACCGGGGTCTTGGCCAGGATCGGCGAACGATCCGGCGTCACGTCGACGATGCCGCCCCACGAGCGCAGCATCTTCATGCGCGTGAACATCGGGAACATCTCGCAGATCGCATCCAGCGTGTGGGTGAGAATATGCAATCCACCGGTCTGCGAATAGGAAACGTACTGGTCGGTACCGGCGCCGATCACCAGTTCGCCCTTGTCGGACTGGGAGATGTAGGCATGCACCGTGTTGGACATGACCACGCAGGGGAACACCGGCTTCACCGGCTCCGAGACAAGGGCCTGCAGCGGATAGCTTTCCAGCGGCATGCGCACATCGGCCATCTGCATGATCACCGAGGAGTGGCCGGCTGCGACCACGCCGACCTTGCGTGCGCCGATGAAACCCTTCGAGGTCTCGACACCGGTCACCGCACCGCTGGCGTCGCGCCGGATGCCGGTGACCTCGCAATTCTGGATGATGTCGACGCCGCGCGCCGCCGCTCCACGGGCATAACCCCAGGCAACCGCGTCATGACGGGCAGTGCCACCGCGCCGCTGCAGCGTGGCGCCCACCACCGGATAGCGTGCGTTGCGCGAGATGTTGAGCGGCGGGCAGTAGGCCTTGGCTTCTTCCGGCGTCAGCCATTCATTGTCGATGCCGTTGAGGCGGTTGGCATGGACATGGCGCTTCAGCACCTGGATGTCGTGTACGTTGTGCGCCAGCATCATCACGCCGCGCGCCGAGTACATGACGTTGTAGTTGAGATCCTGCGAAAGCCCATCCCACAGCTTCACCGCGTGGTCGTAGATGCCCGCGCTCTCGTCGTAGAGATAATTGGAGCGGATGATGGTGGTGTTGCGGCCGGTGTTGCCGCCGCCGAGCCAGCCCTTCTCGATCACGCCGACATTGGTGATGCCGTGTTCCTTGGCCAGATAGTAGGCTGTCGCCAGCCCGTGCCCGCCGGCGCCGACGATAATGACGTCGTAACTCTTCTTCGGCTCCGGCGAAGGCCATTGCTCTTCCCAGCCCTTGTGGCCGCGCATGGCCTCGCGGGCGATGGCGAATACTGAATATTTCTTCACGTTACCTGGCCTCGCGGATGGCAGTCGGGGGTCCGATGCGCGAGGAGTATCACTAGCGAAACCTTGCAGCCATCCTTGCACCATTTGCGACGGCAATTGCCGTTTTGCGCCGTGTCGTTCCCCGATCCGCCAAGCGGGTTTCGGGTGGTTCGCCTTTCGCCGATCTGCGAGCAAGTGCCATCCACTTATCGGAAAGGAACAAAACCATGCTCGCACTGACCAACAAGGTCGCCATCGTCACCGGCGCCTCCTCCGGCATCGGTCGTGCCACCGCGCTGCTTTTCGCCAGGGAAGGCGCCAGGATTGTTGCCGCCGCGCGCCGCCAGGCCGAACTTGATGCCCTGGTCGCCGAGATCGCCGAGGAAGGTGGCGAGGCAGTCGCTCTTGCCGGCGACGTCAACGACGAAGCTTATGCCAGGGCCCTGGTGGAGCTGGCGCAGGGCCGCTTCGGCGGACTGGACATCGCCTTCAACAATGCCGGTGCCGTCGGCCCGATGGGACCGGTGCCGGAAATGCCGCGCCAGACCTGGGAGAACGTGCTCGACACCAATCTGACCAGCGCCTTCCTCGCCGCCAAGCATCAGATCCCCGCGCTTCTGGCACGCGGCAACGGTTCGCTGATCTTCACATCGAGCTTCGTCGGCGTCACCGCCGGCATGCCGGGCATGGCCGCCTATGCCGCCGCCAAGGCCGGCCTGGTGGGGCTCACCCAGGTCCTTGCCGCCGAATATGGCCGCGAAGGCATCCGCGTGAACGCGCTGTTGCCCGGCGGCACCGATACACCAGCCGCAACCTTCAAGACCGCCGACGAACGCGCCTTCGTTGAAGGCCTGCATGCCCTGAAACGCATCGCGCGGCCGGAGGAAATCGCCCGCTCGGCTCTCTATCTGGCTTCGGATGCCTCTTCCTTCACCACCGGCACGGCGCTGTTCGCCGATGGTGGCGTCTCGATCAACCGCACCTGAACAGGGAGCGACGAAACGCCCGGATGCAATCGCGACTGTTTGAATTGACGGCTGCACCCGGGCGCTTCATTCTGGCTGTATTGGCGGCAATGAAAGGCGCGACGCGGCAAAAACCGCGAAAGCCCGACAAGCAACTGTGGACATTCAGTCCTGATTCTGGTATCAGCCGCCGGAATTCGTGGTGGAAGCCGCCGCGGAGGCTTGGGGCTATTGCCGCTTGCCTATTGATTTCAAAGTGAAAGACAGGATCGCCCGTGCAGGTACTCGTCCGCGACAACAACGTTGATCAGGCGCTTCGCGCGCTCAAGAAGAAAATGCAGCGCGAAGGCATCTTCCGTGAAATGAAGATGCGCGGTCACTACGAGAAGCCGTCCGAGAAGCGTGCGCGTGAAAAGGCCGAGGCCGTGCGCCGCGCCCGCAAGCTGGCTCGCAAGCGCGCCCAGCGCGAAGGCCTGCTGCCCTCGACCCCGCGCCCGGCTCCGACCGGCGCCGGTGCAGCGCGCGCTCCGCGCTAAACCTGCCTTCACCCATCCTTTTCGAAGGATCGCCAAGGTGGCGCGATGTAAATCGCCGCCACCTTTTTGTTTGACGCAAGCGGATATTTGTATAACGCAGGACGGCGGGACAGGGGCCGGAGCGATCGCCTGCGATGCCGGGCGTCGATGTTGAGGATGCGGCAGCCGATGCATGTTTTGACCACGGAGCGCAAAAACTCCTTGAATGGTTTTGTCTTGAGCGCCGCCCTGATGGCGGGTCTGGCGCTGGCCGGCTGCCAGTCGACCCCGACAGGCGAACTCAATGCGATCGACAAGGCCCAGGGATCGAGCCAGAACATCTCTTCGCTGTCTTCGGTCGTTGACCGCAACCCACGCGATCCGGAAGCCTACAACGTGCGCGGTTCGGCCTACGGTCGCGGCGGCAACTACCAGGCTGCGCTGAAGGATTTCGACACCGCGATCCAGTTGAAGCCCGATTTCTACCAGGCCTATTCGAACCGCGCGCTGATCTACCGTTTCATCGGCGACCAGCAGAAGGCACTGGCCGACTACAATCGTTCCATCCAGATCAACGCGAATTACGATGCTGCCTATATCGGTCGCGGCAACCTGTACCGCAAAGCCGGCCGCACCCAGGATGCCTTCAACGACTTCCAGAAGGCGATCCAGCTCGATACGACCGATGCCCGCGCCTATCACAACCGCGGCCTGATCTATCAGAGCCAGGGCCAGCATACTTTCGCCATCGAGGATTTCTCGACCGCGATCTCGCTATCGCCGGAAGCTTCCGAGCCCTACAACGGCCGCGGCCTGTCCTATCTGGCGCTCAACCAGGACGACAACGCCTTCGCGGATTTCAACATGGCCATCAAGCTTGACGGCAAGAATGCCGAAGCCTGGACAAACCAGGGGCTCATCTACGAGCGCAAGGGCGAAAAGGCCAAGGCAATCAAATCCTACAAGGAAGCGGCCCGACTGGCGCCAACCTATCAGCCGGCGCGTGACGGCCTGTCGCGCGTGGGCGGGGTCTAAGCCACAAAATTCATCCATTTGCGCCGGCGCGCGTCTGAACGGACGCGTTTGAACCGTGGCCAATCGGCAACGGCAGGTAGCGCATCTTAACCACGCGACAACTCGACCACGATTGCGCCACCATCGCGCCACGGTTTTGAGGGAACGGTCTTGGCATTAGGCCGTTGTCCGGCATGAACTACAGAAGGATCGCCACCATGAAGAAACTTGCTTGTTTAGCCGCCCTGGCCATGACGACTGTTGCCGCGCCGGCGAGCGCCGGCAAGGTCGAACTTGGCGTTCTCGACTGCGTCATCGACGGCGGCCAGTCTTATATCGTCGCCTCCAACAAGGGCGTCACCTGCACCTACCGTCCTTACAACAGCCGCAAGTCCGAGCTCTATACCGGGGTCATCTCCAAGCTCGGCGTCGACCTCGGCATGACCCACCAGGGTCAACTGTCCTGGGCGGTCCTGGCCGCCTCGAGCAGCTACGATTCCGGCGCCCTTGCCGGCAAGTATTTCGGCGTCAACGCCGAGGCCAGCGTGGTGACCGGCGGCGGCCTCAACGTACTGGTCGGCGGTTTCGACAATTCCTATGCGCTGCAGCCACTCTCGGTGCAGGCACAGACCGGCCTCAATGTCGCGGCCGCGGTGACGTCACTGGAATTGCAGCATTCGTTGAAATAGGCTGGATTTCGACCGTAGGGCGTTTCCGTTTTGACGGAAACGCCCTATTTTTTTGCCCTCAGAACGCCCGCACCCGATCGCCCAGTACGCGGCGCGCTTCTTCATACTTCGCACGAGCATCGACAATATCCTTGTCCAATTGCTCCAGCGCTCGTTCCTGATCCAGCATCTTCTGCGCATAAAGGCGCGCGAGATCCGATCCTTCGGGCGCGGCGCCGATATTCTCACGAATGCGTTCCTGATCGGCGGTGATTCCGTCACGGCGCTCCTGCCGGCTCGCCAATGCCAGACTTGCCTCGTCGCTCGCCTTGGCCGCTTCCGCGATCGCGGCAAGTCGTGCCTTGCTTTCGGCATCAAGCTCCGTGCTGGCGATCAGCGCTAGGATGCGCTCGGCGGTCAGCTCCTGAATGGCGACGGTCTCGACGACAGGCCGCTCCATCACCACCGGAAATTCCCTGGTCTTGCCAGGCTCAACCTCAAAACGCATCCGGTAGGCGGAACCGGCCAGCGTCGCTTCCTCGGCTTTCGGCTGCACCAGACGCCAGTCCTGGGCGCGCGGCTGCTCGATCACCATGCGCCTCGCCTCGGCGGCGATGTTCTTGACGCGGTAGAGCGTTGTCTCGCGCAGCTTGCTTTCGATCTGCAATGCGCCATCGACCGACTTGACCTTGGTAACGGACGAGGCCGTCCGGTTTTCGCGGTCGACAAGGATCTTCTGCTCCGCACCGAAACCGACAAGGCGGGAATCGCCCGCCGGCAGAAGCGGAAATTGCGCTTCACCCGAAAACAGCGGACCCGCGTCGGTCGCCTCGTAGATGGTGGCCGATCCGGCGGGCAGCGACGTCGTCCCATCATTCTTGAGGGTCATCCCCTGCCAGGGATTGCGCCCGCCGCCCTGATACCAGGACACGGCTTCCGCCGGCACTTTCTGATCGACAAACGGTATGGTCAGGCTTTCACCGGATCCGACGCTGACCGGAATCGACAGCGTGAAGCTGGCGCCGGCAGCGTTCTCCTCCGTCGATGCCGGCGGCGCGGTCTCGGTCTGCTGGACCATCTCGTCCTGAACAGCTTCTATTTTCCTGCTGCGCATTATCCGCTTCTGTTCCGGCGCTGCGGGTACAGCCATCTCGGCATAGCCGGCCCCACCGAGCGCGACCTGTCCCTGATCGGTTCGCGGCAAGGCAGCCTGACTCACCGGCGGCGCTATGGTCTGGCGCGAAACATAATAGGGATCGTAGAGTGCCTGGCGGAAAGTGACAGGCGCGGCCGAGGACAGCGTCACCGCGACATCCTTCCAGGCATCGCCGGTCATGTTCTCCAGCACCACCCAACCTTGCAGTTGTGCCTTGTCTTCACCGGCCTTCGGCAGGGTCAGACGGTACGCGGTTTTCCAGACAGGAGCTTCAGCAACATAGCCGATGCGCACGGTGCGTTGCGCACCGTCCGCCAGATGGATGGAGATGTCGCGCCCGGAACGATCCTGTGCGCTGCGCAGCGCGGTCAGCGCGCCGGAAACCTGCTCGCCCAGACGCGCATCGGCAAACTCAAGACCTTGCGCATCTTCAAGAACAAACTGATCCATCGAAGCGCCGGAAAATACCCAGACGCGTGTCCGCGTGATTGTCCGGCCGTCCTTGTCGATGACCTGCTCCGGCTGGATGCTGGCAATACGGCCGGCAATGCTGCGCGGCGCCGCGACCTTGATCTCCGCACCCTTAAGCGCCGTCATCAGGGATGGCATGCTGTCCAGATCCGATCGGGAGAATGGCAGCGCGTTGAAGGCTTCGTCGGCACCGGCCTTGCCCGGCAGCGTGGCCGAACCCGTGCCGGCGGGATCGAGGATGATCATGCTCTTGAGAATATCGTCGACCTGGTCGAGCCGCGATCGCAGAGTGAGCGTCTCCTTGCCGGTGACCGTCGCTTCATATTCGAAATAACCGACGCCCCCGGTGCCGAGGACCGCCCGTTTGAGCACAAGATCGGCGGAATGAGCAGGGGCAGTCATCGCGGTTGCTCCAAGCAGAATGAGGGTGAAAAGACGCATCGAGGACCTCGTTTCATCAGATTCGGCGACGCTGCAGACTATTCGTGGCGATGTGATGAACGAAAGACAGATCTCGGCAACAGGCAGGGTGCGGTCGGGACTCCGCTGGCGAACTGCAAAAATAACGCTTGCATTCAACCGCGCTTGAGGTTTTACAAGTAACTACTTGGAAAATTAAAACGCCGGCCGTAGCTGGCGATTTCGGACGAAAGCGCATGGCACAGGACAAGGCGAACCGGGTGGATTGGCGTGCATTGTGGGCCAGCGGAGACCTCGCGCGCTTCTGCTTCATTTCGCTGGGCATCCTGCTGCACGCCACCAACGAGACGATGGTGGCGACCATCATGCCTGCGATGGTGGGCGATCTGTCCGGCGTGCAACTGGTCGGCTGGTCGCTGGCGATCTACGAGCTCGGCGCCATCGTTGCAGGCGCAGCAGCGGGCCGCATGGTCAGCTATGTCGCGCTGCGCAGCAATGTCATGGTCGCCGCCCTGTTCTATTCGACTGGCGCGCTGATCTGTGCGACCGCGCCATCCATGCAGGCCTTCCTCGCCGGCCGCCTCATCGAAGGCCTCGGCGGCGGTGCACTGGTTTCGCTTGCCTTTGTCTCGGTCGAGCGGTTGTTTCCGCGCGCGATCTGGCCGCAACTGTTCGGTCTGATGTCGGCGATCTGGGGCGTCGCGGCCTTCAGCGGCCCGATGATCGGGGCATTGATGGCCGAATTGCTTTCCTGGCGCTGGGCCTTTGGTGTTTTTGTCATTGGTGGCGTGGTGATGGCCACGGCGAGCCTGGTTGTGCTGAACACACCGGAAGCACGGCGCACGCAAAGCGGCGACACAGCGCTGCCGCCCTTTCCTGCCTTGCCGCTGGCCTGCCTGGCGGTCAGCGTGATCCTGATCGCCTCGGCCGGGATCGACGTCGCGCTGCTGCGCTCCAGCCTGCTGCTCGGCCTGGGACTTGGCGGGCTGGCCTTGTTTTTCCGGATCGATGCGCTGAAGCCGCAATCCAGGCTGTTTCCGGCAAACCTGTTCTCATGGCGCACGCCGGTCGGCAGCGGCATGACGATGATCGCCGCGTTCTCGGTGGCCACCTGCTCCTTCACGGTCTACGGACCATTGATCCTGACCAATCTGCACGGCATCCCGATGTTGACCACGGGCTACATCATCGCCGCGGAATCAATCGCCTGGTCGATCCTGTCGATCCTCGTCGCCAACGCACCACCTGAGCGCGAGCGGACCATCATCGTCTGCGGCGCATCGATGATCGCTGCCGGCATTGCCGGCTTCGCCTATGCGGTCCCGCACGGCTCGATCCCGCTCATCCTGTTCTGCGCGTTGCTGCAAGGCGGCGGCTTCGGCATCGCCTGGCCTTTCGTGACGCGAATGATCGTCGCTTCCGCGCCCGCCAGCGAACAGACCATCGCATCGTCGGCAGTGCCGACCATGCAGCGCATCGGCTATGCGGTGGGTGCCGCAAGCGCCGGCATTGTCGCCAACGCCAGCGGCTTTTCGGAAGGTCTCAACCGGGCAGCGGCAGCAAATGCGGGGATCTGGCTGTTCCTGGCCTTCGTGCCGCTCGGCCTGCTCGGCGCCATCGCGGCATACAAACTCTTCTCGGTACCGGGACGGCCGCGACAGCCACAGGAAGCCTGAGACCGGTCAGACTGCCTTGAGGCGTTCTGCGATCAGCTCCGCCAGACGCGAGGCGACCTCCGCCTTGGTGAGTTCGGGCCATTCCTCGACGCCGCTCCTGGAAACGATACGGACGCGGTTGCGGTCACCGCCCATCACACCGGCAGGGCCGACACCGCTGTCGTGCGAGACATCGTTGGCGACAATGAAGTCGGCGCCTTTCCTGCTCAGCTTGGCCTCGGCGTTCTTCTGGATATCCTGGGTCTCGGCGGCAAAGCCGACCACCAGCCGGGGCCGCTTCGCATGGTGCCCGACACCGGCCAGGATATCGGGATTCTCCACCATCTGCAGCGCGGGTGGTCCCTCGCCCGCCACTTTCTTGATCTTCTCGCCGGCGGAATTCGCCGTCCGCCAATCGGCAACAGCCGCCACGAACACCGCCGCGTCAGCCGGCAGCAGCTGTTCGACGGCGGCCTGCATCTGACGCGCCGTCTCCACATGTATCGTCGCCACACCGGCCGGATCGGCGACCGTCACCGGACCGGAGACCAGATGGACATCGGCCCCGAGCTTTGCGAGCGCGCCGGCCAGCGCATGACCTTGTTTGCCCGACGAGCGGTTGGCGATGTAGCGCACGGGATCGATCGGCTCATGCGTCGGACCGGACGTTATGATGATCTTCCTGCCTGCCAGCGGTTTCGGCAGATCGTCGAACCGTGCCTCGATCGCCGCGACGATCTCCAGCGGCTCGGCCATGCGGCCCTCACCGGCTTCACCGCTTTCGGCCATCTCGCCCCTGGCCGGGCCGACAAAGGCCACGCCGTCCTTGATAAGCGTGGCATGATTGCGCCGCGTCGCCGGATGCGCCCACATCCTGGGGTTCATCGCCGGCGCCATCAGCACCTGCTTGTCGGTGGCAAGCAGCACCGTCGAAGCAAGGTCGTTGGCGTGGCCGTTGGCGAGCTTGGCCATCAGATCGGCCGTGGCCGGCGCCACGACGATCAAATCGGCCTCACGCGAAAGCCTGATGTGGCCGACATCGTGCTCGTCCTGCCGGTCGAACAGATCGGTGAAGACATGATCCGCCGAAAGCGCACCGACGGAAAGCTGGGTGACGAATTCCTGCGCTGCCGAGGTCATCACGCAACGCACGGCAGCGCCGCGCTCGCGCAGGCGGCGGATCAGATCAAGCGACTTGTAGGCTGCGATACCGCCGCCGATGACAAGAAGGATACGCTTTCCGGAAAGGGTCATGCTTTGCTCTCAACAGCAGTGCTGTCAGATTAGCTTCCAGGCAATGAAGATCAAGGTCAGCGCGATCACCCACAGCGCCACGCGCCCGGAGCGCGTGTGACGCGCCTCGGCCTTGCCGATCGCCCTTGCGGTGGCTTCATCGAAGCGCAGGCCGTGTTCGGCCATCAGGTCGATCTCGCGCGACAGCCGTTCCGCGCGCGCCGCAAGATCCGGCGCCTGCCGGGCCAGCGAAACCAGCGCGCCGACGCCCTCGCGCGCATCGTCCAGCATGCCGCGCGGACCGAGATTGGAGCGGATCCAGTCGCCCACCACCGGCTCGGCCGTCTTCCACATGTTGAACGCCGGATCGAGCGTGCGGGCGACGCCTTCCACCACCACCATCGTCTTCTGCAGCAAAACCAGTTCCGGCCGCGTCTGCATGTCGAACAGTTCCGTCACCTCGAACAGCAGCGTCAGCAGCTTGGCCATCGAAATGGTCTCCGCCGGCTGGCCATGGATGGGCTCGCCTATGGCACGGATCGCCTGGGCGAAGGCGGCGACATCATGTTTGTGCGGCACGTAGCCGGCCTCGAAATGCACCTCCGCCACGCGCAGGTAGTTGCGGGTGATGAAGCCGTACAGGATCTCGGCCAGGAAGCGCCGCTCCTTCTTGCCGAGACGGCCTGCAATGCCGAGATCGACCGCGACGATGGTGCCGTCGGCTTCCACGAACAGATTGCCCGGATGCATGTCGGCATGGAAGAAGCCGTCGCGCAGCGTGTGGCGCAGGAAGGACTGGATCAGGTTGGCGGCGATCGCCTTGAGATCGTGGCCGGCCTCGGCGAGACCGGCGATATCGTTCATCTTGATGCCGTCGACCCACTCCATTGTGAGCACGTCGCGGCCGGTACGCTCCCAGTCGACGGCCGGCACGCGGAAGCCGGGATCGGCCTTGGTGTTTTCGCCAAGTTCCGAAAGGGCCGCCCCTTCGAGCCGCAGGTCCATTTCGATCTTGGTGGTCTGGGCAAGCGTTTCGGTGACTTCGACCGGACGCAGGCGCCGCGACGACGGGATGTATTTTTCCTGCAGGCGCGCGGCCAGGAAATAGCTTTCGAGATCGTGATGGAAGCGCTTGCGCACGCCCGGCCGGATCACCTTGACCGCAACCTTGGTCGGAATGCCATCGCGCAGCACTTCGGCCTCGTGCACCTGCGCAATCGAGGCCGCGGCAACCGGCTCCTCCAGGCGGACATACAGGTCGGATACCGGCCGGCCGAGCGAGGACTCGATCGCCGCCACGGCCTGCGATTGAGGGAACGTGCCCATCTTGTCCTGCAGCAGGGCGAGATCGAGCGCGATGTCGTTGCCGACCACGTCCGGCCGCGTCGCCAGGAACTGGCCGAGCTTGACGTAGGACGGGCCCAGCCGCGCCACGGCATGCGCCATGCGATCGCTTCGGCCTTCGCGCAAGGCGCGACGGCGCGTGAACAGCCTGGCCATCCGCCAGCCGAACTTCGGCATTCCGGTCAGCTGGTCGCCAGGGATTGCCGCGACGACACCCTCGCGCACCAGCACCCAGCCGGCCCGAACGAGCCGGAACGCCGCTCCGACGGAACTCATGAACGCACCCGCTTCAAAGCTTCCAGCCCGAATGGGCGGCGGCGATTCCACCAGTATAGTTGCGGAAGCTGACACGCCCGAAGCCCGCCTTGCCGATCATCGCCGCGAAATTCTGCTGGTTCGGAAACTTGGCGATGGATTCGACCAGATAGGCATAGGGTTCGCCATCGCCGGTCACCGCCTTGCCGATCTTCGGAATGGCGTTGAACGACCAGGCTTCATAGACCTTGTCGAGCAGCGGCATCTCCACTTCGGAGAATTCAAGGCACAGGAAGCGTCCGCCGGGCTTGAGCACCCGGAAGGCTTCGCTCAAGGCCACTTCGATGCGCGGCACATTGCGGATGCCGAAGGCGATCGTGTAGGCGTCGAAGGAATTGTCGGCGAAAGGCAGGTCCTCGGCATTGGCCTCGACGAAATCGATGTTCGCGGCCAATCCGCGCTTTTCCGCGCGCTCGCGGCCGACGCCCAGCATCGAACCGTTGATGTCGAGTACGGTCGCCTGGGCCTGGCCGTGGCTGGCATCGATGATTCGAAAAGCGATGTCGCCGGTGCCGCCGGCCACGTCCAGCACCCTCCAGTCCGATCGCTTCGGCGGGTTGAGCCAGGCAACCATGGCATCCTTCCACAGGCGGTGCATGCCGGCCGACATCAGGTCGTTCATCAGGTCGTAGCGTTTGGCGACCTTGTGGAACACTTCGTTGACCAGCGGCTGCTTCTCGCCGCTTCCGACCTGCCGGAAGCCGTAGGAGGTCTCCATGCCTCCGGTCGCGGTGGTTCTCTCAACAGACATCTTTTTCATCCGCCATAAAATCGGCCGGACCATAGCCGATCGCAGTAGGCGACGCTATTGTCAAAGGCGCGGTGTTCGGCCGCGCCGGACGGCCCCGTTCACAGGAATGCCTCATGGTCTTGAAAGCCGAATTGCACTGCCACATCGAAGGCGCGGCAGCCCCGGAGCTCGTTGTGCGGCAGGCACGGAAATACGGCAAGGACCCATCTCCCTTCATCCGTGACGGTTCCTTCGTCTGGCACGATTTCACCTCCTTTCTCGCCGCCTACGACTTTTCCGCCGACCTTTTCCGCACCGAAGAGGACTATGCGCTGCTGGCCGAGCACTATCTGACCAGCCTGGCGCGCGACGGCGCCATCTATTCGGAAGTCTTCACCTCCCCGGACCATGCCGTACGCGCCGGCCTGTCGCCCAAGGCCTATACCGACGCGCTCGGTGAAGGCATGACGCGCGCCAGGGCCAAGACCGGCATCGAAGGGCGCATGATCGTCACCGGCGTGCGGCATGTCGGCGTCGAGTCGATCGAGAAGGCCGCCCGCTTCGCCGCCCGATGCGGACATCCGCTGGTCACCGGCTTCGGCGTTGCCGGCGACGAGCGCATGGGTGATTTCGAGGATTATGTCCGTGCCTTCGAGATCGCGCGCGAAGCCGGTCTCGGCATCACCATCCATGCCGGCGAGCTGATGGGCTGGGAAAGCGTGCAGGCCGCACTCGACCACATCCGCCCCGCCCGCATCGGCCACGGCGTCCGCGCGATCGAGAACCCGGACCTCGTGCGCCGCATCGCCGATGAAGGCGTGGTGCTGGAATGCTGCCCCGGATCCAACATCGCACTCAAGGTGTTCGAGAGCTTTGCCGACCATCCCTTCCCGGCGCTGAAGGCGGCCGGCTGCAAGGTGACGCTGAATTCCGACGATCCGCCTTATTTCTGGACGTCGCTGAAACGCGAATACGATATCGCAGCCGAACATTTCGGCCTGAACGACAAGGCGCTGACGGCTGTGACGCGCGCGGCGATCGAGGCGGCTTTCGTCGACAAGAAAACCAAGGCTGGTCTCCTGGCACGACTCGGGAAATCGTAGAGGCCGCATAGAGACCATGAATGCCATGGAACAATTTCAGAAACTCTATACCGCGATGGAGAAATTTGATCCGTCGAACGGTGCCGTATGGCATAACTACATAGAATGGTCAGGCTTGCCTCAACTCACGGAAGTCGTCGGCCTGGATGGAATGCTGAATGAAATTGTACTTGCGGAAGTAAAGGACATTTATTGGGAAAAAATCGTAAACGAAGACTTTATGTTACATTTTTTCACCGATCCGGACTTCATGCTCACCCAAATAGATGACGTTCGAAATCTGAATATCATTGGCACCATTAAAGCACCGACGGAAGATGTGAGCAGCTTTGCGTGGGACGGTTTCACATTCTGCGGCTATGAATTGCTCGATCAGGATCACGACATCAGTGCCTTGACCAACTGCGGCGGTTTCCCGGACGTTTTTCGGAATGACGAACTCTCAAGCCAGGGACTTATCCTGGATTTCGAGCGCGCAACCCAAATTCAGCACGACTTGAAACGACTGCACCCTGAAGAACATCATGCGGACTGCAACATCTGGGCGATCTTCAGAAAGCAGGGCTAGCTGCACGAAAATCGGCCATCAGTCGTCAATGACCCGAGTTCCGGGGAACTATCCCCGGCAAATGTTCGTCAGATGACTCCACAAGGCCGACGACGTTCACTATTCATTGGGAAGCTTGTCCTGTGCCGGAGTTGTTCATGAAGGGCGTAACCGTCGTCGACCATCCGCTTGTCCAGCACAAGCTGACCATCATGCGCAACAAGGAGACGTCGACGGCGTCGTTCCGGCGGCTGCTGCGCGAGATCTCGCTGCTGCTCGGCTACGAGGTGACACGCAACCTGGAACTCACCAAGACCACCATCGAGACGCCGATGGAGACGATGGAAGCCCCCACGCTCGAAGGCAAGAAGCTGGTCTTCGCCTCCGTGCTGCGCGCCGGCAACGGTTTGCTGGAAGGCCTGCTCGACCTCGTACCTGCCGCCCGCGTCGCCCATATCGGCCTCTACCGCGATCACGACACGCTGGAAGCAGTGGAATATTTCTTCAAGGCACCGAGCGATCTTGCCGACCGTCTGATCATCGTGGTGGACCCGATGCTGGCCACCGCCAATTCGGCAATCGCGGCGATCGACAAGCTGAAGGAACGCGGTGCGACCAACATCCTTTTCCTGTGCCTGCTCGCCGCTCCTGAAGGCATCGAACGTTTCACCGCAGCTCATCCGGACGTGCCGGTCTACACCGCCTCCATCGACCGCGCGCTCAACGAGAAGGGCTATATATTGCCTGGCCTGGGTGATGCCGGCGATCGCATGTTCGGCACGAAATAGGCTTTTAACCTTTTGTTTACGCATTCGCGTGGTTTCAGGGCCAATAAGGCCCGAAATTAAAGTGCCGGATACCAAGGCTGCCTAGGATCACCCCGAGTGGGGGGTTCCGATGCTGCGTAAACTGGTCATTCTGGGCGTTTTTGCCGGCGGCACGGCGGCAATCCCTTCCATTTTCCAATCGAACCCCGATCTGCTCAACACCCTCCTCGGCAGGGGCGGCGACGTATCTGCCACGGCAGTGAACCTGCCGGGCAGTTCAGGCACGGCCGGACAGGCCGCTCAGCAACCGCTCGGCCGCAAGGTGCTGATCAAGGCCGATGCGACCGGTCATTTCCGCTCACCCTTCAAGATCAACGGCAGGCAGGTTGACGCCCTCATCGATACGGGTGCGACGCTGGTGGCGCTGAACACCTCGACGGCGCGGCGTGTCGGGCTTTCGATCAGCCCGTCCGATTTCACCCAGCAGGTCTCGACGGCGAATGGCCCGGTCAAGGTAGCAGTGGTGCGGCTTGCGAGTCTCCAGGTCGGCAAGATCGCGCTGGACAACATAGACGCCGTCGTCATCGACGACAGGGCACTCAGCACCAACCTGATCGGCATGAGCTTCCTGAGCCGCCTCGGCAAATACGCGGTCGAGGATGGCGAACTGCTGATGGTGCAGTGATACCGCCGACAGTCTAGCCGCGTGGACCAACGCGACGCAGGATCGCCTTCTCGGTGGCTGGTTTGGCCGGACCAACCGAATAGGCAGCCGAAACGGCAGCCGCCGCCTGCTCGGCATCCCCCGGCGAGCGCGCATGGACGAGCGCGATGGCTTCACCCGGACGCACTTCCGCGCCAACCGGCAAAAGGTGGGTCAGCCCGACCGCATGGTCGACCTTGTCTTCCGGCCGCGTCCGACCGCCGCCAAGGGTCACGACGGCAAGCCCGATCGCGCGCGTCGCGATCCCGGTGACAAATCCCCTGCGATCCGCTTTCACCTCAAGCCGCACGGGCGCTTGCGGAAGGTATTTCGCGGCCTTCTCGACAAAGTCCGCCGGGCCACCCAGCACCGAAACCATGCGGCCGAATACCGCCGCGGCTCGACCGCTGGTCAGTGCCTCCATGGCGCGCTGCAGCCCGTCCTGATTGGAGGCAACGAGGCCGGCCGATTGCAGCATTTCAGCGGCCAGGGCCAGCGTTACCGTCTGCAGGCGCCTGTCGCGGCTGCGCCCGGTGAGGAAATCAACCGCATTCTGCACCTCGACGGCATTGCCGGCAGCCGAGGCGAGCGGCTCGTTCATACCCGTCACCAGCGCGCTGGTCTTCAACCCGGCGCCGTTGGCGACCTCGACCAGGCTGGTCGCAAGCGCGGTGGCGTCGCGCGACTTTTCCATGAAGGCGCCGTTGCCGAGCTTCACATCCAGAACCAGGGACTGCAGCCCGGCCGCGAGTTTTTTCGACAGGATCGAGGCCGTGATCAAAGGCACCGATTCCACCGTCGCGGTGACGTCGCGGATGGCGTAGAGCCGCCTGTCGGCCGGAGCCAGGTCGCCGGTCTGGCCGATGATCGCGGCGCCCGCCTCCAGCACGGCCCGGCGCAGCAAGCCGAGATCGGGCTGGCTGACATAGCCGGGGATCGAATCCATTTTGTCCAGCGTGCCGCCGGTATGACCGAGGCCACGGCCGGAAATCATCGGCACATAGGCGCCGCAGGCCGCGACGATCGGCGCCAGCATCAGCGAGACGTTGTCACCGACGCCGCCGGTGGAGTGCTTGTCGGTCACGGGACCGGGCAGGTCAGACCAGTCGAGTACATCACCGGAATCGCGCATGGCCGCGGTCAGGGCCACCGCCTCGTCGCGGTTCATGCCGTTGAAGAAGACAGCCATGGCGAAGGAAGCCGCCTGCCCTTCCGTGACCGTGCCGGAGGTCAGGCCGGAAACGAAAGCCGCGATCTCTTCGGCCGACAGTTTCAGCCCGTCACGTTTCCTGCGGATGATTTCCTGAGGCAGCATCAGGCCGCGTCCAGCAGTCCGTCCTGGAACGCCCTCTTCAGCACCTTGGCGAGCTTGGCACCGCCGATCGGCGCCATGTCCTTGGTCTCGGTGTGCGAGAGTTCGGCGCCGGTCATGCCCGCGGCGAGATTGGTGATGACGGAACAGGCCGCAACGCTGAGCCCGAAGAAGCGAGCCAGGATCACCTCCGGCACGGTCGACATGCCGACCGCGGTGGCACCCATGATGCGCGCCATGCGGATTTCCGCCGGGGTCTCGAAGGAAGGACCCGAGAACCACATGTAGACTCCCTGGTGCAGCTTGGTATTGGCCGCTTTCGCGGCCCGCTCGATCGCCGCGCGCATGCCGGCGTCATAGGCTTCCGTCAGGCCGACAAAGCGGCGGTCGGTCGGCTCGCCGAACAGCGGATTGGAACCCGAGAAATTGATGTGGTCGTTGATCAGCATCACCGATCCCGGCGGCATGTCGGGATCGACGGAGCCTGCGGCGTTGGTGAGGATCAGCTTGGTTATGCCGATGCCGGCCATCGCCTCGATCACCGGGCGCATGACGGCCGCATCGCCGTGCTCGTAATAGTGGGAACGGCCGGCCAGCATCAGCACCGGCTTGCCGGCGAAATGCCCCGCGACCACCGCACCGGCATGACCGGTCACGCCGCTCTTCGGAAAACCCGGCAATTCCGCGTAAGGAATGCGCACGGCATTCTCGATCTCGTCGACGAGACCGCCGAGACCCGAGCCCAGCACCAGCGCGACACTCGGCACGAGGCCATCCAGCCGTTCGACGAGGCGATCGATTGCGTCCTTCATTTGAGGATGTCGCCCCTGAAGCCATAAGGCAGCATGTCGCCCATGGTGACGGTTTCGGCCACGCCTGTCTCGTCACAAAGATAGAGCTTGGTGTCGGGCCGGGTGAATTCGGCCAGCCGCTGGCGGCAGCCGCCGCAGGGCGAGCACTTCGCCATGCGTTCGGCGATGACGGCGATTTCCACGATCTTGCCGCCGCCGCCCATGATGTAATGCCCGAGCGCAGTCGTCTCCGCGCACCAGCCTTCTGGATAGGAGGCCACCTCGATATTGGCCCCGGCAAAGACCCGACCGTCCTCCGTGCGAAGCGCCGCCCCCACCGGGAACTTCGAATAGGGCGCGTAGGCCTTGGCCATGGCCGCCTTGGCGGCGAGGTAGAGGTCATGCGACATGGATCAGCGTTCTTTCACATAGGGCACGCCACCGGCGCGCGGCGGGATCGCCTTGCCGATGAAACCGGCCAGCAGGATCACGGTGAGGATGTAAGGCAGCGCCTGCATGAGCTGCACCGGCACCTTGCCGATGATCGGCAGGGGGGCGCCTTGCAGGCGGATCGCCAGCGCGTCGAGGAAACCAAACAGCAGGCAGGCGAACATCGCGTTGACCGGCCGCCACTTGGCGAAGATCAGCGCGGCCAGCGCGATGTAACCCTTGCCTGCCGTCATGTCCTTCACGAAACCGCCGCTCTGCACCATGGAAAGATAGGCGCCGGCGATTGCCGTCAGGACGCCGGTGCAGATCACGGCACGGTAGCGCAGCCAGGCGACGGAAATACCGGCCGTATCGACCGCGGCAGGGTTCTCGCCGACGGCACGCAGCCTGAGGCCGAAGCGTGTGCGGAACAGCACCCACCAGGTGAACGGCACGGCGAGGAAGGCGACATAGACCAGCAGCGAGTGGCCTGAGATCAGCTCCGCATAGATCGGGCCGATGATCGGCACATCGCGTATCGCATCGGCACCGGGAAGCGTGATCGCCTCGAACCGTTCGTTCGGCGCCAGCGCCGGCGTACGACCACCTTGCTGGAACCAGGCCTGGCCGAGAATGATGGTGGAGCCGGCGGCGATGAAGTTGATGGCAAGTCCGGAAACGATCTGGTTGCCGCGATGCGTGATCGAAGCAAAGCCGTGCACCAGGGCAAGCGACACCGAGACCAGGATGGCGACGCCGAGGCCGATCCAGGCCGAATGGAACACAGAAGCGGCTGCGGCGCCCGCGAAGGCGGCTGCCAGCATCTTGCCTTCCAGGCCGATGTCGAAGATGCCCGACCGCTCGGAATAGAGACCTGCAAGGCAGGCCAGGAGCAGCGGCACCGACAGGCGGATGGTGGAGTCCAGCGTCTGGATGATGACGTCGAAGAAACTCATCTCAGGCCCCCTCGCCCTTCACGGCGGCCAAGCCAACAGACTTCGGGCTGATCGAAGCAAACAGCGTCTGGATGTACGGCCGGAACATGTGCTCGAGCGCGCCCGCGAACAGGATCACCAGCCCCTGGATGATGACGATCATGTCGCGGCTGATCGCCGGCATCTCGAAGGAGAGTTCTGCGCCGCCCTGATAGAGCATGCCGAACAGGATCGAGGCGAGGATGATGCCGACCGGGTGCGCGCGCCCCATCAGCGCGACCGCGATGCCGATGAAGCCGGCGCCGCCGGCGAGATCCACATAAACGCTGTGCTGGTCGCCCATGATCGCGTTGATCGACATCATGCCGGCGAGCGCGCCTGAGATCAGCATGGCGATGATGGTGACGCGCACTTCCGAAATGCCGGCATAACGCGCCGCTTTCTGGCTGAAACCGAACGTGCGTATCTCGTAACCGAGCTTGGTGCGCCAGATCAGCAGCCAGACCAGATAGGCCATCACCAGCGCCAGCAGGAAGGACACGTTGAAGGGCGCGGAACGGATCTTGGCTGTGCCGAACATCTCGATGATCCAGTTCAGCCGCGGCAGTTGTGCGCCCGCCTCCAGCATGCGCGTCTTCACCTCCTGCATCGCCTCAGGCTTCAGGATGTCGCGCAGCACATAGATCATCAGGCTTGCCGCGATCATGTTGAACATGATGGTGGTGATGACGATGTGCGAGCCGCGCTTGGCCTGCAGATAGGCGGGAAGAAACGCCCATGCCGCGCCGAAGAGCGCGGCGCCGGCAATCGCGAAGGGAAAGGTGACGTACCAGGGCACGACCCTGTCGAGTGCCAGGCAGACCAGGCCCACGCCGAGGCCGGCGACATAGGCCTGGCCTTCGCCGCCGATGTTGAACAGCCCGGCATGCATGGCGACGGCAACGGCAAGGCCGGTGAAGATGAAATTCGTCGCGTAAAACAGCGTGTAGGCAATGCCCTGGCCGCGGCCAAAGGCTCCTTCCACGAGGATGACCGCGGCCCGGAACGGATTTTCGCCGACCAGCAGCACGACGAGGCCCGCGACGATGAAGGCCACTGCCAGATTGATCAGCGGGATCAGCCCGTAATCGGCCCAGGCCGGCAGCTTGGCATAAGGCGTGCTCATTCGGCGGCTTCCTTCTGCTCGACGCCGGCCATCAGCAGGCCCAGTTCGCCTTCGCTGGCCTCGGGCCCACGTTCGCCGACGACACGCCCCGCAAACATCACCAGGATCCGGTCGGACAGCGAGCGGATCTCGTCGAGTTCGACCGAGACCAGCAACACCGCCTTGCCCTGGTCGCGCATGGCGATCAGCCGCTTGTGGATGAACTCGATGGCGCCGACATCAACGCCGCGTGTCGGCTGGCCGACGATCAATACGCCAGGGTCCTGCTCGATTTCGCGCGCCAGCACGATCTTCTGCTGGTTGCCGCCCGAGAAATTGGCGGTCTTCAACCGCGGATTGGCGGGACGGATGTCGTATTTGGCGATCTTGTCCTTGGCGTCGGCCATGATGGCATCGACGTCGAGAAATGGTCCCTTGAGATACCGCTTGTCATTGTGGTAGCCGAGGATCGAGTTCTCGTTTTCCTCGAACGCCAGCACAAGGCCGACATGGTGCCGGTCTTCCGGCACATGCGCCAGCCCGCGCTGGCGCAGTTCGCCGGGGTCAGCGGCGCCGGTCAGGTCGATCGGCTTGCCGTCCAGCGTCACGCTGCCCGAAACCGCCTTGCGGATGCCCGAGATCGCCTCCAGCAGCTCCGATTGACCGTTGCCTGCGACGCCGGCGATGCCGACAATCTCCCCGGCACGCACGTCGAGCGAAACATCGTCGACCATGGTGACGCCGCGCTGGTCCCTGACGACCAGGTTCTTGACCGAAAGCTTGACCTCGCCCGCCTTGGCTTCGCCCTTCTCGACCCGCAGCAGCACGCGCCTGCCGACCATCAGCTCGGCCAGTTCCTCGACGGTCGTCTTCCTGGTTTCGCGCGTCGCTACCATCGTTCCCTGGCGCATGACGGAGACGGAGTCGGTGATCGCCATGATCTCGCGCAGCTTGTGCGTGATCAGCACGATCGTCTTGCCCTGATCCTTGAGCTGCTTGAGGATCCGGAACAGGTGATCGGCCTCGGCCGGCGTCAGAACGCCGGTAGGTTCGTCCAGGATCAGGATCTCGGCGCCACGATAAAGCGCCTTGAGGATTTCGACGCGCTGCTGCAGTCCGACAGGCAGCTCCTCGATGATGGCGTCGGGATCCACCTCCAGCCCGTATTCGCGTTCCAGCCGCTCGAGCTCCGAACGCGCCTTGGCGATGGAGGATTTGAGCAGTGCATCGCTCTCGGCGCCGAGGATGATGTTCTCGAGCACGGTGAAATTGTCGACCAGCATGAAATGCTGGTGCACCATGCCGATGCCGGTGGCGATGGCATCATTGGATGTCTTGATCGAGGCCGGCTTGCCGTTGACGCGGATCTCGCCGCTGTCAGCCTGGTAGAAGCCGTAGAGGATCGACATCAGCGTCGACTTGCCGGCGCCGTTTTCCCCGACGATGCCGTGGATCGTCCCACGAGCGATCTCGAGGTTGATGTCGCGATTGGCACGCACCGCGCCAAAACTCTTGTTGATGCCGACCAGCTCGATTGCGGCTTCCGCCATGCGATCGTTCCCACAATTTTTTTATCGTTTGGTCAAATTGACTAGCACGGCACCCGTCCCCTGCCAATTGGCCGGCTATGGCATCCACTCTCGACAAATCCCGGCATGCTTGTCAATTTCGAACACACGGGGCATGCGCCATTGGCAGCCGCTGTACCGCAACTCAAGCCCGCCAAAGCAGGGTCCCCAGGGAAATTCACATGTCAGAAGAACGACTGACGACGTTGGAAATCCACGTCGCCGAACAAGACAAGACCATCGAGGACTTGTCCGGCCAGATCGCCGAACAGTGGAAGACGATCGAGCGCCTGCAGAAAAAGCTCGATGCGTTGACCAACCGCTTCCTGGCCCTGGAAGAGCAGACCGCACCGGACGTTCCGGTGACCAAGCCGCCACACTGGTAAAGGCATCCGATTGGCAAGGGGAGCACAGCGATGACCGGGGAGAGCGATCGTATCGCGCGCGCCAGCGACTATGTGCTCGGTCTTATGAATGAACGCGACCGCGAACGGGCCGAACGCGATCTCGAGATCGATCCCGCCTTCCGCAACGCGGTGATCCAGTTGGCCGAACGCATGCATCTGTTCGACCGCGGCGCCACGGACGAGACCAACCGTCCCTGGCAGGAAGTCGCCGCACGCATTGCCGAATTGCCGCAGATGTCGCCGCTGGCCAATGCAAAGGCAGGCAACCGGACCATCAGCGCGCCGCTTCCGCCGGTCGGCATCGGCCTGCATGCCCTGCCGGGGCGGCTCGCCATCGCGGTGGCTGCGGGATTGATCATCGCCTTCGCCTTTGGTTATCTCGCCGGGCGTCTGAGCCTGGGTTGAAACCAGGCTCAGGGCTTGTCTGCTTCTTCCGTCATCGGTGCGGCGTCCGCCGACGGCTCCCACAATTCGATCGGATTGCCTTCCGGATCGTGGATACGGGCAAAGCGGCCGACTTCCGAATCCCACTCTTCGCGCGTTTCGACCGCAATGCCCGCGGCCTTCAGGCTGGCGATCATGTCGTCCAGATCATCGACACGGAAATTGATCAGCCACTGCTGTTCCGCACGACCAAAATATTCGGTGTCCTCGGCGAATGGCGTGAATATGGTGAGTCCCGCGTCCTGACGCCAAACCGTCCTGGCGATGTCGTCGATGCCGAGATGACGTTCGTACCATTCGGCCAGCAGCTTCGGGTCGCGGGCACGGAAGAACATGCCGCCGATACCGGTTACCTTTGCCATGCCGTCTCTCCCTTGCAGCACCGCCCCTGCAACGACTTTAGCATGTAAGCGAGTGCTTAGAGACGCCTCGACAGCCGGCTTCTCGAAGCGTGCTAAAATTTCCGTTGCATCAGCACCAGCGGTTCCCCGTCGACGACCATCCGCTCGACGGCGATCCAGCCGAGCCTGGCGTAAAGTGCCTCCGCGGCATCGGTATAGAGATAGAGTTCCCTGCAGTTAGCCGATCGGGCGTGCGTTTCGACAGCTTCGATCAGCATGCGGCCAAGCCCGCGCCCGCGATGGTGTTCCGCGACGACCAGTCCCGCAAGCCATGGCGAAACATCATGCAACGGCTCGATCTCCTCGCGCACGAACAGGCATGAGCCGGCCAGCTCGCCGTCAACCTCTGCAACAAACCCGGCCTCGAAGCCGTCGCCCTCGACCAGCCGGGCCAGCGCGAGGACATCCGCTTCCCGCGCATGCTTGCCGTCGGCGAAGAAGGCGACATGGCGCAATGCCGCCAGCGATGCGAGATCGGAATGCCGCATGATGCGGATGATGATGGACATGGACGTCTCCCGAACGAGAGCAGCCACCTGCCTGCGCCCTTGCAAGCCGACAAGCCCCAATCGCACAGCGTCGATGGACCACGTTCGCCGGCAAAAAAAGAACCGCCGGGCTTTCGCCCGGCGGTCTTCATTCCCTGTTCAGTGGCAGATCAATAAGGGCACTTGTTGTCGCTGGAATAGTCGTGCACTTCGATCTTGCCGGCGATGATCTCTTCCTTGGCCTTGTCGGCGGCCGCCTTCATGTCGGCGGTGATGAGATCCTTGTTGTTGTCGTCCATGGCGTAGTCGACGCCGCCTTCCTTGAGGCCGAGATTGTTGATACCGCCCGTGAACTTGCCATCCTTGGCATCCATGAACGCGCTGTAAACGGCTACGTCGACGCGCTTCAGCATCGAAGTCAGCACCTTGCCCGGCTGCAGGCCGTTCTGGTTGGAATCGACGCCGATGCCGAGCTTGCCGGCATCCGCGGCCGCCTGCAGCACGCCGACGCCGGTGCCACCGGCCGCGGCGTAGATCACGTCGGCGCCCTGGTCCATCTGGGTCTTGGCGATCTCACCGCCCTTGGCCGGATCGTTCCAGGCAGCCGGCGTGTCGCCGGTCATGTTGTAGATCACGTCGGTCGCGCCGCTGGCCTTGGCGCCGCCGACATAACCGCAGCCGAACTTGCGGATCAGCGGAATATCCATGCCGCCGATGAAGCCGACCTTCTTGCTCTTTGAGGCCATCGCGCCCAGCAGGCCTACGATGTAGGAACCTTCCTGCTCCTTGAACTTCAGCGAACGCACGTTCGGCAGGTCGACCTGATCGTCGATGATGGCGAACTTCAGCTCCGGATATTCCTTGGCAACCTTGGTCAGGGAATCGACCCAGGAGAAGCCGGCCATGACGATCGGGCTGCGGCCGTCTTCGGCGAAGCGGCGCAGAGCCTGTTCGCGCTGCGAGGCGTTCGAGACTTCGAACTCGACATAGGAGACGCCGCTCTCCTTCTTGAATTTCTCGGCGCCGTTGTAGGCGGCCTCGTTGAAGGATTTGTCGAACTTGCCGCCGAGATCGTAAAGCAGCGCCGGTTTGATGTCTTCGGCCATTGCCGGGAAGGCCAGCGCGGTTGCGGCCAGAAGGCCGAGAACGATACGTTTCATAGGATCCACACCCCTGAGGTTTATTTTTCCAGTCTGCCGCAGGTCCGGGTTCCGGCCCGGCTTGCGACGTCCGGCAGGAGCTGTTCCCTCCCGCTCAAGCTTTATCTTGCACGGCTAGGGACAAAATTCACGTGGAATTTTGACCCTTTGGAAAAAGCATGGCGCCGAAGCGGCGCCATGGAAAATCGTTTCTGAATAGGGTGCTAGCGGCAACGAGGGGGCAGACCCTGCTGCCCCGCCGGCTGTCGTCAGGCCGTCGCGGCGGGAGTTGGAATGGCGCAGCTCACGCCCGTGCCCTTCAACCCGCAATAACCGTAGGGGTTCTTCGCCAGGTACTGCTGGTGATCCTCCTCGGCGAAGTAGAACTCCGGCGCCGGCGCGATTTCGGTCGTGATCCTGTCGCGACCGGCAGCACGCAATGAGGCCTGATAGGCATCGCGCGAGGCGATCGCGGCCTGCTGCTGGGCGTCCGAGAACGTGTAGATGGCGGAACGATAGGTCGTGCCGACATCATTGCCCTGACGCATGCCTTGCGTGGGGTCATGCGCTTCCCAGAATATCTTCAGCAGTTCCGCGTAGGAGACGACCTTCGGGTCGAACACCACCAGCACGACCTCGGCGTGACCGGTGAGCCCGGTGCAGGTTTCCTGGTAGGTCGGGTTGGGGGTGATGCCACCGGCATAACCGACGGCCGTTACCCAGACGCCGTCCGTCTGCCAGAACAGCCGTTCCGCGCCCCAGAAACAGCCCAGGCCAAACAGGGCCGTTTCCAGCCCATCGGGATAAGGGCCCTTCAGCGGCCGTTTCGAGACATAGTGTTTCGAGGCGGTCGGGATCGGCCGCTCGCGGCCGGGCAATGCCTCTTCGGGTTTTGGCAGATTGATCTTCTTGTTCAGCATGTCACTGAGGAAAAACATGAGCTGTCTCCCTGTTTCTTCGACTTCTAGTTCGTCGCAGACACCGGAATGTTACGCATTGACCGCGAAGTTTCCCGCACGCCGCTGCCTGCGGTAGCCGATCGCATAGAGCAGGAAGGCCAGCGCCGCGAACAGCACGAAGCCCGGCAGGTCGAGCGCCTTGTCGATCACCGAATCCCAGGCGACGGCACCCGCCTTCTCGCGCACGAACGCTTCCGTCCTGGCCAGGGTGTCAGGCGAAACCGCGCTCCAGCTGACCTTGAGCGGGGTCATCACCAGATGCGAGGCAGCAACCGTGCGGGTGGCGTCGAGCACGGCCATGATGACCGCGATCGCCAGTGCCACCATTGCGGCAAGTCGGAACAGGAAACGGAACATGCAGACCTTTCCAGCGTCTGTTTCGCCTTTACAGATATGGCGTGACGCCGGCCCACGCAATCGGCGTGCAGCCGATAAAAGCAATGTTCGCATCCATCGACGCGCTCTCTGGATGCCTGGCGGTGACGTTTCATCCGGAACGGTTCCCTTCCTGCGGTCACATGCCGGGATGGCGAAGAGCGAATCTCAAAAAGAAAGCATGAAGAAGCGCCCGGAATACCGCCGATATGACTTGGCATTCGCTGCCGGATCGACTAGATGAGCCCCGCACCCGAAGCTTCGACGGCTCAGGGCGCAGGAACGGATTGGCCATCGGTCGAGGCAATCCCACGCGAACCACGGTTCGGTTCCAGCAAGGGACGCGCTCCCGAAGACCGGCGCGGCGAAACCGGCCGCGACAGCGCAAACGACGGAGAGGTGGCCGAGTGGTTGAAGGCGCACGCCTGGAAAGTGTGTGTACGGGAAACCGTACCGCGGGTTCGAATCCCGCTCTCTCCGCCAGAACTATTCAGATGCTACAATGCTCCTCAAGAACTTAGCCTGACGGCAGGCGCCCCCTCCTTGACATCCCGTCGGTGGGGAATCCGCTGTGGGATCAGCTGGTAATGAGAGCGCTCACCAGTCGGGCCGTACGGGGAGCGAGGGTCAATCCTATATGGCCATGACCAAAAGCAAGAATGACGTCTCGCCCTCCCCTGGATGGACGGATCACCGGGACAGAATCGGGCATTGAAGGCCTGAACCCGAGCCAGGTCCGGCTCGGCTCACCGAGGTTCGGAAAAATCCCGCGCGCATTCGCTGTCAGGTTCTGAACAAGCCGCGGGGTGGCGGGCGCCGTCAGCCCCCCAAGTTCCACCAGGCCTGCAACGCGCAACCGGCCGTGCATGGGGCAGAAATAGAAGCCGCGTTCCGTTGGACAGACAGGCCGTTCGATTGGCGGCTCGTCCATATCGAACTCGAGATGATAACCGCGTTCCGTATCGAGCCGGACCCGGTCGCCGATCTGAGCAGCCAGCTTCTGCGAGCGGGCACCGGCAGAGATGACAGCAGTACGGGCACGGACTTCGAACGGTGCGGCGATGATTCGGGTTCCTCCCGGTTGGCGCACGATCCTCTGCGCGGAAGCCTGGATGAGTTTCACGCCCGCCTGGTGAACCTTCGCGGACAGACGGCGCATCGTCTCGCCCGGATCGATGAGATTGATCGCGCCGGGAAAGAACAGGCCACCGCCCTCGACAGGCGGCAGCCGGGGCTCCAGTCGAAGCACCTCGTCGGGGGAAAGCAGCTGCTGGGCAACGCCGTAGCTGCGGCGCAGCGCGATATCGGCCGCGGCCACCCGGAAAGCCTTTTGCGTCTTGTAGAGATAGAGGCAGCCTCGCGTCGAGAGCAGGTCCGATGCGCCGATTTCCGCAGCGAACTCACGCCATGCCGCCGGGGCGTCGGACAGGAGCTCGGCAATCCGGCGGGTATTGTCACGATAGCGGTGCGGCAGCGACTCCCAGGCGAAGCGCGCCAGCCAGGGAAACAGAGTGGGCAAGGCGGAAGTTCGGATCGACAGGGGACTGTCGGCATCGAGCAGCAGCGGCAAGAGGTTGCGCAGGATCGCTGGCGTTCCTACCGGCAGGACCGCATAGTCGGCGATGGTACCGGCATTGCCGTAGGAGGCGCCGCTGCCGGGTTCGTTTGGCTCGATCACCACGACCTCGCGACCGTCGGCGCGAAGCCGAAGCGCGATCGCCAGACCGATGACGCCGCCGCCGATCACGGCGACGTCGGTCGAAATCCTGCTCATCGAATCCATACCAGTTGAGAGGAGGACGGCGGCAACGCCGGGGGTGCCGCCGCGCGATGGTTTGATGCCGGCATTCAGCCGGATGCAGCGTATTTCGCGACATAGGCACGCGTGCGCGCCTCGTGTGGCCGGTCGAGCACATCCGCCGCAGCGCCTTGCTCGATGATCTTGCCGCCATCGATGAAGACGACCCAGTCCGACACTTCCCGGGCAAAGGGCAGTTCATGGGTGACCAGGATCATCGTCATGCCGTCATTGGCGAGTTCGCGCATGACCCGCAGCACCTCGCCGGTCGATTCCGGATCGAGCGCCGAGGTCGGCTCATCGAACAGCAGCACGGTAGGCCCAAGCGCCAGCGCCCGGGCAATCGCCACGCGCTGCTGCTCACCACCCGACATGCGCTCCGGATAGGCTGTCGCCCGATGCGCCAGACCGACGCGGGTGAGCAGCCGCACGGCGCGCTCGACCGCTTCGCGCTCGCCGATCCCCGCAGCGTGCATCTGCGCGAGCACGACATTCTCGACCGCGGTCAGATGCGGGAACAGGTTGAAGCGCTGGAACACCATGCCGACACGCTGGCGCAGCCTGGCGAGATCCTTGCATGTCACCGCGCCACTGGCGCAGATCGCCTCGCCATTGACCTCGATGACGCCGTCGTCAGGCTGTTCGAGCAGGTTGACGCAGCGCATCAGCGTCGTCTTGCCGCCGCCGCTCTGGCCGATGATGCTGACGATGCGGCCGCCCGGCACATCGAGATCGATGCCGCCGAGCACCTGCCTGCCATCGAAGGATTTCCGGAGGCCGCGGATGGTGACGGCCGGTTTGGTGGCTGCCATCGCGACGTCTTGCGTCATGCTGACTGGATGCTGGGTCATGCAGTTCCTCCCGCGAGCAGGGTCTTCGCCAGCCGCAGCCGCCGACGCCGGCCGCGCGACAACGGCACACCGGCCTGGATCGTGCGCTCCAGCCAGAGCAGGCTTTGCGAGACCGGATAGCAGACCGCGAAATAGATGGCGGCAATGACGAGGTAGACCTCCAGCGCCCTGAACGTCTCGGAGGCGATCAGCTGCGCCTGGGTCATCAGTTCGGCAGCCGAGATCGTCACCAGCAGCGAGGTCGATTTGAGCAGGTCGACGAACATGGTGTTGGTGCCGGGCAGCGCCAGACGCAGCGCCTGCGGCAGCACGACATGGCCGAAGGTGGTGCCACGGCCGAGACCCAGCGCCTGTGCCGCCTCGTTCTGGCCGGAATGGATACCGGCGATGGCCGCGCGGAAGATCTCGGACAGATAGGCCGCGTAGAACAGCACGAGACTGAGCACGCCGGCGGCGAACACGCTGAGCTTCACCCCCACCGACGGCAGGCCGAAATAGGTGACGAAGATGATGGCGAGCAGCGGGACGTTCTTGAAGACCTCCGTGTAGAGCGCGGCCGGCAGCCGCACCAGACGCAGGCGGTTGAGGCGCATCAGCGCGAGCACAAGGCCGAGAAGTGCCGCGCCGGCGAAGCTGGCTATGGTGTAGGCTAGGGTCCTCGACAGACCCCAGCCGATATTGCCCATGTAGTCGCCCCAGGGAACCTGGAGGAATCCGCTGAAGACGTCGGAAGGGGACATTATCCGGCCCTCCGCTCGTCAAGGCGCGATCGAGGGCGGCGACCATTCCGCGGGACGATCGACGCCACGGCGCTGCGCCGCCATCTCCGGCGACGGAACCAGGAACTGTTTGGGGTCGCCGCCCCATTTGGTGATGAGCGCGGCGAGCGAGCCATCCTTGTACATGGCATCGATCTGGTCGGAGACCGCGTTGGCCAGCTTGGGCGCTTCCTTGGGCAGGTAGAAGCCGGTCATGTAGGGCTGGAAATACTGGTAGTCGGGATACTCCTTGACCTCGTCGGCAGTCGGCGGCGTCAGGTATTCGACGCGGAACTTCATGTCCGGCCGCTGCTTCTGCTGGTAGACGATCAGCAACGGATCGAGGAAACCCACATTGAGCCGGCCCGACGCAAGGTCCTGGAACACGCTGTCGGCCGAAGGATAGGTATGCGGCGTGGCATTCGGCACCTGGGCGATCGATTTCGCCCAGACATAGCCGGTGACCGTGCCGAGATCCTTGCCTTCCAGGCTCTTGACGTCCGGATATGTGTCGGAGCCTGCGACAGCCATGGCCGGGGGCGAATAATAGGGCGGATCGGTGAACAGGCCGACCTTCCGGCGCGCATCCGACCAGGCGATGCCGCCGATCGTGATGTCGGCGCGTCGCGACTGCACCGAGGCGAGCATGCCGGGAAAATCGGTGACGTTGACTTCAATCTTGAGGCCGAGCTTGTTGGCAACCGCGGCGAGGATATCGCTGTCCAGCCCGACCAGCTTATCATCCTTCATCGCCGTATAGGGCATGTAGGGCTGGATGGTGACCTGCAGCACACCCGGCTTCAGCGTCTCCAGATCCTCCGCCGAGGCAGGCAGAAACACGCCAAGCAATCCCATGCCGAAGCCGAGCACCGCGGCGAAACCTCCCTTAAGCGACGACGACGAAAAATTCCTTTTTTTCATGACCGATACCTCCCTGCAATCGGATCAATATATTTGTAATATATCTATCAGTATATTATACATATCCATTGTCAAGCGATTCCCGGCGATCGGGCGCCGGCACAGCGGAGACAGGGCGATGGACGCGTGGATGCATGAGGAAGACGAGGCCGGCGCGACGCTGGCCGAGCGCACCTATCTGCAGCTGCGGGAAGACATCATCACGGTGAAGCTGGCGCCGGGCACGCTGCTGCGCGAGAGCGAATTGATGCAGCGGCTCGACGTCGGCCGCACGCCGGTGCGCGAGGCGCTGCTGCGGCTGCAACGCGACGGCTTCGTCGATGTCAACGGCCGCCGCGGCACATCCGTCAGCAAGATCGACATCAGCGACCTGTCGGCGATTTACGAAGCGCGCGCCACCATCGAGTCCTGGGCGACACGGCTGGCGGCGGAGCGCCTGCGCGAACCGGAACGGCGCGAAGCGCGCAAACTGCTGGAAGAACTCGCGGCTTTTTCGAACCCGCCCGAAGCTCAGCCGCTGCTGGCGCTCGACCGCCGCATCCACCGCTTCATCTACCGCGCCGCCAAGAACCCCTATCTGTTCGACACGCTCGACCACTACCACAACCTGTCGCTGCGCATCCTGCATGTGGCGACACGGCGCTTCCCCGAGCTGATGTCTGGCCTGGACAAGGTGCTGCACGAGCAGACCCAGATGCTCGAAGCGGTCTGCCGCGGCGACGGCGAAACCGCCGAACGCATCGCGCTGCATCATGTCCTGAGTTTTGAAGAGGATGTGCGGAAGGTCATCTAGATGCCGGCTGCGCTGGGCAATCCGCGGCCAACCTTGCCATCCCGGTCTTTTGGGTGAAAGAACTGCGGGTTCTGCCGCTCAGCCAATCGATGCCAGCGCATCGATGTAGAGCCATTGCCCGTGGATGCAGAGCGCGAAGAAGGCACCGCTGCCGGTCTGATACCATTTGTTGTGATAGCGGCCGTGCGGCAGCCATGACACGGAAGCGCTTTCGGCCGCCGGTGACGGTCTCATGCACCCAGTTCTGCGAGAGGATCCGGTTCCACTGGCGGTGCCGCCATCTGTCATCAGGATGCGTGGCCGGATGACAGAACGCCAGGACGGCCTGCACGTCTTCCCCACCACCCTTCATCCCTTCCTGCGTGAATGCAGGGTGTAAAGGCGTTGATGGCAAGTCTCAGACTTGGGCGAAGTCGTCGGTTGCTTCTCAGCCAAACAAGCAATGTTTGGCTGCAGGAATCCGGTCTAGACCGCAGCGGCCGAGCTGGCGCGTCTCTGCAACTCGCATTGAACAGCGGACTGCAGGCCAAGGATCTCCGTTCGGATCGCGTCATCAGTGACACCGTCCGCGCGCAACCCGGCGACGATACCAGCGATGCGCTCTCGCCAGAACGCGTTGGCGCTCGGACCATGGACGACCTCCAAATCATCGGAGATCGACCGGACCAGGGTTGCACGAGAATGAAGAGGGAAGGGAATCAATTCAGCCATGTCCGGACGATCGGCCATGGATGGTTTACCAACAGTGAACCGCCCCCTTATTCAGGCTCCTTCAGACCTGGTTTGCTTCCTCTCCAAAACGCCCTCGGCGCTCCACAAAAACTCCACACAATATCGACACATCCTGAACGCAGCGCGGTCAAGCGCCCGTCCAGGCGGGCTGCGACATGAGCGCTCTTGAAATTTTGCCGCCCAACCATCGCCAGACGACGGAACACCGGGCGACAGTACGCCGGAAGACAACTTGCCGATGATGATGGAAAACGCACTTGTGCTGATCGTCGAGGACGAGCCCGAAATCGTCGACATTCTCGAAACCTATTTCGGCCGGGAAGGCTTTCGGACCGTCAGCGCGAATGACGGCCCGACTGGACTGGCGCACCATCTGCGCCTTCGGCCCGACATCATCATTCTCGATGTGAAGATGCCGGGACAGGACGGTTATGAGGTGCTTGCCGCCCTGCGTCGACGAGGCGACACGCCCGTTATCATGGTCACGGCGCTTGCCGAAGACCTGGACAAGCTGCAGGCCCTCCGCATCGGCGCCGACGACTATGTCGTCAAGCCGTTCAACCCCCTCGAGGTTGTCGCTCGCGCAAAGGCCGTGCTGCGGCGAACCCGGAGGAGAGATGCGGGAAACGCGATCAGGGTCGGACCGCTGACGGTTGATCCCGACGCATACATGGCATCGGTGGAAACCGTGAAGGGTCAGGTCTCGCTGGAGCTGACCAGGACCGAGTTTCGCCTTCTGGCCCACATGGCCAGTTCACCGAACCGGGTCTTCGAGCGTAGCGAGTTGGTCGATGCGTGCCTCCCTGAAGGAGAGGCACTGGAGCGCACGGTGGACAGCCATGTTAGCAATCTGAGACGCAAGCTTGCCGCGGCTGGAGCCGATGGTCTCATGACCGGAGTGCGCGGGGTAGGCTACAAGCTGGTCACCAGCTATCGCTAGGACGCCAGATGTGCGCCATATCCGCTGCGAAGCCGAACAATTGACCGGACGTCGATGAAAAAAGGGACCCTCAGCAGTCAGGTCATGCTGTCGATCAGTGCCGTGACGCTGCTGGCACTCGCGGTCATGTTCTTCGGCGGGATTTTCTACTACTACAACTATGAATGGCTCGTCCCCGTTTCGATCCAGGGTGAGGAGAGCGATTGGGTATTCACCGATTTCGTCGCGCTTGCCATTTTCGTCGCGATCAGCCTGGTTGCAGCAGGGATCGTCGGATGGAGACTGGCGCGTCGAATTCTACGCCCCCTCGAAACCGTTGCCAAAGCGCTTCGCTCCATCACCAGCGGGGACTTCAGCGCCCGCGCCGAAGTGGTGCAGAATGGCTTTGGAGAGGCCGAAACGCTGATCAGCGATTTCAACGCGATGGCCTGGCGCCTGGAGACCGCCGAATCTGAATTGCGGTTCTCGAACTCCGCCATCGCCCACGAACTGCGCACGCCGCTGACGATCCTCCGGGGGCGTTTGCAAGGATTGGCCGACGGTGTCTTTCCGCCGACCAGAGAGCTGTACGGCAATCTCATCGCGCATGTCGACGGTTTGACATATCTCGTCGAAGACCTGCGGACCCTTGGCCTAGCCAGCGCCGGCCATCTCGAGCTGAAGCTGGAAACGGTCGATCTGGCGCGTGAGGTCGAGGCTATTGCCGGTGCCATGGAACCGGAGATGGCGGCGGCTGACATAAAGCTGGAACGGCACCTGCAGTCCGTTCCGTGCAAAATTGACCGCAATCGCGTGCGCCAGGCGTTGTTGGCCGTGCTCGACAATGCGCGCCGTTACGCTCCGCACAGCACGGTACACATGCAGACCTTCGTCTCCGGCTCGGTCGGCATCATTCGCTGCTCCGACTCCGGTCCAGGTGTGCCTCCTGGCAGCCATGAAAAAATGTTCGAGCGATTTTGGCGTGCGGACGAATCCCGCTCTCGCAAGAGTGGCGGCAGCGGACTGGGATTGGCCATTGTGAGAGCTGTCCTGCGCGCGCATGGCGGAGATGCCGTGGCCAGATCGTCGCCAAGCGGCGGTCTGGTCATCGAGGTTTCACTGCCGCTTTCCCCTGCCCCTGGCATGGATGGGAAATCGGTTTCTGCCTGACACAAGATCAGCCGGCTCACAATCGCTTGCTTGTCGGCGCTTGCCCGCTTGCAGGAGAGGATCGTTCGTCGGCATCCATGTGACGTCAAAAGGCCCTTCCTCCACGGAACCTCCACGAACCATTCACGGAATCGCGACCTTTGCAGCCTAGAGTGGAAGAGGCACTTCCAACGCCGCGACGTCTTTTCGATTGGACATTGGAGCAAGGGAAGTCGGGAGGGGTCAGCAGGACTGCCCGAAGAATATGAGTGCATTTGGAATAAAGGTGGTTCGATTTGAATAGCGCGCGTCGGGACTTGGTATCGGAATTGGTTCGCGCTGACAGATGCTGGCGTTCCCACGCAGAGCGGAAGTTCATGCGCCACGACATTTCCGAGGCCCGCGCAATGCCCTTGATTTGGGTTTCAAGACTGGGAAATGGCGTCTGGCAATCCGAGGTAGCGAACAGTATCGGTATCCGCGCAGCGACGCTTGCCGACATGATTACCCAGCTTGAAGCTGCCAAATTGATTGAACGTCGCGAAGATCCGAAGGATCAACGCGCAAAAGCCCTTTGGCTTACTGAAGAAGGCACCGCCCTGGCTGCCAAGCTCGAAGACGTGCTTTGCGAACTGCATGAAGACATCTTGTCCGATTTCGATATTTCGGAGCTGGAAATCGCCACCAAGATCCTTCGCCGCATTTCGATGCGACAACCGAAATCCAATCGCTTTTTCGCCAACAGGCGAGAAAGATCGTCGCATCCGGGCCAGGATCGAGCGCGCGAAAGCAACACGAAATTCTGATTAGCAAAATTTTGCGTTCCTTTCGCCATCGGGCGCGGGACGACAAACCTATCCAGAAAAACTTCATCTAGTCGGCGAACAATACTCCGATTTGGTCAGCATTTTATTAGACGGTAGCTCCGCATCGATTGCAGGGGATACATCGATGCGGAACCACCCCATCGACTGGAGGCCGATGTGGTTTTTATATATTACGAAGACGAGCAAATGACGACTCTTATAAATACAAGTCGTAAAATAAATTTAGTTAGATTCCTGACTTTAAATATGAATATGGTTAGATTACGAAATAAATAGTGTCATTGTGACAACATTTGAAGAAACTATACGAGAAATAATCAGAAAAAACTGAAATCAATTTGCCGAAGACCGAATTCGATGCGAAGGCTTCGCTCGAAAAGGAAAAAGATTCTGCCTTTTCGAGGACACTTTTCCAAAGACAGGAGTTTGAAAATGAACGTTAAGAGCCTTCTCCTCGGCTCGGCTGCGGCTTTGCTCGCGGTTTCCGGTGCGCGCGCCGCCGACGCTGTCGTCGTCGCCGAACCGGAGCCGGCGGAATACGTCAAGATCTGCGACGTCTACGGCGCCGGCTACTTCTATATCCCGGGCACCGAAACCTGCCTGCGCGTCGGTGGTTACGTACGCTATGACGTCGGTCTCGGCGATTTTGGCGGCGTCAAGACGACAGACCGACTGAATGGCCGCGAGCGTGATACCTATGCCAAGAACGCCCGCTTCACGCTGAAGACCTGGACCGGCCAGGAAACCGAATACGGCACCTTGAAGACCTATACCGAAACCCGCTTCAATTTCGGCAACAGCGGCGACAACGCCAATGCCCGCAACAAGGATGTGACGCTGAATTTCGCGTGGATCCAGCTTGGCGGCCTCCGTGTCGGTAAGGATGAATCGGCCTTCAACACCTTCTCGGGTTATGCCGGCAACGTCATCAACGACGATTTCATCCCCTTCGGCGAGTACGACACCAACCTGATCAGCTACACCTTCGATGCCGGCAACGGCTTCTCGGCGATCGTCTCGCTGGAACAGGGATCGGGCAGCTACAATACCCGTGTCAAGAATGAAGCCGGCCTGTGGGTCGCCAGGGCTGCAAACCAGACCATCGACAGCTACGTTCCGCACGTGGTCGCAGGCGCTAAATACACCCAGGGCTGGGGATCCATCTCCGGCGTTGCAGCCTACAACAGCGCTTATGAAGAATGGGCCGGCAAGGTCCGCCTGGACGTGAAGGCAACCGATCAGATTTCGCTGTTCGTGCTCGGCGGCTACGGCACTGAGAAGAACTCACTGCGCAATTTCTACAAGACATGGGATGGCAAGTGGGCCATCTGGGGTGGCGGTACCTACAAGTTCAACGAGAAGACCGCGTTCAACATCCAGGCCTCCTATGACCAGGGCAAGACCTTCGCCCTGGCGGCAAACATCGCGCATCAGCTGGTTCCGGGGTTCACGATCACCGGCGAAGTGGACTACTTCAACAAGTCTGCCAGCAAGTACCACGCCAAGAGCGACGGGGTCGGCGGCATCCTTCGCTTCCAGCGCGATTTCTAGAACATCGCCCCGATGCAAAAAACGGAACCCGGCCTGACGGCCGGGTTCTAGCCTTTTTCGATGACAACCCGCTCGTGCTGAACTCGATCGCGACGCTGCTCATCGCGCCAAAGCTCCCAGCGACGACGTAACTCGCCTTTGCGCAAGCCATTGCTATCCGCGAGAACGGTGACCTGCATCACCCGGTCGGTGCGGAAATGCCGGAACCCTTGCCGCAACTCGCACCAGGCCACGATCAGTCGTGTTGCCTCATCATAGCCCAGGATCACCGGCCAGACGATGCGAGCCGTCTCCTCGCCGGTTTCGGATCGATAGAGCAGATGCAGCTTCCTGCCTTCGCGGATCGCAGTCCGCAGCTCCGTCGTGTCGACCGGGTCGGACGACGCGTCTCCTCCCGGTTTGGCACCGACGCTTGACGCGACAATGAACTGCCGCAGACGCTCGGGGACAACCGCCGTGATCTTGGCCACGACATCACGGGCCGCGGCTGAGAGAACCTTGTCGCCACGTGCCGCAACCCATTGCGATCCCAACACGACGGCCTCGAGTTCGTCGGGCGTCAGCATCAGCGGTGGCATGTCGTATTCTGGAGCAAGCAGATAGCCGAGACCAGCCTCCCCCACGATAGGAACCCTCTGGCCGATGAGGTCGGCGATGTCGCGGTACACGGTGCGCTTGGATACCTCTATTTCCGCGGCCAGGGCCGCGGCGGTCACCGGGCGGGTCGACCGCCGCAGGATTTGGATGATCTGAAACAATCGATCGGCACGACGCATGCGATGCTGACTCCTGCTGCCATTATGGTGGCAAAAGGCGTGTGCCACAAGCTTGTCGCGGCGCCATATCCCGTCACCACAAATCGAAGGACCTCAATCGATGAAATTTGCATCCATCCGCCTGATCGCCGCCGATGTGGAAGGCATGGTCGGCTTCTACGAAACTCTGACCGGCCAGCGCGCCGCGTGGCTGGCCCCTGTCTTCGCCGAGATCGTCATGCCATCTGCCACGCTCGCCATCGGCAGTGCGGAGACGGTAGCCCTGTTCAAGGAAGGCAGTGCCGAGCCCCGCGCCAACCGCACGGCGATCATTGAATTCATGGTTGACGATGTCGATGCCGAATATCATCGACTGAAGGGCAAGGTCGAACTGGTACACGAGCCCAGGCTGATGCCTTGGGGAAACCGCTCGACGCAGTTCCGCGACCCCGAAGGCACCATCGTGGCACTGTTCACGCCCACCACCGATGCCGCCAGGAAACGGTTCGGATTGCTGTGATCCGCCACCTCCAGGCATCCCGCAATCATCGGCCTAACCTCACGTGGCGGTGCTTCAACGATATGTAGCCTGCTGCCTGGCCATGAAGTCCAGCGCCGAGGCTCGGAGAGGCGCGGCGCGGTAGCATCTGTCGTGCAAAGTCACAGGCGGACACGCAATTGTCATGACCGATGCCCCAAATGGGGTAAGCGGCTTCATTCTGGCCAGTCTACATGTAGACTGCCTTGATGGTGCGGGGGGTGTCAGACACCGCAAGGCAAGCTGGCTGGGTATGCTATCGGCTAGCCGGCTTTTCAGGTGAGTAACGCAGAAGGGGAACCTGCGCCATGTTCAGTATGAAAGAAAACCATTTTGGCGATGAGGCCAAAGCAGAGCGCTCGATCATCAAGTTTTTCGATCCCTGGGAGCGCAAACTGGCCTTCGATGCCGACCGCAATGATCGAATGTCACCGAGCCTCCCTGGGGAAAACCTGGAACGTGTCGACATGGATAATCACTGACGTCACCCAAGTGGCGCCGGGGCGCGCATGTTATCGGGCTGGAGCACGCGCCGACTTTGACCCGGCAATCTTTTCAGCCCAACCGAAAGCCGGTGCGATGTGTTCGACCACATCGGCCAGAATCTGCTCATAGTCCTCGTGCAGGAAGCTGTAAGGCAGTTCGAGACGCAGTTCGTCCACCTCGGCAAAGACCGGGTCGGCGAGCAGCCTCTCGACAATCGCCTCCGACGGTCCCACAAGGTCGCGCGCAAACAGCGTCCGCCGCTCACCATGTGCCTTGCCCGTCCGCTCGTCGCGGCTGTTGGCATAGGCAGTATAACGCTGGCGCGTGACTGCATCGGCGCTGTCGAACGGTACGATGACCCGGCCGAGTGCAACACGACCGTGTCCAGGCTGAGCCTTGAAGGCTTCCAATTGCCGAAGCTGGGCTTCGAAGAAATTGTCCGTGCCTTCACCCGAAGTCACATTGCCGATCAAAAGATTGAGACCGTTGCACCCCGCCCAATCGGCGGATCGCAGCGAACCGCCGCCATACCAGATCCGCTCTGAAAGACCAGCGGCATAAGGCTGAAGCCTCGGCGTGACGCGACCGCCGGGAAACTCGACGATCGCGCCGGGCGCGCCGATTGGCTCGCCCTTGAGGTTGCGGACGAAACGCAGCACCCGCTCATGTGAAAAATCGAAACCGCGCCAGTCGCCATCGAACACCAGCGGCCCCAGCGTCTCGGCATGCGGTGGCGTGCCGGCACTCAATCCCACATTGAGCCGCCCGCGCGCCAGGACATCGACGGTAGAAAGATCTTCCGCCAGCCGATAAGGGCTTTCATATCCGATCGGGATGACCGCAGTGCCGAGTTCGATCCTGCGGGTACGCTGGCTTGCCGCCGCCAGAAAGGCAGCGGCCGACGAGATCCCGGGTTCCAGATGACGCTGCCTGACCCAGGCGCCATCGAAACCGATGTCCTCGCCGAATTCGAACAGCTGCAGCGTCTTCTCGAAGCCGGCGGCTGGATCGTTGTCCGGATAATTGCCCGGCGTGAGGAAAGCGAGACGTCGAATGATGGGCTTCGTCATCGATTGTACTCGCGCCAGGCTGGACGTTTCCGCATCGGGTCGGAGATCAGTATTTCGGCAGGCCGGGTGGATTGGTCCTCGACTGATCGATCGCTTCGGGCCCAAGGTTCCATTTATCGAGAACCTGTTTGTATTTGCCGTCCTTGATCGTTTCGTTGAGCGCCGCCGTGACGACATCGGCGATACCGCTGCCACGACGCGTTACCACGCCGACATCCGTGGTCAGCGGCCAGCCGGCATTGACGGTGCCCACTAGCCGCGCGTCGCCGGTCACCGCCGCCTGATAGGATTGCACCGCATTGACGCTGAAGACGGCATCGGCCCGCCCCGACCGCAGCGCCAGGTTCGACGCCGCCTCGTCGTCGAACAGGATGATCTCGGCCGGGTTCAGCCCGGCCTCACGGTTGCGCCGATCCCATTCGACAATGATCTTCTCCTGGATGGTGCCGGGATCGGTGACGATCTTCAGCCCGGCAATGTCCTTCGGCTCGGCGATCTTCTGGATTGGGCTGTCCTTGCGAACATAGAAGCCGTGCAGGCCCTGCCGGTAGCTGGAGAAATCATATTTGAGCTTGCGTTCCTCGGTCACGCCGACATTGGAAATGACGGCATCGAATTTGCCGGAGACGATGCCGAGCGGCCAGTCCTCCCAGGCGACGGCCACCAGCTTCAGTGGCCGGCCGAGCTTGTCGGCGACAAGCTGGGCGATATCCGGGTCGGCACCGATGACGGTCGCGGCATCCGTGGCGTAGCTGGCGATCGGCGGCACACCGGACGGAGCCACCGCCACCGTGAACACGCTTTCGTCGACGAAATGGAAATCTTTCGGAATGGTCTTGACCAGCACGTCGTCCTTGTCGGCGCGCACACGGCCACTCTGCTCCGGACTGAGATCGAACTGGGCGGTGGCGGCAGCACCCGCAGCCACAAGCAATGTAGCCAGGAAAACGGGAGCAAGAAGGCGTGTTCTGGAAAGCATGGCGTGACTCTTTCTGAAGATAAACCGTGGACTGGACCGCAGGCGTACGAGACGCCCGCGGCTTTCAGCCCCTGCTCAGCTGTTGGGTTTCGGCAGGCCGAGGGGATTGGTGGCCGACTTGTCGATCGCCTCCTCGGTCAGGCTCCACTTCTTCAAGACCTCGCCATACTTGCCACTGGAGATCAGTTCGTTGACAGCAACCGTAAACGGGTCAGCCAACCCGCTGCCCTTGCGGGTGGCCACCGCAATTTCGGCGGTACGCGGCCAGCCGCCGCTGACGACGCCCACCAGCTTGGTTCCGCTGTTCACTGCCGCACCATAGGCCAGGGTAGCATTCGGATTGAATTCAGCGTCCGCCCTGCCCGACTGGATCGCCAGCTGACTCGCCGCGCGGTCATCATAATATTGCACCTCAACCGGCTTCAGGCCCGCAGCAACATTCTCGCGGTCCCATTCCAGCAGGATCTTCTCCTGGTTGGTGCCGGCCCCCGTGATGACCTTCAGCCCGGCAACGTCCTTCGGCTCCTTGATCGACGTGATTGCGCTGTCCTTCTTCACATAAAAGCCCAGCACATCCTGCCGGTAGGTGGAGAAGTCGAACTTCTCCTTGCGCTCCTCCGTCACCGTCACATTGCTGATGACGGCATCGAACTTGCCTGAGGACAGGCCGAGCGGCCAGTCTTCCCACGCAACGGCGACAAGGTTGAGCTTGAGACCCAGCGTTTCGGCAAGCAGAATCGCCAGGTCCGGGTCGGTGCCGACGACGGCCTTGGCGTCGGTTGCATAGGTGGCGACCGGTGGATCCCACGGATTGATGCCGATGGTCAGGACGCCGGGCTCGACGAACTTGTAGTCCTTAGGGATCGCCGCGATCGCCTTTTCGCTCTTCTCGGCATGAATGCGCGTTGGCTGTTCCGGGCTGAGATCGAACTCGGCCGCCATGGATGTCGTCGCCCACAGCCCAAGGCTGGCGAGCCCCGCTGCTACGAAGGAAAACCGACTGCGATGGAATGTCATGTGCCTGCTCCTGTTTCGAGACGTACGATACCTTGCCCGTCACGAAAGGACGGGCGCGCCGGGTGCTCCGGACGTGTGACTGGCGAAGGAAAGAATGCGGGCTAGATAACCTTGGCCAGGAAGGCGCGGGTGCGCGGATGGGCCGGTTCGCTGAAGAGTTTGGCCGGCGGCGCCACCTCGACCACCTTGCCGCTTTCCATGAAGACGACGGTGTCGGCGATCTCGCGGGCGAAGCCGATTTCGTGGGTGACGATCACCAGGGTCGTGCCGGAATCCGCCAGTTCCTTGATGACGTCGAGAACTTCGCCGACCAGCTCCGGATCGAGCGCCGAGGTCGGCTCGTCGAACAACAGGACCTTCGGCCTCAGTGCAAGTGCCCGGGCAATGGCCACACGCTGCTGCTGGCCGCCCGACAGATGGCGCGGATAGGCATTGGCCTTATCGGAGAGCCCGATCCGGGCCAGAAGGTCGAGAGCGGTTTCGATCGCTTCGGCACGCGGAATCCCATGCACGGAAACGGGTGCCTCGATGATGTTCTCGACCACCGTCAGATGCGGGAACAGGTTGAAATTCTGGAACACCATGCCGACGGCCGAACGGCGGCGGCGGATGGCGCCTTCCTTCAGTTCGTAGAGCACGTTGCCGTCGCGCGCATAGCCGATCAACTCGTCATCGATCGAAATGAAGCCTTCATCCGTGCGTTCAAGATGGTTGATCGTGCGAAGCAGCGTCGACTTGCCGGCGCCCGACGGGCCGATAATGGCCGTGACCGTTCCCGGTGCCAAAGTGAGACTGACCTGGTCGAGTACGGTCAGGGTACCGAAGCGCTTGCTGACATCGCGGATCTCGATGCGGCCGGCACCACGATCGCCCAGATTGACGGCGGCCAGGGGCTTGCGGACGACGGCCTGCTTCGTCTCCACCGCAATCTGCTTCCCGACCAAAACCGGTCCGAAGGGCAGCCCCGACAGGAATGCGGCAATGCGCCTGAACACGGGGCCTGGCGCCTTGCGGGTGGCACCCTTGGAGTAATACTGCTCAATCGCGATCTGGATGAGCGAGAGAACGCTCATGATGACCAGGTACCAGACCGTGGCCACCATCAGCAGCGGGATGACTTCCAGGTTGCGGCGGTAGATGACCTGAACTGTGTAGAACAGTTCCGGCAGGGCGAGCACATAGACCATCGAGGTCGATTTCGCGAGGCCGATGATCTCGTTGAAGCCACTGGGCAGGATCGCGCGCATCGCTTGCGGCAGCACGATGTTGAGCGCCTGCCGCCGCCGTGACAGTCCGAGCGCGGCAGCGGCCTCATGCTGTCCGTGATCGACCGACAGGATGCCACCACGAATGATCTCGGCCGAAAAAGCGGCCTGGTTGAGGCTGAGCCCGATCAGCGCCACCGCAAACGGGCTGAGCACCTCGACGGTGTTGTATTGCGCAAACAGGATGCTGGTGAACGGCACGCCGACATCGACGGTCGGATAGAGGTAGCCGAGATTGTTCAGAACCAGCAGCAGCACGATCAGCGGGATCGAGCGCAGGAACCAGATATAGGCCCAGGATACGCCCGACAGCAGCGGTGAGGTCGATACACGCGCAAAGGCCAGCACCGTACCGAGCAGGAAGCCGAGCGCGGAAGCGAGCACCGTCAGAAGCAAGGTGCGGCCGAGGCCAACCAGCACCGGTTCGGAGAAGAAGAACTTCGCAAAGACATCCCAGCCCCAGCGTGGATTGGTCAGGACGGAATGCAGTGTGGCCGCGATCACCAGAACCGCGACGATCGTGCCGACCGTGCGCCAATGATGCTTGGCCGGCACGACCTTATAGCCGGTGTGGCTTTCGATGGATCGTGATCGTCTGGCAGCGGAAATGTCGCCAACATCCGTAACTGTTGTCATTTCGATTCCGCCTCTCCAGAAAAAGTATGTATATCGCCAGATTTTCTCGGTTTTATGATTTTATATTCAGAATTATTTTCTCTCGGTCACGGCAAGTTTTTTCAAGTTTTCACTTCGAATTGACATTGCCATCCAAATTCCATGCATTATTACAGAACCTCTTCGTGAAATATGCACTCACCCTGCCTTGCGGATGGACTCAGCCACGCCTGTCACCAGTGCGCTGAGGTCCTTCTCAAAGGGAAGGGAGCCGTGGATCTCAGGATCGACTGTCGTGTCGAACAGCGCGGCGTAACCATTGTTGAGATAGAGACCCGCAGCCTCTGGCTGGCGAAAGCCGGTCGTCAGGTAGATCCTGCTGTAGCCTTGCCGCACGGCTTGCGCTTCGAGTTCCGCCAACACGATACGCGCCAGTCCTTGCCGGCGCAGATCGACATGTGTCCAGACGCGCTTGAGCTCGGCGGTGCGCTCGTCGTAGCGCTTGAAGGCGCCTCCGGCGATGGCCGTGCCGCCGCGCATCAGCAGGACGAAAGCGCCGTGCGGTGGCGCGAACAGCTCGGCAGGATAGCGAGCCATTTCTGCACCGGCCGGTTCACCCCAGTAGTTGCCGTAGCGTGTCTCATATTCCCAGGTAAGGGCCTCGATCAGCGGCTGCGCACGCGGATCGAGCGGCGTGGTATAAAGAAAGCCGTCGGTCATGGCACCTCGGTTCCTTCAGGAGTTGGATGGCTGCCGTTGCGATCGGCCAGATAGTCCTGCACCAGATGCACCCAGTAGCCGGCGGCATCGATCAGGATCTCGTCGTTGAAGTCGTAGCGCGGGCTGTGCAGGTCGGCGCTGTCGCCGTTGCCGATGAAGAGGTAGCTGCCTGGCCGCTCCTGCAGCATGAAGGCGAAATCCTCGCTGGCGGTGATCGGCCGGAAATCCGTCTCCAGCCGGCGCTCACCGAAATGCCGGGAAGCAACCCGTCGTGCGAATGCCGTCTCTCGCTCGTGGTTGACCAGCGTGGAATAACCGCGCGGGTAGCTGATCTCGACACGCGCGCCGTAGCTTGCAGCCTGCGCTTCCGCCAAGGCGATGATGCGGGCCTTGATCTGCTCTCGCACCGCTTCGTTGAAGGTGCGAACCGTCAGTTTCAGCTCGACGCTGTCGGGAATGACATTGGCGGCAATGCCGCCATTGATGGTGCCGACGGTCACCACGGCGGTCTCGAGCGGATCTACGTTGCGCGAGACGACCGTCTGCAGCGCCAGCACCAGCGAGGCCGCCGCAACAACCGGATCGACCGCCTGCGCCGGCTTTGCACCGTGGCCGCCCCTGCCGATGACACGGATGATGACAAGGTCGACCGAAGCCATCGTCGGGCCGGAGCGGAAACCGAACTGGCCGGTCGGCACGCCAGGCCAGTTGTGCAGCCCGAAAACCGTGTCGACGGGAAACCGGTCGAACAGGCCGTCGGCGATCATGGCACGGGCACCGGCGCCACCCTCTTCCGAAGGCTGGAAGATCGCCCGGAACGTCCCGGAGAATTTCCGCGTCTCGGCAAGGTATCGCGCTGCTGCCAGTAGGATCGTCGTATGACCATCATGGCCGCAGGCATGCATGGTGCCTGATGTCGTGCTGGCATAGGCCAGGCCCGTCGCCTCCAGGATCGGCAGAGCATCCATGTCGGCCCTGATGCCGATCGAGGCATCGCCAGCGCCATTGCGCAACGTGCCGACGACGCCGGTCTTGCCGACGCCGCGGGTTACGTCGTAGCCCCAGGATTCCAGCAGTTCCGCGATCAGCGCCGAGGTCTTCACCTCGCGAAAACCCATTTCCGGCTCGCTATGCAGCCTGTGCCGCAGAGCGACGAATTCGTCACGATAGGCAAGCAGCGTCGACGCGACGTCATCCTTGAGCGGAGCGGCTTGATGAATGGTCATCAGGCCGCGCGCTCCGCTGCGGATTTGGCTTCCTCGCCGGACTGGTTGTAGCGGCTCTGCTTGAAGGGCAGATCGAGATGATCACGCAGCGTCGCGCCGGCGAGCTGGTTGCTGTGTCGGCCGCGCGCCTCGAGCAGCGGCAGGACGTGTTCGGCAAAGTCATCGAGACCTTCGGTGATCACCTGGAACGAAAGAACGAAACCGTCGGCAGCTCCACCATCGACCCAGCGGATGATCTCGTCCGCCACCTTTTCCGGTGTCCCGATGAAGCGCGTACGCGGCGTGGCAACCTCCAGGGCGACCTCCCGAAGCGTCTGCCCCCGCTCTCTTGCGGTCCGCTTGATACGATCGGTGGTCGAACGGAAATTGTTCTGGCCGATATCGCCCAGATCGGGGAACGGCTCATCGAGCGGATAGGCCGCGAAATCGTGATGATCGAAGAAGCGGCCGAGATAGCGCAGCGCTTCCGGCACGCTGACGAGATCGCGGATCAACTGATATTTGCGCTCCGCCTCTGCCTCGGTCGTTCCGACGATCGGTGCAATGCCTGGGAATATCTTGATGTCGTCGGCACCGCGCCCATGCGCCACGGCAGCATCTTTGAGCCGCCGGGAAAGCGCCTGGTTTTCCTCGAAGGAGTCGGCGCCGGCGAAGACGGCGTCGGCATGACGGCCGCCCAACGACACACCGTCCTCGGAGGCGCCGGCCTGAAACAGCACCGGCTGTCCCTGGGCGGAGCGGCCCAGATTGAGCGGCCCTTCCGCCGAGTGGAACCGCCCCTTGTAGTTCAGACGATGCATCCTGGAGAAATCGGCATATTGGCCGCTCTCGCGATCGCGCACGAAGGCATCGTCGTCCCAGGAATCCCACAGGCCTTTGACGATCTCGATATGCTCGGTGGCGATCTGATAACGCAGCGCATGCTCGGGATGCTTGTCCCGGCCATAGTTCCTGGCCGACCCCTCGAGAGGGGACGTAACGGCGTTCCAGCCGGCGCGGCCGCCGCTGACCAGATCCACCGAACCGAACTGCCGTGCGACGGTAAACGGGTCACTGTAGGATGTGGAAAGCGTTCCGACCAGGCCGATGCGATCCGTCACCGCGGCCAATGCCGACAGGAGCACGATCGGCTCGAACCGGTTGAGAAAATGCGGGATCGACTGTTCGTTGACGTAGAGCCCATCGGCGACGAACGCGAAAGCGATACCAGCGGCTTCGGCCTGCCTGGCAGTCCTGACATAGTAGTCGAAGTTGGTGCTGGCGTCGGCCGGCACGCTGGGGTGCCGCCAGGCATTCATATGCCCCCCGGGGCCTTGCAGCATGATGCCGAATGGAATGCGTTTTTCACTCATGCGCGAAATCCTTCTTCCTGGTCGGGTTGCGCCTTACGCGGCGACAGCCGAGCGTCGACGCGCCAGGAGCTCCAGCGTGGCGAGACGCCACGAGCCGTTGACGGCCGGTTCGACGATGAATTCGGCGATGCCGTAACGATCTGCCAGGCGATCGAATTCGGACCACACCTGATCGGGCGTGCCGGCGATCACGCTCGATTGCTTCGGTTCGATGCGATACTCGGCGGCGCCCACCTGACGGGCATATTCCTCGGCCTGCTCCGCGCTGCCGACCGTTACGCTCTGGGCACCCGGCACATGCACCTTGAACAGCTTGGTGTTTTCCGCCTCGGCAATGGCCTCGCCGGCATATTCCGAAACGATCGCCGATACGGCGACGATCGGCGCCTTACCGGCAATGCTGCGATAGGTCGACGCGACCGCATCGAGCAGGGCATCGTCACCGTTGAGGTGGCGGGCAAAAACAAACTCCCAGCCATGTGCCGCGGCAAGTTCGGCGCTCTCGACACTGGCGCCGAGCAGGAAACGCTGCGGCGCAATCGTCGGCAAGGGCGTTGCGGCCAACCCTTCCACCGGCCCTTGCCTGTCAAGATAGGCACCCAATTCCGCGATCTGCTGCGCAAAGTCAGACTTGCGGGACGGATCGCGATCTGCCTGCAGTGCACGGGTCGACAGCGGCAGGCCGCCTGGCGCTTTGCCGACACCAAGGTCAACGCGGCCTGGCGCCAGCGACGCGAGCAGGTTGAAGTTCTCCGCCACCTTGTAGGCGCTGTAGTGCTGCAGCATGACACCGCCCGAACCGATCCTGATACGGTTGGTGTGGGCGAGCAGATGGGAGATCAGGATTTCCGGCGAGGAGCTGGCAAGGTCGGGAACATTGTGATGCTCGGCCACCCAGAAGCGATGGTAGCCCAGGCGCTCCGCCAGCTGTGCCAATGCGATGGTGCGCTTCAGGGCATCCGTCGGACTGTCCTGGCCGGCAAGCGGGCTCTTATCCAGTGCACTCAGGACGTAGGACATGTCATCCCCTTTCTGATCGCGTATTCCCGGGGATTTTAGTCGATTAATTCTATAGACTTTATAGTCTATTTGGCGAAATTGACCGCTTATGGAGAAAAGCCTTTCAGCGGATGAGCGAAATTCGGAATGCCCCGCTCACTTCGCTGAAAGGCTCCCACCCGACCTCTAGGGATGAGGCGGCGGGATGAGTTCGCGCTCCACAAGAACTGCGATGATCGGTTCGGCACCAGCAACGAACTGCCTGCCACCGGCTTCACCTGAAGCCTGTCCCGATGTTTCACCGGACCGGAGTATGAGAACAGGCAATGCCTGGTTTGCCTCTCCGACCAGGGCAACAACCTCTGCACGCGGCCGTTTGAAATCGATCCGTCGGATATCCAGCAGATCCTCAAGTACCGGAAACGAAGCAATGACCCCTTCGACCAGCGCCGAATGGCGACAAAAGAAGCGCTGCTCAGGATATGCCGCATCCTCAAAATTGGGAGAAAGCAGGAAAAGGCGTGGTTTTTGCTGGTCGGTTGTTGTCAAGGCAATATCCCGTTCTCCGGAAGAGCGTACTTGTCCCGGGCAATGAAGCCGGAAGGGTCCGTCGCCATTCAATGTTCGATATCGATAATCGTTACGGAAATTGAGTTCACGGGAAAGAAAAACGCCTCTTTCCATGCCATCGATATCGAATGTTTTTTGCGCGGACCCCGTCGGCCAGAGTTTCGGAACGGCGCAGTGAATGTTTCTTTGCACGGCAATGACCGCCTCACCGAGGCACGGTAAGCGATCCATCATCCGAGCGGGGCGGACGGAGGTTTCTTCCAACGTCCACACTCTTCGATTGTTTCGCGCTGCGATTATTTTTTACTGTCGGGCGAGGGAGAGCGACGCTAGAAGGCCCCGGCAATCAAGACGGTGCCGCTGTAGCAGTACGGAACCGTCGCCCACTTCCACGCAAGTCGTTAAGAACAGGCTCCGCGAAAGCTGTGCATTTGCAGCGTTGTTTCCACGGTGTCTTAAGCGACTCGGTGTATCTCTTGGTTGCATACGTGCATGCCCCAACCAATGAGGAATGACAGGATGGCTTCGATTTCGAAGGCTGCCCCCTCCCGGGCCGGCAGTAAGCTTCACACGGTTCCGCTGCTTTGTGCCGCGATCGTGGCAATGGCCCTATCGGGCTGCAACTCCATTACCGACAGCAATGTAAGATCCGTGTCCGTTACCACGCAGACGAGCCATGCCTTCACGGCGGAGGTCATCAAGCCTAAAAGCAGGATCGCGACGGTCAGCCGCCGCGCTGCGGTGGCCAAGAGCACGCAGAACATTTCCGATAACGTGCGATTCTATGGTCGCGCGCCGCATATCTGCTCGCCAAGCGGCTTCGGGCAGACCTCGCACTGTTTCCTCAGAACCTGACGCCAGACGTCCTCAAGAGGGAACCGGCAGCTGCTCGAACAGCTGCCGGACTGGAGCGTTTCCGTTTTTCACGGAAACACGGGAACGCTCAGGCTCTTTGTTTGTACGCAATTCCGGACGGAAAACCGTTACACACTTTTCCTGGAATTGCTCGGGTCAGCGCCCGAGTGTCAGTTTGTCCTCGACCTTGCCCAGTTTCGCGACGACATAGTCGCCCCGACGCAGCTTGGTGATTTCATCACCCTTCCGGACCGGCGCGTTTGCAAAGACGTACCAATCGCCCTTGGGCTCACGCCTCTGGTAGATGACGTTGCCCTTCCTGCGGTGGCTGAAGCAGGTGAGGGCTGGCGCGGCGCCGCTCTTGGCGTACCAGTCGGCTCTGAAACAAAGCCGGCCTGCATCGGCAATGAACCAGCTTCCCACCCCATACGAAGCGTCCTTGCCCTTCCCAGTCCATGCCGAAAAACGGCGCTGCGGCACGGCAAAATACCCGGCGCCGTCTTTCCATATCCACGACCGCTGGCTGTAGAGCCGATAGAGATCGTCGTTGCTGAGCGGTTCGGCCTGTCTGATCGTGGCAGCGCTTGGCGCGGCCGAAGCGGCAACCGTAGCGGCCCCCGCCGCGCCGACCAATGCCGCAACCATGATCAGTCTCTGTGCAATGGTCATCTCTTTTCTCCCGCCCTGGTTCTCATCAGTTGGATGCTTCGCGCGTCTGCACGACACGCCAGTTGGGCAGGCCATATCCCTTCGGCCACGGATAGACCTCGCGGTCATCGAAATAGACGATCGCCTTCAGCTCGGGAAATTCGGGATAGGACTTGGCGACAGTCTGCGCCCAATCCTTGACGTATCCGGCATCCCCTTCATAACCGAGCTCTGCAACCACGATCGGTTTGCCGAAGCCTTTGACGCGGGCGTACTTCTCCCGCATCTGCTCGACGAAACTCGTTTCGTGACCGACGACACCCTGGTCGTAGGGTTGATAGCCGAACACCGACAGGCCGACGATGTCGACGAAATTGGTGCCCGGATAAAATGCTTCCAGCCCTGCGTTCCCCAATGGAGACCACATGTATTTGGCGGTCTTGTTGTGCTCACGGCACACGGTCACCATGCGCTGGTAGGCTTTCGCATAGTCGGCTGGATTCCAGTGCGCCCAGGTGAACTGGTTGTTGGTCTCGTCCATTTCCTGTGCCCAGCGGATGGTGACATCGCTCTTCAACTTGGCCGCTTCAGAGCAGACCGCGGCCATGTAGCCGTCGCGTTCACCGCTCAGGATGCTGTGCAACAGTTGCGATGAAGACAGCCGCCAGTTGGGCGACCACGACCATGGTTCGACGGTGACCAGCAGCGACCGCCCGCGTTTCTGCGCGTAGTCGTCCGCCAGTGCGAGGGTGCGAAGGTCGACGTCCTCCCAAGGCAGGAACAGATGCTCGATCTTCGAGTTGGCGTCGGTGCCGAAATCACCATGGGGGTCATAAGCCCCAAAGCCGACAGAGGTCGGGGTGATCACTGGACGCTTGTCGGAAGGCATGGTTGCCGTCGCCGAGTTTTCATTGGGGATTCCAAGTGGACGTTTGTTGGCCGCCAGGCTTACCCCAGTCAGCATCAGTCCCGCGCACGAGAGCGCGATAGCTGCAAGTTTCCTCTTCATTGTCGTTCTCCACTGTCAAAACGCACCGACCGGCGCCCGCGTCGGCAATGGTGCGAATTTTGGGGTTTCTGTCGCCTGCGCCACCGGCCGGTAGGCCATCACCTTGGCGCTCACTGTGTCTTGCTTGACGAGCTTTCCGTACTCGTCGTCCTTGTCCGGCGCCGTGTGCCTGAACACGTACCAGCCTCCGGACGGTTCCTTCTTTTGATAGACCGTGCCGTCATGAACCATGTGGCGGAAGCAGGTCTTGTTGGGGGAGCTGCCGCTGGAGCCGTGCCACACAGCCCGCAGGCACAACTGCCCGTCATTGGTCAGGGTCCAACGTCCCTCTGCCCAACTGGCATTGGCTCCGTTGCCAGACCAGGCCCGGAAAATGCGACCTTCTTCCTGGAAGCGTCCCGCGCCATCGCTCCACTGCCAGGTCTTGTCCCGGTAGAGGTCATAGAGTTCGAGGGCGGTCATGGCTCTCGCTTGGGCAGGCAGCGCGCCTGGCTCGGCGGCAGAGGTCGCCGTTCCACAACACAGCGCGAGGCCGAAAGCCGCGACCGTCAACGGCCATGCGCCAGGTGCAACACCACCGCGCCGCAGGCAATCGATGTGATGACTGTTCATCCGCGCCTCACTTTCCACGCAGCATCCGCGGCAAGCCGGAAGCTGTCTTTTCGAAATCCGGTTCGTCCGTTGTGGGTGTCGCCCATTCCGCGTGCTCGGAGCGTTGCCCGACCACCGAAACGTGGAATCCTGCGGCGGACGCCGCGCCCGGTTCCAGCGCATTGCGCAGGTCGACGAGCACCGGCGTCCGCACCAGCCGCCTGAGACGGCCTAGGTCGATGCGGCGGATGCTGTCCCATTCGGTAAGCACCACCACCGCATCCGAATTGCGAGCACATTCGTAGGGATCGTCCAGAAAGGTGACGTCCTCCAGCATACGTGCAGCGTTCTCCAGTCCGACCGGATCATAGGCACGGACGATGGCCCCATAACGCTGCAGTGTCTCGATGAGCGGCACCGAAGGCGCTTCGCGCATGTCGTCGGTGTCCGGCTTGAAGGTCAATCCGAGCACGGCAATCGTCAGCCCCTCGACGTCACCACCGACAGCCTCGATGACCTTGAGCGCCATCTTGCGTTTACGGGCCTCGTTGGCGACGATCGTTTCCTCCACGATGCGCAGAACCACGCCGTAGTCCTGAGCGGTCCTCAGCAGCGCCAGCGTATCCTTCGGGAAGCAGGATCCGCCGTAACCTGGGCCGGCATTGAGGAAGCTGGTGCCGATGCGCCGATCGAGCCCGATACCCAGCGCCAGTTCGCCCACGTTGCTGCCGACCTTCTCGCAGAGGTCCGCCAGCTCGTTGATGAATGTGATCTTGGTGGCCAGAAAGGCGTTGGCGGCATATTTGATGAGCTCCGACGTGCGCCTGTCCGTGAAGACGAGCGGAATATCGCCCAGCGCCCCCTGATAGAGGGCTGCCATCACAGCCCGCGCGCGACCGTCCTCGACGCCGATGACCACGCGGTCCGGCTTCATGAAATCACCGATCGCCGCGCCTTCGCGCAGGAATTCCGGGTTGGAGGCTACCGAAAACGACCCATACGGACGCGCACGGGCGATAATCTTTTCCACCGCATCGCCGGTACTGACAGGGACCGTCGATTTGACCGCGACCACTGCGCCTTCGGCCAGGAACGGCGCCATCTCGCGCGCCGCCATGTAGACAAACGAAAGATCGGCATCGCCCTGCCCTGCCCGCGAAGGCGTGCCGACCGCAATGAACACGACCTGTGCATTCGTCACCGCCGCGGCAAGATCACAGGTAAAGGCAAGTCGTCCCGCCGCCTGGTTGCGTGCAACCATCTTGTCGAGGTCCGGCTCGTAAATCGGCAATCGCCCTTTGAGGAGACCCGAGATTTTGTCGACATTCTTGTCGACGCAGATCACCTCGTGACCCCATTCAGCAAAGCATGTCCCACTGACGAGGCCGACATAACCGGTTCCAATGACTGCGATTTTCATGGCACCCAACGCCTTGCGGCGCCCCCGTTTCAAGTTTCAGTACTCACTCCGTCGTATCCTCGACGGCCCAGCGCCAATGTGGCCTGAACACCGTCTTGCGCAGTTCCGTGCGGCCGATCCCGGCACCGGCAGCCGAATAGCGCTCCTCGAACAACTGCAGGTGTTGCGCGCCCCAGGCGAGAACTTCGACGCTCTCACGGCCGTGCAGGACAGCAGCAAAAGCAGGCAGCGCGATCATCGAAAGAACGCCCGCGGTCACGGCAGGGCGATAAAACCGGCTGACCACCTTCATGCGATTTTCGCGACCGTGCCTGGCCAGGATGACCACCGTCAGCATGGCGTAGAAAGCGCTGTTTATGATTGCGAAGAGATAGAAACCGCGGCCTGCGCCCGCGTCTTCGATCAACAAGGCCGGCAAGGCGGAGCCAACGGCGATCGCCACGTATGGCGCATACACTTTGAAGGGCAACGGATCGACTTCCGAAGCTCCCTTGGGAGTAACACGAAACTCGACGAAGGTTCCCGTCATCCAGTCGCGCACGGCAGCGACACTGCCAGCCAGGGCCCACGGCCAGCGGGCCAGCAGGAAGAATGCGCTTTCCCAGCTCCAGATCTTGGCATCGACCGGCCTGAAGCAGCCTGCGGCACGCCAACGGAAACACAGCGCTATGAGGATCAGCCATTGCGGCAGGAAATGCGCCAGGAAGTCCGGATAGGTGACAGCCACGAAATTTTCGTCGCGCAGCAGCGCGATGACCGGTGTCGCCACCATCAAAGCCATCAGCGAAGAAAAGAGCGGGTACCAAAGTTGGGAAAACAGGAACTGGAACTGCAAGCGCCGCGGCAGGCGAGGCACATAGACCGGCGAATATTGCAAAAGCAGCGTCACCAGGCTGCGGGACCACTGGAATTCCTGGGTAACGAGGTCGCCAAAAGTACTGGGCCCGTCGCCATGTGCGATTGCGTTTACCGCATGAATGCCACGCCAGCCGTGTGCATTCATCATCAGGGTCGTGGAATGGTCCTCGGCCAGTTCCGGCCCCAGGCCGCCGATTTCCTTGAGCGCGGCCGTGCGCACCGCATAGTGTGATCCGAAACAGAGTGGAGCGAGCCCGGTGTTGTGGCCAACCTGCATCGCCCCATGCAGGCTTGCCTCTGCATAAAGCCGCCCCCGAGCAGACCAGCTTCGGTCAGCATTGCGATCGCAGATGCTCGGCGCGGAAACATAGCCGATCGACGGGTCGGCGAAAGGCCGCAGCATGTTCCACAGATAGTCGGGTTCCGGGATATGATCGGCGTCCAGCTGCGAAACGAAATCGTAGCGGTCGTAACCGTAGTGATCGTAGAAGAAGGCGAGATTGCCTTCCTTGCAGCGCGTGCGCCGTGGCCATGCGGGGCGATGATAGTCAGGTCGGCCGCGACGGGTCGAAATGAAGACGCCATACCAACGGCACCAATCAATTGTGTCGGGCGAAGGATCTTCATCGGCAAGCCACGTATCATGCGGAACGGTCTGCGCCAGCATCGCGCGCAAGGTCTCGGCAACGACCGAAAACGGCTCCGAGGGTGCCTTGGTCACCACCATGGCGACGCGACTGCCTGCAGGTATCCGCAAGGAACCGGTGGGATGGCGGGCACGCGCGAAGACAACGATCAGATAGGCCGGCATCAGTGTGATCCAGGCAAGTTCGTAGGTGGTCAGAGCACTTCCGAACAGGCTGAAGTGATGGGACGGCTGGAGCCACCAGACCCAGAAATAAAGCAGCGCCATGAACCAGAGCGCGACGCCTACGAAATACTCCGCACGGCGATGACCAGTGAGGACCGGAGCCAGCAACGGCTTCTGAGCCGGTCGGGCACAGCGGTTTTCGATGATGGAGGATCTCATCATGGCTGCACCTCCAGACCGAAAAAAGGCGCTGCCGTACGTACGATGGTGTCGAGATCCGAATATTGCGGCGAGAAGCCAAGCGTCGAGCGGGCAAGACTCGGATCCGCGTAGAGCACGGGGGGATCACCGGCGCGGCGCGGCTGGATGGCGATCGGGACGCTGTGCCCGGTGACGCGATCGATGGTTTCGAGGATCTCGAGGATCGAGGCACCGTGCCCGGTGCCGAGATTCACGGCGAGATTGCCGCCACCCCGCGCCAGATGCTCATAGGCCAGTACATGTGCCCAGGCGAGATCACTGACGTGAATGTAGTCGCGTATGCAGGTGCCGTCGGCGGTGTCATAGTCGTCGCCGAACACTTCGAGCCTTTCGATACGGCCGGCGGCAGCCAGCAACGCCCGCGGAATGAGATGCGTTTCGGGATCATGCCACTCGCCAAGCTCACCTTCGGGATCGGCTCCACAGGCGTTGAAATAGCGCAGCGCCACATAGTGCAGGCCAAACGCGGTGGCATAGTCGGCCAGCATATGTTCCGCGATCAGCTTTGTCTTGCCATAGGGATTGATCGGAACCTGCGGCATGCTCTCGGCGATCGGAAGACTGGCGGGCACGCCATAGGTCGCGCAACTGGATGAGAAGATGACCTTTTCCAGCCCGGCCTGCCGGGCGGCGTCGAGCAGCGACAGCATCCCCGCGACGTTGTTGTGGTAATATTTTGAAGGATCCTCGACGGATTCGCCGACATAGGCGGAAGCGGCGAAATGAATGGCCGCCGTCGGCTGAAAACGCTCCATCGTGCGCGTCAGATGAACGGTATCCAGCACATCGCCGTGCACGAATGGCCCCCAGCGTACCGCCGAACGGTTTCCAGTTGCCAGATTGTCATAGACCACCGGCTCCAGGCCTCTCGACCGCAACAGCTTGGCTGTGTGGCTTCCGATATAGCCGGCGCCACCGGTAACGAGGATACGCCGGCTGCCCATCATGCCACCTCCGTAAGCTCGCGGCCTTCGGCGGCGAGGACGGCTTGGAAATGAGCAATGGTTTTTTTCAACCCCTCGGCCAGCACCACCCTGGGCTGCCAACCCAGTTCGCGCATCGCCAGCGAAATATCGGGACGCCGCTGACGGGGATCGTCTGTCGGTAACGGGCGATGAACAACGCGCGATCGCGACCCGGTCAGGGCAAGCACCTGCTCGGCGAGTTTGCCGACTGTGAACTCGACCGGATTGCCCAGATTGATTGGCCCCGTCAGTGACGGCGGCGACGCCATCATGCGCAGGAAACCGTCAATCAGGTCATCGACAAAGCAGAAGGAACGCGTCTGCGAACCGTCGCCATGAATGGTGATATCCCTGTCCTGGAGAGCCTGGACTATGAAATTGGAGATAACGCGGCCATCGTCGGGCCGCATGCGCGGTCCGTAGGTATTGAAGATGCGGACAATCTTGATCTCGACGCCACGCATTCTGCCGAAGTCGTGAAACAGTGTCTCGGCGCAACGCTTGCCTTCATCATAGCAGGAGCGCGGCCCGAACGGATTGACGTTTCCCCAGTAGCTCTCGACTTGCGGATGAACGTTCGGATCGCCATAAACTTCTGAAGTCGAGGCCTGAAGGATGCGGGCGTTGTAGCGGGCAGCATTTTCCAGCAGGTTCAGCGCACCAAGCACGCTGGTCTTGGTGGTGTGGATCGGATCGGCCTGATAGTGCGGCGGCGAAGCCGGGCAAGCGAGATTGTAGATCTCGTCGACCTTCAGATCGATCGGATCAACGACATCGTGGCGAAGCAATGTGAAGGCCCCCGACGACCTCAGATGCCGGACGTTTTCCGGCCTGCCCGTGGAGAAATTGTCGATACAGACGACCCGATGTCCTTTGCGGATCAAGAGCTCGCACAGATGCGAGCCCAGAAATCCCGCACCACCGGCAACGAGAATTGTCCTGGAAGATTTGGGACGCGGTGTCCGCAAAATGTCGTTCCAAGTCGGCTCAATATTTGCCGGCTCGGAACGAAATAAATAGTTGGCTACTCTACTCAACAACGCCTCCAACGATTTTACGCAAACTCAGTTTTTTTTGCTTATTTGTTTCGCAGTTCGAATTCTTTCCAAATATTATTTGTTATACTCCATCTACCTGCCAATATTTAACGATGTTAATTGGTAATTAGGCATTAAATATTTAGAGCATATGTTCTTGGAGCTGTCGTTATCCTTGAATCCGAGATGTTATCCCGGTGTACATTTCTCTCAGCCAAGTCTGGCGACGACGCGTGCGTGAAATGCGGGCCAGTCCGGACGGTTCCGCAGCCACAAATTGTCGCCATGAATCCAAGGCACGTAGAAGAAACCGGCTTTTGCTCTGCAACTTTTTGAAAGGTTGCAGCGTTTGTTCGGCAAGATGGTCCGGGTTGGAGGTCCTGAGTGAGCGATCGTTCAGACCAGCCTGATAGGGTGAACGCGTCGGCCGACCCGGAAGGGACGCCCCGCGTGGAGCGGCGACGTTGGCCACGCGAACCCGATCAGGCGAACGGTGCGGCTTTTTCCGCGCCGCCGGCCCTCACGCCGCTGCGTTTTTCAACAGCGCCACTCGAACCGGCAGAACAATTCTCCATCTGGCGTTCTCACCTGGAGCCCATAGTCGAAGTCAACCTGCCTGACGGGGTGACTCCGCAGAATGGCTTTGCCGCCGAACATACGGCCTGGAATCTTGGCAAGATGCTGCTCGTGCGGCAGCGCACCGATGCGTATCGCTACGCACGGTCGGCTGAAAAACTTCGTTCGAGCTCCATAGACCATTGGTACATCGGCATTCCACACAGAGGAAATGCCTGGACCGAGGTCGATGGCCATGTCGTGGAAAGCCGCCGCGACACGGTCACATTTCGCTCGCTCGGCCACCCCTATCGCGGAAGGGCCACCGAAAGCGAGGTGACCCTGCTCTATATGCCGTACGACCTGTTCGCCGGTCACGCCGGTATGCTGGTCGCAGCCAACAATTCAGTCTTCACGGGCAACTACGCGACCCTTTTGATCGACTATATCGGCAGCGTCGAAACAAGACTGCCGACACTTGTGGCCAGCGACCTTGTGAAGATCGTCTACACAATACGAGACATGCTTGTGACTTGCCTTGCAGAGGCAGCGGCCAGTCGCCAAAACGGCGTCAACCCGTTGACATTGAGCGCGATGGAGCGGGTGCACCACTACATTCACAGCAACCTCGGCTCGCAGGATCTCAATCCCGACAGCATCTCTCGTGCGATGGGCATCTCCCGCACTCGCCTCTACCAGTTGTTCGAGGCAAGCGGTGGGGTTCTCAACTATATACGCAGGAGGCGCCTGCAGGATGCTTATGCGGCGCTCAGCGATCCGGCCAACAACCAGCGCGTGCTGGACATTGCCGAGGAAGCAGGTTTCGACGTTGCAGCGAATTTCACGCGCGCATTCATCCACGAATTCAGGCTAAGCCCAAGCGATGTCCGGAAGGCGGCTGCCGGCCAGGTGCCTGCGGTTACCCACATCGATCAATCGGCGACGCCAACTTTCGAGAAATGGCTGCGAGAACTCGGTCGCTGACATTCAAATCGATATGGCTACACTGTTGTCGCTTCGGCCGATGCCATGGGACTTGTCATCGATCGCCTCCATGCATGGCCTGTCCGGCCAACCAATCCCATACCCCCTGAACATCGACATCCCTGAGCCGGTCCCGCGTGGACAGGGCATACCATGCGCGGCCGGTTTCGAGGGCGTAGCCGTAAGGGTGCACGAGCGCCCGCGTTGCCAGGGCAACCTCGACCAGCGGCAGGCTGCCCAGCGCCACGCCCTGGCCGAGTTCGGCCGCAGCAAGTGCAAGATCGCAATCACTGAAGTTGCTACCGTGCCAACTGCCATTCGCGTCGACGCCAGCGCCCCTCAGCCAATCTGCCCAGCCAAGCGGCCGCTCGTCATGGATGAGCGGGACCCGAAGCAGGTCGGACGGTTCGTCCAGTGTTCCCGCCAGCGTCGGAGATGCAACCGGTGACAGGATGTCCTTTGCGATCAGCAGGTTCTCGTACCCCTCAGGCGGCGCTTCGGCGTGGATGATCGCCAGGTCTATCTCCATCGTCTGGAAAATCGATCGCAGTGCCGCTGGTATCGAGCCAGGGCTCGCAGGCAGGGACAGCCGCCTGCAAGGCGGGCAAGCGATGCAGCAGCCATCGCCGGCTGAAATCCCGCGGCGCATAGATGACGACGCTGCCGGGCTTTCGATAGGGCTCCAGGCGCCGGTAGCCCTCCTCCATCAATTCGAGGCAGCGGCGTACCGTGCGCTGATACTCGCGCCCCGCATCCGTCAGCCGAACCTCACGGCCGATGCGCAGGAACAGCGGTTGTCCGACATGGCCCTCGAGCAGGCGCATCTGATGACTGATTGCCGACTGGGTAAGGCCGAGTTCCTCGGCGGCACGGCTGAAGCTTTCGAGCCGCGAAGCTGCTTCGAACCCCTTCAGGAACTGAGTGGGAGGAATATGTCGAAACCGCACCATTCATGAATTCCATTCAATAATAGCAGGAATCCTTCTCAGTTGTATGGGATCACCATCGGCATAACAATGAGCTCCACACATGAATGGAGAGTTTTCATGAATGCCCTCGAGTGGCCCGCGCAGCAGCTGAAATTTCGTCGACCGGCGGAATTCGAGCCCCACGCGAAAACGTGGATGGCGTGGCCTCATCGTCAGGACCTGTACGGCGCCGGTCTATCGGCAATGCAGCGGGCGTACGCCGATGTCGCACAGGCCGTTGCCCGGTTCGAACCCGTCAGCATGGTGGTTCATCCCGATCATGCCGGTGGTGCCCTCGCCATGCTTGGAAGCGGCATCACCGTCGTCGAGATCCCGATCGACGATTGCTGGATCCGCGATTCAGGCCCGACCTTCCTGAAACTCGCCGATGGCAGCCTCGGCGGCGTATCCTGGCGCTTCAACGCCTGGGGCCGCAAGCATGAGCCTTATGACCTGGACAATGCGCTGGCCGAACGCATCCTGGCTCGAGAGAATGCCCTTGCCCTTCGTTCCTTCCTCTATTGCGAAGGCGGCTCACTGACCACCGACGGTGAAGGAACGCTGATCGCGACCGAAACCAGCCTGCTGCATTCCAATCGCAATCCCGGCCTGTCGAAGGCATGGGTGGAGAAGGAACTCATTCGCATGCTCGGTCTCGAAAAAGTCGTTTGGCTGCCAGGCGACCCGCTGGATCTCGAAACGGACGGCCATGTCGATGGCATGTGCTGCTTCGTGCGTCCCGGCGTGGTGATGTTCGAATACAATCCCGACCCGGCAGATCTGCACGGGCGCATACTTGCCGACAATCTTGCGGCTTTGCGCAGTCAGACCGACGCACGTGGACGCAGCTTCGAAGTCATCCCCATCCCCGAGGCCTACGATGTCGAAGCGACCAGCGACGTTTTCGCACGTTCCTACATCAATTTTGCCATCGCCAATGGCGGCATCGTCATGCCGACCTTCGGCCGTCCTTCGAGCGAAGAGGCCATGGCAGCGGTCGCACGCGCCTTTCCGGATCGAAGCATCGTCACCGTCGATGTCGGGGCTGTCGTGCCTGCCGGAGGCGCCATCCACTGCATCACCCAGGAACAACCACTGTAATGGACCAACCAAGGAAGCCATCATGGACACGTCGTCACGTCATCATGGCAACGGCAGGATTGGCGCTCATGCCTGAGATCGCGATCAAGCCGGCGAACGCGGAGAACCGGAAGGTGACAGTTCCCTCAGAAGCAGAACCGCATGCCAGAACCTGGATGGCATGGCCAAGCACGCCGGCCGTTTACGGTGGGCCAGGGGCTTATTACGAAAGTGTCCAGGAGACGCTCGGTCGACTGGCGGCGGCGATCGCTGAGAACGAGCCGGTGGCGATGGCCGCCGCAGCGGAACATCACGCTCTTGCGGCAGAGCTGTGCGGTCCCAAGGTCGGGCTCGTCGACATCGCGACCGACGACATGTGGATGCGCGATTCCGGACCGGTATTCGTGCGCGCTTCAGGCGGCACGATTGCCGCGGTCGATTTCCGCTTCAACGGCTGGGGCAACAAGCAGGCGCATCCGCGCGATGCCGAAATAGCTTCCAGTGTCGCCAAATCCGCCGGCGTCGATCGTCGGGTCTTTCCGGTCAGAGGCGAAGGTGGCGGCATCGAATATGACGGCGACGGCACCCTGTTGCTGACCGAAAGCTGCTGGGTCAACGACAACCGGAACCCCGGGCTCAGTCGTGCCGAGATCGAACAGCACCTCAAGCAGGCGCTCGGCGTCGAGGTCGTGATCTGGGTCCCTGGCGTTCGCGGCAAGGACATCACCGACGGGCATATCGACGGTTCGATCCGCTTCGTGAAACCCGGGCTGCTCGTCGCCAGCGGTTGGCCAGGCGATACGTCCGAATGGGGTCGGGCTCACGAGGAGGCGCTCGCCATCCTGGCCAACGCTGCAGACGCGCGGGGACGCGGTTTCGAAGTGATCTCCATTCCCTCCGCAACGAATCCGCGTTCCGCGAGCGAGGACTTCCTGACCAGCTATGCGAACTACTATGTCGGCAACGGCGCGCTCTACACGCCGCAATTCGGCGACAGGAAAGCCGATGCCATGGCCCGCGAAACACTCGGCCGGCTGCATCCGGAACGCCGCATCGTCCAGCTCGACATGGACCGCATCTATGAGAATGGTGGCGGCATTCATTGCGTAACCCAGCAGCAACCTTTGTGAGGTGAACTATGCGTCAGCTGATTGCGGCCGCCGTCCAGATTTCCTGCACAGACGATGTCGAGGCCAATCTCGACAAGCTCGAGCACCATGTACGCGAAGCATCCAGGCGCGGCGCGAAGCTTGTCGTACTGCAGGAACTGTTCGAAGGCGTCTATTTCTGCATGGATGAGGACAGGCGCCACAATGTCCGTGCCCGCCCGCTCGATGGCCATCCGACCATCGCCCGCATGGCTGAACTGGCACGCGAGACGGGCACCGTCCTGCCGGTGTCGCTGTTCGAGCGTGATGGTTCGAGATTGTTCAACACGCTGGTGATGATCGACGCCGACGGCAAGGTGCTCGGCCACTATCGCAAGAGCCACATCCCGGACAGCCCCGGCTATTCCGAGAAGCTCTACTTCGCCGATGGCGACACCGGCTTCAGGGTCTTCGAAACCGCCGCCGGCAAGATTGGCGCCGGCGTCTGCTGGGACCAGTGGTTTCCCGAGGCCGCCCGCGCCATGGTGCTGATGGGCGCCGAGGTGTTGATCTACCCCACTGCCATTGGTTCGGAGCCTTCTTATCCCGGCTGGGACTCGAGGGATCATTGGCAACGTGTCATGCAAGGACACGCCGGCGCCAATCTTACCCCGGTCATCGCCGCGAACCGTATCGGCGTCGAAAAGGGTGAGACCAACGAGGTGGTGTTCTACGGCTCCTCCTTCATCACCGACCACACCGGCGCCAAGCTTGCCGAAGCCGACCGCGTCTCCGAGAGCGTGATCACAGCCGCTCTCGATCTCGATGAGATCGCGGCTGCCCGGCGCAGCTGGGGGGTGTTCCGCGATCGACGTCCCGATCTGTATCAGACGCTTCTCGAAACAACACCGGAGCGGCTGCTCGCCAGGGATGCGGCCTGATGGCAAGCGGCGTCCAGCCCGCTCCGATGAAGACCATCGGAGCGTCCGCAAGGCCCGCGCGACGCTCTGATTGAATGGCTCCGGCAACGATCCGGAGTACAATACCAAGGGAGGAAATGATGAAATTTTGGCCCGCGCTTGCCGCGGCATGCCTTTTTGCGACCTCGGCTCTGGCCGAAGAAAAGGTGCTGCACCTCTATTCCTGGGAATCCTATTTCGGCCCCGACACCATCTCCAAATTCGAGAAGGAAACCGGCATCAAGGTCTCTTATGACCTGTTCGATTCCAACGATATGGTCGAGACCAAGATCCTCACCGGCGGATCCGGCTACGACGCCATCACCATCAACCTGTCGCCACACCTGCAGCGTGAATTGTCTGTGGGCGTTTGGGCCACGCTCGACAAGGGCCGGCTTTCCAACCTTGGCAATCTCGACCCGGCGGTGGTTGCGCGTGTCGACGAGATCGACAAGGGCGGCGCGCATGGCGTGCCATGGATGTGGGGCACGACCGGTGTCGGCTACAACATCGACAAGATCAAAGCCATCATGCCCGACGCGCCGGTCGACTCGCTGCGCATGCTCTTCGACCCGGAAATCGTCAGCAAATTCGCCCCTTGCGGCGTCACCATGCTCGACGATTCCGAACAGGTCCTGGGCCTCGCGCTGATCTATCTCGGCCTCGACCCGGACACCACCAATCCCGACGAATTGCAGAAGGCGGTGGATGTCGTCACCAGGATCCGTCCCTATGTGCGCAAGTTCCACAGTTCCAGCTACATCAATGATCTTGCCGAGGGAGACGCCTGCGTGGCGCTCGGCTTTTCCGGCGACATGCACATCGCCGACATCCGCGCCAAGGAAGCAAAACGGCCGTTTTCGATCACCTACCGGCTGTCGAACGAGGGCAATCTGATGTGGGCGGACGTGCTGGCGGTGCCAAGCGACGCCCCCCACCCGGAGGCCGCGCACGCTTTCATCGATTTCGTGATGCGGCCCGAGATTGCCGCGTCGGCCGCCCGGGACACCGGCTTTTCGACCGCGAACAAGGCCGCGCTTGCCTTGCTCGACGAAAAGCTGCGCACCGATCCGGATCTCTATCCGTCAGCAGAAGCCCAGAAGCGCTTTCATCTGCCCAAGGCGCTCGATCAGAAGGCGTTGAAGATGTGGTCCAAGGCATGGAACCGGGCCAAGGGCCTGGAATGAAAGGCCAAGGCGACGTTGTCGTCGTCAGGTATTCTATTCGTTGATCAGCCCTTCCAGCCGTTCGATCCAGAACGGACTGCGCGTGGCAACGATATCGTAGCCGAAACGCCGCGATTTCTTGATATCCGCAAGTTGCTCCGGCGCCGTGATCTCGCGGCGCCGGCCATGCCCCAGCCAGAAGACTCGCAATTTCAGCACATCCAGCGCATGACGCGTGGTGGCGTGGTCGAGATCCGACCCATGGTCCTCATAGACAAAAACGCTATCGCCGCCGAGCAACATCGTTGCGCCGGAGAATGCGGCAATCTCCACCCCCTCGACGTCGAGCTTGACGATAAATTTGTCGAGTCCGGCAAAAAGCGGCAGTGCAGCAAGATCGTCGACGCTGATCGTGTCGCATTCGAGAATGGGGCGTGAGCCGTCGGCAGGATCGACGGTGGTGCGCGCCTCATGCTTGACGCCGAAGATCCGCACGTGCTCACCGCTCGCCGCGCCGATAGCCCGGTTCAGGGCGCTGTACCGTCCGCCGTTGAGCGAACGATTATCTTCCAGCACGCGGAATGTATCCGCCGCCGCCTCGATCGCCACGGTTGGCTTGTTGCCGGCCTCAGGACCGCTCGCCAGGATCGACCAGTAGCCGTAATTCGCGCCGCCATCGATGAATCCGTATTCGACGTCACGCGCAGCGTCGAGCAGCGTCAGCATCGAGCGCTCGTAGGAATAGTCGGGTAAAAGCAGGATCGACCAGTACGGATCGCAATAAGGAACACGCATCGACGCACCAGGCGTCAATGCAAAGACCATCGACCGCTTGCTTGGCAGCAAGGCACGAACGCCACGCGCCACATAAGAGAACCCGAACTGGCGCAGTGGCAGCAGAACACGCATTGCCAACCGCAGTGTCCGCAAGGCGACGGCCTCATGCAGGCTCGCGCCTTCTATGCGACCGCTGCGCGCATCGATCCCGATATCTCTTGCCGTGGGCTTCAGCATGCGCGCTTCAATATCCGAGATCGTCTCCAAATACGATGCCACCAGCATACCCCAAGATCGTTTCCCCCCAATGAGACTTTTAGCCTCGACCGCCCTTACATCACGTTTGTTGCGCTTCTGCCGGGAAACCAACTGTTAACCTTACCCTCAGGCCGGCAAGGCAGGGGTTCTTGGGCTCATCCTCGACAATCCATGTTGGAAATCTCGTGATGATCATCCCGCACCACTCACGAAAAACGAAAGATGTGCTCGCCTCCCGTCATCGGCGACGCTCCGCTTGACAAAGCTGTTTCCTTTCTTATTTTACCAATTAGCTAATTAGCCGATCGGAAAAATAATGGACCAGCTCAGCCTCACCTTCCATGCGCTTGCCGATCCGACCCGTCGCGCCATCCTGATGCGGCTGGCTGAGAGCGACGCCACCGTCAACGAACTGGCGGAGCCATTCGACCTCCGTCTTCCCACCATCTCGAAGCACCTCAAGGTGCTGCAGGAAGCGTCTCTCGTTTCCCAGACCCGCGAGGCACAGCGACGGCACTGCCATCTCGAAGCCAAAGCGCTGAAGGAGGTGGCCGACTGGGTCTGGAACTACCGCACGCACTGGGAGGAAAGCTTCGATCGGCTCGATGCCTTTCTGAGCGATATCGCAGCAGCAGGAAAAGCCACCAAGAACTAGCCGAACACCCCGTTACCTCAACCCAACCAATTGTTTTGTTTAGAATGGAGTAGTTTTCATGTCCAAGACCACCTTTACCGCCGAAACGGGCAAATACGAGATCGTCATGACGCGGACGTTCGACGCGCCGCGTGAACAGGTCTTCGCCGTCTACACCGATCCCAAGGCAATCCCGAACTGGTGGGGCCCAAGCTGGCTGACGACGACGATTGACAAGTTCGAGCCAAGGCAAGGTGGTGTCTGGCGCTTCGTGCAGCACGACAAGGCGGGCAACGAGTATGGCTTCCACGGCGTTCACCATGAGATCACGGCCCCCTCCCGCATGGTGCGAACTTTCGAATTCGAAGGCATGCCCGGCCATGTCCTGCTCGAAACCGTCACCTTCGAAGAAGTCGGCGGCAAGACCAGAATCGTCGCGCAATCCGTGTTCCAATCCATCGAAGCGCGTGACGGCATGGTTCAGTCGGGCGCCGAGTCCGGAGCCGTCGAGAGCTGGGATCGGCTGAGCGCACTGCTTTCCGCCTGAGTATTCGCAAACGAAGCTGAAGCCGCCGGCCCTGCCGGCGGCTTTTCGTTTGCAAGGACAGTTACTTCTTCCCATTCAAGGGGCTGCGTTGGTCAAGGACAATGGAAATGGTCGCATCATTCGCCCTGCTGGATATCCTTGACAGCTTTGTTGAAAGTCTGCGATGAAACGTTTCATCGCGTTCGGGAGGAAAGGACGCGATGGCAAATCGTGGAGGAAGAAATGAAGTTCGGAAAGATTATCGCCGCCGGCATCCTGGCGGCTTCGCTGACCGTGCCTGCTGTCGCCTTCGCCGCCGACAAACCTGTTGTCGGTCTGGTCATGAAGTCGCTCGCCAACGAGTTCTTCAAGAACATGCTGGAAGGCGCCAAGGCGCATGAAGCCAAGCGCGGTGACTATACGCTGAAAGCCGTCGGCATGCAGTCCGAGACCGATATCGAAACCCAGATCAACGCTGTCGAAAGTTTCATCACCGAAAAGGTCGACGCGATCGTCGTGGCGCCGGCAGATTCCCGCGCGCTGGTGCCGCCGCTGAAGCGCGCCATGGAAGCCGGCATCGTCGTCGTCAATTTCGACGTGGCGCTGGACGAGAAGGCCAAGCAGGAAGCTGGCGTCGAACTCGCCTTCGTCGGACCTGACAACCGCGCCGGCGCCAAATTGGCTGGCGACGCGCTCGCCAAGAAGCTCGGCGAAGGCGCCAAGGTCGTCATCATCGAGGGCAACCCCGGTGCCGACAACGCCGCGCAGCGCAAGCTCGGCTTCGAGGATGCCATCAAGGACGGCAAGCTCAGCCTGATCGATTCCCGCACCGCTCACTGGGAAACCGAGGAAGCCAATTCGGTCTTCGCCAACATGCTGACCGCCAATCCCGACATCAAGGGTGTGATGGCCGCCAATGACTCCATGGCCGTCGGCGTCGTCAAGGCCATCGAGGCTGCCGGCAAGACCGGGCAGATCGAGGTTGTCGGCTTCGACAACATCCCGGCCGTGCAGCCTCTGCTCAAGGAAAAGAAGATGCTGGCGACCGTCGACCAGTTCGGCCAGCAGATGGCGGCCGATGCCATCGACAAGGCGCTTGGCGTGCTCAAGGGCGGCGCGCCGCTCAAGGGCTGGGTCAAGACCGACATCAAGCTCGTCACGTCGGACGACGTGAAGTAACGTCCTCGACCTGATGCCGCGCCTCTCAACAAGGCGCGGCATTGGAAGGCGGAACCAGCCATGGCAAATCCAATACACAGTGCTGCCGCCCAGGCAGCCTTCGCTGACACGCGTCCAGTGCTGGAGCTGTCGGATGTGCGCAAGCGTTTTGGCGGCGTCGTCGCGCTGAACGGCGTCTCCTTCTCGCTGCGGGCCGGCGAGGTGCACGCGCTGGTCGGCGAAAATGGTGCCGGCAAGTCGACGCTCATCAAGATCCTGTGCGGTATCGTCAAGCCGGACGACGGCCACATCGCACTCGACGGAACCGCCTATGCACCCCACTCCCCGGCCGACGCCAAGGCACATGGCATCCAGGTCGTGCACCAGGAATTCAATCTGCTGCCCTATCTGTCGGTGGCGGAGAACATCTGTTTCGAAGACATCCCGCGCAAACGCTTCGGCATCGTCGACTACGGGGCCGTCCACGACAAGGCCCGTCAGGCACTCGCTCGCATCGGGCTCGACGACATCGACGTCCGGCGACCGGTCGAAACGCTCGGCGTCGCGCATCGCCAACTGGTCGAAATTGCCCGCGCGCTGATGGGCGAAAGCCGCATCCTGATCCTCGACGAGCCCACGGCGACGTTGACGGCGCGCGAGACCGAACGGCTCTTCGCCATCATCGATGGTCTGCGCGCCAAGGGCGTCGCCATCGTTTTCGTGTCGCACCATCTCAATGAAGTCTTCGCCAATTGCGATCGCGTCACGGTGTTGCGCAACGGCGAATCCGTGATGACAGCCGACATCGCCGATATGACGCAGGAGAAACTGGTCGCTTCAATGGTCGGCCGCCAGCTTGCCGCCCAGATGGCCGAGACGCGCAACCTCGACGCCAGCAGCCGCATCGCATTGTCGCTGAAGAACCTTCGGCATCCGGCATCGCCGCACGCCGAAGGTGTTTCACTCGACGTACGCTACGGCGAAATCCTCGGCATTGCCGGCCTTGTCGGCGCCGGCCGCACCGAACTGCTGCGGGCGATCTTTGCCGCCGACCTGCCACTGTCAGGCACGCTGGAGCGCGACGGCCAGCCACGCCGCTATACAAGTCCCAAGGCGGCGATCCGCGACGGCATCGGCTTCCTGACCGAAGACCGCAAGGAGGAGGGCCTGATCCTCGCAATGTCCATCGCCGCCAATGTCAGCCTGGCCAATCTTGGCAAGGTCTCGCGCGCCGGGCTGCTGGACGCCGATGCGGAGAGCCGGCTTACCGAGAAACTCGGCAAGGAGATCAAGCTGAAATACGGCAGGACCGCCGATGCGGCTTCGACGCTCTCGGGCGGCAACCAGCAGAAGGTGGTCCTGGCCAAATGGCTTGCCAACGATCCGAAGATCCTGCTGCTTGACGAACCGACACGCGGCGTCGACGTCGGTGCCAAGGCGGAGATCTACGCGCTGCTGCGCGGTCTCGCCGACAAGGGCCTGGCCTTGCTTGTCGTGTCGTCGGAACTGCCTGAACTGATCACGCTCTGTGACCGCATCCTGGTGATGTCGAAACACCGTATCGCCGGCGAGGTCGCACGCGAGGACTTCTCCGAAGAGCGTATCCTTTCCCTCGCCTACAAGGACGAGAACAATCATGGACGTCACTGAACTCAACGGCCCTTCGACCGGCTCGCTCGGCACCACCGCCAAGACCGTGCTGCGGGAGGCCGGCATCGGCATTGCGCTGATCGTGCTGATCATCGTCTTTTCGCTGACGACTCAGCACTTCCTGACTTCGTCGAACATCACCAACATCCTGACCCAGGTGACGATCAACCTCGTGCTTTCGATCGGCATGACCTTCGTCATCCTGATCGGCGGCATCGACCTGTCCGTCGGCTCGGTTCTGGCCTTTGCCGCCGTCGTCGCCGGCACGGTGATGACGCTTCCGGGTCTCGATCCGACGGTTGCCGTCATGCTGGCAACGATAAGCGCCGTTGCGGCAGGTATCCTGTTCGGTCTGTTGAATGGCCTGGTCAGCGCCTGGTGGGGCATCCCTTCCTTCATCGTCACGCTGGGAACGCTGAACATCGCCCGCGGCGCCGCGCTCCAGGTCACCGGCGCGTCGACCATCTATTCCTTCCCGGCGGCCTTCAACGCCTTCGGCTCACAGACGATCTACGGCGTGCCGGTGCTGTTCCTGATTGCGCTGTTGCTTGTGGCAATCGGCTGGTTCGTGCTGACCCGCACAGTGTTCGGGCGCGTGCTCTACGGCATCGGCAACAACGAAGAAGCGACCCGGCTCGCCGGCCACAACGTGTTCTTCTACAAGGTTGCGGCCTTCACCATCTGCGGTGCGGCGGTGGGCATCGGCGCCATCATTTACATGGCGCGCCTCAACATCGCGAGCCCGATCATCGGCATCGGCTTCGAGCTCAACGCCATCGCCGCCGTCATCATCGGCGGCACCAGCCTGAGCGGCGGCCGTGGTTCGATCGTCGGCACATTGCTTGGCGCCTGCATCATCGGCGTGCTGGCCAACGGCCTTATCCTGCTTGGCCTCAGCGACTTCATGCGCCAGATGATCACCGGCTTCGTCATCATCCTCGCCGTCATCCTTGACAAATATCGCGAAAGGCTAACGAAAGCCTAGCGCATGACCCTGAAAATCGGAATCGATTTTCGGAAAGGATCATGCGCCAGATGAAAATGTTAGAGCGACCTTTGCGCGTCCGAAGAGACGCGCGGCGCTCTAATGTGGCACAATCGCCACGACATTCGGGTGGAACCAGCGTGATCAACATCAAGGACGTTGCCCGGCAGGCGGGGGTTTCGATCGGAACGGTATCGCGCGTTCTGGCCAAGAACGAAACCGTGGGCGCCGCGCTGCGCGAAAGGGTCGAGGCGACGATCCGCGAACTCGACTTCAAGCCGAACCATGTGGCGCGCGGCCTGCGCCGCCGCCGCACCGACATGATCGGCCTGGTGATCCCCGACATCACCAATCCGTTTTTTGCCGAGCTTGCCAAGCATGTCGAGGCCATCGCCTTCCGCTCCGGCCTGTCGGTGCTTCTGTCGATCACCAACGACGATCCCGAGATCGAGGTGGCGCAGATCGAAAGTCTGTTGAAGAGCCGCCCCACGGGCTTGATCGTGGTGCCGATCCAATCCGGCCAGTCGCGGGGCTGGAAAGGCGATACGGCGACCGTCGTTGTCGATCGTCGCCTGGCTGGCCATGGCCTGTTGTCCGTCGATCACCATGGCGGCGCCGCACTTGCGGCAGACCATCTGATCGGGCTCGGCCATCGCACCATTGCCTACATTGCGGGCCCAGCCGACGCACCGGTTTCCCGAGCGCGCCGAGCAGGTTTTGTCGATCATCTCAACGCCGCGGGCATAAAGCCGGAGATCATCGAAGGCCATTTCGACTACGTCTCCGGCGAAGCACTCGGTCGCCGGCTGCTCGATCGCACTCGGGCCAGGCGCCCGACTGCGATCGCGACCGCCAACGACCAGCAGGCCATTGGCCTTCTGCGCGCGGCCGACGATCTCGGCATCAAGGTGCCCGATGAGCTTTCCGTGATCGGCTTCGACGACATTCCGCTCGCCGGGCTGATAACACCCAGGCTCACAACCATCGGCCAGCCTGTCGAGGAGATCGCCAAACGCGCGGTCGCGGCGGCGATCGATGGGAGCGGAGCAGCTGCCGGAAACGACGATCTGCTTTCCGGAGTGCTTGTCATACGCAACTCCACGGCGCCGGCCGACAGGAAAAGCGACGGCTAGCTTCCGCAAAGAGCCCTGCGCAAAAAAGCCTTGTAACCGCGCTTGACCCTCCACCTGGTGGAGACGTTAGGACGATTCCATGAGCGAGAAAATGCACACGATCGGCGACCTTTCACGGCTGAGCGGCATCTCGGTGCGGCGGATCCGTTTCTATTCCGACAAGGGACTGCTGCCTCCGGCAACCCGGACGTTCAGCAACTACCGGGTCTACTCCGATGCCGATGTCGCCCGCCTGGACTTGATCCGTGCGTTGCGGGAAGCCGGCATCAGCCTGGCCGCCATCAGCAAGATCCTGTGCCGGCGTCTTTCGCTGAAAGAGGTCCTGGCGATGCGGCTCGATACACTGGAAACCGAGATTGCATCCCGCCGCCGCATCGCCTCCGTGCTGCGCACCACGCTCAGGATCGACCAGCCAACCGAAACCGACTTGAGGAGACTTTGGACGATGACAACCCTGTCCCAGACGCAGATGCGAAGCATGATGGAACGGTTCTACGACAAGGTGGCCGTGCACGCCGACATGGGCGAAGACTGGAAACGGCAGATGATCGACGCTTCCATGCCGGAGTTGCCGGACGATCCGACGGCACGCCAGATCGATGCCTGGAACGAGATCACCGCGATGATCACCGACGAGAGCTTCCTGGCAGAAATGCAGGCGGACACAGCCACGATGTGGAACGGTGAATTCGACCCGGAGTCTTACGCGGAAGCGGCGAATTCAACCCTGGCCAGGGTCAGGGCCGCGATCGACGAAGGCAAGGACCCGCTATCGCCGACAGGTGCGGCCATTGCCCGCGAGTGGCTGGAGAAATCGGCGAAAGCGATGCGCCGGGAACCTGACCGCGCCTTCCTCGACTGGCATCTCGGCCAATACAGAAAACATCACGCCCGTTCGGCGCGCTACCAGGAAATGCTTGCCATTCTGCGCGGCGAGCAGGCGGGCCAGAAACCCGGCAACGAGTGGCAATGGATCAACGAGGCAATGATGCCGCTGCTGGTTTCGCCCAGTCACTGATCCGCTTGGTCAGAGCACCCGGCGCAGCCAACCCGCGCCGGGTTTGTCGTCCGTGCTGTGGGAGGCCTACTGCGCCGTCCAGCCGCCATCGACCGGCAGCGTCGTGCCGGTGATCTGTTTCGCGGCATCCGAGCAGAGGAACACCGAAAGCGCTGCGATTTCTTCCACCGTCACGAATTCCTTGGTCGGCTGGGCCGCCAGCAGCACATCATGCTTGACCTGTTCTTCCGTCATGTTGCGTGCCTTCATCGTGTCGGGAATCTGCTTTTCGACCAGCGGCGTCCACACATATCCCGGTGCAATCGCGTTGACGGTCACGCCGTCCTGCGCAGCTTCGAGCGCCACCGTCTTGGTGAGGCCGGCGATGCCATGCTTGGCAGAGACGTAGGCCGACTTGAAAGGCGAAGCGACCAATGCATGCGCGGATGCCGTGTTGATGATGCGGCCCCATTTGCGCGTCTTCATGCCGGGCAGTGCCGCCTTGATCGCATAGAACGCCGCAAGCAGGTTGATGCGGATGATCGCTTCCCATTTGTCGTCGGGAAACTCCTCGATCGGCGCGACAAACTGGATGCCAGCGTTGTTGACCAGGATGTCGACGCTGCCGAAGGCCTTTTCGGCCTCCTGCACCATCGCGGTCACTTCCTCGCCCTTCAACATGTTGGCGCCGGAATAGCGGCACTGGACGCCGAAATCCGCTTCGATCGCCACGCGTTCCTTCTCGATGTCGGCGGGATCACCCAACCCGTTGATGGTGATGTTGGCGCCTTCGGCGGCAAAGGCTCGGGCAATGGCGAGACCGATGCCGCTGGTCGAGCCGGTGACGAGCGCGTTCTTTGAAGTCAGGGAACCCATGATGATCTCTCGGCTGGCGGTTGAAGTGACATTCTAACTAGGTGCATTGCAGCAAGTTTCCATCACAAACATGTGTCGATTTCATCCGGGAACCGTCAAACGACTGAAATCGTTCATCGACCCGACACAAACCCGTCATGCTGCCATGCAACATGACATTCGTTATTTCTGATGTGACATCCTTCAGTCCCGAGGTGACAGCTTGGAAATCGCCGACGTCGTGAAGCGCGCTTACGCCATGCCGCTGACCAATCCCTCTTTCCCGCCGGGCCCCTATCGTTTCTTCGACCGCGAATATGTCATCATCACCTACCGCACCACGCGTGAAGCGCTGGAAGCGGTGGTGCCGGCGCCGCTGGAAATAGACGGCGAACCGCTGGTGAAATACGAATTCATCCGCATGCCGGACTCCACAGGTTTCGGCGACTACACTGAAAGCGGCCAGGTCATTCCCGTACGCTTCAATGGCGAGCACGGCGTCTACGTCCATTCCATGTATCTGGACGACGATGCTCCGATCGCCGGCGGCCGCGAATTGTGGGGCTTCCCGAAGAAGCTGGCCAACCCGAAGATCGTCAATGAAGGCGAGGTCGTCGTCGGCACCTTGCACTATGGTTCCGTGCTCTGTGCTACCGGCACGATGGGCTACAAGCACCGCGAAGCCGACCGCGAACAGGTGATGGCCGCGCTGACCGCGCCGAACTTCCTGGTCAAGATCATTCCGCATGTCGACGGCACGCCGCGCATCTGCGAGCTCGTGCGCTACCACCTGGCGGACATCACGTTGAAAGAGGCCTGGGCCGCCCCTGCGGCACTCGACCTGCGCCCGCATGTCATGGCCGATGTGGCACGCCTGCCGGTGCTCGAAGTCGTTTCGGCACTGCATTTCACTGCCGACCTCACCCTCGGCCTCGGCGAAGTCGTCCACGACTACCTCGCCGGCGCGCGCTGACCGTTTCCATCATCTGCCGGAGTTGACCGTGCTGGACCGCAACAAAACGAAGGCGAACAACGCCACCATCCAGGAAATCGCTTCGCAGTATGATCGGGTCGCGCTCGTGCTGCAGGGCGGCGGTGCGCTCGGCGCCTATCAGGCCGGCGTCTACCAGGCCTTGTCCGATGCCGGTTGCGAGCCGACATGGCTTTCGGGGGTTTCGATCGGAGCCATCAATGCCTCGATCATCGCCGGAAATGAGCCGAGCCGACGCCTGCAGCGGCTCGAACAGTTCTGGCAGACGATTTCCGGCCGCAAGATCTGGGCCTATACGCCGGAAGGCGACATCTATCGCGACATCCGCAACCGCACCAGTTCCTGGATGACAATGACGATGGGACAACCTGGCTTCTTCAAGCCACGTTTCCCAAACCCATGGCTGGAGCAGTCTGGGGCCGAGGGCGCAACCAGTTTTTATGACACGGCGGAATTGAAAGACACACTTGAGCAACTGATCGACTTCGATGTGCTCAACGATGGCCGCAAACGCCTGAGCGTCGGTGCGGTCAACGTTCGTACCGGCAACTTCGTCTATTTCGATACCGACAAGGTGCGTATCGGGCCAGAGCATATCATGGCTTCCGGTGCCTTGCCGCCGGCCTTTCCCGCGATCCGTATCGAAGGCGAATACTATTGGGACGGCGGTATCGTCTCGAACACGCCTCTGCAATATCTGCTCGACCAGGAAGAGGACCGCAGCTCGCTGGTTTTCCAGGTCGATCTGTTCAGCGCTCGCGGTGTGCTGCCGCGTGGCATGCCGGATGTGCTGTCGCGCCACAAGGACATCATGTATTCCAGCCGCACGCGCCAGAACACCGACAACTTCAAGCGCATCCATGGCCTCAAGATGCAGCTTCTCGACGCGCTGAAGCGCGTGCCGGCGGAGATGCGCACTCCCGAGGAAGAGGCACTGATCGCGGACTATTCCGACGCCGGAATCGTCAACATCATCCACCTCATCTACCAGCACAAGGGCTATGAGGGGCACGCGAAGGATTACGAATTCTCCGGCACTTCGATGCGCGAGCACTGGGACATGGGGCTGGAAGATACACAGCGGACCCTGCGCCACCATCAATGGCTGACGCCGCCGACGAATGTGGAAGGTGTGGCCATTCACGACCTGCATCGCGAGGATCCGACCTGAAGGTCGGATCGCTGAGATCAGAAGCGCAGGCTGACACCGGCGCGACGCAGGAGCCAATAAAACAGCGCGGTCGCGCCAACGCCGAGCCCGACCGCCCACAGGAAGCCGGTCTCGCTGTGCGTGAACGGCAACCCTGCGGTGTTCATGCCGAAAATTCCGACCACCAGCGTACCCGGCAGAAGCAGTGCGCTCATCACGGCCATGGCTTTGAGGCTGCGGTTGGATTCGTCGGCGAGTTCCGCCGCCATTTCCTCCTGCAGCAACCTGGCGCGATCGTTGATCATGACGATCTCGCGGTCGAGTCGTTCGAGCCGGGTCGACAGGCGCTGCAACACCGCATGAGCAGTCGAGGAAAGCTGCCACTCCTCGCGGTCTTCATCCTCGAACAGAGCCACCATGCCGGAAACCGGCCTGTGCAAGGCAACCGCCAGCCGACGTACTTCCTTGAGCCGCCGCCGTTCATCGCTCAGCCGTTCGGTGACGAGATTGTCTTCCACTTCATCGAGCTGTCGTGCCGCCTCGCCGAGCCTCAGGCCGGTGTTCTTGCAGAAGGCTCCGACGATCGCCTCGAACAGATCGAAGGCCGTGGGCAGCTTCAACCCGTCGCCGAGTGCACGGCGCAACTGGTCGACACCTTCCAGGGAATGCCGGCGTCCGGTCACCAGCAGGCGTTCGGTGACCGCGAAATGCAGCCGGCCGATGGTGCTCGATCGACGCTCGATATCCTTGTGCATATCGGCCGACACGCCATGCACCACCCCATCCTCATGACCAAGCACGAGACTGTCGTGCCCTTCCAGTATGGCGCGCGACGCATGAGGCAGCTGGCAGGCGTGCCCTACCCAGCCATGCGCACGCTGGTCGACCAGATCGACGTGCAGCCAAACCCATCCTTCTTCCGAGGCGAGCGCGGCCTCGATGTCCTTCTGCGCCAGAACCGTGGCTGGCTGGCCCGGCAATGCACGATAGGCAAAGATCAGGCCGGGCACCTGCTCGCTGCTCTCGTGGCCCGGAAGGTTGAAACGCGGTGCTTCATTCATCGATGCATGGAGCCTTGATTGGGTCGAGAACGATCCGAAAGTCCTTCGGGACAAAGTCCCGTGACAAAAACCACGAAAAGGCTGGCGCGGTGAAGCCGCGCCAGCCTCGCTGGTCCGAGGCGGCGCGCGCCTAGAACAGCGCACGCATCAGCACGAAGAGGCCGAAGGCCAGCGCAATCGAAGCCGGCAGCGTCAGTACCCAGGCGAGCAACATGTTGCGCACCGTCGACCACTGCAGGCCGGAACCGTTCGCAGCCATCGTGCCGGCAACACCCGACGACAGAACATGGGTGGTGGAGACCGGCAACCCGAGCATATCGGCGGCGCCGATCGTGCCCATGGCAACCAGTTCGGCGGAAGCACCCTGGCCGTAGGTCAGGTGCGTCTTGCCGATCTTTTCGCCAACAGTGACGACGATACGTTTCCAGCCCACCATGGTGCCGAGGCCGAGTGCCAGCGCGATCGCGATCTTGACCCAGAGCGGAATGAACTTGGTCGCGTTGTCGACGGCTTTGTGATAGGCCGTCACCACCTTCAGGTCATCGGCCTGCATCGGCAACAGCTTCTTCTTGTCGATCAGCTTCAGCGCTTCACCGATCAGGTAGATGTCATTGCGTGCGTTGCTGACCAGCTCGATCGGCAGCTTCTCTACCGACGGATAAGGCGATACCAGCGTGTTGGTCTGCTGGATGAAGGTCTGCAGCGCCGGCGTCGTCTGGTCGGTCCAGGTCTTCGTGCGAACGGCCTCACTGACGACAGCCTTGGCATCCGTGACAGTTATGCCCGGCTTCACATACTTTCCAAGCACTGTGTCTACTTGTGCAGCCGCAGTCTTGTAGGCCTCCAGGTAGTTCACGTCCGGCGTGCGGTTCAGCGCGAATGCGGTCGGAACAACGCCGATCAGGATCAGCATGATCAGGCCCATGCCCTTCTGGCCGTCATTGGAACCATGCGCGAAGGACACGCCCGTGCAGGTGAAGATGAGCAATGCACGGATCCACAATGGCGGTGGTGTGTTGCCCTTCGGAGCCTCGTAGAGCGCCTTGTTGCGGACGAGCAGCTTCATCACCAGAAGCAGCAGCGCTGCCATGCCGAAACCGAACAGCGGCGATATCAGCAGTGACATGCCGACTTCCGTCGCCTTCGTCCAGTCGACGCCGCTGGTGGCACTGCCGGCCGGTGCCAGGAACTGATTGGCGAGGCCCACGCCGACGATCGAACCGATCAGCGTGTGCGAGGATGAGGACGGCAGGCCGAGATACCAGGTGCCGAGATTCCAGATGATCGCCGCCGTCAGCAGCGAGAACACCATGGCAAGACCGGCGCTCGAGCCGACTTGCAGGATGAGTTCGACCGGCAGCAGCGAAATGATGCCGAAGGCGACAGCGCCACTGGCTGTAAGCACCCCCAGGAAATTAAAGAAACCCGACCACATCACGGCGAGTTCCGCCGGCATGGAATGCGTGTAGATCACGGTCGCGACCGCATTCGCGGTGTCGTGGAAGCCGTTGACGAATTCGAAGCCAAGCGCGATCAGCAGCGCGAGGCCGAGCAGGATCCACGGCACGGCCACGGCGCTGGTCAGATCCTGGCTCAGCGCATAGCCGACATAGGCCAGCCCGCCAATCACGATCGCCAGGAAAACCGGCATGAACCATTTTCCGACCATGCTTGGTCCCTCGAGCGGATGCTCGGGCCGCGGAATTCCTATTTCACTTGAAGTTACGTCCACCATTGTCCCGCTCCTTTTGCAGTGCAGCAAAATTCGATGGGAACCCTATTTAGGCCAGGTGAACCTGATGTGACGGCTTATCGCCTGCGTTCCGGTCCAAACAGGCGAGAGGCGGCTCAAGGCAAGAGTGCATATCCAACCGAACTCAATCCGAAAGATCAGACAGAACTGAAATTAAGAACCAAGTAATATTCAATATTTTATCAAAATTTCCCTGCTCTCGTTCGTGCTTTGTTAAGCAAACACCTGGTCTACACTTTGTTTACCATTCGTCTTAACCGGTCCGCAATTGAAGTCTCGCAAGATGGGCCACGGTTCGAAAAGAAACCGTCGAACGAACGTCACAACCGGGCAAAGGGTACCACCATGACCAACCTTATTTCGCGCTTCTTCAAGGATGAATCGGGCGCCACCGCCATCGAATACGGCCTGATCGCCGCTCTCATCGCGCTCGCAATCATCACCGGCGCCACCACGCTTGGCAACAAGCTGAACAGCCAGTTCACGAACATCTCCAACTCGCTCAAGTAATGGCTTCGCGGCGTTTCCGGCCGATACCGGAGACGCCGTCGACCCTTGGGCTTAAATGATTAAGTCCGATGATGGCCCAGCTTCTTGTGCGTTTGTTCAGGATAAATCGGGCGCGACTGCCATTAGATACAGCCTGATTGCCACCTTGATCGCATTTTCGATCATTGGCGGGCAACTACACTCGGCGATAAACTGAACACCCAGTTCAACATCTCCGACCAGGTCAAATGATGGCTTGATAGCCGCCGGCTGTGCATTGAAACGGGCTGCCCTTGGGTGGCCCGTTTCGCATGCACGGTCGAAACTACCGGATGTCCGATTGCAGCGACCAAAGCGCATTGTACCGATGCAGGATGAGGCTGACGTGGACCTCCCGGCCAGCAGCACTATATAAGTTCGGATGATTGCCCGAACGATATGGTGGCGGACGATGAAACGGCATTGCGCAACTGTCATCTGTGGACTGGGCCTGGCGGCTATCGCCGGTTTGCCAGCCGGAGCGCAATCCCTTCAGCCTGTACGCCCGGGCGTCAACTCGATCGGCCAGGCCGATCTGCAGGCGCTGCGAAACCAGATCCAGCGGCAGCAATTTCAGCAGCAGCAGCAGATTTATCGTGAGATCGACCGGCAGGTCGTCATACCACCGCAGCCGGTGGCGCCGGCGCTGCGGCAACCTTGCCAATCGTCGGCCAATGGCGGTAGCGTGGTGGGTGGCTGTCGCTGACAAGACAGCATGGAATTTGCTTAGCCGTCTATTAGAATCCATAATGGGATTGCAGCGCGCGAGCGATCGCGCGCACCGCAGATGTTTATGTTAGCTTGAGGTCTGCCTGAACCGCCAGGCGGGTTTGATTGGAAGTGCCATGGCGGCAACCAAGAAAAAGAGCGGGCGCGAAAATGCGCCCAGGAAAAATACCGCCCCGACCGCCACCAAGCCGTCGGTTGCAAAGCCGTTGCCGAAAAAACAGGCGGTCGAGCAAGCCAAGAAGGGCAAGACAATCCGCCAGGTCGCTGCCATCCCCTTTCGTCAGGGAGCGGATGGCGGGATTGAAGTGATGTTGGTGACATCGCGCCAGACACAACGTTTCATCGTCCCCAAGGGTTGGCCGATGCCGGGCAAGAGCGGCCGCAAGGCCGCCACCATCGAAGCCCAGGAAGAAGCAGGCGTCATCGGCAAGACATTGAAGCAGCCTGCCGGCAGCTATTCCTATTGGAAACGCCTGACGTCCAGTTTCGCGCGCGTCAACGTCACGGTCTATCTGCTCTCTGTCAGCGATGAGCTCGCGAGCTGGCCTGAAGCCGGTACGCGTCAACGTGCCTGGCTCAAGGCCGACGATGCGGCCACATTGATCGACGAGCCTGAACTGGCGACGCTTCTGAAGACGCTGCGCCTGCCTGCTGACTAGAGCAATTCCAGGAAAAGTGGGTGGCGGGTTTCCGTCCGGAATTACTCACAGAAACAAAGAGTTAGAGCGTCTCGGCGTTTCCCTAAAAATGGAAACGCTCTAGCTCGCGGCGCGAAGCAGCGAAAGCCTGATCACATGGGCAGCCGCTCGAGAAGGATCGTGGGCGCCCCATGATAGGTCGTGCGCAACACCTCCGCGTAGCCGGCCCTGACCGCCACACTCAGCGAAGGTCCGTTTTCGGGGTCGATGATACAGACCGTGCGGGCGCCGCCGAATGTCTGGTCGGCCCAAGCGACCATGCGCGACACCACTTCGCCGGCAATACCCTTGCCATGCGCCTCGGAGGCCAGCACCCAGCCGGCTTCGGGCATCCCCTCCAGCGAGGGCGTTATGTCACGCTTCATATCGTGAAACCCAGCTTCGCCGAGAAAGCGTCCGGTCGCCTTGTCTTCGATCGCCCAATAGCCATAGCCGATCAGGGACCACAGGCCGGCATGCCGCAGGAAGCGCATCCAGCTTTCCTCACGTGTGCGCACCTTGCCGCCGATGAAGCGACACACGACGGGATCGGCCCACATCTGTGCATAGGCGTCAAAATCATCCAACGCGTGAGCACGCAGGATGGTCCTTTCGGTCTCGAGGACCGGTGCGGTGCGGATTGTCGTGGTCATTGTCGCCTCTTGATCTCGGGCGCACCTAGCAGGCGCAGTATGGTGAACAAGAGCCAGTCGACAGGGCACGCCCCGGCCAGAAACCGGCAACTCAATTAGGCAGGCTCAGCCGTGCCAGGCCATGTTCATGTAGACGCCACCGCGCTTCAACTCATCCAGCATCTGGTTGAGCCGCTTCAGCCGTGTTTCTTCGCGTTTGGCTCGCGAGATCCAGCCCAGATAATCATTCTGCTGGTAGTCGGGCCGCGCGGCATACGCGGCCCCGAGCCCATTCTGATCGAGCGCGACCCTGACATCCTCAGGCATGGGATTGATTGCACGTGTCAGCTTCGTCATCCGGCAACATTAGTCGGCCGCGGATGGAGGTCAATTCAGCGGCATGCGATTAAGCCTGCTGGGCATTTCTCTGCTGACATCGTATGAAACGCCATCGCGAAGGGGGAATGCAGATGGAAACCACCGATCTCGTCCTGACCATCCTGCATCACCTGCTTGCCTTTTCGCTGGCAGGTGTGATCGCCGCCGAGTTCGTGCTGATACGCAACGAACTGACGCCCGGCACATTGCGCCGCCTCGCCCGCGTCGATCGCCATTACGGCATGCTCGCCGTTCTGATCATCCTTATCGGCATCGGCCGCGTCTTCCACGGCCTGAAAGGCTGGGAATTCTACGTCTACAACTGGGTGTTCTGGGTGAAGATGGCGATCTTTGCGACAGTCGGCCTGCTCTCCATCGTGCCCACCATCCGCTTCATTTCCTGGAACCGGCAGGCCTCGGCGAGCCCCGCGTTCCAGCCGCCTGGCCACGAGCTGACTTCGGTGCGCCGTTACATCTGGCTGGAAGCTCTGCTTTTCCTGGCGATCCCCGCGTTCGCTGCTGCCATGGCGCGTGGTTACGGTCTCTAGGACCTATCGGCTAGAGCACTTCACCGGCAGGTTCCAGCGGAGCCAGTTCGACCAGAGGTGCCGGAATGGCATTGGTCTTTTCGGCGGCCTTGCAGATGTCGGCGATGATGCAAGCCTGACAGTCGGGCTTGCGCGCCTTGCAGACATAGCGGCCGTGCAGGATCAGCCAGTGATGCGCATGGCGCATATATTCGTCCGGAATGATCCGGATTAACCCTTCCTCGACCTGTTCCGGCGTCTTGCCGGGAGCAAGCCCGAGCCGATTGCCAATGCGCAGGATATGCGTGTCCACGGCCATCGTGTGCTGACCAAACGCCATGTTGAGCACGACATTGGCGGTTTTCCTGCCCACCCTAGGCAGCTTGACAAGTTCGTCGCGGCTGTCAGGCACCTCGCCGCCGTAATCGTCGATCAGCGCCTGCGAAAGCGCGATCACGTTCTTGGCCTTGTTGCGCCACAGGCCGATGGTGCGGATGTATTCGCCCACCTTGGGCTCGCCAAGCGCCAGCATCTTTTCCGGCGTGTCGGCGATTTTGAACAGCGGGCGGGTCGCCTTGTTGACACCGGCGTCGGTGGCCTGCGCCGACAGCACGACGGCCACCAGAAGCGTGAATGCATTCACATGTTCGAGTTCGCCCTTGGGCTCGGGCCTTTGTATGGCAAAACGACGGAAAATCTCGTGCACTTCGGCTGGCGTATACGCCGACTTGTTCCTCGACGATTTCTTTGCAGCTGGCGGCGACGCCGCGTTGCGTTTGGACGCGGACCGATTTTCCGAACTGCGACGATCTTTGAGCTTGGGGACTGCCATGCGCTTCCTATAATATTACGCGATGAGCGATACAAACGCCCCTTTCGCCGCTGACGAGCCGGTCTTTCAGGCTTTGCTCATGCCGCACCGATCGCTTGGCCGCACGGGCTTCGCGATCCTGATCGGTGCGTTGCTGTTTTGCTGGGCTGTCACGGGCGTGGTCTTCCTGGCCAACGGCGCCTGGCCGATCTTCGGCTTCTTCGGCCTCGACATTCTGGCCATCTATGTCGCTTTCCGCCTGAACTATCGTGCGGCACGCGCCCGCGAGGAGGTCTCGGTGTCGCGCACAGCGCTCGATATCCGCAAGACCGCCCCTTCGGGCAGGACCGAGGAACACCATTTCAACCCGTTCTGGTCACGCTTCTCGGTGGCCCGCCACACCGAGATCGGCATCACCGCAATGGCTGTCGAGTCGCGCGGTCAAAGCGTGGCGATCGGCGGCTTCCTCAACCCCGACGACCGCGAGAGTTTCGCCACGGCTTTCGCCCGCGCGCTCGCCACGGTAAAGGCACGCTGACCTTCGCAGGAAACGGGTGGAGACCGTCCCCGGAAATCCCGATATTCGCGTTCAAGAGCACGATCCCGGAAAGCAGACTTTCCGGACAGGATCATGCGGCGAAACAGGAAGAAGGAGCAGAATGCGCTGCATTCTGCTCCGGGAGAAATTGCCATGAACGCTCATCTCGCTATGAATACCAGGATGCCGATGAAGATCGCCCCGACCCTCGAGAAGGACATCACGCCCGACGGCAGTGACTATGAAGTCGTGCGCCGCGCCATCGAGAAGATCAGCCTCGACTACCGCGACCAGCCATCCCTGGAGGCTTTGGCCGAGGACGTTGGCGAAACGCCAACCGGCTTGCAGAAACTGTTCACCCGCTGGGCCGGATTGTCCCCGAAGGCCTTCCTGCAGGCCGTAACGCTCGACCATGCGCGCAGACTGCTCGATTCGGGCATGCCGCTGCTGGAAACCTCCCTTGAAGTCGGCATGTCCGGCCCAGGGCGGCTGCACGACCTGTTCGTGACGCACGAGGCGATGTCGCCGGGCGACTACAAGACCCGCGGCGAAGGATTGACCATTCGCTACGGCTTCCACCTCTCGCCTTTCGGGGTCGCGTTGATCATGGTCACCGATCGTGGCCTGGCCGGCCTCGCCTTCAACGACGCCGGCAGCGAACAGGCCGCGTTCAAGGACATGTCGAGCCGCTGGCCGAATGCCAACTATGTCGAGGACATCAGCGCCACCGCTCCTTATGCCGCGCGCATCTTCGATCCGGCCCGCTGGCGCTCCGATCAGCCGCTGCGCGTGGTGATGATCGGATCGGATTTCCAGCTGCGCGTCTGGGAGGCATTGCTGCGCATCCCCATGGGCAAGGCCTGCACCTATTCGGCGATTGCCTCCGAGATCGGCCAGCCAACCGCCAGCCGTGCTGTCGGCGCTGCGGTGGGCGCCAACCCATTGTCCTTCGTGGTGCCGTGCCACCGCGCGCTCGGCAAGTCCGGCGCGCTCACCGGCTACCATTGGGGCCTGACCCGCAAGCGGGCCATTCTGGGTTGGGAGGCGGGCCAGCTTTCGGCTGGCACAGCCTGATCCTGAAGATCGGAGAGACGGTCGGTGCCGCTCTAAGCGTTTGAGCGAACGCGCCGCGTTGTTATCCGCGACCCGAACAGATTGATGCACAGGCCCGCAATGACAAGGCTGGAGGCACCGAGCTTCCAGCCTTGCAGTGGTTCGCCGAGCAGCACGGCCGAGCCCAGAAAACCGAACACCGGCACCAGCAACGTGAACGGCGCGACCGTCGATACCGGATATTGGGCAAGCAGACTCGCCCAGACCGCGAACCCGAGCAGGGTCGACAGGTAGACGATGTAGGCAATCGAGCCGACTGATACCCAGTCGAGGCTGGTGAAGCTCGAAACGAGGTGATCGGGATCGAGCACCAGTGCGACCACCAGCAGGACCGGCAGTGCGAAAAGGCTGCCCCACACCACCAGTCCAAGCACGTTGGGAGTCGTCGAAAGCTGCGAAATCCGTTTTGAAACGATGTTGCCTCCGCCCCAGGAAGCCGCTGCTGCGACGAGCAGGACAAGACCGATCACGCTGACATCGCCGCCGACATTGAAGGCCACCACGCCGACGCCGGCAAAGGCAAGCAAGGCGCCGGCCAGTTGCCATATCGTCGGCCGTTCGCCAAGCAGCAGCACCGACAGGCCAATGGTGAAGAACACCTGCAACTGCAGGATGAGCGACGACAGCCCCGCGCTCATGCCAAGCTTCATGCCGGTGAACAGGAAGCCGAACTGCATGGCAAAGATCAGAAGGCCATAGAGTGCGATCAGACGCAACGGCACCTTTGGACGCGGAATGAAGAACACCCATGGAAAGGCCGCGAGCACAAATCGCGCCACGCCCAGCGCCAACGGCGAGACCTGTCTCAGCCCGAGCTTGATGATGGCAAAATTGACACCCCAGATGAAAACGATGCCGAGGGCCAGCAGAAGATGACGCAGGCGCATGGTTCAATTTTCCTGATGGAATCATTTAAATAATTGAATTTATTGTTTTATTTTACCGGCACGGCGACAGATCCGCAAGGTGCCCGCTTGCCGGCTGCATCGCTCTTGATGTCCGAACAATTGCGCAGGGGAAGGATGGCCGGCTTACCGGCAAATCGGTTTCCTTCGAGCAGGAGAAACGCTAGGGTCCGCGCCAAAATAAGCTCAGAACAATCCTGAGGGGCCTGCCTTGATCGTCACCATCGGTTCCATCAACCTCGACCTTATCGTCACGGTCGAGCGCCTGCCTGGCCCTGGCGAAACAGTGCCGGGAAGCTCCTTCACAACCGCGCCTGGCGGCAAGGGCGCCAACCAGGCACTGGCCGCGGCGCGTGCCGGTGCCAAGGTGCGCATGGTCGGGGCAGTCGGCAAGGATGGCTTCGCCAGCGATGCGCTGGCGCTCTTGGAAGCTGGCGATGTCGACTTGTCGGCCGTCGCCCGAACGCACAGCTCCACCGGCACCGCCCATATCCTGGTCGGCGGCGATGGCGAGAACATGATCGCGGTGGTGGCCGGCGCCAACGACGCCGTGCTGCCCGGCGACATCGTCAAGGCACAGCTCAAGAAAGGCGATGTCGTGCTGCTGCAGCACGAGATCCCGCTCAAGACCGTGGAAACGGCACTCGAAGCGGCAAGAGAGGTTGGCGCGATCACCGTGCTCAACACCGCACCCGCTCGCAGCGAAGCCGCCGGGCTGCTCGCCAAGGCCGACTATGTCGTGGCCAACGAGACCGAATTCGACCTTTATTGCCAGCCGCTCGGGTTGACGGGAGCGGATCGTCCGGAGCGCATGCGCGCCTATGCAAGGAAAACCGGCCGCACCATCGTCGTCACCCTCGGCGGCGAAGGCGTTCTGGCTGCGGCCGGCGAGGAGTTCCTGAAAGTGCCGGCTCTCAAGATTGCTCCGGTGGATACGGTCGGTGCCGGCGATACGTTCTGCGGCTATCTGGCGGCAGGACTGGAATCCGGCCTGGCATTGGAGGCGGCTCTGATCCGCGCGGCGGCCGCCGGCTCGCTCGCCTGCCTGAAGCCCGGCGCCCAACCGGCAATCCCGCTGGCAGCGGAAGTCGAAGCCGCACTCGGCGCGGACAACCATTGATATGGGCAATTCTCGTCCTGCGAGCCGGCACGCCGTTCCACCGGCGGGTCCTATCTGCGCCCTGAGCGCGGTCGACCTCGCCGCAGCGATCCGCGAACGACGGCTCTCGGTGCGAAAGGTCATGACTGCCTTCCTCGATCGCATCGAAGCGCTGAATCCCAAGGTCAACGCCATCGTCTCGTTGCGCGATCGCGCCGAGCTCCTCGTCGAGGCGGATGCGGCGGACGCCCATCTTGCTGCCGGTGGCGAGACCGGCAGCCTCTTCGGCCTGCCCATCGCCATCAAGGATCTCGCCCAGACGAAAGGCCTCAAGACCACGTTCGGCTCGCCGATCTTCGCCGATCTCGTGCCCGAGGCAGACGAGTACTTCGTCGAGCGCATGCGCAAGGCCGGCGCCATCGTCATCGGCAAGACCAACGTGCCGGAGTTCGGTCTCGGCTCCAACACCTACAACCCAGTCTTCGGGCCAACCCTCAATGCCTTCGATCCCGCCTGGACGGCTGGCGGATCCAGTGGCGGTGCAGCTGTCGCCCTGGCGCTCGACCTCGTGCCGCTGGCCGACGGCAGCGATTTCGGCGGTTCGCTCCGCAATCCTGGCGCCTACAACAACGTCTTCGGCTTCCGCCCATCGCAAGGACTTGTGCCGGGCGGCCCCGGTTTCGAGGTCTTCCACGCACAGATGGGCGTTGAAGGACCGATGGGCCGCAGCGTGCGTGACATGGCGCTCCTGCTTGACGTGCAGGCCGGTTATCACCCGCAAGCACCGCTATCTTATGATCCGCAGGGATCCTTCCTGAAGGGCATCGGCGACGGCACGACAGCCGGTGGCAAGATCGGCTGGCTGGCTGATCTCGGCGGCCATCTGCCCATGGAGGACGGCGTCCTCGATCTCTGCAAGGCAGCGCTGCAGCGCCTCTCTGACATTGGTTTCGAGGTAGAGCCTCTGCTGCCGGATGCAGATTTCGAAGCCCTGTGGCAGGCTTTCGTGACGTTGCGCCAGTCTTCGAGCGGCTGCGGACTGAAACTGCTCCACGACGATCCGGCAAAACGCGCGCTGCTGAAGCCCGAAGCGATCTGGGAAGCGGAAGGCGCGTCCCGGCTATCGGCGTCCGAAATCCATGCTGCAGCGATGCGGCGTACCACCTGGCATCGCACGCTACTCTCGTTGTTCGAGCACTACGACCTGCTGGCGCTACCGACGGCGCAGGTGTTTCCGTTCGAAGTGTCGACGCACTGGCCGCACGAGGTTGCGGGCCGAGCGATGGACAGCTACCATCGCTGGATGCAGGTCACGGCCTTTGCCACGCTGGGCGGCTGTCCAGCCGTGAATGTGCCGGCAGGCTTCGACACCAGGGGCAGGCCGATGGGCATGCAATTGATCGGCCGGCCGCGCGGCGACCTTGCCGTCCTGCGTGCCGCTGCAGCCTATGAAGCCGTTTTGCCCTGGAAAATCGGCGCTTCTCCCGAGAGTTAGTCGTTTCTCGATCTCCAAGATTCACGCTTGACTAATCCATAACTCTCCAGCTATATGTCAATCCATAGCCAACGGGTTATTGATTTCGATGACGGACGCGCACGACCTGTTGTTCAAAACGCTTTCCGACCCGACACGTCGGGCTATCTTCGAGCGATTGTGTCGCGGCGGAGAGCAGACGGTCGGCGCCCTGACAACGCATGCCGGCGTCTCGCAACCCGCCGTCTCGAAACATCTGGGCGTGCTGAAACAGGCAGGCCTGGTGCGCGACCGCCATGAAGGCCGCCAGACACATTACAGCGTGCAGCTTGGTGCGCTGGCCCCGCTGGTCGACTGGACAAAGGAGATGGCCGGCTTCTGGGAAAGTCGTTTCGACGACCTCGAAGATCTGCTGAAAAGGATGGATCAATGAGCGAAACACGCACCGTCGTCGTTGAACGGGAGATCCCGTTCCCGCCGGAAAAACTGTGGCGCGCGCTGACGCAGCCGCATCTGATCGAGGAGTGGCTGATGAAGAACGACTTCAAGCCCGTTGTCGGCCACCGCTTCAACCTGCGTGGCGAATGGGGCGGCGTGCTGGACTGCGAAGTGTTGGCCATCGAACCGCACAAGACCCTGTCCTACCGCTGGGACTTCGCCCATGACGACCCTGCCTACGGCATGAAAAGCGTGGTCACCTTCACACTGACTGCAACGGAGAGGGGAACGCATCTGCGCATGGAGCAGGCCGGCTTCCGGCCAGACCAGAAGCAGGCCTTCGGCGGCGCCAAGGCCGGCTGGCAGCAGTTCTTCACAAATCTCGAACAGCTACTGGTCAAGAGCGACTAGAGCATTTTGTAGCCAAGTGGAATCACTTGGCGTTACAAAAATGCGACGAAAACAAAAACTTAGAGCGTTTCCGCGTTTCCGTGAAAAACGGAAACGCTCTAGCTGCTCAGGCAGGTACGTCACCCAACTTTGGAAAGAAGGGAACCATGATCTGGAACAAATGGATTCGACAGTCCCATCGCTGGCTGTCGATCATCTTCACCGCCACCGTCGCCGCCAATTTCATCGCCATGGCGATGGGACAGCCTCCCGCATGGATCGTTTATTCTCCACTGCTTCCGCTCTTCCTGCTGCTGTTCAGCGGGCTCTACATGTTCGTCCTGCCTTACATCGCCAAGGGCCGCGACGGCCAACCGACCAGCAGATAGGATCGACAGCCATGCCGGATGGAAAAGCTCCAAAACCAGCAAAGAGCATCAAGCCAACCACCAAGGTCGATCCGGACAAGCCGGTCCTGCTTTCGGGTGGCAACCCTCAGATCGCCAAGGGATACGGCGACGCGCCAGTGCAGGCATACATAGCCGCATCGCCCGGCTGGAAGGGCGAAGTCACCCGTCGCCTCGACGTCATCATCGAGAACACTGTTCCCGGTCTGCGCAAGGCCGTGAAATGGAACTCGCCGCTCTACGGCGTCGCCGACGAAGGCATGGGCTGGTTCCTCGGCATTCACCTCTTCACCAAATACGTGAAGGTGTCCTTCTTTCGCGGCGCGTCGTTGAATCCCGTCCCGCCAGGCGCCTCCAAACAGAAGGAGGTGCGCTACTACGACGTCTACGAAGACAGGCTCGACGAAGCACAATTTGCCGATTGGGTCAGGCAGGCCAGCCGGCTGCCGGGCGAGAAGATGTAACCGGTGCGCAGCCCCAGGCCAGCGCACCCAATCCCCACTGAAAAAGACGATGGGATCGAGGAGACACAATGCTCTTTCTGGTGCTGATTTATCAGGACGACGCTAAGATCGCGGCTGCAACCGCCGACGAACAGCAGGCCATCGGGCGCGACTACGGCGAATTCAACACGTTCCTGGCCAAAAGCGGCGCCTTGCGCGGAACGGCCACATGGCCCGCCGGCGTCGCGACCGTCCGCTCGCAGGATGGCCACACGTTCGTTACGGAAGGATCCTACCAGGCGTCCGGCGACCGGATTGCCGGCTTCTTTCTCATAGAGGTCGCGGATATGGTTGCCGCGACCTCATTCGCCAAGCGTGTGCCCGGCGCGCAATATGGCGGCGTCGAAATTCGGCCGGTCCAAGGGTAGACATCATGACAAAGAACTCGACCGCTCACGAAGACACTCCGCCTTCCGAACTTATCGACCAGACCATCAAGGCGCTGGGTGACTGGCGCGGCGAGACGCTCGCCCGGCTGCGCGCGCTGATCAGGCAAGCCGATCCCGATGTTGTCGAAGAGGTCAAGTGGCGCAAGCCGTCCAACTCCATGCTGGGCGTTCCGGTCTGGGAACATGACGGCATGATCTGTACCGGCGAGACCTACAAGGCAGCCGTGAAGCTGACCTTTGCCAAAGGCGCCTCGGTGGAAGACCCTTCCGGCCTGTTCAATTCCAGTCTCGACGGCAACACAAGGCGCGCCATTGATTTTCACGAAGGGGACGTAATCGACGAAGAAGCCTTCAAGGCGCTCATCCACGCCGCCGTGGCGGTGAACACTGCAGGGAAGACATCAAAGAAGGCTTGAAGCTCCGCAGGCCTTCTTCCGACCGATGACTGGGGCCTCAACAACTCGCTTGCCCTCCCCTTGCACCTCCAAAGGCAGCGTGCATTGATCTCGAAGCCGGCTCAGGCCGGCATCGAATTGGGAGATCGTCCATGTCGCCTTCGCTTTATGCCGCTTATGTCGTGGCCTGTATCGTCATCGTCCTGGTGCCGGGACCGACGGTGACGCTGATCATCGCCAACTCGATCCGCCATGGCACCCGCGCCGGTCTCGGCAATGTCGTGGGCACGCAGATCGGCCTCGCCATGACGATCGGCGTCGTCGCCATCGGCCTGACCTCGCTGATCGCCGGCATGGGGCACTGGTTCGAATGGGTTCGTCTCATCGGCGCCGCCTATCTTATCTGGATGGGCATCCAGATGTTCCGCAACAAGGGCAGCCTGAACCCGGACGGATCGGTCAGGAAGCCGCGCGGCGGCTTCGTTCTGCAGGGCGTTCTGGTCGCTGTCAGCAATCCGAAGACACTGGTGTTCTTTGGCGCGTTCTTCCCGCAATTCATCGACCCGAGCGGCAATTTTTCACTGCAGATGACCGTAATGGGCCTGACCGCTCTGGCCTTCGCTGCCGTTTCCGACAGTTGTTACGCGCTCGCGGCCGGTCGTGCGGGGCGCCTGCTCTCGGCACATCGCATCCGCCTGCTGTCGAAGATCAGCGGCGGTTTCCTGGTCGGTGGCGGTCTGTGGCTGGCATTCTCGAGAGCAAAATAGGTTTCCGCATCATGCCGCTCGCTGGGCCACACGGGCTTAAGCTCTTGCTTACGAGCGGGCGGCTGTTGGCTGCAGCCTTGTTGATTTTGCTGATAGCCCTGTTTCCGTTGTGGCTATCGTCTTCAGCGAGTCCGATCGTCAGCAGATCGACCGTAAGCGCAACCGTGAAATCCATCGCGCAAATCCCCCAGCCAGCGGCGGGCAGCCTCGTGGGAGAAGGCTATAGGTATATGGTCGCCTTGGCCTCTGACGGCACGACCGCTTTCGTGAACGATCACGTGTCGAGACCGCATCCGCGCGGATCAGAAATATTGCTGGAGCGCAGCATGCATGCGGATGGAACCGTCAGCTACAGGGTGGCCGGCTCGACCCGCTAGGGCAATTCCAGCAAAAGTGCGCAACGGTTTTCCGTTCGGAGCTGCGTAAAACAGGGAAAGCGTTCCCGTGAAAAACGGAAACGCCCTGGCGCAATCTCAGTTCAGTTGTCCCAGTCTTTCCGTCAGCAGCCCGAAGAAGCCGTCTGAATCGATATCGCGCATGACGGTGGCGTTCTTCGGCCGGTCGGTAACGCCCCACCAGTCGACCACGGTCATGCCCATGGTCAGATCCGAGGCCGTTTCGACGCTCACATTGCAATGACGGCCCTTGAACAGTTCCGGCTTCAGCAGGTAGGCGATGACGCAGGGGTCGTGCAGCGGTCCACCATCGGTGCCGTATTTCTCCTCATCGAAACGCTCGAAGAAATCGAGCAGCGAGGCGGTTGCGTCGCCGACTTTCGAACCCATCCTGCGGAACGCCTCGACCCGCTTGGCGGTCGTCAGTGCCTTGTGGGTGACATCGAGCGGCATGACCACGATCGGCACACCGGAGCGGAACACCACGTCCGCCGCATGGGGGTCGACATAGATGTTGAATTCGGCTGCCGGCGTGACATTGCCGCCTTCGAAGAAACCGCCGCCCATCAGCACGATTTCCTTGATCCGCGGCGCGATCTTCGGTTCGCGTACCAAAGCGAGCGCGATATTGGTGAGCGGTCCGAGCGGGCAAAGCGTTATCGTACCGGGCTCCTCGCGCATCAACGTTTCCACGATGAAATCGACTGCATGCTGCTCCTGCAGTTTCATCGTCGGTTCCGGCAGGTCGGGGCCGTCAAGGCCGGTCTTGCCGTGCACGTGCTCGGCCGTGACCAGTTGCCGGACCAATGGCCGGATGGCGCCGGAGAACACCTTGACGTCGCGGCGGCCGGCCAACTCACAGATCTTGAGGGCATTCTTTTCAGTCAGCCGCAGCGGCACGTTGCCGGCGACAGCAGTGATACCGACCACATCCAGTTCAGGGCTCGCCAGTGCGAGCAATATGGCCACGGCATCGTCCTGGCCAGGGTCGGTGTCGATGATGATCTTGCGTTTATCCGGCATTTTGTGTCCTTGGTTGGCGGGGCCTTTGATGGCTTGAACTCGCCCGCGCGGCGGACCATATCAATGAAGACCGGGAAAATGCCAGTCGGGTTTTCACCGGTACATGTCGCTCTTGGAGGACAACGGTACGATGAGTCGAATGACGCCCTTTTCCAGTCCGCTTCTTTTGGGCTTCGATGCAATGGAAAAGACGCTGGAACGCCTGGCGAAATCCGGCGACAGCTATCCACCCTACAACATCGAACGGCTGCGCGGCAGCGAAGGCGATGCCGAAAGGCTGCGCATCACGTTGGCGGTTGCCGGCTTCGCAGAAGACGATCTGGACGTGACCACCGAAGAGAATCAGCTGGTGGTGCGTGGACGTCAGAGCGACGACACGGAGCGCGAATACCTTCACCGCGGTATCGCGGCCCGCCAGTTCCAGCGTTGTTTCGTGCTGGCCGACGGGATGCGGGTGTTGGCGGCGGAGTTGAAGAACGGCCTCCTGTCGATCGACCTCGACCGGCCGGAAGCCGAGAGGCTGGTACGAAAAATAAACATATCGGTGAAAGACTGACTTTGCCGATGGCTCTTACGCGTGGCGGCCCTGGACAGGCGCCTCGCTGAAAGGAGGCTTAAAATGCCCAGAACTATCGAAAGACTGACCATGACCAACAGCGAACTCGCCCACCTTGGCGAAGGCTCGGTCGCCTATCTCAGAAAAGTGTCGAGCGATGACCTGCGCGGCCGCTTCCCCGGTCTCGAGGAAATCCAGCCTGGCATGGAACTGTGGGCGCTGTTTGCCGCCAACGGCCAGCCGATCCTGTTGTCGGATGCTCGCGACCGTGCCCTTGCCGGCGCGATGGAGAACGACCTGACGACCGTCGCCATCCACTGACGCATGACCCCGAAAATCGGGCTCGATTTTCGGAAAGGATCATGCGCCGCGTAAAGGACGGTAGTCACCTGTCTGGAATGAAAACGGGCGGCACGCGCCGCCCTTAGAGCGTTTCCGTTCTTCACGGAAACGCGGAATCGTTCTCAGTATTTGTTTTTCGCAATTCCGGACGGAAAACCGTTACACACTTTTCCCGGAATTGCTCTGGAAGCTTTAATTTTCCGAGATATCAGGCTGCGTGCGAAGCCGGTGCCTGCGAAAGCAGCGCCAGGATGGCATTGGCGTCGCGCGTACCGCGGATCTTGGCCACTGTGTCGGCATCGCGCAGCAGCCGCGCGATGCGCGACAGCGCCTTGAGATGATCTGCCCCGGCACCTTCAGGCGCCAGCAGAAGAAACACCAGGTCGACAGGCTGGTCATCGAGCGATTCAAAATCGACGGGCGTCTCCAGGCGGGCGAACACGCCGGCGATGCGCTTTACCCCCGGCAGCTTGCCGTGCGGAATGGCGATTCCGTTGCCGACGCCGGTGGAGCCCAGCCGCTCACGCTGCAGGATGATGTCGAAAACCTCGCGCTCCGGAATGCCGGAGATCGTGGCGGCGCGCTCGGCGAGCAACTGCAGGAGCTGCTTTTTCGAGTTCGCCTTCAACGCCGGCATGATCGCCGAAACGTCGATCAGATCACTCAGATCCATCTGAAAAATCCCTTGTTCGCCCACCACCCTCGACCGTGCCGAAGCACAGCCAAGGGGCGTTATCCCTGTGCGACCTTTGTTGTCGAAGGGTCGATCCAGCCAATATTTCCGTCCGGCCGGCGGTAGACGATGTTGAGGTGATCGTTTCCGGCGTTGCGGAAAACGAAGACAGGAGTGTCCTTGGTATCCAGCTCGATCACCGCTGAGGCGACCGACATGGTCTTGAGGACCAGGGTCGATTCCGCGACGATGGCGGGCGCGTAATTTTCCGGGATTTCCTCGTCGTCATCTGCGAGCGGAGCCATCACCGTATAGGCAATATCCGTGGCTGCGCCATTGCCGGCACCCGAGGCATGCGATTTCAGGCGGCGCTTGTAGCGGCGCAGGCGGGTCTCCAGCCGGTCCGCTGCAGCCTCGAAGGCCGCGGTCGGCTCCTGGGCATCGCCAGTTGCCTGCAACGCGGTGCCCGAATCCAGACGGATCATGCAATCAGCGGTGTAACGCGAACCGGATTTCACCACCGTCACATGTCCGGCAAAGCCGCGATCGAAATATTTCCCGATGGCTTCGCCGATCCGATCGGTGATGCGCGTACGAAACGCATCGCCGATGTCCATGTGTTTCCCCGAAATGCGCAGCGTCATTGAAAATTGACCTTTCCTGCTCAGGCTTCACACTGTCTGGAGTTTATACCTGTGGTCCGCGCAGACAAGCTTCGCGGCACCGTCCGCGCCCGATTTTGTAACCGAACCTTGTCGCTGGCCATTGGACCGTACCTTGACCGCCCCCAGGTCAACTTCACGACGGACCGACCACCTCCGGGCCGTAGCCCGTCTCATGCGGGCGGGCTTCTAGCCAACTCCCCGGCGCTTGTCAACGAAACGAAAAACTGTGGAAATCCGCGGCTTCTCAACGACCGACGCCGGCGAGCGCTCGCTTTTCACGTCGCCGCTGCACCGAAGACGGAATGTTCATTGCTTCCCGATACTTGGCAACCGTCCGGCGCGCGACATCGACCCCGTCGGCCTTGAGCAGGTCGACGATCGTATCGTCGGAGAGCACGTCTTCCGCCTTCTCCTCATCGATGAGCTGCCGGATACGATCCCGCACCGCTTCCGAGGAATGGGCGGCGCCGCCATCGGCAGCGGCGATCGATGCGGTGAAGAAATAACGCAATTCGAACACACCGCGCGGCGTCAGCATGTACTTGTTGGCCGTCACCCTGCTGACGGTCGATTCATGCATGCCGATGGCGTCCGCCACCGTCTTCAGGTTGAGTGGCCGCAGATGGCGCACGCCATGGACGAGAAATGCATCCTGCTGCCGCACGATCTCGGAAGCCACCTTGAGGATGGTCTTCGCACGCTGATCCAGGCTGCGGGTCAGCCAGTTGGCGTTCTGCAGGCATTCGGACAGAAAATCCTTCTCTGCCTGCACCCTGGTCTGGCTGAACACCCGGGAGAAATAGACCTGATCGACCAGGACGCGCGGAAGCGCATCGGCGTTGAGTTCCACCGCCCAGCTTCCATCGGCGGCCGGGCGCACCTCGACATCCGCGACGATGGCATCGCTGGCACCGCCGGAAAAAGCGAGGCCCGGTCTTGGGTCCAGTGCCCGGATCTCCGTCAGCATGTCGAGGAGATCTTCCTCGTCAACGCCGCACAGGCGCTTCAACGTCTGGAAATCCCGCCTTGCGAGCAGTTCCAGATTGGCGACAAGTGCCTCCATTGCCGGATCGAAGCGGTCACGTGCGACGAGCTGCAGCGACAGGCATTCGGCCAGATCGCGTGCGAACAGGCCGGATGGTTCAAAGCCGCGGCAGGCGGCAAGAACACGTTCGACTGAAACCGCATCCGTCCCAAGACGTCCAGCGATTTCACCCATCTCGGCATGCAGGTAACCAGCCTCGTCCAGTCCATCCGCAAGTTCAGCGGCGATCAGCCGGTCACCCGCATCGAGGAAGGTAAAGGCAATCTGCTCGCCGACATGCTCGCGCAGGGTAACGGCGGCGGCAGCCACGTCCTCCATGTCGAAACCCTCGGAAGCGCCGGAGCCACCGCCGGGCGCCGACTTCCATTGCTGTGAAAGGTCGGGCCCGACCCGTTCACTGACACCTGGATCATCCGGAAAGATATTTTCGAGCGACGAATCGAGCTTTTCCGATATCGCCTCGGAACTCCAGGCCGTCTCCGCCTCGAACCATTCGTCGGCATCCGTGGGCTTCCGCTCACCTTCGCTCTGCTGCGCTGGTTCCACCGGGGTATCCGGCTGCGGATCAGCGCGCTCCAGCAGGGGATTGCGTTCGATTTCCTCGTCGATGAAACGATCAAGCTCGACATGGGTAAGCTGCAACAGTCGGATCGACTGCATCAGCTGCGGCGTCATCACCAGCGACTGCGATTGTCTCAGCTGTAGTTTGGCAGCAAGCGCCATGTTCTGGATGCGAAATCCCTATTCGGTGAAGCCGTCGGCAGCAATGCAATCAAATGGCCCGGCTTTTGCTTGTCAAGCAACGAACCTTAGCACGCCGGATGGCCGTGAGGTTAGGCGGGCCGTCAAAACCGCATGCAAATCCGGAGCTTGCCAGGTACGCGCCCGGTGCCGGAGTTAAAGGGTGAAGGCCTCGCCGAGATAGAGCCGCCGCACGTCCGGATTGGCGACGATCTCTTCTGCCCGGCCATGCGTGAGCACTTCACCGGCGTGGATGATATAGGCACGATCGATCAGGCCCAGCGTCTCGCGCACATTGTGGTCGGTGATCAGGACGCCGATGCCACGAGCCGTCAGATGGCGGACCAATTGCTGGATGTCGGCCACGGCGATCGGATCGATGCCCGCGAAAGGCTCGTCAAGCAGCATGTAGGCCGGACGGGTCGCCAAGGCGCGCGCGATTTCGAGACGGCGCCGCTCACCACCCGACAAGGCCATGGAGGGTGCCTTGCGCAGATGGGTGATGTGGAATTCCTCCAGCAATGCGTCGAGCTCGCGCTCACGTGTCTTGCGGCTCTTTTCCACCACCTCAAGAACGGCGCGGATATTCTGTTCGACGTTGAGACCTCGGAAAATCGAGGCTTCCTGCGGCAGATAGCCGATGCCGAGCCGTGCACGGCGGTACATCGGCATGGAGGTGACATCGAAACCATCGATCTCGATCTTGCCCTCGTCGACTGGAACCAGCCCTGTCACCATGTAGAAGCAGGTGGTCTTGCCGGCGCCATTGGGCCCGAGCAGTCCGACGGCTTCACCGGCGCGTACACCGAGCGAAACGCCATTCACCACGCGCCGCCCCTTGTAGCTCTTGGACAGGCCGCGGGCCATCAGCGTGCCCTTGAGCTTGACTTTTTCGCCACCGACAATGGCAGGCGCGGCCGGCTTGGCGTCGGTTTGTTTCAGCAACTGCATCGCGCTTTCGGTCAGGGTTTCTTGGTCGAATCCGGGTTGATCTGCATCATGACGCGGCCGGAACCGCCTTTGCTGCAGCCGTCGACATTGGCAAGGCCGGATTTCATCTGCACGGTCAGCTTGCAGCCGGTGAGCACATTGTCGCCCTGGCTCAGCACAACCTTGGAACCGGTCAGCACCAGGACCTGGCTTTTCATGTCAAAAGTGCCGCGCTCGCCGGTGGCGATCTGGTCGTCGGACTTGAGATAAACAGTCCCGTCGACTTCGAGATGATCGATATTGGTGGAGCCGCCAAGCGCGGGACCAGCCATGGCCGCACTCTTCGAGCCGTCCTTGCCCGCGGCGGCATCCTTCAGATAATACACTTTGAGGACTCCGGCCTTCAGCAGGGTCGGACCTTGCACCACGCTGACATTGCCCGTGAAGATGGCAAGGTTCTGTTCCTGCCTCACTTCCAGCTTGTCGCTCTCGATCTGGATCGGCTTGTCGCCGGAAAGCTTCAGGCCGGACATGTTGGTCTGGGCCGACTGCGCGAAGGCTGGCACGGATGCAGCTGCCAGAAATGCCGCAGCAGCAAGCCACTTCATGTTATTGGGCCGCATTCGGCTCTCCGCTCTTGTCGCTGGTCGTCTTCAAAACGCCAGGCTCCAGGTTGACTCGAACCCGCTTTTCGAAAACCAGCACCTTGCCGCTGTCTTCCACCGACATGGAGTCGGATTGGATATGCGAGCCGCGCGTGACGATGTCGACCGGGTCGTTCGTCTTCATATTGCCTTTCGCCATATCAAGGAAGGCCGATTTCATCTTCACCACCATTCCACTGGTGGTGGTCATGGTGATGTCGTTGGCCAACTCCAGCGTGTTGGCGTCGCGGTTGTAGACACCCCTGGCTGCGCCGACCACCGCCGACGTATCCTTGTCGAGCGGGAGCTTGGCATCGATGCCTTCAAGGCCGATGATGCTTTCCTTGGCTACATCCTGGATCGCCCGCAGCGCCTTCATCGAATAAGGCAGGTTCTGCTTGGTGAAACCCTCGAGCTTGGGGTTGGCCATCACCAGCTTGCCATTGGAGAACGCGCTGCCGTCCGCTTGAACCGGGGCTGCCGGCGGGGTTTTCAGATAGGAATAGACCGGAAAGGCGATCGCGATGATGCCAGCAATGACCGGCAAGGCGAGTTTGAGGATACGAACGCGGCGCGAATGGCGCTGCGCGCTGTCGAAGGCGACCGCGCGTTCGGACGGGAGCTCGCCGCGTTTCGGCGCGACAATAACCTCGTCCTTGCCTTCCGGGTCGGTCGTTCGTGCCAACATGTAAACCTTCTGGTCCTTTTGCCCGCCGAACCCGCGCCTTATTTGGTGCCGGTTTGCGCCCAAGCAAGCGCATGCGAAGAAAAATCGCAAAAATATGACTTACCCCTGCAGCGGAGAAAACCGCCAGGGGGTCGGTCAAGACTAGCATGACGCCTTTTTCACCGCCATGCCTACATTTCGACTATCACGCTGCCCAGTATTGCCAGATCGCTAATGAAGAGTTCATCCGCAGATCCCGAATGCTTGCGGCAACGATGCCGCACGGCGCACGGGCCTGAAAGCGGTAGCCCTGAATTGGCGGTTGCATTAAAAGCGTCTGCTTGCGTGCCCAGAAACTGAGGCTGACATGACCCTGAGAGCCGACGACCTGATCGACCGACGCCGCCTGCGGCGCAAGCTGACCTTCTGGCGCATCGCCGCCATCGCCGTGCTGCTGATCGGGCTGGCCATGCTGTCTGCCTGGTATTATCGCGGCGGCGAGAGCACCGGCGTCGATCACATCGCCAAGATCAAGATCGAAGGCACCATCACTCAGGACGATGAACTGATCCGCCGCATCGAGGCGGTGCGCAAGGCATCGCATGTCAAAGGCGTGATCCTGCTGGTCAATTCGCCGGGCGGCACCACCGTGGGCGGCGAGACCATCTACGATGCCGTGCGCAAGCTTGCCGCCGAAAAGCCGGTCGTGACCGAAGTCGGCACGCTGGCGGCATCCGCCGGCTACATGATCGCCAGTGCGTCGGATTACATTGTCGCGCACCAGACCTCGATCGTCGGCTCGATCGGCGTGCTGATCCAGTATCCTGACGTGACCGGTTTGATGGACAAGATCGGCGTCAAGCTCGAGGAGGTGAAATCCTCGCCGCTCAAGGCATCGCCCTCGCCTTTTGCGCCGACCACCGAGGAAGCCCGCGCCATGGTGCGCAAGCTGATCATGGACAGCTATGACTGGTTCGTCGACATCGTCGCCGAGCGGCGCAAGCTGCCGAGGCCGCAAGCGCTGGCGCTGGCTGACGGCTCGATCTTTACCGGCCGCCAGGCCGTCGCCAACAAGCTGATCGACGCGTTGGGTGGCGAACAGGAAGCCGTGAAGTGGCTCGGCACCAAGGGCGTCGATGAAAAATTGAAGGTCGTGGAGTGGAAAAGCACGGAGCGCAGCAGCCTCTTTCTTCCCAACGCGATGGTCCGCCAGATCGGCCGCGCACTTGGCCTGCCGGTGGAGAGCGAAGAGGTGCTACGCCAGATCGGCGCCGACCGCTTGTTCCTTGACGGTCTCGTCTCGGTCTGGCACCCTTGATCTGGCGTGGGGCATAAGTCAAAAAGCGAATAAAATCATCCGCATAAAATTGGCCGCCGCGCCTTTACGGGGACCGTCCGCATGATCAAGTCCGAACTCGTCCAAATCATCGCCACCCGCAATCCGCATCTGTTCCTGCGCGATGTCGAAAACATCGTCGGCGCGGTCTTCGACGAAATCACCGACGCGCTCGCGGAAGGCAACCGCGTGGAGCTTCGTGGCTTCGGCGCTTTCTCGGTCAAGAATCGCCCCGCTCGCACCGGTCGCAACCCGCGCACCGGAGAATCGGTCGAGGTCGAGGAAAAATGGGTGCCGTTCTTCAAGACCGGCAAGGAATTGCGTGAAAGGCTGAACGGCGACAAGTAAGGCGATTTCAAATCGCCTTAGCGCCACTCCGGCCTCCAGTCGGATGGCCGCAACCAGCCTTCCGACTGGAGACGCCATGTTCAACCGCTTCGCTGTCATCGTCATCTTTGTCCCGCTGGCCATTGTGCTGATCGCGCTGGCTGTGGCGAACCGCGAACTGGTTGCCTTCACGCTTGACCCGTTCAACCCGGGCAATCCGGCGCTGACGCTCACTCTGCCGCTGTTCGTCATGCTGTTCCTGGCATTGGCCGTGGGCATCCTCGTTGGCTCCTTCGCCACCTGGATGCGCCAGGGCCGCTATCGCAAGCTCGCGCGCCAGCGCGGGGTCGAAGCAGAGAACCTGCGCCAGGCGATCGCACGCGCGCCTTCCGCCGGCCAGGGGCCGGCTCTGCCCAAACCGACCAGTTGATCGGCGCTTCATCGAGCGCGATCCGAAAAGTTGCAGGCTTTTCGGAAAAGATCGTGCGACAAAATCAATAAGATCGAACGGGAGACCCTTCCATGCTGACCATTTCGGCCGCCGAGGTCGATCGCGCGCTGACGTTCTCCGGTCTGGTCGAGACGCTCCGCACCGCTTTCCATGACGGCGCCGTGCAGCCGGTGCGCCACCACCACACGGTCGAACGGCCTGACGGTGCTGCTTCCACGCTGCTGCTGATGCCGGCCTGGACCGACTTCAATGCCGCGGGCACTTCCAAGGATGGCCATATCGGCGTCAAGATCGTCACGGTTTCACCCGATAACAATGCCATCGCCAAACCTGCGGTAATGGGGCTCTATCTGCTTCTCGACGGCAAGACCGGCGAACCGCAGGCGTTGATCGACGGCCAGCGGCTCACCCAATGGCGCACCGCCTGCGCTTCGGCGCTCGCCGCCTCCTATCTCGCGCGCGAGGATGCGTCGCGGCTTCTGGTGATCGGTGCCGGTGCGTTGTCGCCGTTCCTGGCCAAGGCACATTCGGCGGCAAGGCCGATCACGTCGATCCGCATCTGGAACCGCACGCCGGCCAATGCCGAAAAAGTCGCTGCCGGTCTCCGCGCGGAGGGCTTGCCGGCGGAAGCAGCGATCGATCTCGATACAGAGCTTGCCAGGGCCGACATCGTTTCTTCCGCCACCATTTCCAACGAACCGCTGGTCAGGGGCGCTAACGTCAAGCCGGGTGTCCATATAGACCTCGTCGGCGGCTTCACGCCGACCATGCGCGAAGCCGACGACGCGGCGATCGCGCGCGCCCGCGTCTATGTCGACACCCGTGCGGGTGCCACCAAGGAGGCTGGAGACATCGTCCAGCCGCTCGCCTCCGGCGTGCTCAAACCCGATGCCATCATCGCCGACCTGCACGAATTGGCGCGTGGCCATAAGAAAGGTCGTGAAAACGCGCAGGATATCACGCTGTTCAAGTCGGTCGGCGCGGCATTGGAAGACCTCGCAACTGGCATCGCCGTCTACAAAGCCTTGAAATCCTGACCGACATTCACGCTTCGGTTATCGCCTTCGTTTTCGGGAAACCGGCTGTCGAGTTCTGCGTTTGTTGCGGGCAGTAACAGCCAAGGACCAAAGCCATGAACGAAGGCTGGTTTTCGAAAGTCGTGCCCGTAGCCACCGGCATACTGGGTGATATTCGTCATGTTTCAAACGCAAGGCAGGCGATCGACCTGCTTACCAATCATTGGCCGGATGCGGGCACGCGCAAACATCTCGATGCCAAGCGTGCCTCGCAGGCCGTCATAAACGGCAACGCCGCCGGTGACACGGCAAGAGAAGCCTTCGTCGAAGCCGCTCGCGAAGCTCGCATCCTGGTCGAGTGATCCGCTCCGCTCACGCGCTACCTTTGATCACTGATCGCCGGAACTCCCATTGCCCCGGCGATCAGTTGAAAATCATGCTCGGTCAACTCGATCAGCCCGAACCGCAGCGGATAGCCCCAATTGGACTTTCCGGCGGTCAATTCCAACCTGTCGAGCAGCGGCATGATCGACATCTCGTGCGACTGTTCCCACGCGACATCGCGCCGGAACGGCTGGAACCCGCTGGCCATGACGCCTTGATAGGGCTCACCGTCGCGCACCCGGCCGATGGCGGTGAAGGAGCGCAGGCCGTCCTTTTCGCCGATTGTCGTGCTCGGTGAATAATAGACGACCCCGTCCCCGGGATTGATGCGACGCAAAGGTGCGGCCTTGCCATGGTTCACCTGCATGAAGCCTTCGGCGCGGCCACGCCTGACATGCGCGGCACACGCTACGGCGAGCCAGTATCGCATCATGACCGAGCGTTTTGCGCGATGTTCGGCCAATAGACGCGCAGCCTGTGCTGATCGGGATCCAGGGCCACGAAGGTGCGGCCAAAATCCATTTCGGTTGGCTGCTGCAGGATGGAAAGGCCACGGCCCACCCAGTTGGCGTGCGTTGCATCTACGGCTTCAGGCGTTTCGCACTGGAAGACGATCTCGGAGCCTCCGCCCGCGACCCTGACAGCTGGTTCAGCCGTGTGGCGCGACCAGAGGCCCAGTTTGAAGCCGTTGTCCAGCACGAACAGCACGAAGGTCGGCGACGATTCAACGGGCTCACGGCCGACCAGGGCTTGGTAGAAGGCGCCGCTCGCCTGCGGCTGGTCGACAAAGAGGATAGTGAAGTTGGGGCTTTGCATGCTTGCTCTCCGTGTTGCGATGGAGAGAACATAGGTGCGTCCACTGTCAGATTCTGGCAGTAGCAATCAGCGCTGGGGTGCATTCTCCAATGTCGCTCGCCATTGCTTGAGCAGGGACTGCCGTCGCCGGGGGTAGCGCAGGCCCGTGGCATCCAGCCTCGCGATCCGGTCGGTACGGAAATGGCGGAAATCCTGACGCATCTCGCACCAGGCCACCATCACCCGCACCTTGTCGAAAAAGCCAAGTGCAAACGGCCACACGATGCGCTCACTGCCGGCGCCACCGGCATCGCTGTAGGTAATGGCAAGTTTCCGCTCGTCGCGGATCGCCTGGCGCACGGCCGCCAGATCGATGCCCTCGCTTGCCCCCGAATGCGGACCGACCAGGAGCGTTGACGCATCGAGATCCTCGCGCAGATCTTCAGGCAGGACGGCGGCGATCTTGGCAAGCGCATCGGCGGCCGCTTTGGAAAGCCGGTTGTCCGGCTGCTTGGCCACCCAGCGCGAACCGAGCACGATCGCCTCGATCTCCTCGTCGGTGAACATCAACGGCGGCAGCATGAAGCCGGGCCGCAGCACATAACCCAGCCCGGCCTCGCCCTCGATCGGCGCACCTTGCCCTTGCAACGTGGCGATGTCGCGATAAAGCGTGCGGATCGACACGCCAAGTTCCCCGGCCAAGGTCTGCCCGCTCACCGGCAAGCGGTGGCGACGCAAGGTCTGGACGAGATCGAGCAGGCGTTCGGAGCGCGACATTGTGACCTTATACAGCGCAGGCCGTTCCCGTGCCTTCGAATTGTCAGCTTTCCGCTTGAAGTCTTCTCGCCGCGATCGCGTCAGAGGCCCTTCATGTTGCGCGGTTCCGGCCCCTATGCCAAAAGCAGCGCGAAACGCGGAGCGTCCTTCTTGAAATTCACGCGCGACAAACGCAGGGACAAATCGGGCGGCCGAGACAGCGGCACCCATCCGCCGCGCGCGCAGGACGACCGCCGCGACAAGCGTCCGGAACGCAAGCCCGAGCGGCAGCAGGGGCAGAAGCAGGCACTTCGCTCCGCGCCGAAAGCCGAGCGCCAGGAAAACCGGGCAGCACGGACGGTCGAACAACGAAACGAAGTCCATCCCGAAACGAAGGGCGAAACCGGGCAGCGTGTGCTGGCCCGCCGCGAAGGCGTTCTCCCGGCTGAAAAGCTGCCGTTGATCCTCGAAGTCGCGCCCAATGCCGATTATGCGCTGCTGGATAGCGGTAATGGCCAGAAACTGGAGCAATACGGTCCCTATCGCATCGTGCGCCCGGAAGGCCAGGCGATCTGGCAGCCGGCGCTCCCGGCCAAGGACTGGGACCGGGTCGACGCCATTTTCACAGGCGACACCGACGAGGAAGGCATGGGCCGCTGGCGGTTCCCGCGTCAGCCGCTTGGCGAAACCTGGCCGATGAAACATGACGGCATCGACTATCTCGGCCGCTTCACGTCTTTCCGCCATGTCGGCGTCTTTCCCGAACAGGCCTCGCACTGGGACCATATGGCGGGCCTGATCGAGAACACCAGGCGACCAGTCAAGGTATTGAACCTGTTCGGCTATACGGGCCTCGCCTCGCTGGTGGCGGCGCGCGCCGGCGCCGAGGTCACCCACGTCGATGCCTCCAAGAAAGCCATCGGCTGGGCGCGCGAAAACCAGGAGATGGCAGGCCTCGGCAGCAAGCCGATCCGCTGGATCGTCGAGGATGCGATGAAGTTCGCAGAGCGCGAAGAGCGCCGCGGCAGCCGTTACGACATCATCCTGTTCGATCCGCCGGCATATGGCCGGGGACCAAAAGGCGAGGTCTGGCAATTGTTCGAGCACCTGCCGGCGCTCACCGACATCTGTCGCTCGATCCTGACGCCGAAGCCACTGGCCGTGGTCCTGACCGCCTATTCGATCCGCTCTTCCTTCTTCGCCACCCATGCCCTGATGCGCGATACCTTCGCCGGCATGGGCGGACGGGTGGAATCGGGCGAGCTGATCATCCGCGAACAGTCGGCCGGACGGGCGCTTTCCACCTCCCTTTTCTCGCGTTGGGTCTCCGCATGATCCCGCAAAGTGGAGCCGGTTTTCTGGCAGGATCATGCGGAAACAAAAAGAGTCCGAAATGACGGAATATGAGAACCGCCGTGCCGTCGGGCAGGTCAAGGAAGTCACCAGCCTGGCCAACCCGCTGGTGAAGGACATCAAGGCGCTGGCGCTGAAGAAATTCCGCGACGGCCAGAATGCCTTCATGGCCGAAGGCCTGAAGCTGATCATCGACGCACTCGACCTCGGCTGGCAGATCAAGACCCTGGTTTTCGCCAAGGCAGGGCGTGGCAACCAGGCCGTCGAAAAGGTCGCCGCCCGCACGGTGGCTGCAGGCGGCATGGTGCTCGAGGTCTCGGAAAAAGTGCTGTCCGCCATCACCCGTCGCGACAATCCGCAGATGGTGGTGGGTGTCTTCTCTCAGAAATACATGATGCTGAAGGACGTCCGCCCGAAAAATGGCGATGTGTGGGTCGCGCTCGACCGCGTGCGCGATCCCGGCAACCTCGGCACGGTACTGCGCACCGTCGACGCCGTCGGCGCCAAGGGCGTGATCCTGATCGGCGACACCACCGATCCGTTCTCGCTGGAAACCGTGCGAGCCACCATGGGGTCGGTCTTCGCAGTGCCGGTCGCCAAAGCAACACCAGACGCCTTCCTGTCCTGGCGCAAGGGCTTCCCGGGCCTTGTGGTCGGCACGCATCTCAAGGGTGCTGTCGACTATCGCTCGGTCGATTTTTCGAACCGGCCGGTGCTGCTCCTGATGGGCAATGAGCAACAAGGCTTGCCGGATGACCTCGCCGCCAGTTGCGACAGGCTTCTGCGCATCCCGCAAGCCGGACGCGCGGACTCACTGAACCTTGCGGTCGCGACCGGCGTCATGCTGTTCGAAATCCGGCGCGGCGCGCTGACGCTGGAGGATCGATCCTGAAATCGTTGACGCCTTACGCCCTGCTGACCATCGTCGCCATCGCGCTCGACCAGTGGATCAAGCAATGGGTCGAAACCGGCCTGCCCTTTCAGGAGAAGATCGATCTCCTGCCCTTCCTGGCGCTTTTCCGCACCTACAACACCGGCATCGCCTTTTCGATGTTTTCGTCCTTGAGCGACACCGGCTTGATCGCAGTTGCCGCGGTGGTGGTTGTGTTCGTGCTTTATCTGGCCCTGAAAACCCCGCCGAATCAGGTGCTCGCCCGCATCGGTTTCGCGCTGATCGTCGGCGGAGCGCTGGGCAATGTCATCGATCGCACCGTCTACGGACATGTCATCGACTACATCCTGTTCCACACCCCGGTCTGGTCTTTCGCGATCTTCAACCTGGCCGATGTCTTCATTTCGGTAGGAGCCGCCGCCGTGGTGCTTGACGAATTCATCACCTGGCGGCGACAACCGCGGCCTTAAGGCATTTCAGCAAAGGCGCGAAGTGGTCTTGCGTCTGGAATTGCATGAAAACAAAGAGTTGGGGCGTTCCAGCGTTTCCGCGAAAAGCGGAAGCGCTCCAGGCCGATTGACCACGGTTGTTTTCGAACTAGCCTGATCTCCTTATCCAGGATCGGGAGCAGCCAGTGCCGGACACCTTCAAAGCCATTCTCGTCTCTCGTGATGAGGACAAGAAACAGTCGGTCACGGTCACCGAGCTGACCGAGGCCGATCTGATGGAAGGCGATGTCACCATTGCGGTCGAGGCCACGACGGTGAACTACAAGGACGGGCTGGCGATCACCGGCAAGGCGCCCATGGTGCGCCGCTGGCCGCTGGTGCCCGGCATCGACTTCGCCGGCACGGTACTCTCCTCCAGCCATGCCGACTGGCACAAGGGCGATCGCGTCATCCTGAACGGCTGGGGCGTCGGCGAGACCCATTATGGCGCCTACGCCGAACGTGCTCGCGTCAAGGGTGACTGGCTGGTGCCGCTGCCGGGAGGCATCACGGCGCATGACGCCATGGCTGTCGGCACCGCGGGTTATACAGCGATGCTCTCGGTAATGGCCCTCGAGCGCCACGGCATCGTGCCGCAGCGTGGGCCAGTGATCGTGACGGGGGCCGCCGGCGGCGTCGGTTCAGTTGCCGTCGCGGTCCTGTCGAAACTCGGCTATCACGTCATCGCCTCGACGGGCCGGGCTTCGGAAGAAGCATATCTGCGCGATCTCGGCGCGGTGGAGATCATCGCCCGCGAGGAGCTGACCGGAGCGGCAAAGCCGCTCGCCAAGGAGCGCTGGGCTGGTGGTGTCGACGCTGTCGGCTCGACCACGCTGGCCAATGTGCTGTCGATGACCGGCTATGGCGGTGCCATCGCCGCGTGCGGCCTGGCTGGCGGCATGGACCTGCCCTCATCGGTCGCTCCCTTCATCCTGCGCGGCGTCTCGCTGCTCGGCATCGATTCCGTCATGGCGCCGAAGGAGGTGCGGATCGAAGCCTGGCAGCGCATCGGCCGCGACCTCGATCTGGCAAAACTCAAGGCGCTTTCCACCACCATCGGCTTTGACGACATCATTGCCGCCGCCACCGACATCGTCGAAGGCAAGATCCGTGGCCGGGTCGTCGTCGACATGTAGCTCGCCGACAGGCGACAGGTCCGCGTTTCAGCCCGCTCCCCGTCCAAGGATCTCCTCGAAAGCCTTGCGTCCGTTTGCGGAAAGCCAGGACCGGAACGAGATGATTTCCGGATTGATCTGGCGCATGACATTCAGGTCGACGTGGTCGGCGAGCGGTCCTGTTTCCAGACTGGCAGCCATGTGCCCGAGATCGGGATTGGCCATGAGGGTCTCTTCGGAAAAGCGCGCATAGGCGATCGGCCGGCCGGCCGTTTGCGTAAAGATGGCCTCCAGATCGCTACCGGTAACGGTATCGCCGGCGATCTTCAGCGTTTCACCGCCAAACCGGCTCCTGTCGGCGAAGACCGCAGCTACGAACTTGCCGATGTCGTCAAGGGCAATGAGTTGCATCGCCTGATCCGGCCGAAGGAAGAAAGTGTAGCGTCCCTGCTCCAGCCCGAAGCCGGGTCCCACCAGCATCTCCATGAAGATCATCGGCCTGACGATGGTTGCGATGATCGGCAGGCTGCGGACATGCGCCTCGATGCGTGGCTTGGCGTCGAAACGCGGCACACCTGTCGGCTTGTCTCCCGCGCTGGCACCCGAGGAATAGACAAAATGTCGAACGCCGCACTCGACGGCGATGTCAGCAATGGATCTTCCGGCGTGCACCTCTTCTTCCTGGGCCAGATTACCAGGCAGGACGCTGAAGACGCCATGCATGTCCTTCATCGCCACCCGGATCGCCTCGATGTCCTCGAACGATCCCTGCACCAGTTCGACGCCGGCATCGCGAAGCGCGATCGACTTTGGCGCGGCAGTGTCCCTTACCAGCGCACGAACGGGCCACTGCGCCTGCCGGAGTGCCCTGGCGACCGCTCCGCCCTGCCGGCCTGTCGCGCCGAACACCAGGATCGGAGGTTTGTCATTCGTCATTGGAGAACCCTCGTGTTGAACAAGGGGCTCCATATATAGTGCTGGAACGCTGCTGGAAGACGGCACATTTTCCAGCTTCAGGCACAAGGATGATACGCTTGGACAGATCGCACCATGCAAGGCCTGACGAGATTGCGGTAGGTCGTCGCCACTTCAAACCATATCCCTCGAACGGGATCTGTGCACGGCTCGGGGACAAATGGACCGTTCTGGTCTTGTGGCGTCTCTCGGCAGCACCGGAGAGGCGGCTTCGTTTTTCACGGCTCAAAAACGAGGTCGAGGGAATTACACAGCGCATGCTGACGCTGACGCTGCGCAATCTGGAACGCGACGGCCTTGTGGTGCGCCACTATTTTCCTGAAGTGCCGCCTCGTGTCGAATATGAACTGACGGAGATGGGCTCGGGCATTCTGTCAGCGCTTGAAGGCCTCAACTTCTGGATACAGGACAATTTACCGCGTATCGAGCAAAGTCGGCGCGCCTACGATGATGTCGGCGAGTGAGATAGCAAACCTGCGCCGGGGAAAATCGGCAAACCTCTAAAATTCGAACGGTTCGACCCAGCCTTCCATAATTTATCTGTGGCTAAGATAGCTGCATGATAGGGGACAGAACTGCCATAAAGGTAGAGGGTGAGCGTCAGGCGGGCCCGGCTGAGCCGGCAACGCAACGTCGCGTGCTGACCAAAACGCCACCGCTGGTACCAACGCTGGACAGGCGCGAACACGAAGGTCTGCCCTTCCTTATCTTCGTTGCGCTTGTCGTTCTCGCTGGTCTTTCCCATCTCACCGGCGCACCACCATTTATCGCTTTTGGCGTGCTGCTGACCGGCATTGCCGGCCTGGCTCTCTTCGTGCGCAACCGGGACAGCGAGCACACCGCAGTCTCGATCCTCGACGACACCACTGCCCGCAGTCGCGCCGAAATCGAAACCATGGCCGACCGGATGTGGGAGATGCAGGAAAGCGAAGAGCGCTTTCGTGGTCTCATCGATGCGCTTGGCGACCTGGTCGTCCATCGCGACCGCGACGGCCGCATCGTCTACGCCAATCCTGTCTTCGCCGAGCTGGTCGGGCAGAACCAGACCGATCTGGCCGGCATGATGCTGACGGAACTTGGCATCGACATCGGCGTCGTCCCGGACGCAGCGTTTTCCGATCATGACTGCCTGAGTTCGACCGACGTCGCCATCCGCACGCAGAACGGTCCGCGCTGGTTTTCGTGGATCGAACTGTCGATGCGCGACAAGGACAGTGCCGAGGTCTCCCACCGGGCGATCGCACGTGACATCACGGCGCGCAAACAGGCCGAATCCTCGCTGATCAATGCCCGCGAGCGCGCCGAGTATGCCAGCCAGGCCAAATCGCGCTTCCTCGCCACCGTCAGTCATGAAATCCGCACGCCGATGAATGGCATCATGGGCATGGCCAAACTTCTCGCCGACACCAGGCTGACGCCCGAACAGCGTACCTATGTCGGAGCGGTCTCGACATCGGCCAGCGCGCTGCTGGCCCTGATCGAGGATCTGCTCGACTATTCCAAGATCGAGGCTGGCCGCTTCGCCCCCGAACCTCAGCCGATGTCGCCACGCGAGATCGCCGACAATGTCGTGGAACTTCTCGCCGCGCGCGCCTTCGCCAAAGCCATCGGCCTCGCCTGCCACGTCGCACCGGATGTGCCTCAGATCGTCACGGCCGATCCCGGTCGCGTTCGGCAGGTATTGCTCAACCTGATCGGCAACGCCGTCAAATTCACCGAGACAGGCGGAGTTCTGGTCAGCGTCACCCGCCGGCGCGCTGACAGCGGCGACCGCATCGTCTTCTCGATCACCGACACCGGCCCCGGCCTCAGCGAGGCTGATATGGATCGCATCTTCGAGGATTTCGAGCAGGCCGATGGCACATCGACCCGTAAGCATGGTGGCGCTGGCCTTGGGCTGGCCATTTCACGACGGCTGGCGGCAGCCATGAACGGCACGATCAGCGTTTCCAGCGCGCCTGGCGAAGGCTCGGAATTCATCTTCGAACTGCCGGCACGGGAAGCGATCGAATCGACCGAGGATCGCACCGGCGTGCTGACCGATCGTCGCGCTGTCATCATTTCGGAAAACGCCATCGAAGCCGAGGCGATTGCACGCACCATCCGCACACATGGCGGCCACGCCGAAATCGTCACCAATGCCACCCAGGCCTTGCCCTTCGCGGGTTTCTGCAACGTTCTGCTGATCGACGCGCGCCAGGAAGACAAGGAGTGCCGGACCCTCAAGCGACTGCGGCAGACAGGCTTCGTGGCCTGCGAGGCGGTGACGCTCATCGCCCCGTCGGACCGAGGCGCCCTGGTCGAGTTCCGTGCTGGCGGATACGCGACGTTTCTGGCGCGCCCGGTGCGCAGTGAAACCCTGCTGCGGGTACTTCTGGCCGGCCACGCCGCTGTCGGCGGGCCATTGCCCGGCCCAAGCCAGGCCGCGACCGTGCCGTCAGGCTCGACAGGCAGTCTTTCGGTGCTGATCGCCGAGGACAACGACATCAACGCGATGCTTGCGCGCGCCAGCCTGCAGAAGGCTGGGCATCACGTTGACATCGTCAGCAATGGCCGCGCTGCCGTCGATGCCGTCGCGACGGAAAACCCCGCCAGGCGCTATGATGTCGTGCTGATGGACCTGCATATGCCGCTGATGGATGGCATGGACGCCATCGCAGCGATTCGCCGCCACGAGGAGGCGTCCGGTATGGCGCCGGTGCCGATCATGGTGCTGTCGGCCGATAGCCAGGAACGAACCCGCCATGCTGTTCTCGCGCATGGAGCCTCCGGCTTTGTCACAAAACCGCTTGATCCACAGGCTTTGGTGCATGCCGTGGAGAGCCAGGTAGCGGCCTGATCCCGCAATTTCCAGCCCTTAGGTAAGCCGGCTAGGCAGGGGTTCATTGCCGTCTTCCCCTTGCTCCTCACTTTGTATCACGGTACTGTCACAATCCTGTAGCACCTACATCGTATCCCGACGCCAAGAGGGATGGCTCGAAGGAGAATCACTCGTGCATACAGCGATGCCGCAAGGTGAGATGCAGGGGAACACCGGAGGCAGCGCGATCCAGAGGATGAGGACGATCGAGTCCATCACCGGTACCTTGGGCAAGATTGGCAGCCTCGAAGTGCGGCTGGCCCGCGATGAACTGGAAATCGCCGCCGCCCAGGAAATCCGTTATCGCGTGTTCTACGATGAGCTCGGTGCCCGCAAGAGCCGCCTGCAGTCACTGGAACGGCGAGACGCGGATCGCTTCGACCCGGTCTGCGATCATCTCCTGGTGTTCGACAATGCCCTGCCCGGCCCGGACCATCGCCGCATCGTCGGCACCTACCGGTTGCTGCGCCAGGAAACCGCGGTCCGCGCGGGCGGCTTTTATTCCGAGGATGAATTTGAACTGAGGCGGCTCATCGCCAAGCACCCTGGCCAGCGATTCCTTGAGCTCGGTCGCTCCTGCGTACTGCCCGAATACCGCTCGAAGCGCACCATAGAAGCGTTGTGGCAGGGTCTGTGGGCCTATTTCACGCATTATGACATCGGCGTCCTGACCGGTTGTGCTTCGTTCCATGGCATTGTTCCAGCCGCGCATGCCGAGGCCCTCACCTATCTCGCGCATCATTGCCGCACGAGCCCGGCCTGGGACATCCGCGCCAATGACGGGCGCTATTGCTCCATGGACCTGATGCCGATCGAGGCGGTCAACACCAAGGCTGCGATCGCAGCCATGCCGACGCTGGTGAAAGGTTATCTGCGCGTCGGCGCGCGCATCGGCGACGGCTGCGTCATCGACCACGACTTCAAGACCGTCGACGTCTTCATCGTGTTGCCCGTGCGCGAGATCGGCGCCCGCTACCTGAATTATTACGGCGGCGAAGGGCAGCGTTTCGCCGCCTAGCAATGGCCATGGCTGACGGCTTTTCCGCCATCTTCGAACGCCTGAAACGGGCAGTCCGAGACCTGCCCGACATTGTCGAGACCACATCCTATGGCACTCCGGCGCTGAAGGCCGGCAAGAAACTGCTCACCCGCGTCAAGGATGCGGAAACGGCCGTGGTGATGTGCCCGCTCGACGAGAAGGAAATGCTGCTCCGGGCAGCGCCCGACATCTATTTCGAGACGGATCACTACAAGGGTTGGCCGGCGCTGCTCGTGCGCATGAATGCCGCGTCGGATGACGAGTTGCGTCATCGCCTGCAGCGGACCTGGCTGACCCAGGTTCCGAAAACGAAAGCCAAGGCCTGGCTGGCCGAACGGGACAAATCCTCAAACAGGTAATTTCGTCCCGGCTGAAGTTTACGGGATGTCTTCGGGGCGTCGTCCTGGACGGCTTTTGTAAGGCGGAAACGACCAGCCGAATTTCAGCGCCCCGCCCCGCACCGCGAAAGCCGCGAGCACGCCGGCGGGATAGGAGACCTGGCCCGGCAAGTGCAGAAGCTCACCAGCCGTATAGACCCCGGCGCCGATGATTGCCGCCGTCACATAGATTTCCGGCGTGAGCAGCACGGAAGGCTCCCCGGCCAGCAGGTCGCGCAGGATTCCGCCGAAACAGGCTGTCAGCATGCCCATGATGATCGAAACCGCCGGCGAACCGGTGATCGCCATGCCTTTCGCCGCTCCCATCACAGCAAAGACGGCAAGGCCGACGGCATCAAGCCACAGCAGGAGCTTGTAGCGGGATTCGACACGGTGCGCGCCGAAGAAAACCACGAGGGCGACCACGGTGCAGATCAGCACATAGTCGCGATTGCCGATCCAGAACACCGGTACGCCGAGGATCAGGTCGCGGAAAGTGCCTCCACCGATACCGGTCACCGCGGCGAGAAAAACGAAACCGACGATATCGAGCTGCTTGCGCGAGGCAGCCAGTGCTCCCGTCGCCGCGAACACTGCAACGCCGGCATAGTCGATGAAGGTAATGGCGGACATCGGAGGCCTGAGGCTGGAGCGGCATTAGGCATTAGGCATCTATATGCCGTCCAATACAAAAGCCAAGGGCGCCGTGGTTCTCACCAGGCGCCCTTTACCTACTGCCTATTGCCGACTGCCTGCCTCAAGCATCCTTCTCGGCCTGCTCGTTGACCGGGCCGGGCTCGGTGGGCTCGGCAGTGACCTTCGGGCCACCCTTCGAGACGCCAACCATGGCCGGACGCAACACGCGCTCCCCGATCGAATAGCCGGGCTGAACGACCTGGACGACCGTGTTGGCCGGAACATCCGGATTGGGCACTTCGAACATTGCCTGATGGAAGTTCGGATCGAATTTCTCGCCCTGCGGCTCAAGCTTCTTCACCCCGTGACGCTCAAGTGCGCCAAGCATGGCGCGCTCGGTGATGTCGACGCCTTCGATCAGGGCTTTGAGGCCCGCGTCGGCGGACGCCTTCGCCTCAGCTGGAATGGCCTCCAGCGCACGCGCGAGATTGTCCGACACCGAAAGCATGTCGCGCGCGAAATTGGCGATCGCATAGGTGCGGGCATCCTGAACGTCGCGCGCGGTGCGGCGGCGCAGATTCTCCATCTCGGCTGCGGTGCGCAGCGCCTTGTCCTTCAGTTCCTCGTTTTCCTTCAGCAGTCGAACCAGCGCCTCATAGTCGCCGTCGACACCACCTTCGGCGCGCTCCGCTTCGGCTTCCACCGCTTCGATATCTTCAGGCGCGCGTTCGTCTTTTGCCTGGTCGCTCATCGCCATTTCCCGTCATGCCGGTTGGTTCTGGATTTGTGCCCGATATCGAGGTTTGGGACACAAAAATCAAGGGGAAAGGGTATTTCCGGCAAGCATCGGGTGCCGAAACTCAAAAGCAGCCAGCGCAGACGAATTAAATCAAATTTTACGCTGTTTTCGTTCCTCGCTTGCCAAATTGACGCAATATGGGAACGATTCACCCGCGGGGAAGTTTCAAGGCCGACTAAGGATTTTGAGGCCATGTCCCGCATCAATGCAGTCAAGCACGATCCAGTGACGGCGCATATCAGGCGTCAGTTTTCCGATCGCTCGAACCAGCGGTTCCTGCATAGCTTGCCGACGTTCAAGGTCGTGAACGAGCTTCCCGAACCGTTGCGCACCCTGCTTGAAAAGCTCGACGCGCAGGAAAGCAGCACGCGCAGCCGCTAGAGCGTTTCCGTCAGGCGGCAGCGATCTTCATCAGGTCGGCTGCCTTTTCCGCGATCATGACCGTCGGCGCATTGGTGTTGCCGCCGATCAGCGTCGGCATGACCGAGGCGTCGACCACACGCAGGCCCGAGAGGCCGCGCACCCGCAACTGCGGGTCGACCACCGCCATGTCGTCCAAACCCATCCGGCAGCTGCCGACGGGATGGTAGATCGTATCAGCGCGCGAACGGATATGGTGCATCAGTTCGGCATCGCTGCTGACCCCTGCCGTATAGAGCTCCTTGTGCCGGTATTTCGCCAGCGCCGGTGCTTCCAGCACATTGCGCATCATCTTCGCTCCTTTGAGCATCAACGCGGCGTCGCGCTCGTCGGAAAGATAGCGCGGATCGATGCGCGGTGCCGCGAGCGGATCGGCACTGGCAAGCGTCACCTCGCCGCGCGAATGCGGCCTGAGCACGCAGACATGGCATGAGAAGCCATAGCCCATGTGCATTTTACGGCCATGGTTGTCGACAATCGCGATGATGAAATGCAGTTGCAGGTCCGGCCGCTCGAGCCCTGGCTCCGATTTCATGAAGGCGCCACCTTCCGCATAAGGCGTCGCGATCATGCCGGTGCCGTCCCTGCGCCATTGCAGGATGTGTTTCACGAGGTTGATCGTGCCCTTGAAACCAAGGCCCATCATGTCGGTTTCCCTGGATTTCCAGCTCATGATGAAATCCAGATGGTCCTGCAGGTTCTTGCCGACCCCCGGCAGGTCGTGAGTCACCGCGACGTTCTGAGCCGCGAGTTCCTTGCCAGGTCCGATGCCGGACAGCAGCAGAAGCTGCGGTGAGCCGAATGCACCGCCCGAAACCACCACCTCGCGTCCCGCCTGGGCGAAAGCTTCGCCATTTGCGGTCCGATAGCGGACGCCCACGGCGCGCTTGCCGTCCAGCACGATACCGGTGGCATGGGCGCCCGTGACCACGGTGAGATTCTTGCGGTACATCGCCGGGTGCAGATAGGCCGCCGCCGCCGAGCAGCGTTCACCATTGCGTTTTTCGCCCCAGAACTGGGTGACCTGGTAGAGCCCGGCACCTTCCTGTTCATCTCCGTTGAAATCGTCGTTCGGCCTGATCTGGTTCTCGCCGCATGCCGCCACGAACGCGTGGCTGAGCGCGCGCGGGCTTTGCTGTTCGGCCACCCGCAAGGGACCGTCACCGCCATGCAGGTCGCTCGCGCCGCGCTGATTGCCCTCCGCGCGCTTGAAGTAGGGCAGCACCTCGTCCCAGGACCAGCCCGTGCACCCGGCGGCTGCCCAGTCGTCATAGTCGGCCGGGTGGCCACGAACATAGAGCATCGCGTTGATGGCGCTGGAGCCGCCCAGCGCCTTGCCACGCGGCTGATAGCCCTTGCGCCCGTTCAGCCCCGGCTGCGGCACCGTCTCCAGGCCCCAGTTGTTGATCTTCGGACGACCCGGCAGCAGCGCCACGATCCCGGCTGGCGCCCGGATCAGCATGTCCCTGCCCTCACCGCCGGCTTCCAGCAGGCAGACGCTGACGGAGGGATCCTCCGAGAGCCGCGCGGCCAGCACCGAGCCTGCCGAGCCACCGCCAGCGATGACGTAGTCGAACTTCATGGTGATCCCTCCCCGGGTGGCCGGCGGATGTTTCCGTCCGTCGGCAGAGAGAAACCTTAAACCTCAGGGTTGTAAAGATACTCAACCGATCAACCGGATTCGACCTTTTAACGATCGCTCGTCGCCAATCGCCATTTGCGATGTCTTGCGCTTAGTTGGTCGGGGTACGGCGCCAGCTGTAGGTGCCGGTCGGCGCCGAGGGTTCTGCCGTTGGCTGGTAGTAGACCGGAAGCCCGTCGAGGCGACCTTCCTCGAGGCGCTTGAGAAGCACCGGATGGGAGATCTCGAACTCGTCAAACCCGACGCGCAGCATGTGCGGCAGTTGGTCGATCAGCACCTGGCCCGTTGCCCGGACCGCGCCTTCGAAACCATGGCGGCTGCGCAGCAGCGATGCCTTGGAAAAGGAGCGGCCATCGGTGAAGGCCGGGAAGGCCAGTGCCACCAGCGAAAGCTGGTCGAGCAGGTCGACGATCTTGTCCAGTTGGTCGCCCGGCTGCAGCAAAACGCCGAGCCGTTCCTTCGCCGATGCCCTCAGCTGCGGATCGAGATCGACTAACGCCTGCAGCGGCAGGATGAAGCGGCCGTTGCCTGAAAGCGCCTCGGCGGTCTCGGCATGCGTCCAGTCATCTTCCCGGAACCCGGCAGGGGTCCAAAGGCGCGAGGCTGGCACAACATTCGTCTCAGGCTTTGCGGTCTCGGTCATGAAGGCGAGCATATGGCTTATTCTTGCGTTGGTTTCCAGTGATTGAAATGCGGGAATGGGGCAGTAGGGATCAAGGCAGCGGGTAATGTGTCTGCCCTACTGGCTTATTCCCTATTCCCTTCATTCACAGCGATGCATCCGTCAGCGACTTCTCCAGGCCGGAGAGGTGAATGCCACATTCGGTCTTGGCGTGGCCGGCCCAGCGTCCTGAGCGGGCATCTTCACCTGGCTGCACCGGCTGCGTGCATGGGAAGCAACCGATCGACAGGTAGCCATAGGCGACAAGCGGGTTTTCGCGCAGCGCATGCTGGCGCATATAGTCGGCCTGGTCAGCGGTCGTGAACCGCGCCAGCGGATTGATGCGGATGCGCGAGCCGACCGCTTCGAACGCTGGCAGTGCCGCACGGGTTGAAGCCTGGAAGCGCTTGCGCCCGGTGAACCAGGCACGATACGGCTCGACGCCGCGTGCCATTGGCTCCACCTTGCGCACATCGCAACATGCATCGGTGTTGGTTTCGTGCAGCTTGCCGCTCGGATCGATCCGGGCCAGCGCCGCCTCGTCAGGCGTCACGACCTGGATGTTGATCAGGCCGAAATCGGCGGCCAGCGCGTCGCGATAGTCGAACGTTTCCTCGAAATGTTTGCCGGTATCGAGGAAGATGATCGGCAGATGCCTGTCGACCTCCGCGATCAGGTGTAGAAGCACTGCCGAATCTGCGCCGAAGGAGGACACGGCTGCGAGTTCACCGGGAAAAAGGTCCAACGCAGCTCGCTCGATGATCTCGTGCGCGCTCAAATGCCCGTATAGCGCCTCATAGACGACGGCCTGCGCCGCCACGCCGCTTTCTCCGGGAACAGCCTGATCAAGCGGCCTTGGCTTCGCCAGCATAGAGCGCCTCCTTGAACGGCGCCGGTCCGACGCGGCGATAGGCATCGAGGAACTTTTCCGACCTGTCGAGGCGGATGGTGAGATAGGTCTCGACAACCGTTTCGATGGCGTCGGTGATTTCGTCCGGGCCAAAGCCACGGCCGATGATCTCGCCGACCGAGGTGTGTTCATCCGCCGAACCGCCGAGCGTGACCTGATAAAGTTCCGCCCCCTTCTTCTCGACGCCGAGAATGCCGATATGGCCGACATGGTGATGGCCGCAGGCGTTGATGCAACCGGAAATCTTCAGCTTGAGCTCGCCGATGTCGCGCTGCCGTTCCAGCGACGCAAAACGCCTGGAGATGTTCTGCGCCACGACGATCGAGCGTGCATTGGCCAGCGCGCAGTAGTCGAGACCGGGGCAGGCGATGATGTCGGAAATCAGGTCCGAATTGGCGGTCGCCAGTCCGATTTCCGCCAGCCTGTCGTAGATCGCCTTGAGATCGGCGCGCGCGACATGCGGCAGGATCAGGTTCTGCTCATGGCTGACGCGCACTTCGTCGAATGCATATGTCTCGGCAAGATCGGCAACCGCATCCATCTGGCTGTCGGAGGCATCGCCCGGCACCTCGCCAATACCCTTCAGTGAAATCGTTACCGCCGCATAATCCGGATTGCGATGGGTAACGACATTCTGGTCGAGCCATTCGGAGAAGCTGCGTGAATCCAGCCGCGCCAGCTTGATGGCCTCGTCGCCCTCGGGCCGCGCCGGCAGTGCCGGCGGCGCGAAATAGGCGTCGATCGCCTTGATGTCGGCTTCGGGCAGCGTCAGTTCGCCATCCTTCAGCTCCGCCCATTCGGCCTCGACCTGACGCGTGAATTCCTCCACGCCGGTCTCGTGCACCAGGATCTTGATGCGCGCCTTGTACTTGTTGTCGCGGCGTCCATAGAGATTGTACACGCGCAGGATCGCCGTGCAGTAGGACAGAAGATGTTCTTCCGGCAGGAAATCCCGGATCTTCTTGGCCACCAGCGGCGTGCGCCCCTGGCCGCCGCCGACATAGACCGCAAATCCGAGCTCTCCGGCCGCGTTCTTCTTCAGATGCAGGCCGATGTCATGAGTCTGGATCGCGGCGCGGTCACGCTCCGCACCGGTCACCGCGATCTTGAACTTGCGCGGCAGATAGGAGAACTCGGGATGCACCGAAGACCACTGGCGCAGAATCTCGGCATAGGGGCGCGGATCGGCAGCCTCGTCGGCAGCAGCGCCGGCGAAATGGTCGGCGGTCACGTTACGGATGCAATTGCCGCTGGTCTGGATGGCATGCATCTCGACCGAGGCGAGATCCGCCAGGATCGCCGGAATGTCGGACAGCGCCGGCCAGTTGAACTGGATGTTCTGGCGCGTGGTGAAATGGCCGTAGCCCTTGTCATACTTGCGCGCGATATGGGCGAGCATCCTGAGCTGCTTCGACGACAGCGTTCCATAGGGAACGGCGATGCGCAGCATGTAGGCGTGCAGTTGCAGATAGACACCGTTCATCAGACGCAGTGGCCGGAACTGGTCCTCGGTGATCTCGCCGGCAAGGCGGCGCTCCACCTGATCGGTGAACTGGGCGACGCGGGCCTGAACGAACTGATGGTCGAACTCGTCGTAGCGATACATGTCTTGTCCTCCGGATGCCGAAGCACCCGCTTGTCGTGATCAGGCTGCGGTCGGGCGTGCCTGTTTGCCGAGATCATTGCGGTTGGTGGGGCCGGCCGCGCGGATTCTCTCGCGCAGGCGCAACGGATGAATGGCGCCGTCCACGATCTCGACGTCGATCAGGTTGACGTCGACCACTTCATTTGCGGCAAAGGAGGCGGCGCCGATGGCTTCCAGACGTTCCTCTGCGGCCTTGTCGGCGGCAAGTTCCGAACTGTCGATTGTCTCGGCCCAGGCACCGCCTGCATACCAGACAGCCTCACCATCGGTGAGGCGGTTCGCGGTCAGGATCTTCATGATACGGCCCCCTGGACGACCGGCAGTCCGGCGTCTTGGTACTTGCCGGCCGCGAGCGGCTCGGAATGGTTGAAATTGGCGCCGGCAACGGCATCGCCGATGACGGTCATGACCGGGCCGGAGAGGTCGCTGCGCGCCTCCAGCGACGGCAGGTCAGCCAGCGTGCCATGGAACCGGCGCCGATTGGCGAGGCTGGCATTCTCGACGACCGCAACCGCTGTATCCGGCGAAAGGCCGGCTTCGATCAGCCGGCTGGCGACATCGGCGGCAACGCTGCGTCCCATGTAGACCGCAACGGTCGCACCGGAGATGGCAAGCTTCGCCCAGTCCGGCAACGTTCCGCCCTTGAGATCGTGGCCGGTGGTGAACACCATCGACGAGGTCACGCCGCGCAGGGTCAGCGGCAACTCGAAATCGGCGGCGGCGGCGAACGCAGCGGTGACGCCGGGTACGACTTCGTAGGAGATACCGGCTTCACGCAGCGCGGCCATTTCCTCGCCGGCACGGCCGAACACCAGCGGGTCGCCGCTCTTAAGCCGCACCACACGCCGCCCCTCACGGCCGAGCGAAACCAGCAGGGCATTGATCTCGGACTGCGACTTCGAATGGCAGCCCTTGCGCTTGCCGACAGGCAGGCGTTCCGCGTCACGGCGGCCCATGGCGACGACCGCTTCCGGCACCAACGCGTCGTACACGATGACATCGGCCTCCATGAGAAGACGCTGGGCGCGCAGGGTGAGCAGATCTTCAGCGCCCGGTCCGGCGCCGACCAGCGCGATGTGGCCGCTGAACACGGAGTTGGAAACCAGCAGCCTGGAGGCCGCATCATGGGCCGCAGCCAGATTGCCGGCCTCGACGGCGCGCGCGGGCGAACCAGCGAAGAAATCGGCCCAGAAGCGACGACGGCGATTGCCCTTGGGCAGGATGCGTTCGGCCGCCTCGCGGAAGGTTGCGGCGAGGGCCGCCAGCGGTCCGAGCGAAGGCGACAACAATTGATCGATACGGGCACGGATCATCTGCGCCAGCACCGGGCCGGCCCCCTCGGTGCCGATGGCAACGGCCACGGGTGCGCGATTGACCAGGGCCGGCGTGAAGAAATCGCACAGTTCCGGACGGTCGACGGCGTTGACCGGGATGTTCAGCACGCGCGCATCGTTCGAAACGCGACGGTCGAACGCCTCCTCGCCGGTTGCGGCGAAAACCAGCACGGCACCGGCCAGATGCGCGCTGCGATAGGCCTCAGCGATGTGGCTGGCATTGTTCTCGGCGATCCAGGCGCGCAGCGCCGGTTCCACATGTTCAGCGATGATGCGCAGATGGGCGCTGGACTGGCTGATCAACCGCGCCTTGGCCAATGCCTCCTCGCCGCTGCCGACGATGACCACGGCTTCGCCCTCCACCCGCATGAAGACGGGAAAAGCATTGAGCTTGGGAGTGGTATGCGGCATTGCGGTAAGACCCTGAACAGGCTGGCATTTCTACGCGCATGCGAGAAAGATCAGAAGGAACGCACTCGCGCGCCTTCGTTATGGATGCAATCTCTTTTCTGAAAGCATCAGGGGTCGGAGAAAAATTTTCTCTCAACGCCAAAAACCGATCGACGGGATCGGCCCTTTATATCTTTTCGCGGTCCTTCTAGCGTGCGCGGGCGCCCTCCGCAAAACACATTTTTCTAATTTCTATCTATTTAGTAGAATTAAGCCTCGGTACATCGGAATGACCATGGGTCCCGCCAAATCTCCCTCCTCGTGCATTTCGCATGCATTTCAATGACCTCGCGGGGTTGCACGGCACCGTCGCCATCCCCATAGTGCAAGAAGGCGACGGCTTAGGGCGGCGCTTATCCGACATCGTCAGACCAGAAGGGCGCTCCATCGACCATGCCGCATGACACTCCCCTTATCGCAACCATTGTCGTCGGTCTGGGGTTGGCATTTGTCTTTGGCGCCATAGCCAATCGGTTCCGCATCCCGCCTTTGGTCGGCTATCTGCTGGCCGGCATCCTGGTGGGCCCCAATACCCCCGGTTTCGTTGCCGATCAGGGTCTTGCGCTCGAACTCGCCGAGATCGGCATCATTCTCTTGATGTTCGGCGTCGGCCTGCATTTCTCGATGAAGGACCTGCTTTCCGTACGTGCCATCGCGCTACCCGGTGCGGTGGTGCAGATCGGCTTCGCCACCTTGCTCGGCTGGGGACTGGCCTGGATGCTCGGCTGGTCGCTAGGCGCCGGCCTCGTGTTCGGCCTGGCGCTTTCGGTAGCCAGCACCGTGGTGCTGCTGCGTGCGCTGCAGGAACGCCGGCTGGTCGAGACCGAGCGCGGCCGCATCGCCGTCGGCTGGCTGATCGTCGAAGACCTTGCCATGGTGTTGACGCTGGTGCTTTTGCCCGCGCTCGCGGGCGTGCTCGGCGGAGTGGATCAGGCCCCTCCTCCAGGCGGTCTCTATGGGCTGACCGCCAGCTATGGAGTCTGGGGCGTGGTCGGCGTCACCTTGGCCAAGGTGGTCGCCTTCGTGGTGTTGATGCTGGTGGTGGGACGCCGGGTCATCCCCTGGGTCCTGCATTATGTCGCCCACACCGGATCGCGCGAACTCTTCCGGCTGGCCGTGCTCGCTGTGGCGCTTGGCGTCGCCTTCGGCGCCGCCAAGCTGTTCGGGGTTTCGCTGGCGCTTGGTGCCTTCTTCGCCGGCATGGTGATGAGCGAATCCGAACTCAGCCACCGCGCCGCCGAGGAATCGCTGCCGCTGCGCGACGCCTTTTCCGTGCTGTTCTTCGTTTCGGTTGGCATGATGTTCGATCCGTTCAGCGTGATGCAGCACATCTGGCCGGTTCTGGGTACGCTCTTCATCATCGTCATCGGCAAGTCGCTGGCGGCCTTCGCCATCGTGCTGCTGTTCGGCTATCCGATCGCGACGGCGTTGATCATTTCCGCCAGCCTGGCGCAGATCGGCGAGTTCTCCTTCATCCTCGCCGAACTCGGGGTCGGCCTGAAGCTTTTGCCCGAGGAAGGCCGCGACCTGATCCTGGTCGGCGCCATCCTCTCCATCATCCTGAACCCGGTGATGTTCCTGGTGGTCGACCGGCTGAAGCCATGGCTGGAGCAGCGACGTGGCGGTGAGAGTGCGGCAGCGGCTGCCGCCCCAATCGGCCCGGCTACGACGATCGGACAGGTGGCAACCACGGGCGAGAAGCCGGAAGAGGACGATGCTCCAGCTCCCACCACCTTGACCAACCACACCATCCTGATCGGTTATGGCCGTGTTGGCAGCCTTGTCGGTGCCGCGTTGAAACAGGCCAATGAGCCCTTCCTCGTTGTCGAAGACGCGGATAAGACGATTGGCCGCCTGAAAGCCGACGGCATAGAGACCGTGATGGGCAATGCCGCCAAGGAGGACGTCTTCGCCGCAGCCAATCCCAGCCTGGCCAAGCGGCTGATCCTGGCCATCCCGAATGCCTTCGAAGCCGGTCGCATTGCGCTTCTGGCACGAGCAGCCAACCCGACGATCGAGATTGTCGCCCGCGCCCACTCCGACGCCGAGGTGGAGCACCTGGAAGGGCTCGGGGCCAACACCGTCATCATGGGCGAGCGCGAAATCGCACGTGGCATTGTCGAGGCCGTGATGAAACCGGAGCCGGATCGGCAGGAGAAACCCGCAACCGATCCGGTGCCGGCAACCTAGAGCGTTTCCGTTTTTCACGGAAACGCGGAAACGCTCTAAGTTTTGTTTTCGTCGCATTTTTGTAACGCCAAGTGATTCCACTTGGCTACAAAATGCTCTAGCCCGTTAACTGGAGTTAGCCGGTTTCGCCTTCACTGCCTTGCGAACGGCGGGTTGCCGCCTGAGTAACCTTGCGCGGTCGCGCTCCTCGGCGACGCGCCGCGCCCTCGCCTTCAGCAGATCCTTGCGAGCAACCAGGCCCACCAGCCTGCCTGACGCGTCGATTACCGGCACGCGGCCGATCCCGTTTTCCGCCATGCGGTCCGCCAGATGACCGACCAGTTCGTCCGGTCTGCCGAACAGGGGCTCCTCGACGAGCATGTCGCCAAGGGAGGCGGCACGATCGACGCCGCTGTGTTCGCCAAGCCAGGCCAGTACGTCTCCCCGTGAGACCATCCCCGTGACGGTCCGGTCCGATGCGATGACAGGATAGCTTTTATGGCGATGATCGGCGCTCATGAAGTAGTCGATCGTTTCACCCACCGTCCACGACGCATCGATCACGTCCGGCTCCTTCACCATCACATCCTTGACCCAGGCCTGTTCGAACGGATCGGCCTGGTATTCGCGCGTGATGTGAAGACCGCGACGGGCGATCTTCTCGGTGAGGATGGACCGCTTGAGCAGCAGCACCGTGGTGGCATAGGCGATCGCGCAGGCAACCAGCAAAGGCAGCAACGCATGCTGGTCTCCCGTCAGCTCGATCGCGAAAAGCGTTGCCGTCAGCGGCGCGCGCATCGTGCCTCCCATCATCGCCGCCATGCCGAGAAGCGCCCAGAAGCCGCCATCGGCCTGTGGCAGCACAGGCGACAGCAGCGCACCGAGCGCTCCACCGAAGATCAGCAATGGCGCCAGCACGCCGCCGGATGTGCCCGACCCCAGCGCCACCGCCCAGATGATCGCCTTGACGACGAGCAGCAGCAGCGCTGCCTGGAAAACGAGGTCGCCGGCGAGCAGATGGCGGATGTTGTCGTAACCAACGCCCAGGGCCGCCGGCTCGATCAAGCCGCCGAGACCGACGACAAGACCGCCGAATATCGGCCACCACATCCAGTGGATCGGCAGCTTCTCGAACAGGTCTTCGGTGCCATAGACCATGGCCGTCAGCAGGCCGGAACCCAGCCCCATCGCAAGCCCGACCGTCATCCATGACAGGAAGGCCGGCAGCGAAGGCTCCATCTGGCCGGCATAGGCAAAAAGCGGCGCCGGATCGAGCAGCAGCGTGCGTTCGGCCGCGGCAACGGCCACCGCGACGACCACTGGCAGGAAGCTCCTCGGCTTCCATTCGAACAGCAGCAACTCGACCGCCAGCAGTACCGCTGCAAGCGGCGTGCCGAAGATCGCGGTCATGCCGGCGGCAGCGCCCGCCACCAGCAGCGCCTTGCGTTCGCTGGAGCTGAGGTGGATCATCTGCGCAATCAGCGAGCCAACCGCGCCGCCCGTCATTATGATCGGACCCTCCGCGCCGAACGGACCGCCGGTACCGATCGAGACTGCCGATGAAAGCGGCTTGAGCACCGCAACCTTGGCGCTGATCCGGCTCTGCCCGATCAGGATCGCTTCGATCGCCTCCGGTATGCCGTGGCCGCGGATTTTCTCCGAGCCGAAACGCGCCATCAGGCCGATGATCAGGCAACCGACAACCGGTACTCCAACCATTCCCCATCCAAGCGGCGAACCGGCGATCGGCAAGGCTTCCAGGGAGAAACGTCCGTAATACGCCATGTTGGTGCAGAGGGTGATCAGCCGGAGCAGTATCCAGGCGGTACCGACAGATGCGGTGCCGACGACGACGGCGATTGCCATCAGCATCAGCACACGCGCATCGGCGGTGAAATCGCCGGGCCTGGGAATGGGGTATGCGGGGGAGAATTGGCGAGTCGGGCGGCCTGGCCCGGCATTGGCTGGCTTATGGATTTCGGTCGATGTAGGCATGATGTCAGCACTGTTGATGAACTTATATCGTATTACGATATAAATTCGGAGAAGGAAACGACCCGGTGATCAAAAAACCGAAAGCAGGATCAGGGCGACTTCGGGCGGGTGGCGCGGAAAGCGTCGACTATCGGTCGCTTGCCGAGTTCCGTTATGCGATCCGCAGGTTCCTTGCCTTCAGCGAGGCGGCGGCAAGCGAGGCCGGCCTGACAGCCCAGCAGCATCAGGCTCTGCTGACGATCAAGGGCGTCGGTGAGGCCGACGGCTTGTCAATCGGCGATCTGGCGACGCGGCTGCTGGTGCGGCAGCACACGGCGGCGGAACTCGCCAATCGGCTGGAGGAAGCAGGTCTCGTGCGCCGCCGACCCGATCCGAATGACGGCCGGCGGGTGCTGCTGACGCTCACGCCCGAGAGCGAAAAGCGCCTGCAGGCGCTTTCCGGTATCCATCAGGACGAGATCAGTTCGATGGCGCCGCAGCTCGTCTCCATTCTTGCGAAACTCAGCGGCACGCAAGATTAGCGCGAGAAGGTTTCCCGCAGGGCAATGCGGGGCTTAGCCGCCGCCCAGGATATCCAGGATCGAGGTGCCGCGCTTTTTTGTCGGCCCGCCGACGTCGCCTGGCGGCACCGGATGATCGATCGAGGCGGTGCTGCCATTGTCACGTGGCATCGCTGTGTCCTGCGCCTGCTGGCGAACTGCGCGCTGTTGCGCCGGCTGGTCCGCCGAGGCCGATGGAACGCCTCCGGGCACCGGTGCCGGCGGCGTCAGATCAAGCGGGATATCGTCCTGCACGATGGTGTCGGAAGGCGTCGAACGCCAGGTGCCGGGCAGCGGCTTAACCGGCACGCCTTGATGCGCAGCCATCATGAATTCATGCCACGCCTGCGCCGGCAGTGCACCGCCGGTCACGTTTTTCATGGCGGTGCCATCATCGTTGCCGAACCAGACGCCGGTAGTCAGATTGGCGGTGTAGCCGACGAACCAGGCATCGCGCGAATTCTGGCTGGTGCCAGTCTTGCCGGCGGAAGGCCAGCCGAAGGCGGCTTTCTTGGCGGTCCCGACCTCGACGGTGCCCGACATCATCGAATTCATCATGCCGATGATCTCGGCTCGCGCCACGCGCGGCGCCGACCCTTCCTTGGCCTTGTAGAGCACTTTGCCGTTGCCGTCGGTGATCCGGCGCACGAAATGCACCTCCGGCCGGAACCCGCCATTGGCGAACGGCACATAGGCCGAGGTCAACTCCAGCGGCGTCACCTCCGACGTACCGAGCGCGATTGCGGTGTTGTTCTGCAGATCGGACTGGATGCCCATGCGGTGCGCGGTATCGATGACCGCGTCGGGACCGACTTCCATGGTCAGTTGCGCAGCCACCGAGTTCAGCGATTTGGCAAGCGCAGTCGCCAGCGTGACCTTGCCATAATATTTGCCCTTGAAGTTGTCGGGCGACCAGTTGCCGATGCGGATCGGCGCATCGTTGCGCACGCTGTCGGGCGTGCGGCCGGCCTCAAGAGCCGTCATGTAGACAAAGGGCTTGAAGGCAGAGCCGGGCTGCCGCCGCGCTTCGGAGGCGCGATTGAACTGGCTGGTCGAATAGTCGTAGCCGCCGACCATTGCCCGCACCGCGCCGGAATTGTCGATCGATACCAGCGCGCCCTGAGTAACATTGAGCTTGCTGCCCTTCGCGTCGATCAACTCGCGGATCGACTTCTCGGCGAGTTTCTGCAGCGTCAGGTCGACCGTCGTTTCCACGACAATGTCGCCGCGCACGTCGCCGATCAGGGTCGGCAGCTCTTCTACGATGGCGTCGGCGACATAGTTTTCCGAGCCGGTCCAGTAGGACGGCGCGCGCACGGCCGGAGCCGCCATCGCCGTTTTCAGTTCCTTGTCGCTGATCATGCCCTCTTCGCGCATGGCGCCGAGCACCAGCTGTGCACGGCTCTCGGCCGCCTTGGGATCGCGCGCCGGCGAGAAACGCGACGGCGCTTTCAACAGGCCTGCCAGCAACGCTGCCTCGGAGAGCGTCACGTCGCGCGCGCTCTTGCCAAAGTAGCGGCGCGAGGCGGCTTCGACGCCGTGCGCACCGGAGCCGAAATAGACCCGGTTCAGATACATCTCCAGGATCTGATCCTTGGTGTGCTTCTGCTCCAGCCAGATGGCGAGCAGAACCTCCTGCACCTTGCGCTCCAGTGTGCGATCCGGTGTCAGGAACAGGTTCTTGGCGAGCTGCTGCGTCAATGTCGAGCCGCCTTGCCGCAGGTGACCACCGATGAGGTTGGTCACCACCGCGCGGGTAAAGCCGATCGGGTCGATGCCGTAATGGGAATAGAAACGCCGATCCTCAATGGCGATGACGGCTTCGGGAATATAGCGCGACATCTCGTTGAGCCCGACCGCCTCGCCGCCGCTCATGCCGCGGTTGGCGATCAACTGGTCATCGACATCGACGATCTTGATGTTGGGCGCACGGTCTGGCACCGACCACGTGGTCGCCGCAGGCATCTTGGCCCCGTAGTAGACGACGACGCCGGCAACGGCGATACCGCCCCAGATGGCCAGCACGAAACACCAGTAAAGCAGCCGTCCGAACAGACCGGTCTTGCTGCGCCTGCGCCGGCTGCCACGAGCCGCCTTCGCTTTGGCCGTGCCACGTTTGCTGGAGGATTTACGGTTTCCCGGCACGACGCGGTCCTCTTCCCGCACCGAGAATCCCGTCGAAGAAGCCGTCTGCGACGGCCCGTCGAAGCTGGGCTCGATGCGTTTGTCCCTGCGGTCCGCCATGCGCGCTGCCGATAGTCCCGATGCCGATGGCGCTTCGGTGAAGACTAGATGAGGCGGTTTAAAGGCGGGTTAAGGGAAGCTTCGGCCAGCGCACAGGCGAGCTGGACCATTCGATCCGCGAGATTGCGCGCACGTACCCTTGACCCTGTCCGTACTTGCCGTAGCTTCGGCCTCGGCGGGCCGGGACGTGGAGGACATGTCTATGAGATGTACCCTTCTTGCGACTGCGGCAGCGGTCGTCCTGCTCTCTCAAGCGCCGGCTTTTAGCCAGTCAGCCAGCCCAACCATCGAGGATACGGAAAAATTCCTCAGGGAAGCTGAGGTCGCGCTGAGTGCCGATTCGGTTCGGGTCAACCGGATCGATTGGGTGAACAGCACATTCCTCACTGAAGACACCGATGCGCTGGCGGCCGAAGCCGGTGCTCGTCAGACCGAGCTGTCGGTTCGCCTCGCCCTGGAAGCCTCGAAATTCGACAAGGTCGAAGGCCTTAGCGACGAGGTCAAACGCAAGCTCAACCTCCTGAAAGGCTTCATAGTGCTGCCGGCGCCAACGACGGCAGGCGCCGCCGACCAGCTGAACAACATCTCCACCAAGCTGCAGTCGGCTTATGGCAAAGGCGAAGGCACGCTGCGGGGCAAACCGATCAACGGCTCCGACATCGAAGAGCAGATGTCGATCAATCGCAATCCGGAAGAATTGAAGGAGATGTGGACCAGTTGGCACGACAATGTCGGCGCCCCGATGCGTACCGACTATCAGCGGCTGGTCGAGATCTCCAATGCCGGCGCCAAGGAACTTGGCTATCCTGATGTCGGCGCGATGTGGCGCTCGCAATACGACATGCCGGCGGATGACGTCACCAAGCTCACCGACAAGATCTGGGCGGACACGAAGCCGCTCTATGACGACTTGCACTGCTATGTGCGCGGCAAGCTGAACGAAAAATACGGCGATGCCGTGCAATCCAAGACCGGCCCGATCCGTGCCGATCTGCTCGGCAACATGTGGGCGCAGGAATGGACCGGCATCTATGACATCGTCGCGCCGGCGGGCGCCGGCGATATCGGCTACGACCCGACCGAATTGCTGAAGTCAGCTGGCTACGACGACAGGAAGATGGTCGAAACCGGCGAAGCCTTCTTCACTTCACTCGGGTTCCAGAAGCTGCCGGACACGTTCTGGAAGCGGTCGATGTTCGTGAAGCCGGCCGACCGCGACGTCGTGTGCCACGCCTCGGCATGGGACATCGACAACCAGGACGACGTGCGCATCAAGATGTGCATCAAGGTCAACGGACAGGATTTCGTCACCGTCCATCACGAACTCGGCCACAATTTCTACCAGCGCGCTTACAAGGCACAGGACTTCCTGCACATGAATGGCGCGAACGACGGTTTTCACGAGGCGGTCGGCGACACCATCGCGCTGTCGATCACGCCTGAATATCTCGTTCAGATCGGCCTGCTGCCAAAAGACAAGGTTCCAAGCAGCGACAAGGACATCGGCCTGCTGCTGCGTCAGGCCATGGACAAGATCGCCTTCATGCCGTTTGGCCTGCTGGTCGACAAATGGCGTTGGGGCGTTTTCGACGGTTCGGTGACGCCGGAAGGCTATAATACGGCCTGGAACGACTTGCGCCTGAAATATCAGGGCATCAAGCCGCCGGTCGAACGCGGCGAAGCGTCGTTCGACCCTGGCGCGAAGTACCACATTCCCGCCACCACGCCCTACCTGCGTTATTTCCTCGCCAATGTGCTGCAGTTCCAGTTCTACCGAGCCGCTTGCGAGCAGAGCGGCTGGAAAGGCCCGTTGCATCGCTGCTCATTCTACAACAACAAGGAAGTTGGCAGGAAATTCAACGCAATGCTGGAAATGGGCGCCTCGAAGCCCTGGCCGGATGCGCTGGAGGCATTTACCGGCCAACGCGAAATTTCGGGTGATGCGATCATCGCCTATTTCGCACCGCTGCAAGCCTGGCTGAAGGAACAGAACCGAGGCAAGAGCTGCGGCTGGTAGAGAGCAGCAGGCCGCGTCGTGACCGGGTTCGCGGGCTGGAGCCACTCCGGCTCCGGCGCGCCTTTGCTGCTCAAATGCCCTTTTCGGTCAATTACTCTGCGAAAACAGACTGCGTCACTCTTTCGTGACTATTCACCGGGGAACTTTGCCGGGAGTGGACCGTTAATGGGCACTTCCTGAGGAGTTTTTCGTCCGCTTGAAGTCAGGCATGTCCCTCCATGTCCTGTAAACGGCTCGCTGCAACACCCCCTGCAGCGAGCCGTTCAGTTTGGATACCTCCCCAAGATCAATTTTTGAATCCGACGATCAATCCTGCGTGCGCGGCCTGTTCGCCCTACCAACAAAGGAGTAGTGTCATACTGCTCCAATGTCTGGGAGGTAGCCAATGAACCGCCTGCAATTTGTCGTGCCGGTGCGGCTTTCGCGTGGACCAGGCCATCCGATCAAAGAAATCGAAGGCGTTGCCGAAGCGATCGCATTCCTACGTGAATGGCCTGCAGGGCGTCGCGGCCCTGTTTTCAACTGTGCCATGAATTGCTGTCTCGCCGCCGATGCCGGCCAGATCAGCACCGATGATGCACGCCGCTCCTTTGCCGGCTTCATCCGCATCAGCGGCATGCTCGTCGATGAGAGGATTGGCCACTATGTGGTTGATCACAGCCATGAAAGGCCTATGCGCAGAAGCGCCTAGAGCAATTCAGGAAAGTGCGCGGCGGTTTTCCGTCAGGAATTGCGTAAACAAAGCGCTGGAGCGGTTCCGCGTTCCCATGAAAATGGAAGCGCTCCAAGGTCGATCCGAGTACGAGAGAACCATTCTTCAAAGTCATTCCCAGGGCATGCCCTGGGAATGGATGGTGTGTTCTTACACTGTGGCAGGCACTCAGGCCTGTTTGACCAGCCTGATCAGCACCAGAAGAATGATCGCGCCGATTGCGGCGTGAATGATCGAGGCGATGATGCCCGAGCCCAGGCTGATGCCCAGCGTCGGGAACAGCCAGCCGGCAATGAAGGCGCCGACGATACCGACGACGATGTTACCGACCAGGCCGAAGCCGAAGCCTTTGACGATCAAGCCGGCAAGCCAGCCGGCGATCGCGCCGATGATGAGGAAGACGATCAGACTTTCGACACCCATGGCAGTCCCTCTCGAACATGGGCCAAAACCAGGCGAAGCTGCGAATCAGGCCCCGGTTGCAATGCGGGGACGATAGTTCAACCTGCCAAGAAAAGCCAAGCGCTCTAGAGCATTTCCAGGAAAAGTGCGCAGCGGTTTTCCGTCCGGAATTGCGTAAAAACAAAGAGTTAGAGCGTTTCCGCGTTTCCCCGAAAAACGGAAACGCTCTAGGCGTCGTCGTCCTCGTCATCGGAGGCCGGACGCCAGCTCGTCGGCTCAATCTTCTTCTGGGTGTGGCCATCGATCGCCGCCCACCAGCCGACATCAGCTGGATTGACGTCGCCACCAAGGGCTTTGAGCCTCTCGGCGGAACGATATTGCGCGATGGATTCGTTCAGCACCCCATCACCGTCGGTCCAGTAAACGGTCACCTTGGACCCGTCTTTCGGCGCGGTGTCGATCGGTTGCCTTGCAGCCATGGTTCCAACCTTTTCACTTGAGCATGATCTTTTCCGAAAACCGGTTCCCGTTTTTCGGCATCACGCTCCATCCACCCGGGTCAGCGCGGCGGGCGCTCAACTGTGGGCGAAAATATCCTCTTCGTCCCAGCCCATGAGATCGAGTTTGGCACGGGTCGGCAGGAAGCGGAAGCAGGCGTCGGCTTCCTTTGTCCTGCCGTCACGCTGCAATCGGCCGGCCAGGACATCGCGCAGCCGGTGCAGATAAAGCACGTCGGACGCGGCATATTCGAGCTGCTCCGGCGAAAGCGTCTCGGCCGCCCAGTCTGAAGACTGCTGCTGCTTCGACAGGCTGACACCAAGCAATTCCTGGCAGATATCCTTCAGCCCGTGCCGGTCGGTGTAGGTGCGCACCAGCCGCGACGCGATCTTGGTGCAGAACACCGGCTCCGGCATCACGCCGAAAGCATTGTAGAGCACGGCGAGATCGAAACGACCGAAATGGAACAGCTTGGAGACCTTGCGGTTCTTCAGCAGGCTGACCAGGTTCGGCGCCTTCTTCTGGCCGGCTGCGATCTGGATGACATCGGCCGAGCCGTCGCCAGGCGAAATCTGCACGACGCAAAGCCGGTCGCGGTGCGGGTTGAGGCCCAGCGTCTCGGTGTCGATGGCAACCGCGTCGACATCGTAATGGCTGAGATCGGGCAGATCGTTCTTGTGGAAGCGAATGGTGTTCATGGCCGGTGTCTCAGCGGGTCAACGCGTCGAGGATGCGCGCCCAGGAGCGCTGTCCCTTGTGGAACGAGCTCAGATCGTACTTCTCGTTCGGCGAATGAATACGATCGTCCGAGAGGCCGTAGCCGACCAGCAGCGATTCCATTCCGAGGAAATTCTGGAAATCACCGACGATCGGGATCGAACCGCCCATGGCTATCATCACTGCCGGCTTCGGCCATTCATCCGACAGCGCGTTCTTGGCCTTGGTCAGGAATGGCGAGTCATAGGAAAGCTGGATCGCCGGCGAGCCGCCATGCGGGTGGAATTCGACCGAACAGTCCGCCGGCAGGCGGTCCTCGACGAACTTGCGGAAGGCAGCGCGGATCTTGTCCGGATCCTGCTTGTGCACGAGGCGGAAGGAGACTTTCGCCGAGGCTTCCGCCGCGATCACCGTCTTGAAGCCCTTGCCGGTATAGCCGCCGATGATGCCGTTGAACTCGGCGGTCGGGCGCGCCCAGACCAGTTCCAGCACAGAACGGCCCTTTTCGCCGGCAGGCACAGAGAGACCGATCGGACCGAGGAAAGTCTCTGCCGTCTCACCCAATGCTTCCCACGACTTCAGCACCTGCGAAGGCGTCTCTTCGACGCCGTCGTAGAAGCCCGGAATGGTCACCCGTCCGGTTTCGTCGTGGATGTCGGCCAGGATTCTGGCCAGGATGCGGATCGGGTTGGCCGCGGCGCCGCCGAATTCGCCCGAATGCAGGTCGCGGTTTGCAGCCCTGATGGTGATCTCCTCGCCGACAAGACCGCGTAGCGCAGTCGATATCGCCGGGGTTTCGCGATCCCACATGCCCGTGTCGCAGACCAGGGCGAAATCCGCCTTCAGTTCCTTGGCATTGGCGTCGAGGAACGGCTTCAGCGATGGCGAGCCGCTCTCTTCCTCGCCCTCGAACAGGATGGTGATGCGGCAGGGCAGCGCACCATGTTCCGCCTTCCAGGCGCGGCAGGCTTCGACGAAGGTCATCAACTGGCCCTTGTCATCTGCCGAACCACGGCCGGTGATGACCTTGCGGCCAGGCTCGATCTCCTTCATCGCCGGCGCGAACGGGTCGTCGTGCCAGAGATTGAGCGGGTCGACCGGCTGCACGTCATAATGGCCATAGAACAGCACATGCGGCGCATTTGCCGGGCCTTCGTGATGGGCAACTACCATTGGGTGACCGGGAGTATCCCGCACCGACGCGTCGAAGCCGATCGACTTGAGATCCGCGACGAGCCATTCCGCGGCTTTGCGGCAGTCCGCCGAAAAGGCCGGATCGGTCGAGATCGACTTGATCTTCAACAGGTCGAACAGGCGATCGAGGCTCTGGTCGAGGTTCTTGTCGAGACGGTCGAGGACGGGATTGAGAGCGGTCATTGCGGGCCTTCTGATCTGAAAGGGCGATTCCGCGGCGACCCTAATGGATGCGTCGTCCAAAGAAAACCGCGGCTGGCTGATTGGCTCTATCGTCAGTCATCGGTGCCCGGCGGCGCATAGACGGCGATCGCCTCGGGATGCACGACAAAGGATGCCGGCGTCGAGGTGACGATCTCGCCGTCGGTGTTCACCGGCTGCGGCGTCTTGGTGGTCACGTCGAATTGCACGCAGCGGGCAGTTCTAACCTCATTCCACGCGCCATGCGTGCCGGAGCGGAACGAGCGCAGCATCAGCGCCAGCTTCCAGACATTGCTCATCTCGAGACTGTAGAGGTCGAGGAAGCCGTCATCGATCGCAGCACTTGCCTCCACTACATTGCCGCCACCGTAGTGGCGGCCATTGCCGACGGCGATCTGGAAGGTCTTGACCCGCACCGTGTCGCCCTTCTCGCGGATCCAGGCCGTAAAGGGCCTTGCCTTGAACAGGACACGCGAAGCGGCAATCGCATAACCGAGACGACCCCAGCGGCGCTTGATTTCCGGCCTCAGGCCTTGCGCAAGTTGTGTGGAGAGCCCGATGCTGGCCACGTTGAAAAAAGCGTGTCCGTTGACCGAACCGAGATCGATTCGCCGCTCATAGCCGCCGACGATGACGTCGACCGCCTGCATGATGTCCATCGGCAGGCCAAGTGTGCGAGCGAGGTCGTTGGCGGTGCCCATCGGCAGGATGCCCATCGGCAGCCCACTTTCCATCACGGCCATGGCGCCGGAGGAAACGGTGCCGTCACCGCCGCTGATGATGATGCAGTCGGCCTGCTCGCGCAGCCGGGTGATGTCGCGGGCGAGTTCCGGCAACGCCGAGAATGGCTCGACAGTGACTTCCAGTCCGCCGTCGCGCAATCTTTTGATGATCCCGTCGAGCGGCATGTCGCCGCGCCGCGCTTTCTGATTGATGAGCAGCAGCGCACGCCGCTTCCGCGTCTTCGGCGTTTTTCGGCTCGCCGTCTTTTCCTGGGTCTCGATGATGGTCCTGCTCCCAAAAAAGTGCCGCCGTGGTGGAGGGGGAACCACGGCGGCGCTACTCGAAACAATGCGGCAGCCCGGAGAGGGGGAAAGGCTGCCGCAGATGTCCGGCATAGGCGGGGGACGGGCCTTGTTCCGGACTTTCGGCGAAAACTGCCGATGACCTGTATTTGTGTAGGCGAACGTGGCGATTCAAGGGCACGAACATTACACTTTCGTAACATGCCCGTGAGTGGCCATGATCGCCGGTTTTCAGCAGCAAACAGCGCCATTCGTCCTTTGCCGACGACGGCGGCGTCACCGCGGCTGTCAAGCAGTTTCAGTCTTTTGTCGAATGGCCTGAAACCTTTTGTCGGTACTGCTCGACCGGAAGGCCGCCGATACCCCAATGCTCCATCTCGACCTCGTCTATGACAACGACGGTGGTGGCCGGATTCTTGTCGAGCACGTCGACCAGGAGATCCGTGACGCCCTTGATCAGCGCGGCCTTCTGCTCCGTCGTCGCGCCTTCACGTGTGATCTTGATGTTGACATAGGGCATGGCGTCGTCCTCGTTTCACGATTTCAGATCGAAATGAAAAACCTTGGAGATGATCTGCCAGCGACCGTCGACATGGATAAGGGTCAGGAGGTCGGTGAAGAGTTTCGCGCCGATCGCGCAATGGAGTCGCACAAACGCGGTCACCGGGCCGGCGAACTCGATCGACACGATACGATCGACGCGCGGCTCGCCCCGACTGGCCGGCGAAGGCCGCTTGTCGACGATCGGAAAATACTCCTGCATCGTCCGATGCAGGAGCTTGCCCTCCGTCGCGCAGGCGTAGGTCGCCTGCGGATGAAAGATGCGACCGAGCCTTGCCGTGTCGCTGAAGTAGAGCCCGTCGAAGTAATCGACGAGCGCATCGGCGACAGCCGCGAAGGCAGAACCATGGGAAGCCTCGGCGCTCATGCCGCCTTTCCCCGCCCTTCGGCGGCCATTGCCGCTTGGACGGCCGGACGCTTGGCGACACGCTCGACGAACGCAGCAACGCGAGGCCACTTGGCGAGGTCGATGCCGGTCGGAGGCGCCCAGCTGACGATGGTGAAGAGATAGGCGTCCGCGACCGAGAAGCTCTCACCCATCAGGAAATCGCGCCCATCGGCAAAGACCTGCTCCAGAAGATCGAGCCGGCTGCCGATCTTTGCCCGCGCGGCCTCTTTCGCCTCTTCCGAAGCGCCCTGGAACAACGGACCGAAGGACTTGTGCAGTTCGGCCGAGATGAAGTTCAGATGTTCGACAAGCCGGGTACGCGCCAGGGTTCCTGGTTCCGGTGCCAGATGGCGTGCGCCGGCAGCGTCGGCCAGATGCTGTACGATCGCGACACCTTCGGTCAGCACTTCGCCATCTTCCAGCTTCAACGCCGGCACGTAGCCCTTCGGATTGATCGCCCGGAAGTCGCCGCCGCTTTCAGTGACCTTGGCGCGGATGTCGACCTTCTCGAGTTCGAAATCGTGGCCAAGTTCGCGCAGCACGATATGCGGAGACAGCGAACACGTGCCCGGAGAATAATAAAGTTTCATCAAGGGTCCTCTTTCAGGAATGAACGTCCAAACGGCTAGCAAATACGGTAACCTTTGGATACCATGTAACTTGAGGTGATCCGTTGAATCGGGTATCTCCCCGGTAACCGGAAAGACGATGCTCAAGGTCCGCAAGAACAAGGCCGTTGCGCCGCCCTACTCCTGCCCGCTCAGCGAATGCATGTCGCTGCTGGGAGGCGCATGGACGCCCAACATCATCTGGTGCCTCAGCGCGGAGCCACGCCGCTTCGGCGAACTGAGGGCGGATATCCCGGCCATATCGGCCAAGGTGCTGACATCCAGGCTGCGCGATCTGGAAGAGAAAGGCGTTTTGTGGCGGCGTGTGATGCCGACCTCGCCACCTTCGGTCGAGTACGGATTGACCGACCTCGGCGCCGAATTCATGCCAGCCATCCAGGCCATCATCGAGATCGGTCATAAGTTCAAGAATCGCAAAGCCGCCAAAGCGAGCGTTGCGTCCGAACGGGCCGTCCTCACGGCCTGAAGAGCTTCAGCCGAAAGCTGTTCGAAGAATGTCAGGAGACGGCGGCACAGCGGCCTAAACCATGGACAGCCGCCTGTTGCCGGGCTACCCGTATCGCCATGAAAAAAGGCGATCATCTCTTTCTTGTCGACGGCTCCGGCTACATCTTCCGAGCCTATCACGCGCTGCCGCCGCTGAACCGCAAGTCGGACGGCCTGCCCACCAATGCAGTGCTCGGCTTCTGCAACATGGTGTGGAAGTTGATGCAGGATGCACGCAACACCAATGTCGGCATCACGCCCACCCATTTCGCCGTCATCTTCGACTATTCGTCCAAGACCTTCCGCAACGAACTCTACGCGGAATACAAGGCCAACCGATCAGCCCCGCCGGAAGACCTCATCCCGCAGTTCGGCCTCATCCGCGAAGCCACCCGCGCCTTCGACCTGCCTTGCATCGAGATGGAAGGTTTCGAAGCTGACGACCTTATCGCCACCTATGCGCGCCTCGCGCGCGAGGCCGGTGCCGACGCCACCATCATCTCCTCCGACAAGGACCTGATGCAGTTGGTCGGTCCCGCCGTTGGCATGTATGACCCGATGAAGGACAGGCAGATCGGCATTCCCGAGGTGATCGAGAAATGGGGGGTGCCGCCGGAAAAGATGATCGACCTGCAGGCGCTGACCGGCGACTCGGTCGACAATGTGCCGGGCGTTCCCGGCATCGGCCCGAAGACGGCTGCGCAGCTACTGGAACAGTTCGGCGACCTTGACACGCTGCTTGCCCGCGCCGGCGAGATCAAACAGGAAAAGCGCCGGCAGTCGATCATCGACAATGCCGACAAGGCCCGCATCTCGCGCGACCTGGTGACACTGAAAAACGATGTCCCGGTGGTCGAGGGCCTGGACGAGCTGGTGCTTCAGCCCCCGAACGGTCCCCGGCTGATCGGCTTCCTGAAGGCAATGGAATTCACCACGCTGACGCGGCGTGTTGCTGAGGCGACCGATACGGATGTCGCTGCCGTCGATGCAACGGCGCTGACGGTCGAAACCGGCGATGCCGCACATGGACCGGACGTCGGCGCCGGCGCGCCCGCTGTTGCGCGTTCGCAGAACCAGCCGACGGTGGAGCTGGCGTCGACGGCACCTGCGGACCTCGGCCGGGGCAATGTCGAAGGCACAGTGGCTGGGCTCGTCGCAACCCGCATCCAGCAGGCCGCCGTGGCGAAATTCGATCCCGCATCCTACGTCTGCATTCGCGACGCGGCCACCCTGCAATCCTGGATCGCCGAAGCCAGGGAGGCCGGTGCGGTCGCTTTCCGCGCGGAGACAACCTCGCTCGATCCGATGCAGGCGGAGCTCGTGGGTTTCTCGCTGGCGACGCGGCCAGGCCGCGCAGCCTATGTGCCGCTCACGCACCGAACCGCCGATGACGACCTGCTGGGCGGCGGCATGGCCCCGGAGCAGATATCGTTCGAGGATGCGCGCATGGCGCTCGCTCCCTTGCTTGCCGATCCGTCGGTGCTCAAGATCGGCCACAATGTGAAATACGACTGGCTGGTGCTGCGCCGACATGGCCTGCTGCTCCAGCCTTATGACGACGCGATGCTTCTGTCCTATGTACTCGACGGCGGCACGGCGGGTGGCCACGACATCGCCTCGCTGGCTGACAAGTGGCTCGGCCGCACGATGACCCCGTACAAGGACATCGTCGGCTCCGGCAAGAAGCTGGTGACTTTCGCTTTCGTCGAAATCGATCGCGCAACGTCCTACTCGGCAGAAGGTGCCGATGTGGCGTTCCGGCTGTGGCAGGTTCTGAAGCCGCAGCTCGCCGCCAAGCGTGTCGCTTCGGTCTACGAACGGCTCGAGCGGCCGCTGGTCGAGACGCTTGCAAAGATGGAGGAGCGCGGCATCTCCGTCGACCGGCAGATGCTGTCGCGGCTGTCTGGAGACTTCGCGCAGCGTGCCGCGGCACTCGAGGACGAGATCTACCAGATCGCCGGCGAGCGTTTCACCATCGGCTCGCCCAAGCAGCTTGGCGATATCCTGTTCGACCAGATGAAGTTGCCTGGCGGCACCAAGACCAAGTCGGGCCAATGGTCCACCACGGCGCAGGTGCTGGAGGAATTGGCTGCGGAAGGCCACGAGCTGCCGCGCAAGATCGTCGACTGGCGCCAGGTCACCAAGTTGAAATCGACTTATACGGACGCGCTGCCGGAATATGTGAACCCGTCGACCAAGCGCGTGCACACATCCTATGCACTCGCCGCGACGACGACCGGACGCCTGTCGTCGTCCGAGCCGAACCTGCAGAACATTCCGATCCGCACGGCCGAAGGGCGCAAGATCCGCACCGCCTTCATCGCCGACAAGGGCAACAAGCTGATCTCGGCCGACTACAGCCAGATCGAACTGCGTGTGCTCGCCCACGTCGCCGACATCCCGCAGCTGAAGCAGGCTTTCGCCAATGGCGACGACATCCACGCCGCCACGGCGTCGGAAATGTTCAACACGCCGGTCGAAGGCATGCCGCGCGAAATCCGCAACCGCGCCAAGGCGATCAATTTCGGCATCATCTACGGCATTTCGGCATTTGGCCTCGCCAACCAGCTGTCGATCCCGCGCGAGGAAGCGTCCGACTACATCAGGAAGTATTTCGAGCGTTTCCCGGGTATCCGCGACTACATCGAATCCACCAAGGCGTCCGCGCGCGAGCTTGGCTATGTCGAGACCATCTTCGGCCGCCGCATCCATTATCCGGAAATCCGTTCGTCGAACCCATCCATCCGTGCGTTCAACGAACGCGCGTCGACCAACGCCCGCCTGCAGGGCACGGCCGCCGACATCATCCGCCGCGCCATGATCCGCGTCGATCAGGCGCTGGAAGATGCCGGGCTGTCGGCCCGCATGCTGCTGCAGGTGCATGACGAACTGATCTTCGAAACGGTCGAGAGCGAGGTCGAGGCGACCATTCCGGTTGTGCGCGAGGTCATGGAGAATGCAGCCATGCCGGCGGTTTCACTGTCCGTGCCGCTGCAGGTCGACGCGCGCGCCGCCAACAACTGGGACGAGGCGCATTGACGGTTTGATAGGACAGGACAGAGCCCGCCCTCGATGGCCCTGAAACGGCTCCGGAGCCTGCCATGGCTGCGGCAATCAACAATGTATTCACCAAGAGTGATTGTAGCGCCCAGCGGCCCACACTCTTAACTAGAAATTATTCCGCCATTTGGTAGAAGGCCCAACCTATTTCAAGCATGAAATGATTTGGGTGGTCATGACGAGGCGCTTCGAAATTGTCCTTGGTCACGCTTTCTTCGGCCTGGGCTTCGGCTTCCTGGCCGTAGCCTTGTGGTCGGCCCTGACGCCGATGCCTTCAGGTGAGCGCCTTGCCACTCTCGTCGTTCTCACCACTTTCGGCATGGCCGCCGCAGGCGCGGTGACGGGACTTGTCGTGGCGCGGGAGATGCCGGTGCAGCAACCTGCCAAGGCTCGCTATGGTGCCGCTCGCACTGTTCTCTATTTTCTCGGCCCGATTTTGATTGTCACCTTGGTAGCAGTCATTTTCACGTTTCCACCACAATAACCATTCCTCCCGCCTATCGTCTTGACGGCTTGAAAGCACGCGCGCGAAGTTTACGCCTGCAATTTGGGCTGCAAACGATGATGCGACGATCTCTACTGGCCATGTTTGTCGGGATGGTATCCCTCGGGAGAGGACGAGCCCAGGAAAAACCGGAGCCAGCCTTTCCACCGGTGCCGCTTTGGAGGCCAAGCTTCCAACAACCGATCGACCAGATCATCGACCGAATTGCCTACTACAGCGACAGGCAGCGGGATTTTGCCGTTTTCCGCCATGGCACCTGCGCTTTCCTGGAAAGGAAGCTATCGGAGGCTGAGGCTGAAAAGGCCGCCTTGCGAACTTTGTCGGAAATATTCAACTACCACCCAGACATGAACCCGACACCGATGGACGACGGGAATATTCTGGTCAGCTACAATCGACCGGCCGTGAACGTTGTCCTTCGCGAGATAGCGCTGAAACACTGGCCGGAGATTGAAAGCCGGCATCTTGACGGCCTCACAACGAGTGAGGTTCTGATCACGCCGCTCGGACCAAACAAATTCGACGATTTCGGTAAGCAGGCACTTCTTGGAAGAGCCTACATGTTCATGGACGCCCAAAACCCCGAAGTCGTGCAGGTCAGACGCGCCGGCTAACCAAAGGCAGTTAGGACTAAGCCGCTTCCGCCCGGCACTTGGCGCAGGTGCCGCGGAACTCGATCACCGCCTTCTTGGCGACGAACCCGGCGGAACCGACCCATTCGTGGAGCCGCTCGCCGATTTTCTCGTCGCAGAATTCGGTGACCTGACCGCAATTGTCGCAGATGGCAAACGCGGTCATGCCATGGCTATGGCCGTGGGCATGGCCATGATCGTGCGGGTCCGAGCAGGCGACGAAAGCATTCAGGCTTTCCAGCCGATGCACATAACCTTCCTTCATCAGCGTATCGAGTGCACGATAGACCTGCAGCGGCGCGCGGAAACCACGCTCACGCAACTGGTCGAGCAGCGTATAGGCGCTGAGCGGTGCATTGGCCGCTTCCAGTTTCTCAAGCACGCTCTGCTGGTTCTTGGTCAGCACGTTCCTTGCCGTCATGATCCCGCTTTCGATACCCTGCGCACCTCGCGCGCCTTTCAGACAGCCCGCCACACGCCGACAAGCCGCCTGCCTCAGAAATAAGCATGAATCGACAGTTTTGCCATTGTCTTGTGATGTGACGATCCGGAGAGCCTCCAGACCGCCGCAGCGCAAGGCGCCGACGCTACTTGCGCGTCGGTCCCGTTCTCTCTGCCGAGGCGGCCCAGAGATTGATATTGGCTTCGCGCGCATAGCCGTCGATCTCGGCAAGCTCCGCATCACTGAAGTCGAGGTTCTTGAGCGCGCCGACGCAATCCTCGACCTGCTCTGGCCGGCTGGCGCCGATCAGGGCCGAGGTGACTCGACCGCCACGCAGCACCCAGGCCAGCGCCATCTGCGCCAGCGTCTGGCCGCGCTTCCTGGCAATACCGTTGAGCGCCTGGATGTTGGCGATCGTCTGCTCGTCGAGGAAGGATTGGCGCAGCGATTTGCCCTGCGTGGCGCGACTGCCTTCCGGCACGCCGCTCAGATACTTGTCGGTGAGCATGCCCTGCGCCAATGGCGAGAATACGATGGAGCCGACACCGAGACCGTCCAGCGTGTCGAGCAAACCGTCATCCTCGACCCAGCGGTTCAGCATCGAATAGCTTGGCTGGTGGATGACGCACGGCGTGCCGAGCTGCTTGAGGATATCGGCCGCCTCGCGCGTGCGCTGCGAATTGTAGGACGAGATGCCGGCGTAGAGCGCCTTGCCGGAACGCACAGCGTGATCCAGCGCCCCCATCGTTTCTTCCAGCGGCGTATCCGGATCGAAGCGGTGCGAATAGAAGATGTCGACGTAGTCGAGCCCCATGCGCTTGAGGCTCTGGTCGAGGCTGGCGAGCAGATATTTGCGGCTGCCCCATTCGCCATACGGTCCCGGCCACATGTCGTAACCGGCCTTGCTCGAAATGATCAACTCGTCGCGATAGCCGGCAAAATCGGTGCGCAGGATCTCGCCGAACGCGATCTCAGCCGAGCCGGGCGGCGGACCGTAATTGTTGGCCAGATCGAAATGGGTGATGCCAAGGTCGAACGCCTTGTGACAGATGGCACGTTTGACCCGGTGCGGAGTGTCTTCGCCGAAATTATGCCACAGCCCGAGCGAGATGGCCGGCAGCTTCAGGCCGGAGCGGCCGCAGCGGTTGTAGATCATCGACTGATAACGGTCGGCGGCGGGAGCGTAAGGCATGGTGTTTCCTTGAAAAGGGTGTTCCGCAAATGAATGCGTCCTTCGAGGCGAACCTCGAAGGACGCATCTATAATTCAATCGGCAACTTGGACAAACGCCACCAGAGCAATTTCGGGAGAACTGCGTAGCGGTTTTCCGTCCGGAATCGCATTAAAAAGTTAGAGCGTTTCCGTGAAAGACGGAACCGCTCTCGTGAATGTCTACCTCTTGGCAAGCAGCGCCTTTGCCTCCTTGACGCCCAGCGCGGCGGGTCGCTCGCAGCTTGTCTGCATGGAAACGAACTTGCCGGTTTCGGCCGATTTCAGCAGGCTGGTCATCACTTCCACCGCATGCAGCGCCAGTTCCATCGAACAGCGGTGCGGGCGCCCCTCCATGATGGCCAGCGCCATGTCGGCAAGACCGGCCGTGCGATAGTTGGCCATCATGCCCTGGGAGTGCTTTTCGTTGGGCACGCCAAACGGATGCGGCCATTTCGGCAGCTTCTTCGCCAGCTTGCTTTCCTTGGTGTAGGCAACGTCGCCACCGAAGAAATTCGGATCCGGCACATAGAGGGTGCCCTTCTCGCCGTAGAGTTCCATCGGCGCATGACCATGCGCCCACACGTCCCAGCTGGTGTTCAACGTGACCACCGCGCCATTGGCGAATTCGAGCAGGCCGTGGATGGTGGTGGGCGTGTTGACCGGGATCTTCTCGCCAGCGCGTGGCTGCGAGGAGATGACACGTTCCCTGGCCGGGATCGAGGCAAAGGCCGCGACCCGCTTCACAGGTCCCACCAGCTGGATCAGGTTGGTGACGTAATAAGGCCCGATGTCGAGCACGGGCCCGGCTCCGGGCTGGAAGAAAAAGTCCGGGTTCGGATGCCAGTGCTCCATGCCATGGCTCATGACCGTGCAGGTACCGCCGGTGATCGCGCCGAGCTTGCCCTCGTCGATGAGGCTGCGCGCCAGCTGATGCGCACCGCCAAGGAAGGTGTCGGGCGCCGAACCGATGCGCAGGCCTTTCTTCTCGGCGCGTTTGCGCAGATCGAGCCCTTCCTGCAGCGACAGCACGAACGGCTTTTCCGAATAGACGTGCTTGCCGGCGTCGAGCACCCGCTTCGAGACGTCGTAGTGGACGGCGGGGATGGTGAGGTTGACGACGATGTCGATATCACCGGCCTTCAGCAGATCGTCCACCGTTTCGGCGCGCAGCTTGAACTCTTTCGCCCGCGCCCTCGCCGCGTCCATGTTGATGTCGGCGCAGGCCCGCATCTCGATGCCCCGAAACAGCGGCGCCAGCCTGAAATACGCCGCCGAAATATTGCCGGCGCCGATGACGCCGATCCCGAGCTTCTTTGCCATCGTCGTTCTCCTAAAAAGTCCGGGCCGCCTCGATCGACCGGCGCGCGAAGCGCTCGATGTCGTTCGGATTGTCCTGTTCCATGATGAAATACCTGGCGCTGCTGCGCTCGCGCAGCACCTTGGTCAGTTTTGACCAGTCGATGGTGCCGTGGCCGACATCCGACCAGCCGTCTTCGTCCAGCCCCTGGCCGGGCTTGGCGATATCCTTGACATGGACGGCAACGATACGGCTGCCGTGACGCTCGATCCAGGGCAGTGGATCGGCGCCACCACGCACGACCCAGGCGACATCCATTTCCCAGCCGATATCCGGCGCGGACGACAGGATATGTTCCTGCGGGATCGAGCCGTCCGGCAGTGCCTTGAACTCGAAATCGTGGTTGTGCCAGGCAAAGCCGTAACCCGCTTTTTTTGCCGCCTCGCCGACCTTGGCCAGCCGTTCGCCGAAACCGCGCCAGCCGGCGGCATCCGCCGGGCGCGCTTCCGCAACCAGATAGGGGCAGATCAGAAGTCCGATGCCGAGCGCATCGGCAGTTCTGCGCACGCTATCGAAGTCCGTTTCCAACGCCTCGATCGAGAAATGCCCTGTGGGCATGGCTAGCTTGTTCTTGTCGAGCTCGGCGCGAAAGGCCTTCGGATCGTCGTAGACGCCGCCATAACCCTCGACCTGCGCATAGCCGAGGCTGCCCAGCGATTTCAGCACCTTGTCCCAGGGCAGGAAATTGCGAGCGCTGTAGAGTTGAAATGACCAGTCCATTCTATCTGTCCATCTGCTTGGGGGGATATTGTCGGGGTGGTTGTCACAACCGTTTGCCATCCTCGCCGAACAGCGAGGCGCGCGACGGATCGAAGCCGATTTCGACCTGGCCGCCGGTTCTGGGAGCACGCTCGGAAGGCACCCGCACCGACAGGCTTTGCGTCCCGAGCCGCACCCAGACCAGCGTGTCGGACCCCATCGGCTCGACGACATCGACGGTTGCTTTCGCCAAGAAAGGCCAGCCGGAACCCGAATTGAGGCCGATATGTTCGGGCCTCACTCCGAACACCGCCGGTCCCGCCACGGGTTGTCGCTCGAAGGCGTAGGTTGAGAGCGAAATGTTCAACTCGCCGGAGCCGAAGCGCCAGCCGTCGCCGCCGCCCTCCAGCCTGCCGTCGACGAAATTCATGCCGGGCGAACCGATGAAACCGGCGACGAAACGGTTGACCGGGCGGTTGTAGATCGCCTGCGGCGCGTCCAGTTGCTGGATCACCCCGCCGCGCATGACAGCGATGCGGTCGGCCAGTGTCATCGCCTCGATCTGGTCGTGGGTGACATAGATCATGGTGTTGGCGAGCCGCTGATGCAGCCGCTTGATCTCGACGCGCAGTTCCGAACGCAGCTTGGCGTCCAGATTGGACAAGGGTTCGTCGAACAGGAAGACGTCGACGTCTCGCACCAGGGCCCTGCCGATCGCCACGCGCTGGCGTTGGCCGCCGGAAAGCGCTGCCGGCTTGCGCTGCAGCAACGGCTCGATCTGCAGGATCTCGGCCGCGCGGGAAATGCGCTTGTCGATCTCGTCCTTTGGCGTTCCCGCAACCTTGAGGCCGAACGACAGGTTCTTCTCCACGCTCATCTGCGGATAGAGCGCATAGGATTGGAACACCATGCCGATCCCACGATCCTTCGGCTCTTCCCAAGTGACATTCTTGCCCTTGATGAAGATGCGGCCGTCGGAAATGTCGAGCAGGCCGGCAATGCAGTTGAGCAAGGTGGATTTGCCGCAGCCGGACGGTCCAAGCAGCACGATGAATTCGCCTTCGGCGATATCGAGATTGAGCGACTGCAACACCGAGACGGTACCGAAATTGAGCTTCAGGTCCTGGATCGAGACGCTGGGACTGGCGATCATGTTCATGCTCACCCTTTCACCGCGCCGGCGGCGATGCCGCGCACGAACAGTTTGCCGGAGATGAAGTAGACGACGAGAGGCACGAGGCCGGTCAGCAGCGTGGCGGCCATGTTGACGTTGTATTCCTTCACGCCCTGCACCGAATTGACGATGTTGTTGAGCTGCACGGTCATCGGATAGGTGTCGGGGCGCGTGTAGACGACGCCGAACAGGAAGTCGTTCCAGATGCCGGTGATCTGCAGGATGACGGCGACGACGAAGATCGGTACCGACATCGGCAGCATGATGCGCAGATAGATGCTCCAGAAACCGGCGCCGTCGACGCGCGCGGCTTTGAACAATTCCTCGGGCAACGATGCGAAATAGTTGCGGAACAGCAGCGTCAGGATCGGCATGCCGAAGATGGAATGCACGATGACCAGCCCGCTCAAGCTGCCATAAAGCCCGATTTCACGCAGGATGATGACGATCGGGTAGAGCATCACCTGATAAGGAATGAAGGCGCCGACGATGAGGATGGTGAAGAACAGCTCCGAGCCCTTGAAACGCCAGTTGGCGAGCGCGTAGCCATTCACCGACGCGATGGCGATCGACAGGATCACCGAAGGCACGGTGATGCGCACCGAATTCCAGAAGCCGCGCGAAAGCCCATCGCAATTGAGCCCGGTACAAGCCGTAGCCCAGGCCTTCACCCAGGGCTCGAAAGTGATTTCCAGCGGCGGCGAGAAGATGTTGCCGAGCCGGATTTCCGGCATGCCCTTCAGCGACGTCACCACCATCACGTAGAGCGGCAGCAGATAGTAGACGGCAACCACGAACAGCGTGCCGTAGATGAAGATGTTGCGCTTCGAGAAGGCGTGGCGTGGCTTCGGTCCACGCGGACCCCCGACGGCCTGTGACATTGCCATCGTCAGCGCCTCCGCCCGAATTCGAGATAGGCCCAGGGCACGATGACGATGGCGACCGACAGGAGCATCATCGTCGAGGCCGCGAAACCCTGGCCGAGATTCTGCGCGAAGAACATGTAGTCGTAGACATATTTGGCCGGCACCTCGGATGCGATGCCCGGCCCGCCGCTGGTCTGCGCCACGACGAGGTCGTAGACCTTGACGATGCCGGCGGCGATGATGACCAGCGTGGTGACCAGTACCGGCCGCATCATCGGCAGGACGATGAAGAGATAGGTCCTCCAGGCCGGGATGCCGTCAACCCGGGCAGCCTTCCAGATATCCTCGTCGATGCCGCGCAAGCCAGCCAGCATCAGGCACATCACGAAGCCGGTGCCCTGCCAGAGTGCAGCGATCAGCACGCCGTAGATGACGATGCTCGAAGTGTAGAGCGGGTCGAAGGCGAAGCTTTCCCAGCCGAGCGAGCGCACCACGGCCTGCACGCCGAAATCCGGATTGAGCAGCCATTGCCAGACTACGCCGGTGACGACGAAGGACAACGCGAAGGGATAGAGGAAGATGGTGCGGAACGTGTCCTCGAAACGGATCTTCTGATCGAGCAGCGCCGCCAGCACGAAACCGATCACCAGGGAAAAGACCAGCGACAGGATTCCGTAGATCGCCAGGTTCTCGATCGACACCAGCCATCGCGGCGTTGCCCACAGCCGCTCATACTGGTCAAGGCCGACGAATTTGAGCCGCGGCAGCAGGCGCGAATTGGTGAAGGAATAGAGCACCGTCCACAGAGTGCCGCCGACGAACACCACCAGTGCGGTGAGGATCATCGGCACCGAGGCGATCTTGGCATTGAGGTTGCGGAACAGCCGGCTTGGTCGCTTGCTCGCAGTGCTCATGGAGGTGCCGTCCCCAGGTCCTGGACCTCCGGGAACTCCAGCCCGCCAAGCACAGGGCGAAGCCGGAGCCCGGGAGGGTCGGGTGAACAGGATCAGTCAGCGCTGGAGATGATGTCGGCGAAGCGCTTCTGCGCATCCTCGACGGTCAGGTCCGGCTTGGCGAAGAATTCGGAGAACAGGTCCTCCTTCTGCTTCTGCGTATCCTGCGACAGCAGCTGGTCCGTCCACGGGATCACATTGCCCTTGGCAAGGATGTCGAGACCCTTCTTCATACAGTCATTGGCAGCAGCCAGATCGACATCGCCACGCACCGGCAGCGAACCCTTCTTCAGGTTGAAAGCCACCTGCGTCTTGGGATCGAGAAGCGTCTCGGCGAGCACTTCTTGCGCCTTGGCCTTCTCGGCGTCCTTTAGCAGCGGGAAGTAGAAGGCATCGCCGGCGGTCGCGAGCGCGCTGTTCATGCCGAGGCCAGGCAGACAGGTATAGTCCTTGCCGGCCACCTTGCCGGCCACCTGGAATTCGCCCTGCGCCCAGTCGCCCATGATCTGCCCACCGGCCTTGCCGGTGATGACCATGTTGGTAGCCTGGTTCCAGTCCTGCACATTGGTGCCCTTTGACATCTTGCGGGCGTCGTCGGCTGCCTTGAACACCTTGGCGATTTCCGGACCGCCGGCGAAGGCGCCATCCTTGTCCTTGTAGACCTTCAGGAAGGCATCCGTGCCGCCAACCGCCAGCAGAAGAACATCGAAGGCACCAGCTGACTGCCAGGGCTGGCCACCCACGGCGAGCGGTACGATGCCGGCCTTTTCCAGCGCGGGCGCAGCCGCGACATATTCGTCCCAGGTCTTCGGCACTCCCACGCCAGCCTTGGCGAAGGCATCATTGGACAGCCACAGCCATTGCCACGAATGGATGTTGACGGGCACGCAGTAGATCTTGCCGCCGATGGTGCAGGAATCGAGCAAACCCTTCGGCCGCACGACTTCCGTCCACTTGCCCTTGGCGGCGATGTCGGTGAGATCGCGCATCAGCCCGGCCTGGACCAGTTCCTCGGCCTGTCGACCATGATTGAACTGCGTTGCGCCCATCGGATCACCGCCGGTGATGCGCGAGATCATGATCGGGCGCGCCGTGCCGCCGGATCCGGCAATCGCTCCATCCACCCATTTGTTGCCGGTGGCATCGAACGCCTTGGCGAGCTCGGCAACGGCGGCTGCTTCACCGCCCGACGTCCACCAATGCGTGACTTCAAGATCCGTCGCGAAAGTAGGGCCGGCAAAACCGAGAGCCGTCCCGGCCGCCAGCACAGCAGCCGTCAAAGTGCGTCGCATTCCGATTCCTCCCAAAATCTGAAACGTTACAGATTTTGGATACGGCAATTGTTTCGTTGTGGCAATCCCCAATCGATCGGCGCACCAAACTATTTTTCGAAGCTCGACAAAATAAGCGACAAGATCGATAAAACCGGCGTTTTGCACTGCAAAATAAGCGTTCGCAGTGCAAACCAGGCAGATTGGGCATGACGACAGCGACCACTCGAAAGCGGTCGACCAAGGTCAGACTGGCAAATCTGTAACGTTTCAGTATATTTGCGCTATCAGCCTGTCCAAGCCGGGCCGACGAATTCGCGCATTGTCGCCGCCGAAACAGACTGGTATGCGCGCTGCGGGCAGGGTTATGGACAAATCGAGCCGCAACACGGATGAGGACGAAGCGGAGACCGGCAGGCCGACGCTGAAGACGCTTGCCTTCATGACGGGGCTTGGCGTCACAACCGTTTCACGTGCACTGAAGGACGCGCCGGAGATCGGCGCCGAGACGCGCAAGCGCGTGCAGCTCGTCGCGCGCCAGATCGGCTATCGGCCGAACAGGGCCGGCGTGCGCCTGCGCACGGGCAAGACCAACGTCATCTCGGTGGTGCTCAACACCACGGAGCAGATCGGCGGCTTCCTGTCCGATTTCATCTACGGCATTTCAGAGCGGCTGGCAGCGACGCCCTATCATCTGGTTGTCGCCCCCTACTCCCACAACAACGACCCGATGGAGCCGATCCGTTACGTGGTGGAGACCGGCTCCGCCGATGGGATCATCATCTCGCGCACGCAACCCGATGACCCGCGCGTGCGCTATCTGACCGAGCGTGGCTTTCCCTTTGCCGCTCATGGCCGCACGGCAATGGGGATAGAGCACGCTTACCATGACTTCGACAATGAGAGTTTCGCGCGGCTGGCCGTGCGACGGCTGTCCGAGCTCGGACGCCGGCGCCTCGCCCTGCTGGCGCCCCCGACAGCCCTCACCTACCACCAGCATATGCGCAGCGGCTTCCTCGACGAGATCGACAGGCACGGGCTAAGCGAGGTTCCGTTCTCATCCGTCAGCAGTGACAATGTCATCGACGACATCCGTCGCCACACCATCGAACTGATGCGACGGGCCGGACGACCGGACGGCATCGTCTGCGGCGCCGGCGGACCGGCCTTCGCACTCATCGCCGGTATCGAGGCGGCTGGGTTCAAACTTGGAAGCGATGTCGATCTGGTCGCCAAGGAACCGTTCAACCTGCTGCAGCTGGTACGTCCGGAAATCCATGTCGTCGCGGAGGACTTCCGACTTGCCGGGCGCGATCTGGCAATCGCCGTGCTCAGCCGCATCGACGACAGATCGGCGCCGCCCATGCAGCGGCTGGTGGTGCCAACCGAAGTGATCGCACCGAAGTAGCCAACTTATCGCATTCTGCCGCCAGGACGGAGCGGGGACTAGCCCTGTCCCCAAGGCCCATGGAACGCGCCGGCTTCATCGATGCGTTCGAAGCCATGCGCACCAAAGAAATCGCGTTGCGCCTGGATGAGATTGGAGGTTCCGCGGCCCTGGCGATAGCTGTCGAAATAGGCAAGCGCCGACGACAGCGCAGGCACCGGCGCGCCAGCTTCCGTGGCCAGCGCAACGACGCGCCGCAACGCCGGGTGTGCTTCTTGCATCAGCTTCACGAAATCGGGCGCCATCAAGAGATTGGTCGAGGCAGCACCGGATCCAAAGGCTTCGGCCATGGTGTCCAGCATCTGTGAACGGATGATACAGCCGGCGCGCCAGATCTTTGCAATCGTCGGCATCGGCAGGTTCCAGCCGAATTCCTTCGAAGCGCCGGCCATCACGGCGAAGCCTTGCGCGTAGGCGGCGATCTTGCCGGCAAACAGCGCCAGCTCCAACTGCTTGAGAAGCGTTTCCCGCGGCGCCGTGATCTGCGCCACCCCGCCGCCGTAGATTTTCTCCGCCGCCAGCCGTTCATCCCTCAGCGACGACAACACGCGCGCCGCCACCGCCGCCTCGATGGCGGTTGCGGGAATGCCGAGTTGCTGCGCTTCGATCGCCGACCACTTTCCGGTGCCCTTCTGCCCTGCGCGATCGAGGATGATGTCGACCACCGGCTGGCCGGTCCTGGCATCGTCGGCCTTCAGCACCTCGGCGGTGATTTCGATCAGGTACGAATTCAACCGGCCCTTGTTCCATTCAGCGAAGACCGCGCCGATCTCCTTTGGCGCCATGCCGAGCCCGTCACGCAGGATACCGTAGATTTCGGCGATCATCTGCATGTCGGCATATTCGATACCGTTGTGGATCGTCTTGACGAAATGGCCTGCCCCGTCCGGACCGAGCCACGCCGCGCAGGGTTCACCCTTGAATTTGGCGGAAATGGCGGTGAGCACGCTTTCGACACGGTGCCAGGATTCCTCCTTGCCACCGACCATGATCGACGGACCGTGCCGCGCGCCTTCTTCGCCACCCGAAACGCCCATGCCGATGAAGGTCAGGCCCGAGCCTTCCAGTTCCTTGAAGCGTCGCATCGTATCGCGGAAATTGGCGTTGCCGGCATCGATGATGATGTCGTTGGCCGCCAGTTCGCCGCGCAGCGCTGCGATCTGTTCATCCACGGGGCTGCCGGCCAGCACCATGATGATGATCGGCCGCGGCGGGCGGATGGCGGCGGCGAGATCGGCCAGGCTCTCGCAGGGCACGACACGGCCAGCGAGGTCGCCCGCCTTGGCAACGAAATCGTCGGTTCGCGACGGCGTACGGTTGTAGACCGCGATGCGATGCCCTTTCTCGGCAATGTTGAGGGCGAGGTTGGAGCCCATCGTACCGAGGCCGATCAGGCCGATTTCGGCTTTTTCCATGCTGTCGTTCCTGTCTGCGAATAGCGGCTGTCGCCGCAAAGGTGGCATGATTGGCCTCAGGCACCCACTTCGTCAACAAGCGGCAGTTGTCCATTCATCGGAAATTTCAATCGATTAGGCCATGATGACGTCAAGGGCGGATGTCGATGGGGCCCTCCAGCTTCACCATTTCGAAATCCGAAACCAGGATGTCGAGCCGCACCGTCCAGCGCCCGGGAAACGGGATGACGAGACCGTCGACCCGCCAGGTGCCGTCACCGGGTTTTGTCGCGATGCGCTTCAACGGCTCGATCCCCGCTTCAGGCCTCGAGAGCACCAAAGTCACCTCCTTGGGGTCAAGCGGCCCGAAGTCACCGGTCATCAACATGATGCTGACGGATACGAGTCCGGCTTTGCCGGGAGTCACCGTGAGATCGGCCATCGCCTGAAGCGTCATCATATGTGTCGACACAGGCTCGGCCGCTGCGATCGCCAGCGCGCGCGGCGGCGGCGTGAAACGCCAGCCGGCGGCAATGCCGAAGATCGCCAGGACGATAAGGGTTTCGACCGCAATGGAGCGGACCAGACGATGACGTGCAGCGGACTGCCCTGCTTCGGCCGGGCGTGTCAGCGCCCAACGATTGGTGGCGGCGAGCGCGAACAGACCGACCACGAGCGCGAGCTTTGCCAGCAGGAGGCGACCGTAGTCGGTGTCGACCAGCGCCGAAACAGTCTCCACCTGGATCACCGTAAGCACGATGCCGGCAACTACGAGAGCAGTGACCACCGGCAAGATGGCCAACGAGAAGCGGCGCAGGAACATGTCGGCGCCCGGCGTCTGGCGCTTCAGTGCCACGGCGAGCGGCGTCAGCGCACCTGCCCAGAAGGCGATACCCACACCATGGACGAAAACCATGGGACGCGTCAGCCACTGCGGCACCGCCGCACTGGCATGGCCGCTGGCGGCGAGCGCCACGCCGACCGCTATCAGGGCGGTGGCAGCGAAGGGCCTGGTGTCGGCACGCGGCAGCGCAAGCGCCAGAAGGCCCAGCCCCAGCGCGATGGCGGCAATCAGTGCGGTCCAGACAAAGCTGGTGGCAAACGCTGTCTTCCAGACAATGGCCTGCGCGAACTGTTCGAAGGGCGCGCCCAGCGCATCGAGGCCTTGCAGGCCAAGCGATACGGGGGCGGCCATCAATCCGGCCAGGAGCATCGCTGCCACGAAACGCTCGCCGCCCCGCGCCTCGCCCGCCAGCCAGGCGAGCGCGAACACTCCGCCGACCCCGAAGAACAGGCCGAGATAGAGTATGATCTTTGCCACCCAGATCGCGCGATGCAGCCAGGGATCGATGGCATCGCCCGCGGCGGGTGCGGCACTGACGGAACCTACGGAAAACAGCAGCGAACCGCCAACCGGATGCCCGTCCGCAGAAATCACGCGCCAACTCAGCACATGCGTACCGTTGCCGAGCGGTTGCGGATTGTCGATGTCGAGCGTCTGCCCGTCGCTGCGAAACGACGTCAGCCGTTCCGGCGTACCATCCGGCCGCACGAGGGTTAGCACCAGCGGCGAAACCGGTTCGCTGAAAGCAAGCGAAAACCGGTTCGGACTTTGCTGCAGCATCGCTCCATCGGCCGGCTCGGTCTTGACCAGGCTGGCATGCGCGGAAGCTGGGCCTGCTCCAAACACGGCAAGCAGCGCAAACAGGACGGCAATCGCGACAGCCAGACGGCGAATGCCTGCTTGTGAGGTGTCTAAAGCGAAGTATCGCATGATCGCTCAACCGGGGAGAGCGGCGCGCCATTGCAGGCGCGCCGCGGACGACTACTTCTTGGGCAGGAGTTTCAGACCTGGTGCCGGATGCTCGAGCGCGTCCTCGTCCTGACCGGCGGCCGGAATTTCGATCCAGCGGGCCGTGCCGCCACTTTCGCATTCCTGCACGACAGGAAAGCGCAATGTCTCGCCGGCGGGCAGATCACCGGTCAAGCGCGCCCGCAGAACGAACTCGTCATAGAACTCGTCCGGCAGGTTGCCGCCATTCCAGCTGACCTCGGTCACGCCTTCGCTGACGGTCTCACCCCACAGGGAATAGGCCTTGGCATATTTGCCCTTCGCCGTCTCCAGCTTCCAGCCAGCCTTCGGCATCGGTTTCACGTCGATGACACCTTCCGGAATCTTGACGCGCACAGCGGTAGTTGCCTTGCCGTCGCAGCCATGCGGAACGCGGAAAATCGCCTTGTAGGTGGAATCGACTGGTGCTTCCTGGGTCTCCAGAGAGACATGGGCAAAGGCCGCCCCTGCGCCCGCGCCTATGAAAAGGCCGGCAACGATCATGGTTCTGAACATTGGAATTCCTCTGAAATCGTCTCGTGATGAAAATCAGTTCGCGTGATCGCCATGCGCCTTGGGCGCTGCGCCACCCACGGCCTCGACATCGAACTCCACCGTGACAGGACCAGCCTTTTCAAAGGTCAGCGTCGCAGCGAACTTCTCGCCCTGTTTCGGCTGGCGATTGAGGCCGATGAACATCAGATGGTAACCACCCGGCGCGAGCTCCGCCTTGCCGTTGGCCGGGACTTCCAGGCCGCCGTCAACCTTGCGCATGGTCATCACGCCGTCCTTGACCGCCATCTCGTGCACCTCGGCTTTCTGCGAGACATCCGAGGCGATCGAGACGAGGCGATCCGCCTCGCCGCCACTGTTCTTGATGGTGAGGTAGCCGCCGGCAACCTTGGCGCCGGGCGGCGTCGCCCGTGACCAGGGATGATCGATCTCAAGGCTGCCGACCTTGAATTCGTGCGCAAACGCGGCCGGCATGCCGGCAAGCAAAACCGCCAGGGCAGCCGACACAAGGCCAAGCCGGGCAGGAATCAAGTTTCTCAGGGAAAATGCAGGCGAACGAGTGCTGTTGAAAACAGGCATGGGGTTGCTCCATGGCAGACGCGCCGTTGCCGGACGCGTAAGTAAAAAAACAAGAGAGGAATCGTGGCGCGGCCAAAGGCCTGGCGCAACGAACAAAGATCAGGCCGACGCCGGCGGCGCACGCGGATTGCCCGGCGACCAGTCATGGCTGAAACCGATGACATTGTTGGCAGGGAATGCGACGCGGAGGCTGGCGACAAAGGCCAGGCCATCCAGCAGGGGAGAGGCTTCCGGCGGGGCGCCGAAGGCCGACGCGTACATATTGCAGCCCAGTACGCAGCACGATTGCTGGTGCTGTTGCGGCTGCTCGCCCGGCGGCAGCTGCGCGGCGCCGTCATGTGTACAGATGACGTTGCCGAAGGCGTCGAGTTGCGCGGGATTGGGACCAGCGCCGGCAGCGAAGGCACCAAGCACGGATTGCAGGACGAGCAGCCACGCAACGGCAAGGGCCGTCGGCATGCTCCATCTCCTGCGCCCGGCGATCACGGCGTCACTCCCTTGCAATCGACAAAGACCTATCACGAGCCTGAAGACCGGCAAACCGCCAAATCAGCGCTGCGGCAACAAGCCCGACATGTCAGAGCGTCCTGGTCCGTTTCGCCGGAACGGTCTGCCTGCCTTCGGGCGTCGAATCGAGCAAGGTCTGCCGGGCCGAGGTCAGATGCCTGCGGCAAGCGTCTTCCACCTTGGCCGCATCGCGCGTCTTGAGTGCCGCGATATAGGCAAGATGTTCGGCCACTGCCGTTTCATTGCGGCTACGTTGGCCCGCCTTGTTCCACTGATAGTGATAGTGGAAGATCATGGAGATGACATCGTAGAAATCGACGATGAAGCGGTTGTGCGAGGCGCTGTGGATCAGCCGATGGAAGCGCTCGTCCAGTTCCGAGAATTCGGGATAGCGATTGGCGATATCGCGCGCCAAAGCACGATGTTCGGCCTCCAGGCGGTCGAGATCGGCCCAGACCGGATTGTCACTCGGCAAGGCGACAAAGGCCGCTGCCGAGCGCAGTTCGAACATCTCGCGGATATCAGCCAGTTCCAGCGCAAAGGCACGGGTGAAACCTTTGAGAACCCAATGGCTGTTGCGGCGCTTTTCGATCAGGCCGAAGCGACTGAAGCGGATGAGGAACTCGCGCACGCTGGTGGTGCCGACGCCGATGTCGCGTGCCAGTTCCAGTTCGTTGATCTGCATGCCGGCTTCAGCTCCTTCGGCCAACAGCCGCCGCATGAAGGAGCGTTCGATGATCTGTGACAGCGAGTCGGTCTCTTCCTCCGGGAAGAAATCCTCTTCCGTCGGCGCACGCAGCACCGTCTTCTCGCGCTTGTCCCAGGTGATCAGCCCGTTGTCAGCCATCCGGGCCAGAATGCCGCGCACTGTGGTGCGGCTCACGCCCAATGTCGCTCCCAGTTCGGGCTCGGAAGGCAGGTTGCTGTTTTCCTCCAGCAGCCGCAGGCAGCGATTGTAGGCATCCTTGTAGACGTTGTTGTTCTTCGACATCCTGTTCTCTTGGCCCGCGCACCGTTCCCGGAGAGCGCTCTAACCGAAAATGCCAATTGACGCCCAAATGTTTTTTTACGATAAAAGACATTAGCTGCAGGATTGCCGGTGTCAATCCGGCATTCACCCAGGATAATCCCAGGAACCATCGTCGTGACCGCCGCCAATTCGATCGTGCTTTCGCCCTCCGACAATGTCGTTGTCGCCAATGGCCGACTTGAGAAAGGCACGACATTGCCGGGTGGAGCGACAACAGCCGATGCGATCGAATCCGGCCACAAGGTAGCGATCAGGTCGATCCCGGCAGGCTCGGCGGTCGTGAAATACGCACAGGCGATCGGCCGCGCCACGCAGGATATTGCTGCGGGCGAGCATGTTCATTCGCACAATCTGGTCTTCGAATCCGGACGCATGCCGGTGGTGCCGCCATCGGCCCCCCTGGAAGCCTCCGAGACCGACAAGGTCCGCACTTTCATGGGTTATCGCCGTGCTGACGGACGCGCCGGTACCCGCAATTTTGTCGGCATCGTCGCCAGTGTGAACTGTTCGGCCACCGTCTGCCACGCCATAGCCGACGAAGCCAACCGCCGCCTGCTGCCGCTCTATCCGGGCATCGATGGTTTCGTGCCGATCGTACACGGACAGGGCTGCGGCATGAGTGCCACCGGCGACGGCATGATGGTTCTGCACCGCACGCTGGCCGGCTACGCGCGCCATCCCAATTTCGGCGGCGTGCTGATGGTGGGGCTGGGATGCGAGGTCAACCAGCTCACCCTCTATGGCCAGAAGGGCGTCGCTGCCGGCAAGCGGCATTTCAATATCCAGGACGCAGGGGGCTCGCGCAGATCGGTCGAGATGGCGATGGGCGTGCTGGCCGAAATAGCCGAGGAAGTCGGCAGGCTGGAGCGTGAACCTATCCCGGTCTCGGAGATCGTGGTCGGCCTGCAGTGCGGAGGTTCAGACGGAATGTCCGGCATCACCGCCAACCCGGCCCTCGGCGCGGCAGTCGACCTGCTCGCCGGCGTCGGCGGCATCGGCATCCTTTCGGAGACCACCGAAATCTACGGTGCCGAACACCTGCTCGCCTATCGCGCCGCCACGCCGGAGATCGCCGACAAACTCGATCGCCTGATCAAATGGTGGGAGAACCATACCGCCATGCACGGCGCGTCCATCGACAACAACCCCTCGCCCGGCAACAAACGCGGCGGGCTGACCACCATTCTCGAAAAATCGCTCGGTGCCGTCGCCAAGGGTGGCCAGACGCCACTGAACGGGGTCTTCGCCTATGCCGAGAAGGTGACCGGCCGTGGCCTCGTCTTCATGGACACGCCCGGCTACGATCCCGTCTCCGCCACCGGCCAGGTGGCAGGTGGCGCCAACGTCATCGTCTTCACAACCGGGCGCGGCTCCTGCTTCGGCAGCCACCCGACCCCGTCGATCAAGGTGGCCACCAACACCACGCTCTTTGAAGCCATGGAAGAGGACATGGACGTCAACTGCGGGGTCATCGCCTCCGGCGACAGGACAATCGCGGAGATGGGGCGCGACATCTTCGAACTGATCATCGAGACCGCATCGGGCAAGAAGACCAAGAGCGAGTTGTTCGGCTACGGCGACAACGAGTTCGTGCCTTGGCATCTCGGCGCAACGCTGTAGCTTTGGCCGGAGCGTTTCCGCAAATTGGGAGTGTATGCATGAAGACGCGCCGCATCGGCAAAACCGCGCTCGATGTCACCGAGATCAGTTTCGGCGGCGCTTCGCTGGGCAATCTCTACCAGGCGGTGCCGAACAAAGACGCCGAGGCGGTTCTTGATGCGGCCTGGAATTCCGGCATCCGCTATTTCGACACGGCGCCCCACTATGGTTTTGGGCTTTCCGAACGCCGCTTCGGTGATTTCCTGCGTGACAAGCCGCGCGACAGCTATGCGCTTTCCACCAAGGTCGGCCGTCTCTTGAAGCCCGCGCCGGAACACGAAGTTCCCAATCTCGGTTTCTTCAACCCGCTGCCGTTCAAGCTGGAATATGACTACAGCTATGACGGCATCATGCGCTCGGTCGAGTTCAGCTATGCGCGCCTCGGCCTCAACCGCATCGACATCCTCTATGTGCACGACATCGGCGTCTACACGCACGGCGTCGAGCTTACCAAGGTGCATCTCGGCCAGTTGCTGGGCGGCGGCATCAAGGCACTGGAGGAGTTGAAGTCCGGTGGCGTCATTTCCGCTTACGGCCTCGGCGTCAACGAGGTGGAGATCTGCGTGGAGGTGATGCGCCGCGCCCCGCTGGACTGTATCCTGCTCGCCGGCCGCTATTCGCTGCTTGACCGCTCCGCCGAGGCGGAATTGCTGCCGCTCTGCCATCAAAGCGGCACCACGCTGGTCATCGGCGGCGTCTTCAACTCCGGCATTCTGGCGACAGGCGCAAAGCCCGGCTCGCATTTCGACTATGGCCCGGCCTCGCCCGAGATCCTGTCCAAGGTTTCGGCCATGGAAACGATCGCCGAAGCGGCCGGATATCCGCTGGCAGCGGCTGCGCTGCAATTCCCGCTGCATGATAAAGCGGTTTCGACAGTGCTGATCGGCACTGCCAAGGCCTCCAGCCTGACGCGCAACGTCGACCTGCTCAAGATCGAGGTTCCCGCACAGGACTTCGAGAAGTACCGCCCCTATACGACCGTGCAGCCGCGATTGACCGGAGCCGTGCGCGAATGAACCCGCTCGCGCGTCGCGACCAGACAATTGCAGACAAACCTGGAGCAATTCCGGGAAAAGTGCGGAACGGTTTTCGATCCGGAATTGCATAAAAACCAAGAGTTAGAGTGTTTCCGCGTTTCCGAAAAAACCGGAAACGCTCTCAGAAGGACATCGCCTGATGCTGCGCGGCATTCATCCTCTTCTCGGCCCCGACCTTCTGCATGCACTGCGCAGCATGGGCCATGGCGACGAGATCGTCATCGCAGACGGCAATTTTCCGGCAAGTACGCAGGGGCCCAAGGTCGTGCGCGCCGATGGGCTGGGCGGCGAGGCATTGCTCGAAGCGATCCTCACCCATATGCCGCTCGATACCTATGCGCCTGCCGCGGCCTTCCGCATGGCGGTCGTCGAAAACCCGGACCGCCTCCCCGAAATCTGCCGCTCCTACCAGTCGATCGTCGATCGACTGGCCGGCCCCTTTGTGATTGCTCCTCTGGAACGGTTCGCCTTCTATGAACGCGCGGCCAAGGCCGCCTACATCGTCGCTTCCGGCGAGCGCGCTGCCTATGCCAACATTCTGCTCAAGAAAGGCGTGGTCCGCTCGGAGCAGGATTGACCACGGAAGATACGTGATGACGCAATATGGAATGATTATTCCGCATTGACCTTATTTTGGAATTGATGCTTCATGTCAGAAAAAGGGTAAAGAGGGTCGTGAGGACCATAGGGGAGCGTCACACTTGCAAGCCCTGCCGCGATCCACTAAAAATCGAAATGCTGTTTTTTATCAATAAAGTCCTGATTGGACTTCGCCTATCCAGAAGGGACTTCGCGTAATCGACCGGGCGACTTTGGGAGGAAGCCTATGAAATTCGTGAAAAGCATACTCAGCCGCCGCACTTTCGTGGCGCTCGCCGCAGCCTCGATGCTGGCCGGTGCATTTCAGACGGGGCCGGCCGTTGCTGCCGACACCACCATTCCGATCATCGTGAAGGACACCACCTCCTTCTACTGGCAGATCGTTCTCGCCGGCGCCCGCAAGGCCGGCAAGGACCTCGGCGTCAACGTGCCGGAACTCGGCGCGCAGGCAGAGACCGACGTGAATGGCCAGATCTCGATTCTGGAAAACGCGGTGGCCGGCAATCCGGCCGCTGTCGTGATCGCGCCGACCGAAGCCAAGGCTCTCGGTAAACCGATCGACGAAGCCGCCAAGAAAGTGAAGATCATCGGCATCGACTCTTCGGCCGATTCCAAGGCCTTCACGTCCTTCCTGACCACCGACAACAAGGTCGGCGGCCAGGTTGCGGCCGATGGTCTGGCCGCCGCAATCGGCGCCGCCAATGGCGGCAAAGTCGAAGGCAAGGTAGCGATCATCACCGCGCTTCCAGGCGCCGGCTCACTTGAACAGCGGCGCGAGGGCTTCCTCGAACAGGTCAAGGCCAAATATCCGGGCCTGACGGTGGTCGCCGACAAATATGCCGATGGTCAGGCGACAACTGGTCTCAATATCGCAACCGACCTGATCACCGCGAATCCGGATCTCAAGGGCATCTTCGCCTCCAACCTGATCATGGCGCAGGGCGTCGGCCAGGCGATTGCCGAAAACAACCTTTCCGGCAAGGTCGGGCTGATCGGTTTCGACAGTGACGAGAAACTCATCAAGTTCCTCAATGACGGGGTCATTTCCGGCCTCGTCGTACAGGATCCGTATCGCATGGGTTACGACGGCATCAAGACCGCGCTGGCCGCCTCGAAGGGTGAGAAGGTCGAGACTTTCGTCGACACCGGCGCCAACCTCGTCACCAAGGCGAACATGAAGGAGCCGAAGATCGACGCGCTCCTCAATCCGAAACTCAACTGAGCACAGCTGAGGGAGTGTCTCCGGGGCCGTCTCGGCCCTGGAGAATTCGCCGGGATCGAGGCCTGCCGTACCCCGGCAACGAAACGGTACCGCTCTTGCGAGAGTTTTTCGGGAAGTCCGGCCGCAGAGACGCCTGTCCGGCTCGGAGCTCATGCGCTAGGCTGCACAAGCTGTCCTAAAGCGTGCCAATCGGGAGGATTGTCATGACATCAGCGGCATTGCATCAGCACCCCGCCCCGGAACTGGAACCCGGCAAGGTGATCCTGGAGCTGCGCGGCCTGGAGAAGAAATACCCGGGCACCCACGCGCTGAAGCCCGTGAATCTTGCCTTCAGGGCGGGCGAAATCCACGCGATCGTCGGTGAGAACGGCGCCGGCAAATCCACGCTCATCAAGCTGTTGACTGGGGTGATGCCGCGCACCTCCGGCGACGTGATCTGGGAAGGCAATTCGGTCGCGCTTGCCACCCCGCATGAAGCGATGGCGCTCGGCATCAATGCCGTCCACCAGGAAGTGGTGTTGTGCCGACACCTTACCGTAGCCGCCAACATGTTCCTCGGCGAAGAAAACGTCCGCTACGGTCTCCTGCAGCAGCGCGCCATGGTGCGTGACGCGCAGAAGATCATCAACGATCTCGGCTTCAACCTGCCCGCCCATGCCATGCTGGGCGACCTTACCATCGGCCAGCAGCAGCTGATCGCGGCAGCCCGCGCCACCGTTCGCGGCACCAAATTCCTGATCTTCGACGAGCCGACCGCCTACCTCACCCGCAAGGAAGCCGACCAGCTGTTCGCGCTGATCCGCCGCCTCAAGGCCGAGGGCGTCACCATCATCTACATCAGCCATCGCATGGAAGAGGTGTTCGAACTGGCCGACCGTGTCTCGGTGTTGCGCGACGGCACCTATGTCGGCACGCGCAACATCAAGGAGACCGACGAAGCCGAACTGGTGCGACTGATGATCAATCGCTCGATCGAACAGATCTACCACAAGGACACGTTCCCGATCGGCAAGACGATCCTGGAAGCCAGGCAGCTTTCCGGCAAGGGTTTCGAGAATGTCTCGATGACCGTGCACGAAGGCGAGATCGTTGGCCTCTACGGCCTGATAGGTGCCGGCCGCAGTGAATTCGTCACCACCCTCTATGGTCGCCACGCCAGATCCTCCGGCACGGTGTTGTGGGATGGCAAGGAAGTGCATATCCGTTCCGAGCATGACGCGATCAAGCTCGGCATGGCGCTGGCCCCTGAAAGCCGGCGCGATCAAGGCCTTTGCCTCAACCTGCCGGTGGGTCTGAACCTCAACCTGCCGATCTACAAGCGCATCAGCAGAAGCGCTCTGATCTCCGGCAGCGAAGAGACGAAACATGCCGAGCAGCAGATCGCCGGCCTGCGCATCAAGACCGCCGGACGACAGGCGCTGGCCTCCAGCCTCTCCGGCGGCAACCAGCAGAAGATCGTCATCGGCAAGTGGCTGAACCATGGCGCCAAGCTGTTCATCTTCGACGAGCCGACGGTGGGCGTCGACGTCGGCACCAAGGCCGAAATCTATCGCCTGTTCTCGACGCTCTTATCGCAAGGCGCCGGCATCATCCTGATCTCGTCCTATCTGCCGGAAGTCTATGAACTGGCCGATACGCTACATGTTTTCCGGCGCGGCAAGCTGGTCGCCACGCATGGTTTCCATACCGCCAGCCACGAAGACATCCTGACCCAGGCGCTGGCCGAGAAGCAGGAGAAAACGGGAGGACAACCATGAGCACCGAGGCGATCCCCGCGGAAAAACCGAAGCGCAATTACAATGCGCTGTTCGGGCTGACGCTGCTGGCGCTGCTGGTGCTGTTGTGGGTCCTGCTCTCCTTCTCGACCTCCAGCTTCGCCACAGCCAACAACATCTCCAACCTGCTGCGCCAGGGCTCGATGATCGCCATTCTGGCGGTCGGCCAGACATTCGTCATCATCACCGGCGGTATCGACCTTTCCGTCGGCGCAGTTGTCGGCTTTGCGACCGTGACGACGGCGATGCTGATCAATTCCGGCCTGCCGGTTTTTGTCGCCATCCTGATCACTCTGCTGATCGGCGTCGCCATCGGCCTCTTTCACGGCTTCGGCATCGTCAAGATGGGGCTGCCGCCCTTCATCATTACACTGGCCACATTGACCTCGCTGCGCGGCATCGGCCTTTTGATGACCAACGGCAACTCGATTTCCATCAACAACGACGCCTTCCAGGAATTCTCGCGCGGCTCCTTCGTCGGCGTTCCCAACCTGTTCTGGATGGTCATCCTTGTCGGCGTGCCCGCCTACGTCTTCCTGCACCACACACGCTGGGGCCGTTATCTGTTCTCGGTCGGCTCCAATGCCGAGGCAGCGCGCCTCTCCGGCGTCAACGTCCAGCGCACGATCTACATGGCCTATACGTTGTCAGGCCTGTGCGCCGCCTTTGTCGGCGTCCTGCTCGCCTCCCGCATCGGCATCGGCAATCCGACCCAGGCCGAAGGCTGGGAACTGCAGGCTATCGCCTCCTCGGTCATCGGCGGCACGTCGCTGTTCGGCGCCGTCGGTTCGGTGCACGGACCCTTGCTCGGTGCCTTCATCCTGGCCACCATCAACAACGGTGCCAACCTGCTCAACGTCAACGCCTTCTGGCAGCGGGTCATCACCGGCGTGCTGATTATCGTCATCGTCTATTTCGACGGGCTACGCCGGCGCGGCAGCAAATAACGAAAGGTCGATAGAGCAGATCCTGCTCTGTCGACTGCCTTCCACCTGGGACGGCTCAGGCCTTGAGCAAGGCCTCGACCGCAGCGGCAATCGCCAGCAGGCGGCGGTCGTCTCCGTGGCGACCGACAAGCATCAGGCCGGATGGCAAAACGGTGCCCGGCATCGGCAACGAGATCGCGCACTGATCGAAATAGTTGAACACCTCGGTGTTGCGCAGCAGCAAGCCTTCCATGCGATCCGCGAATTTCGGATCGGCCATCGCCGCTTCAATCAACGGGGCCATGATCGGCACGGTCGGCAGCGCCAGGACATCGAAATCGACCAACCTGCGGTCCATCTCGACAATGTGCCCGGCGCGACTGCGCATGGTGCGGATGTAGATCGGCACGGGTGCCTTGGCATAACGGGCCAACGGCACGCTGACATGTGGATCGACCGGCACATCCGTTCCAGCCTCCAGCCAATCGGCGTGAATGGCGGCCCCTTCCATGCCTGCGATCGAACCATATTGCGTGGCCTCATTCATCGCGTCGACCAGGTCGTCTATGGCAATGTCGAAGAGGCGCGCGCCTGACCGCTCCAGCTCGCGGATCGCATTCTCGAAGGCCCGCACGATCGGCTCTTCGGTATCGCTGAACAGGTAGCCGCGTGGAATACCGACGCGCAGGCCATCTAGCCTTGCCGGCAGGAGCGGCAGAGGCTCTTCGCCGGCCAGGACGGCATCGGTCGCAGCACATTCAGCAACGGTACGCGCCAGAGGCCCGAGCGAATCCAATGCGAAGGACAGTGGGAAGGCGCCATCCAAGGGTACACGGCGCGCCGTCGGCTTGAAGCCGACAACGCCGTTCAGCGCCGCCGGAATGCGGATCGATCCGCCGGTGTCCGACCCTATCGCAACGGTGCTGGTGCCTTCCGCCACCGACACGCCCGCGCCCGATGAAGAACCGCCTGGAATACGCCCGGCGTCGGCGCTATTGCCCGGCGTGCCGTAATGCGGATTGAGGCCAAGCGAGGTGAAGGCGAATTCGGTCATATTGGTCTTGCCGACGATGACGGCGCCGGCCCGGCGCAGTCGCTGTACCACAGGCGCATCCTGCTGCGCTGGTGGGGCGGTGCGGCGAAGCAGCGAACCGGCCAGCGTCGGCTCGCCGCCGACATCGAGCAGATCCTTGATCGAGACGATCTCGCCGTCGAGCGGCCCAAGCCGGATGCCGGCCTTCCGTCGAGCGTCGGCAACGTCGGCCGCCGCGCGGGCCACATCGGGATAGAGCTTGGTGAACACCTTCTCGCCGGCAGCCCGCTCCGCGAGGCGCGACAGAACAGCTTCAAGACGATCACGCGCTGAGGACATCGGCATCTCACCTCACGTTGACGAATTGGGACTGCTTTGCTGTCTCACGCGCCCCGCGAAACCGCAACGTTTTTGACCGGAACTGTGGCTGGTCCAGCGGACGGAAATTTCAACGCCAGGGCCTTTTGCGCCAATTCCTTCTCTGGCGAAACAGCCGACAAAGGTCATAATCCGTGTTGTGGAAGCAGGCGCCAAGGCCTGCCCGGAACTGTTGCACCCGCCTTGCGGGTAATTTTTTGGGGGTCAGTCATGTCGGATTTCAGCCTCACCAGACGCTCGGTGCTTTCTGGCGCCGCATTGTTGCTCGCCTCGACCGCCCTCCCCACCATTGGCTGGGCACAGGAACCGCAAAAAGGCGGGCGCCTGACGGTCGCGGCCGATTCCGAACCGCGCAATCTGAACCCGGCGATCGTCGCTTCCAACGGCGTCTTCTTCATCTCTTCCAAAATTGTCGAGCCGCTTGCCGAAGCCGACTATGAAGGCAAGGATGGCCTCAGCCCCCGCCTCGCCGTGAGTTGGGAAGGGTCGGAGGACGGCAAATCCGTCACCTTCAAGCTACGCGAAGGCGTGACATGGCATGACGGCAAGCCGTTCACCTCGGCCGATGTCGCCTTTTCGGCATTGCAGATCTGGAAGCCGTTGCAGAACCTCGGCCGCGTCGTCTTCAAGGACCTCGAAGCGGTCGAAACGCCGGACGAGCACACCGCCATCTTCAAATTCGCCAAGCCGACGCCTTTCCAGCTGATCCGCAACGCGCTGCCTGCGCTGACCAGCGTCGTGCCCAAGCACATCTATGAGAACGGCAAGATCGAGGAAAATCAGGCCAACACCGCGCCGATCGGCACGGGTCCGTTCAAGTTCGCCGAACACAAGGCCGGCCAGTATTACCGGCTGGAAAAGAACACGGCCTACTGGGGCAAGGGCGAGCCCAATCTCGACGAGATCGTCTACCAGGTGCTGCCGGATCGCTCGGCGGCGGCCAATGCGCTGGAGGCCGAGGAGATCCAGCTCGCCGCCTTCTCGGCCGTGCCGCTGGCTGACCTTGACCGTATCTCCAAGGTGCCGGGCCTCAAGGTCGTCACAAAGGGCTATGAGGGCCTCACCTATCAGCTCGTCGTGGAAATCAACCACCGCCGCAGGGAGCTGGCCGACGTAAAGGTACGGCAGGCGATCGCGCATGCGATCGACAAGGATTTTGTCGTCAAGACGATCTTCCTCGGCTACGCGGAAACCGCCTCCGGACCGGTGCCTAAGAACGACAAGCAGTTCTATACCTCCGACGTGCCGACCTATGCCTTCGACGTCGCCAAGGCCAACGCCCTGCTCGACGAGGCCGGCTACAAGGCCGGTGCCGACGGCAAGCGCTTCAAGCTCAAGCTGCTGCCGGCTCCCTATTTCAACGAAACCAAGCAATTCGGCGACTATCTGCGCCAGGCGCTGGCGGCCATCGGCATCGACGCCGAGCTGGTCAACAACGACTCGGCGGCACACATCAAAGCGGTCTATACCGATCATGCCTTCGACCTCGCGGTCGGCCCGCCAGTTTTCCGCGGCGACCCGGCGATCTCCACCACCATCCTGGCGCAGAGCGGTATTCCCGACGGCGTACCTTTCTCCAACCAGGGCGGCTACAAGAGCGCCGACATCGACGCCATCATCGCCAAGGCGGCCGAGACGCTGGATGCGAAGGCGCGTACCGATCTCTACAAGGAGTTCCAGAAGAAGGTGGTCGAAGACCTGCCCTTCATCAACGTTGCCGACTGGACTTTCATTTCGGTTGCCAGCGACAAGGTGGGCAACATCGCCGACAACCCGCGCTGGGCAGTGTCGAACTGGGCGGACACCTGGCTGGCGAAGTAATCTGGATCGGTGCTTGAGGTCGTCAGCCGCCAGCGGATAGACTGGCGTCTCCGGCCTCGAAGTTTTGTGCTCATGTCGCGTGCCTTCCTCCTCCTGCGCCGGCGGCTTGTCGGCTCCATCTTCGTGCTTCTGATCGTCGTTGTCGGCACCTTCCTCCTGCTCGAGGCGGCTCCCGGCGATGCGGTCGACGCCTATCTCGTATCGACCGGCGGCGATGCTGGCCTCGTCGAGGCGATGCGGCAGAGCTGGGGGCTCGATCAGTCCGCGGCGACACGGCTGGCCAACTACCTGTGGGCACTGCTGCATCTCGATCTCGGCCAGTCGGTTGCCTTCTCACGGCCGATTCGTGACGTCATCCTGGAACGCCTGCCGGTGACGCTCATCCTGATGGGTGCCTCGACCGCGCTGTCTTTCTGCCTTGGCTCGGCGCTCGGCATCTATGCCGGTGCGCGCCCCGGCAGCTTGCGCGACCGTTTCCTGTCGACGGCATCGCTGGCGCTCTATGCGGTTCCCGGCTTCTGGCTGGCGCTGGTTCTCGTCATCGTCTTTGCCGTCGATCTGCGCTGGTTCCCGATCTCCGGTTTCGAGACGATCGCCTCCGGCAAGACCGGCTTCGCGCGTGCAGCCGACATCGCCCATCACCTCGTCCTGCCGGTGACCTCGCTCGGCGTGATCTATCTGGCGCTCTATCTCAGGATGATGCGCGCCGGCATGGCCGAGGTTTGGCGGCTGGATTTCATACGCGCCGCCCGCGCCAGGGGGTTGAGCCGCCAGCGCATCGTGCTGGCCCATGTCGCGCGCAATGCACTGTTGCCCCTGGTCACCATGCTCGGCCTGCAGTCCGCCCAGATGCTGGGCGGCAGCGTCGTCATCGAAAGCATCTTTTCCGTGCCGGGCCTCGGCAGGCTGGCGCAGGAAGCCGTAGCGCTGCGCGACACGCCGCTGCTGCTCGGCATCATCCTGGTCAGCGCCATCCTGGTCGTCTTCATCAATCTCCTGGTCGATATCGCCTACGCCTTTCTCGACCCGCGCGTCGGTGCCAGCGAGGCCGGCGCATGAGGCGGTTTCTAGACGTCCCCGAAGCACTGGTTGGACTCGGCATCCTGGCCGCACTCGCGGTCATGGCGCTGGCAGCTTCCATGCTTTTCCCGGGCGATCCTCTCGCCATCAAGGGAGCACCGCTGCTGCCGCCGTTCCAGGACTGGTCGCTGCCGCTCGGCACCGATCGTCTCGGCCGCGACGTACTGGCCGAGCTTTTCCATGGCGCCCGCACATCGCTGGCCGTCGGGCTTGCCGCGGCGGCGGCGGCAATCGCCGTTGGCGCGGTAGTCGGCACATTGGCAGGCTTTGCCGGCGGCATGGTCGACGAGGCGCTGATGCGCATCACCGACGCTTTCCAGACCGTACCATCCTTCCTGTTGGCATTGGCTTTCGTCAGCGTCGTCGGCCCATCCCTTACTGTGGTGGTTATCGCCATCGCCCTTTCCGCGTGGACCGGACCGGCTCGCGTCGCACGCGCCGAAGTGCTTTCCATCCGCGAACGCGACTTCGTTGCCGGCGCACGGGTCATCGGCATGCATCCGCTGGAAATCGCTTTGCGCGAAGTGCTGCCGAATGCCTTGCCGCCGGTGCTCGCGCTCTCCTCCGTCATCGTCGCATCGGCGATCCTGATCGAGGCCGCGCTTTCCTTCCTCGGGCTCGGCGATCCCAACCGCGTCACCTGGGGCGGCATGATCGCGGAGGGCCGTACCGTCCTGCGTTCGGCACCGTTCCTCTCGATCTTCCCCGGCATCGCGCTGGTGCTGACCGTGCTTGGTGTCTATCTCGCCGGCGAAGGTGTGGTCGAAGGTACTGCAGTCAGGAAGAGGCTGTCGTGACCAGCCCTCTCGTCTCGATCCGCAACCTGTCCGTCTCCTATGAGCGCAACGCGACTTCACTTTCGCTCGGCAACATCGCTCTCGAGATCGCCGCCGGCGAGCGGCTGGCGATCATCGGCGAAAGCGGTTCCGGCAAGAGCACGCTGGCGCTTGCCATCGCCGGGCTGTTGCCGCCGACCGCGGCGGTGAAAGGCACGATCCTGTGGTCGGGGCAGCCGCAGCCGCCAAGTGGTGGCCACGACATCGGCTTCGTCTTCCAGGACGCCTCGGCGAGCCTGGACCCGGTGATGGCTGTCGGCCGGCAGATCGCAGAGGTTGCCCGCACCCATCTCGACCTCAGTCGGGCGCAGGCGCAAGGTCGCGCACTCGATCTGTTGCGACGCGTCAGATTGCCAGACCCCGACACCGCGCTGCATGCCTATCCGCACCAGTTGTCCGGCGGACAAAGACAGCGCGTGGCAATTGCCGCTGCCATCGCCGCCGGGCCCAGATTGCTGATCGCCGACGAAGCTACCAGCGCCTTGGATACCATTGTGCAGGCCGATATCGTCGCGCTCATCCGGCAACTGGTGGTCGAGGACGGAATGGCGTTGCTGTTCGTCAGCCATGACATCGCGCTTGCCGCGGAACTGGCCGACCGCATCGCTGTCTTCCGCAACGGCGAGATGGTCGAATTGGGCGTCGCCGACGCTGTGATCCAGAACCCTCGGCATGCCTACACCAGGAAGCTGCTGGACGCCCATATCGGCCTCGACGCCGCGCCAATGATCGTCCCCACGGAACGTGGCCATGTCTGAGCCGCTGCTTGCCGTCTCCGGACTCAGCAAACGGTTCCACCGCAGTGGAACAACCGTCACTGCCGCCGACGACATCTCCTTGTCCATTTCGCCCGGCGAAACGCTGGCGTTGGCGGGCCCTTCGGGCTCCGGCAAATCCACCATCGCCCGATTGATCCTGCGGCTGATCGAACCCGATGCCGGCCAGGTGGATTTCGAAGGCGGAGACTTTCTTGCCTTGCGCGGCGCGGCGCTGCGCGCCCAGCGTGCCCGGCTGCAGATGGTGTTTCAGGATCCGCTTGCCGCACTCAATCCGCGCGCGACGATCGCCCGTGTTCTGGATGATCCGTTGCGCATCCATGGACTTGCCGGCGGCAGTCAACGACCGGAGCGCATTGCAGCCCTCCTCGAACGCGTCGGCCTGTCACCGGATCTCGCCGGTCGCCATCTTCACGAGATTTCCGGCGGCCAGCGCCAGCGCGTGGCGATCGCCCGCGCCATCGCCACAAACCCATCCCTGATCGTGCTCGATGAAGCCGTTTCGGCGCTCGACGTTTCGGTGCGCGGCCAGATCCTCGAACTGCTCCTCGACCTGCAGCGTACCGGACGCATTGCCTATCTGTTCGTCTCCCACGACCTTGGCGTGGTGCGCGCCTTCGCGCATCGCGTCGTCCTTCTTGAGGGCGGCCGTATCGCCGAGCAAGGCGATGCCCGTGCCGTCATCGACAATCCGCAATCGACCATCGGCAAGGCGCTGGTTTCCGCTGTGCCCAGACTGATAAGAACACAGGACTGATCATGACCGATCCTCAGGCCCGCGCGGAAAAACTTGCGCGCGAACTCGATTCCGCCTTCCGCAACCGCGCCGATCTCTACCGGCTCATGCTGGACGAACTCACAACAGAACTTGGCGCGGAGCAGGCCGAAGCGATCATGGTGCGCGCCATCGAAAAACGCGGCCAGGAGGTAGCGACTGTGGCGTTCGGCAAGTTCGGCCCCAATGACGCACGCGCCATCGGCGAGGCCTTCCTGTCTGTCAGCCCGGATGACGGGCGCATGTATCCGACCGATGTCGAGCGGGCGCCGGACCGCATCGCCTTCAAAGTGAAGCGTTGCCCGCTCAAGGACGCCTGGGTCGAGGCCGGTGTCGGCGAGGAACAGCTCACCACGCTCTGCCGCATTGCTGGTGCCTTCGACCGCGGCCTGTTCGAGGCCACAGGCGTGCGCTTTGACAACGTCACCTGGTCGCCCGGCCATGGCAGCGGTTGCTGCCACATCGCGCTCACCGACCGCGACGCGTAATCGGCTTGATGGCCCTGGTGCGTCCTTCGAGGCTCGCCCGTATAAATCCGCACCCCTACCTCAAGCTTGTTGCGGGCTCGCGTCTCAGGATGAGGGCCGTCGGTGCCGGCGCACTCCAGCGATGGTTCCGGGCCGCTCAGCGGTCCTCATCCTGAGGCGTGAGCCCGCACGACCTTGGATAGATTGCACAACCGGGGCGGGCGAGCCTCGAAGGACGCACCTCCAGTTCGACCGAATTCGCGACCTTCGAAATAACGGCCTATTCCTTGCTGGCCTGCCTGAGCTCCACCCGGCGGATCTTGCCGGAGATGGTCTTGGGCAGCGCGTCGACGAATTCGATCTCGCGCGGATATTTGTAGGGCGCGGTCAGGTTGCGGCAGAACTCCTGGATATCGCGCGCGAGGTCATCCGACGCCGTGAACCCTTTTGCCAGGATCACATAGGCCTTGACGATCTGGCCGCGTGTCGGATCGGGCTTGCCGATGACGGCGCTTTCGGCGACCGCCTTGTGCTCGATCAGCGCGCTTTCCACTTCGAACGGGCTGATGCGGTAGCCGGCGGATGAAATCAGGTCATCGGAACGGCCGACGAACCAGAGATAGCCATCCTTGTCGCGCCGCGCGGTATCGCCGGTATAATACCAGCCATTGCGGAACGAGCCGGTGTCCAGCGCCTTGCCGGTATAATAGCCGTGGAACAGGCCGCCTGGATGTGGGTCGGTGACCCTGACCGCGATATGGCCGACTTCCTCGTCTGGCAGGCGCTTGCCGTCGTCATCGACGACGTCGACATCATAGCCCGGCACGGGTTTGCCCATTGAGCCGAACCGCACTTCCTCACCCGGGAAATTGGCGACGATGTTGATGGTCTCGGTCTGGCCATAGCCATCGGCAATCGTCGTGCCGGTCGCCTCCTTCCAGATACGCATCACCTCGGGATTGAGCGGCTCGCCCGCCCCCAGCGAACGGCGCAGGCTGGAAAGATCGTAGCGCTTCAGATCCTGTTGCGCGAACAGACGGTAGACGGTCGGAGGCGCGCAGAAGGTCGACACCTCGAGCTTGCCGATCAGCTTCAGATGCATGTCGGCATCGAAGGCGCCGTCGCCATTGTAGAGTACCGCCGGCGTGCCGAGCATCAACTGCGGAAACAGGATGCCCCAGGCCGCCTTGGCCCAGCCGGTGTCTGTCAGCGACCAGTGCACGTCGCCCGGCCTGAGATCCATCCAGAACAGGCCGGTCGCCACATGGGCGAGCGCATAGCCGTGGTCGCGCGGCACCATCTTCGGCAGCGAGGTCGTGCCGGAGGTGAAATAGGCCATCATCATGTCGGTGGCGCGGTTCGGCGGGAAATCCTTGCGGTCCAGCTGCGGCGAAGCCTCAGCCAGCAGCCTGTCGAACGACAGCCAGCCGTCGCGTTCGCCATCGACGACGATGAAGGTCTTCAGCGTCGGGCATTCGGCGCGGATGGCGTCGACCTTGGCGCAATGCTCGGAGGTGACGATGACCGCCGTGGCCTTCGAGTGGTTGACGCGATAAGCGATGTCGTGCGCGGTCAGCAGGTTGGTGCCCGGCATCGAGACGACGCCCGCCTTCATGCAGCCGAACAGCACCGTGTACCAGGCCGGCACGCGGCCGATGACGAGGCAGGCAAAGTCGCCCGCTCTGACACCCAGCTTGCGCAAGGCATTGGCGAAGCGGTTCGAACTTTCCGCAAGCTGCGAATAGGCAATGCGCTCGATGGTCTCGCCGTCGCGCGAGACGGCGATCACCGCTGTGCGGTCGTCCCGCTTGGCCCAGTCGTCGATGACGTCGAACGCGAAATTGAAATGCTCGGGTATTTCCAGGCGAAATCCCGTACGCGCCTTGGCATAGGTGCGGTCGACCGTCGAAAAATCCATCCTCTCCTCCGCGATGGCGATGCAACGTTCAGGTCGCATCACATAGCGCGGACCAACTTAGGAAGCCATCGAACCAAAGGCTATGCCTTTTAGTGCCACTTCGCCTGCATCAGCCATGATTCGAGAATGTTGTATTTTGTCAGCCCTCGCTCGCTGTGAACGAGCGAGAACGTTCGAACGGTGAAACGCAAGGGACCGATCTGCTGCGGGGCAACTGAGCGAGAACTGTAGAAAAGCGTGATATGCGGATTGAAGTTCAGCGCGCCGCGCAATCCGTTGGAGATAAGCGCAACACCAAGCCGACGCTGAAAATCCTTCAACGACGTGCTTCCGCCCAGAAGCACTGTTGCTCGCCTGTCCGGTCGACCACCGGGAAAGGTGACGATACGATCGAAACAGACGTCAAACGCATCAGTGCTAACGGAATTCGCAGCGCATTTGGCCGCAAACACATACTTTTCGCGCAAACGTCTGTCGTCCTTGATGTGCTGGAGCGAGATGTGCAGGTGCGTCAGCGGACGCAACTTCGCCTGGAACCCGTTTGCCGTCTGTATCTCGGACGCGATCTCCAGCGCCTGACTGGCGATCGGCATTTCGAGTAACGTCATCAGGATCAGTCGCTCGGGTTTCTTGGGCCGAGGCGGACCTTCTGACTGGCCGAAATCGAAAACACCTTGGGACATGTTTCGCCCAATTCGCAGGGTCGAAACACTCAAAATAGAACAAAACATGAACACTCGCAAGCGCGATCCTGAAGGACCGCACTTGCGCCATCAGCCCCTATGCCAGCGAAATCCAGGCCGTTTTCAGGTCCGAATATTTGTCGAAGGCGTGCAGTGACTTGTCGCGGCCGAAGCCGGACTGGCCGAAACCACCGAGCGGCACGGTCATGTCCGCGCCGCCATAGGTGTTGACGTGCACCACCCCGGCGCGGATCGCCCGCACCATGCGGTGCGCGCGGGCAAGGTTCGATGTCCACACCGCCGAAGCGAGCCCATAGACAGTGCCGTTGGCCAGCCGCACGGCTTCCGCCTCGTCCTCGAAGCGCTGCACGGCCAGCACCGGGCCGAACACCTCTTCGCGCGCCACGGTCATGCCGGGAGCAACACCACCGAAGATGGTCGGCTCCATGTAATAACCACCGGTTTCCTCGCGGATACGGCGGCCGCCTGAGACCAGCTGCGCGCCCTCGTCCAGCGCCGTCGCCACGTGGCCGAGATCTTTCTTGAGCTGTTCCATGCTGCTCACCGCGCCGATGTCCGACTTGATGTCGAGCGGGTCGCCGACCTTCATCTTCACTGTTGCCGCCACCAGCTTTTCCACGAAGGCGTCATAGATCGACGACTGGACGAGCAATCGCGAGCCGGCGACGCAGACCTGGCCGGCATTGCGGAAGATACCGTTTGCGGAAACCTTGGCCGCGATATCGAGATCTGGCGCATCGGCAAAGACGACGTTGGGCGACTTGCCGCCAAGTTCCAGTTGCACCCGCTTGAGGTTGGAGCGCGCCGAATAATCGAGCAGCCGACGCCCGACCCCGCCCGAGCCGGTAAAGACGATGGCATCGACATCCATGTGCAGGCCAAGTGCCTCGCCCGTCACACTGCCACGTCCCGTGACAATGTTGAGAACACCCTCCGGCAGGCCGGCTTCCGCCGCCAGCTCGCCCAGGCGCAGCAGCGTGAGAGATGCCACTTCTGCCGGCTTCAGCACCACGCTGTTGCCGGCGGCAAGTGCCGGCGCCACCTTCCAGGCACCGATCATCATCGGGAAATTCCACGGCACGATGGCAGCGACGACACCGAGCGGCTCCCGATGGATGAGGCCGAGCACGTCCGGCGCCGTCGGCGCGATCTCGCCATAGACCTTGTCGATGGCCTCGGCGTAATAGCGGAACGTGCCCGCCGCCGACAAAGGCTCGGCCTTGTAGGCCATGCCGATCTCGGTGCCGTTGTCGCGCACACCAAGCACGGCCAGTTCGAGAGCGTGTTTCTCGATCAGATCGGCGAGTTTCAGCAGCACTTTCTTGCGCGCGGCCGGCGCCGCACGGGACCAGCTACCCTTTTCGAAAGCAGCGCGTGCGGCGGCCACAGCACGATCGACATCGGCCGCTCCGGCATCGGCGATCGAGGTCAGCGTGGTGCCGTCGATCGGTGAGATGACGGGAAGCGTTTCTCCGTCCCGGCTGTCGGCGAATACCCCGCCGATGAAAAGCTTTTGCGCTGCGACAGGCTTCTGCCGCAGCGCGTCGATCGTGGCCTGGTCCATCAGGTCTTGTCTCCGAATGTCACATGAAGCGCGGTTGGCGCGCGGAATTCCCACCCCCGGAATACGGGGGTGTCGCCGTCTGCCAGTCGCATATTGGGGAACCGGGCCAGCAGCAAGGCCACCGCCAGGCACATCTGTTCACGCGCGAAGAAGCGGCCCGAACAGAAGTGATGACCGAAGCCGAAGGCGGCATGGCTGCCTTGATTGCGACGGATATCGAACCGGTCGGGGTCTGGAAACCGGCTCTCGTCACGGTTTGCCGACGAGACCAGTGCGGCAACAGGCGCGCCAGCCGGGATCGTCGCACCGCCAAGCTCGATCGCACGCGTGGTCTGCTTGGTCTGCGTGCCGATCGGTGCGATCCAGCGCAGACCTTCGTCCACCGCCTTCGACACCAGTCCGTCAGGATCGGCCAGTACGGCCCGCATTTGCTCGGGATGCGTCAGCAGGCCGGCAAGGACCGAACCAGCGCCATGACCCGGCTCCTGCATGCCACCCAAAAGGATGACCTTGATGGTCGGCATCAGAAAGTCGATCGACCGCGTCTGTCCGGGCGGCATGCCGTCATGCAACATATGCGAAAATGCCGAGTCGTCGGGTTCGCGAGCCAATCGCTCCAGCGTTGGCTTCACAATTTCGCTCACCTCGGCGCTGACGGCATCGGCGATCTCGTCGCGCTTCGGGTCGTTCTCGAAATTGATGGCGCCCTGCGCCAGCCCGTAGAACCAGCGCCTCAGCGTCGGCACATCGACGTCATGGAGCCCCATCGAATGAGCAAGCGCCAGGGTCGAGACTGGCTCGAAGTATTCGGCCATCAGCTCTGCCGAATCCCGCTTGGCCAGTTCATCCAGGAGGGGGTCGGCAATGCCGCGCACCAGATCGCCGGCATAGCCGGCGACCGTACGGGGACGATATTTGGGATCAACACCGGTTCGCAGCTCCCTGTGAACCTCCCCATCGGTGGTGAGGATGGTTGGCTTGCCGAAGGAACGCTCCACCGGAGAGGTGCCAACCACATTCGAGAAGATATCCGGCGTCTTGCCAACCGTCTCGACATCCTTCCAGCGCGTGACGAACCACAGGTCGACAGCCGGAACATAGGCCACCGGTGCGCTGCGCCTGAGCTCCGCATAGATCGGATAAGGATCGGCTTCGAGCGCCTCGACGGTTATGCTGTCCGCATAGGTCATGGCGCCGCCTCTATCCTTTCACCTCGTTGCCGAGCTGGGCGAAGGCAACCGGATCCTTGCTCTTGAGGGCGAGAGCCAGCACCAGGCCAAGCACTGCCGCGATCAGCACCAGCGACGGCAGGAACCATGACAGCGTGCCCGATGCACCCGACAGGCTGCCGAAGTTCGCCACGATCTGGATGATGATATAGGCAAGCACCAGGCCGGCAATGACCGGTGCCACCTTGGCCTTCAGCACATTGCCTTCGAGCGACGGGTTGCGGCTGAAGAAGGCAAGCACGGAGAAGGACGTCAGCGCCATCAACGTGATGATGCCCAGCGTGCCGACATTGGTGAGCCAGGAGAACAAGGCCAGCACCGGATCCTGGCCAGTGACGGCGAACAGCGCGATCACCAGGAAGGCGATTGCCGTCTGGATCAGCGAGCCGACATGCGGGCTCTTGAACACCGGATGCGTGACGCCAAGCGATTGCGGCAGGAGCTTTTCGCGGCCGGCGACATAGAAGTAGCGGGCGACGCCATTGTGGAAAGCGACCACGCCGGCGAACAGGCTGGACACGAACAGGATGCTCATCAGTTGCGTCACCGCCGAGCCGACATAGCGATCCGAAAGCGTGAACAGGAAGGTGGTCGGATCCTGAAGCGCCTGCAGCGACGGCACCAGCTTGTCGACACCCGCGCCATTCGCCATCAGCCAGGACGTGAACATGTAGAACACGCCGATGATGAGGATGGAGATGTAGGTGGCGCGCGGCACGGTGCGGTGCGGCTCGCGCGCCTCCTCGGAATAGATCGTGGTCGCTTCGACACCGATGAAAGCAGCGAAGCAGAAAAGCAGTCCGATGGCGGGTGCGCCGCTCAGGATCTGCGTCGGCGTGAACGGCGCCATGCTGAGACCGGAATCGCCGCCCTTGAACAGGATGGCCAGGTCGACCACCAGCACGATCAGATATTCGAGCAGAACCAGAACGGTGAGGATCTTGGCCGACAGGTCGACGCGACGATAGCCAAGCACGCCGACCAGAGCGACGCCGATGAAGCACCAAAGCCACCAGGGCAGATTGATGCCCCAGCCGGCAAACAGTCCAGCGGTGGCAGCCCCGAACATGCCGAAGACGCCGATCTGCATGGCATTGTAGGACAGGATGGCGATCAGCGCCGCAGCCCCACCCAGCGCACCACCGAGGCCCTTGGCCGTATAGGCGTAGAAGGCACCGGCATTGGTGACATGGCGAGCCATGGCGACATAGCCGACCGCGAAGATCAGCAGAACGGCGGTCACGATCAGGAAAGTGCCGGGAATGCCGGCGCCATTGCCCATCAGCATGGAAAGCGGCACGCCACCTGCCACCGCGGTCAGCGGCGCGGCGGCTGAAACCACCAGAAACGTTACGGCACCAACGCCAAGGCTGTTCTTTCTTAGCCGATTGGCTTCACCGGATTCCACTACGGTTGTCATGAAGTCCTCCTCCTTTCCCCGCCTGGCGGGGCCCACAAGCCCGTCCCCGCGAAGCGGGGCCAAAAAAGCCCAATGAAATGCCGAATGGCCGAAAGGCCTGTTTTCGTTTCATTATTTAAAACGACATTTCGAATATAGACTTGCAAAGATGCTCGGCACCTGTCAAGTTAATTCGCGCGTTAAGTATCTGGAGGAGAGACAAACGCAATGAGCACGGTGGCCAAGGCCGTGTCCCTGCTGGAGGTGCTGGGACAGGGCGAGCCGGAAAGAACGCTGGCGGATCTCGCCCGTTCAGTCGATTTCGACAAGGCGACGACCCGGCGTCTCCTTCTGGCATTGATGGACCAGGGGCTGGTCGAGCAGGACGGCGGCAGCCGTCTGTACCGGCTGGGCATTGGCGTGGCGCGTCTCGCCCTGATGCGCGAAGCGCAGTTCCCCTTTTTGAGAACCGCCGTTCCCATCGCTGAGGCATTGGCTGCCCGAACCGGCGAGACCGTACATTTCTCCGAACATTCAAGTCGAGGACTGATCTCGGTCCATGTGGTGGAATCGAGCAAGGCCAACCGTGTCGCCGTGCCGGTCGGAGAAACTCTGCCGCTGCATGCAACGGCTTCAGGCATCGCCTTCATGGCCTTTGCCGACCGTCGCGTCATGGATGCGGCCTTGGGCGGCAAGCTGGTCTCCTACACGCCGCATACCGTGACCAACCCGGCGGCAGTCAGGGAGCTGGTCTCGGCCGCCCGTGCCCGCGGCTATTCCATCGGCGCACAGGGCTATGAAGACGGCGTTTTTTCCGTCGCGGCACCCATCCTTGGTGCGCGCGGTACCGCTGTCGGTGCGCTTGCGATTGCGGCACCCCGCGCCCGCATCGAGCCTGCCGACACGGAGGCCTTGGGTGCAGCCGTTGTCGAATCCGCCTCCCAGATCAGCGAGCGCCTGACCGGCCGCCGCGCCAAGGCAGCCAACGACTAGAACAAGACATGACCAGAGCGGAACGAATGACCAAAACGCATATCCCGAAAATACTTCTGTGCGGCACCGGCGACACCAAGGCCGACGAATTGCTCTATATGGCCGAACGCATCCGCAGCGCCGGTGGCGATCCCGTCATGCTCGACGTCAGCGTGCTCGGCGATCCGCCCTACCGCCCTGAATACGACAAGCATGCGGTGGCCTCCGCGATAAGCACCACCATCGATGCGATTGCGCAGTCGGGCGATGAAAACAGCGCCATGGAACTGATGGCACGCGGTGCCTCCGTCCTCGTGCGGGACCTCGAAGCTGCAGGCAGGATCGACGCCTTCATTGCCATCGGCGGCACGATGGGCACCGATCTTGCGCTCGACATCGCGCTTGCGCTGCCGATCGGTGTGCCGAAGTTCATCGTCTCGACCATCGCCTATTCTCACCTGATCCCGCCGGAGCGGATCGCGCCGGACCTGATGATGATCTTATGGGCCGGTGGTCTCTATGGCCTCAACGACACCTGCAAGGCCGTCCTCTCCCAGGCCTCCGGCGCTGTTGTCGGCGCAGCTCTCACCACCGCGAAACCACGTCCGAACCTGCCGACGGTCGCGATCTCGTCGCTCGGCACGAGCTGCCTTTCCTACATGAAGACGTTGCGGCCCGAATTGGAGGAACGCGGCTACGAAGTCGTCATCTTCCACACTACCGGCATGGGTGGCCGCGCGCTTGAATCGCTCGCCGCCGACAAGCGTTTCGTCGCCGTTCTCGATTTCAGCCTGCAGGAAGTGGCCAACCATCTGAACGGCAGCGTCGTTTCTTCGGGCGTCGACCGGCTGGAAAATGCCGGCCGCGCCGGCATCCCGCAGATCGTGGCGCCGGGAGCCGTCGACATGGTCGATTTCCCCACCTGGAAGCCGGTTCCGCCAGGCCTCTCCGACCGGCCGTATCATGCACACAATCGCCTGCTCGCCTCCGTGACCACCGGCAAGGACGGACGTCGACACGTCGCACGGGCGATTTCGGAGAAGCTCGCCTTGGCCACCGGACCTGTCGCCTTCATCCTACCGGCCGGCGGCATCGAACAATGGGACCAGGAAGGCGAGCCGCTCCATGAACCCGACGCACTCGCGGCCTTCGCCGACGAGATGCGCACCGTCATCAAGGCTCCTGTCGAACTGCACGAGATCAAGGGGCATATCAACAGCGCCGAATTCACCACCACGGCGTTGGCGATCTTCGATCGCTGGGCGACAAGCGGGGTCATTGCACCCGGCATCCGTCGGGAGCAGACATCGTGAGCACACCCAAGGCCCTGGTGCTCGATTTCGGTGGCGTCGTCACCAGGACGCTGTTCGAGACGCACGAACTCACTGAAAAAGCGCTCAGCCTGAAGCCGGGCACGCTGACATGGCAAGGACCGTTCGACCTGGCTTCCGATCCGCTCTGGCGCTCGATGCAGGCAGACGAGATCAGCGAACGTGACTACTGGAAGACCCGCACCCGCGAAGTCGGCCAACTCATTGGCGAGAACTGGGATGCGATGGAGACCTTCGTACGCCGCGCCCGCGGTGCCGATCCGGAAGCAGTGGTACGGCCGGAAGCCGACCGCGCCATTCGCAAGGCACATGCCGCCGGTGTGCGGCTTGCGGTGCTCTCCAATGAACTCGACCTGTTCTATGGCGCTGACTTCCGCGGCCGGCTGCCGCTGCTTTCCCTGTTCGAGACAATCGTCGATGCCACCTATACGAAGATCCTGAAACCGGATCTTCGCGCCTACCAGTCCGTTGCCGATGCGCTTGGCCTGCCCATCGATGCCTGCGTGTTCGTAGACGACCAGCAACGCAACATCGATGGAGCGATCGCCGCCGGCATGCTGCCCGTTCATTTCGACGTGGCCAGCCCGGCCCGATCTTATGCCGAAGCGCTCGGCCATTTCGGCCTCACCCTTTAGGAATTGGAGACTTCAGATGCGCGACACCAACTTTTTCGCAGAGAACAATGCCAAGCCGATCTGGCATCCGATGGCGCATCCTGCAGAGATGCGTGCATCGCCGCCGCGGGTGATCATGAAAGGCGAAGGCGCCCATGTCACCGACATCGAAGGCCGCACCGTGCTGGACGCCGTCGGCGGCCTCTGGAATGTCAATCTCGGCTACAGTTGTGATCCGATCAAGCAGGCGATCGCAGCCCAGCTCGACACCCTCCCTTATTATTCAGGCTTCCGCGGCACCTCGACCGGCCCGTCGATCGAACTCGCCTATGAGCTTTCACAGTGGTTCGCCCCGGAAGGCATGGTGCGCACCTTCTTCACCTCCGGCGGTTCGGATTCCGTCGAGACCGCGCTGCGCCTCGCCCGCCAATACTGGAAGATCCGCGGCCAGGCCGACCGCACCAAATTCCTGGCGCTGAAGAAGGGCTACCATGGCACGCATTTCGGCGGCGCCTCGGTCAACGGCAATGCCAATTTCCGCCGCAACTACGAGCCGCTGTTGCCGGGCTGCTTCCACACACCGGCGCCCTGGACCTATCGCAACCCGTTCGACGAAACCGACCCGGTCAACCTCGCCAGGCTCTGCGCACGCGCCATCGAGGAAGAGATCGCCTTCCAGGGTGCCGACACCATCGCGGCCTTCATCATGGAGCCGGTTCTGGGTGCCGGCGGCGTCATCGTGCCGCCGGAAACCTTCATGCCACTGGTGCGCGAGATCTGCGACCGGCACGACATCCTGCTCATCGCCGACGAAGTGGTGACGGCTTTCGGCCGCACCGGCGCGTGGTCGGGCTCGCGGCTCTGGAATGTGAAGCCCGATTTCATGACCATCGCCAAGGCGATCACCTGCGGCTACTTCCCGCTCGGCGCCACGCTGATCGGGCAGAAAGTGGCGGATGTCTTCGAGGCCGACAAGACCAGTTTCGGCGCGATCGGCCATGGTTATACCTATTCCGGTCATCCGGTCGGCTGCGCCGCAGGCCTTGCCGCACTCGCCGAAACCAAACGTCTCGGTGTCAACGAGAATGCCGCCGCGCGGGGTGTTGAACTCGGCAAGGCGCTGGAGGCACTGAAGGCCAAGCATGCGCTGGTCGGCGATGTACGCAGCAAGGGGCTGATGGCAGCGCTCGAACTTGTGTCCGATCGCGGCGCCAAGAAAGCGGCCGACAAGAAGACCATGGCCAGGGTGGCCGATGCCGCCTACGACGCCGGCGTCATGCTGCGCGTATCGGGTAACATGATCATCCTGTCGCCGCCGCTCATCATCACCACCGCCGACGTCGCCAGGATCGCGGAAGGTCTCGATGCCGGCCTGACAGCGGCAAGCGTCTGAGCAAGGGCTTCAATCGGCGGAGGAGCCCAGGCGTTCCCTCCGCCAAGCCGCGGGCGATAGTCCCGTCGCCTTGCGGAAGAACCGCGAGAAATAGGCGGGATCGTTGAAACCCGTTTCGAAGGCTATGTCTTCGACCGATCGAATGGTGAAGGCGAGCAGCCGCTTGGCTTCAACCAGACGCCTTTCATTGACAGCTTGCCGCACCCCGGAACCCAGCACCTGCTGAGCGGCCTTGTCGAGCAGGTGTCTGGTCGTGCCCAGTGTTTCGACATAACGCTCCACCGGCCAGTCTTCACGAAAGCTCCGATCGATGAGGTGCCTCAACCTCGCTGCCAATGCTCCCGCCGCAGGCAACTCGATCGAGTGCGGCCCGCTGCCCAGCCGCGCAATGCCGGACAGCGCCACTGCGATCAGCGGTGGCAGGATTTTGTCCATGCCGGGCAACGCATCGGCATACTCCGTCTGAATGGATCGAACGCTTGCTTCCAGCCTGCCCCACAGAATGCCGTCGCCGCGCTCCGCGATGAAAACCGGCCGATCGAGCGGCAACAATGTGTTCGTCGCAATCGCAGCGAGCGCATCGTCGGCGACCGAGACCACGATCGCGTCGGTACCTGGTTCGATGATGAAGCCGTGCACCACGCCGCTCGGCACAAAACTCACCGCTGGCGCTGAAAAATCTTCGGAAAATTGTTCAATCCGGTAATTGCCGCGTCCGCTCGTCCAGAAGGTGATCTGGCCCATCTGCGGGTGCTTGTGTGCGTGCACGCGACCGCGATGAATGCCCTCCCGCGCCAGAACGGTTTCAACGTGGAAGAAACCGACATCGAGTGCGCGAGCCGGCTCGCCGTAGACGAAGAATTCCGGGATGGATATCTGGCTCATGGCCCTGAAAAAGTCCAAGCGGTTTTCGGCTTTTGTCCATAACCCATAGCGCTGCCCGGCGCTATTCTTAAGGCACCAAGGGAGGAATATGATGCGAGCGGAAGATTTCCGGGCCGACAAGACGCGCCCGTTCACGGGAGCCGAATATCTCGAAAGCCTGCGCGACGGCCGCGAGGTCTACATCAACGGCGAGCGGATAGCGGACGTCACCACCCATCCAGCGATGCGCAATTCCGCACGTTCGCTCGCCCGTCTCTATGACGCCCTCCACGACCCCAGGCAGCAGGCCGTTCTCACCTCGCCGACCGACACCGGCTCCGGCGGCTACACCCACAAATATTTCCGCGTCGCCCATTCGCCGGCCGATCTCGTCGCGCAGCAAGGCGCCATCGCCCATTGGGCACGCATGACCTATGGCTGGATGGGGCGCACCGCCGACTACAAGGCGGCGCTGATGAACACGCTGGGCGCCAATGCCGATTGGTACGGACCGTTCAAGGACAATGCGCGAGCCTGGCACAAACGCGCGCAGGAATCCGTCCTGTTCATGAACCACGCGATCGTCAACCCGCCGATCGACCGGCACAAGCCGGCGGAACAGGTGAAGGACGTCTTCGTCCATATCACCAAGGAGAACGATGCCGGCATCTGGGTCTCCGGCGCCAAGGTGGTGGCGACTTCGTCGGCGCTCACCCACTACAATTTCCTGGCGCAGAGTTCCGCCACCGTGACGGAAGACCCTTCGCTGTCGGTGATGTTCATCGTGCCGATGAATGCGCCGGGCGTGAAGATGTTCTGCCGCGTATCCTATGAGCAGACGGCCAACACGGTCGGCCAGCCTTTCGACTACCCGCTGTCGTCACGCTTCGACGAAAATGATGCCATCCTGGTGCTCGACAATGTCTTCGTCCCCTGGGAGGACGTGCTGGTGCTGCGCGATGCGCAGAAAATCCTGTCGTTCCATCCCGCTTCCGGCTTCATGCATGGCTACTGCTTCCAGGGCTGCACGCGTTTTGCCGTGAAGCTCGACTTCCTCGCTGGCCTGCTCGCCAAGGCGTTGCGCGCCACCGGCGGCGACGCCTTCCGCGGCAACCAGGCGGCGCTCGGCGAGGTGATCGCGCTACGTCATATGTTCTGGAGTTTCTCCAACGCGATGGCCTACAATCCTATCCCGTGGGCTGGCGGCGCGGTGCTGCCGAACATGGAAGGCGCACTGGCGTATCGCACCTTCATGTCCGAAGCCTACCCACGCGTCATCGAGACGGTGCGCAAGGTCGTAGCCTCCGGCCTGATCTACCTGCCCTCCTCCGCGAAGGATTTCGGCAACCCCGACATCGACCGCTATCTGGCGCAATATGTGCGGGGCTCGAATGATATGGGTCACATCGAGCGCATCAAGATCATGAAGCTGCTCTGGGACGCCACCGGCACGGAATTCGGCGGTCGCCACGCGCTTTACGAACTCAACTACGCCGGCGCCCAGGAAGAGGTACGCCTGCAGGTACTGAAAGGTGCCGAGCGCGGCGGCCGGCTGAAGCAGATGGAAGAGCTCGTCGATACCTGCATGGCCGACTATGACGAGAACGGCTGGACCGGAGACACCTGGTTGCCGCCGTTGGGCGCCGACAAGGGATGAGGACCAGCCATGCAATCGCAGGTCTCCAGGCTTGAATTTCGTGACGCCATGGCGCGCGTCTGCGCGCCGGTCAACATCGTCACCACGGACGGACCGGCCGGTCGCGGCGGCTTTACCGCGACCGCCATGTGCAGCGTTTCCGACGATCCGCCGACCTTGCTCATCTGCATGAATGAGCGCTCGGCGCAGACGGGAATGTTCCTCGACAACCGGCGTTTCTGCGTCAACGTGCTGACGCAGGCGCATATGCATCTCGCCTCGAAATTCGCCGGCGCGATCCGTGACATGACCGAGCGCTATCAGGCCGCGAACTGGCAGACCATGCCTTCCGGCATGCCGGCGCTGCTCGACGCCATCGTCTCGTTCGACTGCGAGATCGGTGACGTCAACAAGGTCGGCACGCACAATGTGATGTTCGGCCGGGTCATCGACATCCGCCATGGCAGCGGCGAAGCTGCTTTGCTCTACGTCGACCGCAATTACTCGCAACCGATGGCGCTCGGCAGCTTCGGTGGGTGAGAACCAGGAGGCGGCGGTCCGTCTGTCCTTGAGGAGAAAAAGCTCAGCCTTCGCTGCTCTCCGACTGGATCAGGCTTTCCAGCATGTCGAGCAACTGTTCGTACTGCTCGGCGCCGTATCGCCCCTCGATCGCCTCGTAGATGGCGATGCGTTCGGGTGCCAGATCCTCGATCAGCGCCACACCGCTTGGCGTGATGGCGAGCAGCGCACGCCGGCCGTCGTCCTTGACCCGGTTGCGCGTGATGAGCCGGCGCTCTTCCAGCGCCTTGATGATACGCGTCAGGCTTGGCGGCAGGATCGAAGCGCGGCCGGCAAGTTCGGTCGCCTCGAGCGGCCCCGTCTCGGCCAGCACGCGCAAAACGCGCCATTGCTGTTCGGTGATGTCGTGCCGGGCCAGCATCGGCCGGAAATGCGCCATGATCACTTCGCGGGCACGCAGGAGCGTCATCGGCAGGGAGCGTCGTGTGGAAGGCGGCAGCAAGGTGGTGTCTCCGCTCTGGTTCCGTCTGTTTCGCGAACCGGCGCACGCAGAACGCGTAGTCGGCTTTTAAGCGCTATATCCGCGATTTTGACGGTACCGGCAATCCCGCCGCGAGCGGATGGCACAACCCATTCAACAGCGCTTGACTTTCATCAGTCAAGATGTAATTCACATGTTAATTACAAACAGTCGACTTAATGGTGGAGGAACGCCGTGCCCCACATGGCGATCGAATATTCCGCGAACCTTGATGAAACAGTCGATATCCAGGGCCTGTGCACGCTGATTGCGGACACCATCCTGGAGACGGGCCTGTTCGAGATCGGCGCCATCCGCGTGCGTGCATTCCGCGCCGATGCCTATGCGATCGCCGACAGGCTGCCCCAGAACGGCTTCATCGATATGAATTTCCGCATCGGCAAGGGCCGCACGCCGGAGGAAAAGAAGCGTACCGGCGAAGCCATCTTTGCCGCCGTTTCGCAACGGCTGGCCCTGTTGTTCGCCACCCCTCATTTCGCGCTGTCGCTGGAGATCCGAGAGATCGACGCCGAATTGAGCTGGAAGAAGAATGCGATCCACCCGCGGCTGCGCGGCAAGTAACGAGGACGAAAGCATGAGCGCCCTGGACGACAATCTGCGCAAGGCAAGCGCGTATCTTGAACGCTTCAAGCGCGATGGCGTGCTCAATCACATCGCCGGCGAGGCTGTCCCGGCCGCCGACGGCTCGACCTTCGAGACCATCTCCCCGGTCGACCTGAAGCCGCTGGCCAGAGTGGCGCACGGCAAGGCCGCCGACATCGACCGTGCCGCCAAGGCTGCCAAGGCCGCATTCCGCGAATGGGCCGCCATGTCAGGCGATGCCCGCAAGAAGCTGCTGCACAAGATAGCCGATGCCATCGTCGCGCGTGCCGAAGAGATCGCTTTCGTCGAATGCATGGACACCGGCCAGTCGCTGAAATTCATGGCCAAGGCCGCATTGCGCGGCGCCGAGAACTTCCGCTTCTACGCCGACCGCGCCCCACAGGCCCGCGATGGCCGCACCCTGCAGGACGCCGGCCAGGTCAACATGACGACACGCGTGCCGATCGGCCCTGTCGGCATCATCACGCCCTGGAATACTCCTTTCATGCTGTCGACCTGGAAGATCGCGCCGGCGCTGGCCGCCGGCTGCACGATCGTCCATAAGCCGGCGGAATTCTCGCCACTGAGCGCGCGGCTACTGGTTGAGATCGCCGAGGAAGCCGGCCTGCCCAAGGGTGTGTGGAACCTCGTCAACGGCCTCGGCGAGGATGCCGGCAAGTCGCTGACCGAACACCCCGATATCAAGGCCATCGGTTTCGTCGGCGAGAGCCGCACCGGCTCCATGATCATGAAACAGGGCGCCGACACGCTGAAGCGCGTGCATTTCGAACTCGGAGGCAAGAACCCGGTCATCGTCTTCGCCGACGCCGACCTGGAACGTGCAGCCGATGCCGCAGTCTTCATGATCTATTCGCTGAACGGCGAACGCTGCACGTCCTCTTCGCGTCTGCTGGTCGAGGCCTCCATCCACGACAAGTTCACGGCGCTGGTCGCCGAGAAGGCCAAGCGCATCAAGATCGGCCATCCGCTCGACCCCGAGACTGTGGTCGGCCCGCTGATCCATCCCGTGCACGAGCAGAAAGTGCTTTCCTATATCGAGATCGCCAAGTCGGAAGGCGTCACCATTGCCGCCGGCGGCACCAAGTTCGAAGGCCCGGGTGGCGGCTGCTATGTCACTCCGACCCTCTTCACCGGTGCCAACAATTCGATGCGCATCGCCCGTGAAGAAGTCTTCGGCCCCGTGCTCACCGCCATTCCGTTCAAGGACGAAGCCGAGGCGCTGGCGATCGCCAATGACACCGAATACGGCCTCACCGGCTATCTGTGGACCTCCGATGTGACGCGCGCTTTCCGCTTCACCGAAGCGCTCGAGGCCGGCATGATCTGGGTGAATTCCGAGAACGTGCGTCATCTGCCGACACCTTTCGGCGGCGTGAAGAATTCAGGTATCGGTCGGGACGGCGGTGACTGGTCGTTCGACTTCTACATGGAAACCAAGAACATCGCTTTCGCGACCAGGCCGCACGCCATCCAGAAGCTTGGCGGCTGACGCAGTGCCGCGCGGCGAAGCCGCGCTGCGACACATACGAGGAGGAATCTCATGCCTTTGCCGCAACCCAATCTTCATCCCGCTTTCAACATCGTGCGGCTGAGCCATGTCGAACTTGCCGTCACGGACCTGGCAAAATCGCGCGCGTTTTATGTCGATACGCTCGGCCTGCAGGTGACCGACGAGAGCAAGGACGCCATCTACCTGCGTGCGCTGGAAGAGCGCGGCCATCACTGCATCGTTTTGCGCAAGGCCGACAAGGCGGAAGCCCGCGACCTCGGCTTCAAGCTCTACAGCGAGGAAGACCTCGACAAGGCCGAGCATTTCTTCAAGGCCAAGGGGCTGCCGGTGGAGTGGGTGGAGCGGCCCTATCAGTCCCGCACCTTCCGCACGCGCGACCCGCATGGCATTCCGCTCGAATTCTATTCGAAGATGGATCGCCTGCCGCCGATCCATCAGAAATACGCCCTCTACAAGGGCGTGAAACCGCTGCGCATCGACCACTTCAACTGCTACTCGCCGAATGTCGATGAATCGGTGGCCTTCTACAACGAGCTCGGCTTCCGCGTGACCGAATACACCGAAGACGCGGAGACCGGGAAGCTCTGGGCAGCCTGGACGCACCGCAAGGGCGGCGTGCACGACATCGCCTTCACCAACGGCCGTGGCCCGCGCCTGCATCATGTCGCCTTCTGGGTGCCGACGCCGCTCAACATCATCGATCTGCTCGACCTGATGGCCACCACCGGTTACATCGGCAACATCGAACGCGGTCCCGGTCGGCACGGCATCTCGAACGCTTTCTTCCTCTACGTCCGAGACCCCGACAACCACCGTATCGAGATCTATTGCTCGGACTACCAGACGGTTGATCCCGATCTCGAGCCGATCAAATGGGACCTGAAGGATCCGCAGCGACAGACCCTGTGGGGGGCGCCGGCGCCACGTTCCTGGTTCGAGGAAGGCAGCGTCTTCGCCGGCGTTGAGCCGCGCGAACCCGATCTCGCCGCTTCGCCCATCATCGCGCCCTGACGGCAGACACGACAATCGCAAGGAACCGGGCATGAGCGCACGCATCGCCACATTCGCCGCCGGCGGCAAGACACGCTACGGCGCCATCACCGAGAACGGTGCCGTCGACCTTTCCAGCCGCCATGGCGGCCAATGGCCAACGCTGCGGGAGGTCATCGAAGCCGGCGCCTTGCATAGCCTGGCGGAGGAAGCTGCCGGCCTGCCGGCTGACTTCGCCCTGTCCGACATCACCTATGAGATCCCGATCCCGATGCCGGAGAAACTCATCTGCGTCGGCGTCAACTTTCCCGACCGCAACGAAGAGTACAAGGACGGCCAGGCCGCGCCTTCCAACCCTTCGCTGTTCATCCGCTTCCCGCGTTCCTTCGTCGGCCATGGCGAAAATCTGGTACGCCCGCCGGAATCGCCGCAGCTTGATTACGAAGGCGAGATCGTCATCGTCATCGGCAAGGGCGGCCGCCGCATTCCGGAAGCCAGCGCGCTCGACCACATCGCCGCACTGTCGCTGTGCAACGAGGGCACGATCCGCGACTGGGTCCGCCACGCCAAATTCAACGTAACCCAGGGCAAGAACTTCGACCGCACCGGTTCGATCGGCCCCTGGCTGGTGCCTTTCACGGAAGAAGCGCAGATCGCCGACATCAAGCTCGAAACACGCGTCAACGGCGAGGTCCGCCAGAGCGATCGCACCAGCCGCATGATCTTCTCCTTCCGCAAGATCATCGCCTATGTCTCGACCTTCACCACGCTGGTGCCGGGCGATGTCATCGTCACCGGCACCCCGACCGGTGCCGGCGCCCGCTTCGACCCACCGATCTGGCTGAAGCCCGGCGATGTGATCGAAGTCGAGGCCGATGGCATCGGCATCCTGCGCAACGGAGTTGCTGACGAGTGAGCGCGACGACCATGACGCCAGCCGAAATCGATGATGCCGCCACGCGACTGTTCGAGGCCGAACGCGCGCGGCGCCAGATTCGTCTGCTCAGCCTGGATTTCCCGAACGCCACCATGGACGACGCCTACAAGGTACAGGCGGCCTTGGTGAAGAAAAAGACCGAGGCCGGCGCGGTTATCAAGGGCTGGAAGATCGGCCTGACGTCCAAGGCCATGCAGTCGGCGCTCAACATCGACATCCCGGATTCCGGCATCCTGTTCGACGACATGTTCTTCGCCGATGGCGGGACGGTTCCCGCCGATCGTTTCATTCAGCCGCGCATCGAGGCCGAGATCGCCTTTGTGATGAAGGCGCCGCTGCGCGGCCCGAATGTCACCATCTTCGATGTGCTGAACGCCACCGACTACATCACCCCGGCGCTCGAGATCCTCGACACGCGCATCGAACGCACGAACAGGGAAACCGGCAAGGCCCGCACCTTCTTCGACACCATCTCCGACAATGCCGCCAATGCCGGCATCGTGCTCGGCGGGCGACCGATCCGGCCGCTCGATGCCGACATGCGCTGGATCGGCGCCATCGTTTCGCGCAATGCCGAGGTGGAGGAGACCGGCCTGGGTGCCGGCGTTCTGAACCACCCGGCCATGGGCATCGTCTGGCTGGTCAATCGGCTGCACACCTACGGCATGGGCATCGCGGCCGGGGAAGTCGTGCTGTCCGGCTCTTTCGTGCGCCCGGTGGAAGCGCGGCACGGCGACACCATCGCCGCCGATTTCGGGCCCTACGGAACGATCAGCGTCTTCTTCGCATAGTTCCGCGAGGCATGACCGGCAACCTGGCCATGCCTCGTTCTGATCATGCCGCCAGTTGCTGCAGGTAGCGGTCCGCTTCTTCCGGCACCGCGAACCACGGGAACAGGTCTGGTGGATTGTTGAAGCCGTTGGCTATCCTTTTGGCGAGCGCCGGATAGGCCTGAGCCGACCCCATGATGTTGAGCACATGCGGTGGCGGTGGCGTCAGCAGCGCATTCGTCCAACCGACGACATACTGCGCATATTGCCAGTAACGGTCGAAGGCCGACTGCATGAAGGCGGCGTCGAACGGCCGGTCGCCATGCGCCAGGATGGCGTCCATATAGACCCTCGCCGCCTTCGAGGCGTTGTTCGATCCCTGCCCGGTAATCGGGTCGTTGAGGCAGACGGCATCCGCCAGGCCCAGCACCAGCCGCCCGGAAGGCAGCCGGCCGACCGGCTTGCGCACGGTTGGCGGGAATGCGCCTGAAAGGATGCCATTGGCATCGGTCAGCTCGACATTGCGGCAGCGATCCGCTTCCCAGGGCAGGAACGTGTCGAGGATCCATTTCGATCGCGCCAGATGTTCCTGCGGCGAGGTCACGTCCTTCCAGCAATCCATCGGCCCACCCGGGATGCCTTCCAGCACCATGATCTCGCAGGCACCGGAATTGGTCAGTGCCGGGAAGACGAAGTATTCGCCGACGCCTGGTATCAGGTTGAAGCAGACCGCCGAATGCTGCGGGCGCGGCGTCATGCCGTGGACATAGGTCAGCGCCAACGCGCGCTGCGGCTTGTCGAAGGGGGATTTCTCCGCATCGCGTTCAAACAGCCTGGCGATGTCGCCCTTGCCGGCTGCGACGATGGTGAGGTCCGACGATGCGGCATAGGTCTCGAGATCGCCGATCCCGGCTTCCTTGATCTCCAGCGTGCCGCCGCGCCGCTCGAACTCGCTCATCCAGACCGGGATTTTCACGCGCTGGTCGACGCTTTGCGCCGGCTTGTCGAGCTTGCCGTTCCAGTCGATCGCCTTGGCCCCTGGCTGATCGGGCGACGGCACGACGAAATTGATGGAATCGACGGTCGGACACTCTTTTTCCCAGAAATTGAGGCCGACATCGCGTTCGTTCTGCAGCGCTGTATCGAACATGCACTGGCTGGACAGCACCTTGCCTGTGCGCATGTCTTCCGCCGTGCGGTTCTGGACGACCTTCACCTCATAGCCGCCATGTTGAAGCAGACCGCAAGCCAGCTGCAGGCCGGCCTGCCCTCCCCCCAATATCGTGATACGCTTGCTCATTGCGTTCCCTTCCCTTGTTGTCGTTGCGGCGCTTGCCGGACTTATTCCATCAGGAGCGGGATGGCCGGATCGATGCGTTCCGGACCCATCGCCGTGTAGCCACCATCGACGCGGATATCGGTGCCGGTGATGAAGCTCGCCGCATCGGAAAGCAGGAATGCCACCGCCTCCGCCACTTCGGCGGGGTCGCCGGTGCGCCTCAGCAAATGGAAAGGCGCCGCGACGCCGTCGGTTTTCGGCCGATTGTCGTTGGACAGCTGGCGCATGATGTTGCTCCAGGTCCAGCCAGGCGACACCGCGTTGACGCGGATTCCATCGGCGGCGAGATCGAGCGCCTGGTTGCGGGTCAATTGCAGGATTGCCGCCTTGGACACCGGATAGGCCCAGCGCCCGACCTGGGCGACACGTGCCGAGATCGAGCCGAAATTGACGATCGCGCCCTTGGTCCTGGCGAGATGCGGACGCGCCTCCTGCATCAGCATCACCGAGCCGATGACATTGACGTCGAACGCCTTCAGCCATTCGGCACGCGTGGTTTCCGCGCCATTGTCGAGATAGGTTGCGGCGACATTGACCAGGAAGTCGAGGCGGCCATGACGCTTCACTGTCGCTTCAACCAGCGCCTTGATATCTTCGTCGCTGGTGATGTCGGTACGGATGAAACTGGCCCCCGCGCCGATCCGGCTGGCCACCGCCTCGCCATCCGCTTCATTGATGTCGGCAATGATGACGTTGACGCCGTAGCCGGCAAGAACTGCAGCGCAGCCTTCGCCGATCAGCGTGGCACCACCTGAAATGATCGCCGTTTTTCCGTTCAAGCCTTTCATTGAATTCCTCCCGTTTCTTCCCACCGGTTCAGGCTGCAGACCGGACATGTCCCACCGCTGAAAAACCGCCCTCGACGTAGACCAGCGATTGTCCGTCCCCGAGTAGCGTCTCGACCACGTGACCAATCAGGATCACATGGGTGGTGTGCTCTACGACCTGTGCCAGTCGGCATTCGAACGAGGCCAGCGCACCGCGCACGACCGGCACACCTGTCACCCCGGGATGCCAATCACCGACACCAAATCTGTCACCCGCTGCGAGGTCGGTCTGCCCGGCAAAGGTACGCGCCACGTCCTCCTGCAGATGCGACAGCACGTTGACCGCGAACACGCCTGAATCCGGCACGAACTGCGCCACCCAGGTCTTGCGGTTGACGCAGGCGATCAGCGATGGCGGCTCGGTCGACAGCGAACAGACCGCAGTCGCCGTGAGGCCGCGCTGCTCCCCATCGCTGCCTGTCGTGGTGATCACGCAAACAGCGCCTGCAACCTTGCGCATGCCGGCGATGAAAGGCGCGGACGTCATGATCTCCTCCCGGTATTCCCGTCCCCGACGCGTTGCCCGCCGCTTGGCGGACTCGCGTTTCTTTTAGACTTCAACTAGATTGATGGTGAGGTGGAAGCGCCGCGGCCGCAATCCAATACGCGCAAAGACTATCCAGAATGCGCGGCCGCATGGTGCCAATGGGAAGGCTGCCGGCATGGACGCAGTCAATCTGAGATCGCCGCTGGCCCGGCACGCTTTGGTGGACACGTTTTCACCGGAGGAGGCTCGCCAGGAAATCGGCCGTATCTTCTGCCCGCACTTCCTGTCGCCGCGCCAGGCCAACGCGTCCGGCTTTCACGCGGTACACCGCGCCTCGCGCCAGCGTGGCTATTCTCTGAATTTTGTGGGGTACGGATCGGAAGTCGAGATCGACCCCGGCGAGCTGTCCTCCTTCTTTCTTTTGCAGATACCGCTCGCCGGATCGGCCGAAGTGCGCTGCGGCACCACCACGGCGTTGGCCAATCCGGGCCATATGGCCTCACTGCTGTCGCCGACGCTGCCGACCCGTATGCGCTGGTCGGACGGTTGCGCGAAGCTGATCGTGCTGATCGAGCGGGAGGTCATTCAGCGGCAGTGTGCAGAGCTGACAGACCGCGCCATCGACAAGGTCGAATTCGAGACAGCCGTCGACCTGTCGAGCCTTGCAGGACGGCTGGCGCTCGATCATGTCGGCTTGATGCTGGAGAGCGTCGAGAACGGCAACGCCGCGTTCGGCACCTATCTGGCAAGACTCGGCGAAAGCCTCTCTTCCCTGCTGCTTTCCTCGCTTGCTCATTCACAACGTGCATTGCTCGATGCACCTGCCCCGGCGGCGGCGCCGTCCGCCGTCTGTCGGGCGCAGGATTGGATCCGTGCCAACATCGAACGTGACTTCAGCGTGGGCGACATCGCTCTTGCGGTCGATGTCAGCCTGCGCACGCTGCAGGAGACTGTCCGCCGCCATAATGGAACGACACTGGTGCAGATGGTCGAGACCCTGCGCCTCGACCACTTCCATACGCTGCTGACCGGCCCGCAGAGCGGCCAATCCGTGACCGAACTGGCTGGCCAGGCAGGCCTGGGGCATCTCGGCCGCGCGGCAGCTGCCTATCGCTCAAGATATGGTGAAACCCCCTCCCAGACGCTCCGTCGCAGCCGGTGATCTGAAACCCGCATCGACTTTTGTCCCCGTACAAGTGAGCTCGGATGCTGAAGGGCCTCCGAAGCCGGCTCTTCTTGGCACGTCTTAAGCATCTGTTCGCCAAGCTTCACATCTTCTTCCAAACCACGGCGCTGCCAATCATTTGGTTAGAAGTTGCTGATACGACGCTGCCCATACGTAAAGTTGTGTTCGAGATTGGAAGCGTAGACGTGTTCAGGATTGGCCGAGGCGACAAGCATGCCTGAGATCAGACCGGTAACGGCTCAGGATCTGCCGGCTGTCGCTGCGCTTTTCCAGCGGCTCCTGCGCAGCAACGGCGTGGATCCGCGTGCCCTCGCCGACTATCTGAAGACGCTTTTCCTCGAAGGTCCGAACTACGATCCCGAACTGGCCTCCAAGGTCCATGTGCGGGACGATGGCACCGTGAGCGGTTTCTTCGGCATCTTCCCGCTTGCGATGGAACATGCCGGCAGGACGCTGCGCGCAGCCGTCTGCGGCACCTTCATGGTGGATGCCCGCGAAGACGACCCTTTCGCCGGTGCCCGGCTGTTGCGGGATGTGCTCTCAGGCCCACAGGATCTCTCCTTCACCGAAACCTCGAACGACCTGTCGACGGCTCTGTGGCAGAAGGTGAACGGGCATATCCTGCCGGATTACAGCCTCGAATGGCTGCGCATCCTGCGCCCGGTGTCCTTTGTCGCTGACAGTGTCGCGAAGCGCGTGCCCGGGGCACGGCTTGTCACTCCCCTGCTTCGACCTTTCGATGCCCTGGCGCAGCGCGCCAAGTCGGACTGGTATGGTTACGTGCCGGAGGCCAGCCGGGCCGATGCATTCACCGACACCGATATCAGCGAGGACGAAGCCGCCGAGATCATCCCGACGTTCCTGCGCCAATTCGCGCTACGGCCGCAGTGGGATGCTGAACGCTTGCGCTATATGCTGGCGGAGGCTCGCCAGAAGGTTATCCATGGTGAAAGGGTGTTGCGGGTTGTTCGCGCCCGCTCGAACGGCGCACCAATCGGCCTGTTTCTCTATTACGGCGACAGAGGGCGTCTCGGTCGCGTCGTCCAGGTCCTGTCATTGCCCGGTCGCGAAGGACTGGTGATCGACCGGATGATGCGTCATGCCGATTCTCGCAACATGCCGGCGTTGCGCGGGCGTACGCAGCCTGCGCTTCTCGGCGCCATGATGGGACGTAAAATCGCATTCGTGCATGCCGCATCCACCATCGTTCATTCTCGCGACCCGAAGCTGATCGAGGCCTTCACCAGCGGACAGGCCTTCGTCAACGGCCTTGCCGGAGAAGGTTGGACACGCCTGATCGGCGACCGCTTCACATGACGGTGGCCTGATGTGCGGGGTGGCGGGGTATTTCGGAAAGGGTGTAGCGCCGGCTGATGCGAAGGCGCTGCTGGCTCGCATGACGAGCAAGCTCTCTCATCGAGGTCCGGATGACAGTGGTATCCACGTCGATGGCGAAGCCGGGCTGGCGCATCGACGGCTGTCGATCGTCGGTCTCGGCGATGGCCATCAGCCGATGTCGGACGCGTCCGACAATCTGGTGATTTCCTACAATGGCGAGATCTTCAACTACGTCGAGTTGCGCAACGAACTGATGGCCAGAGGCCGACAGTTCCGCACGCAGTCGGACACCGAGGTCATCCTGCATCTCTACGCCGAGAAGGGCCTGGACTGCCTTCACGACCTCAATGGGGACTTTGCCTTTGCGCTGTGGGACACGCGGCAAAGACGCATGGTGCTGGCCCGCGATCGCACGGGCGTACGCCCGTTGTTCCATGTCCAGCGTGGCGACACGCTGTTCTTTGCTTCCGAGATCAAGGCATTGCTCACCGTGCCGGGCATCGAGGCCAGCCTCGATCCACTCGCGCTCGACCAGATCTTCACTTTGTGGGCGCCGCTTGCACCCCGAACGGCATTCAAGGGCATTTCGGAATTGCCGCCCGGTCACTTGATGATCGTAGACGAGGGGCGCATCGACCGGCGCGCCTGGTGGCGGCAGAGCTATCCCGATGCCGGACATGTCCGGCCGCGAGCCGACGCTGTCGAAGAGCTGCGGGCATTGCTCGACGACGCCACCCGCATTCGCCTTCGCGCCGATGTTCCTGTCGGCTCCTATCTGTCCGGTGGCCTGGATTCCTCTTTCGTGTCGACACTCGCCGCCCGGGCACAGCCGGAGCGGCTCAGCACCTTTTCACTCGGCTTCGACAGTGAAGAACATGACGAGAGCAAATGGCAGGCCTTGATGGCCACGACTCTCGGCGTGGAACACACCACGGTCCGCTGCGCCGCCGGCGATATCTCGCAATTGTTCCCATCGGTCATCCGTCATGTCGAACGGCCGATCTTGCGCACCGCGCCGGCGCCACTCGCCAAGCTTTCGGCACTGGTGCACGACAATGGCATCAAGGCGGTGCTCACCGGCGAAGGTGCGGATGAGTTGTTTGCCGGATACGACATCTTCCGCGAAGCGAGACTGCGCCGCTTCTGCGGCCGTCAGCCCAACTCAAAATGGCGGCCGCTGCTCTTCCAGCGACTCTATCCCTATCTGCCTGGCCTGCAGCGGCAATCGCCGGAATATCTGGCCCGCTTCTTCGGTGCCGGGGACGATCGTATCGACGATCTTCTCTACTCACATCGGCCGCGCTTCCGTTCGACAAGTGCCGCCAAGCTGTTCTTCTCGCCCGAACTCAAGCGGGAACTCGGCGATTATGATGCGACGGCGGAACTGGCTTCCATGCTGCCGCCGGACTTTTCGCGCTGGCATCCATTGCACCAGGCTCAATATCTGGAAACGTCGTTCCTGCTGCCGGGCTACATCCTCTCCGCCCAGGGCGACCGGGTCATGATGGCAAACAGCGTCGAGGGCCGGTTCCCGTTCCTTGATCCGCGTGTCATCGACTTCGCAGCGGGCCTGTCGCCGGACATGAAGCTGCACGGGCTGCGGGAAAAGCACATCCTCAAGCAGGCCGCGAAGGGTCTGGTCCCCGAGGCAATCATCGAGCGGCCCAAACAGCCGTATCGCGCACCGGACAGCCAGGCCTTTGCCGCAACGCCGCCTGGCTACCTCGCAGAAGCGCTCTCCGCAGAGGCTGTTGCCAAGGGTGGCTTCTTCAATGCCGCGGCGGTCGAAAAACTGAAAAACAAGGTCTTGCATCAGGAGACAGCCAGCTTCCGGGACGATACCGCCTTTGTCGGCATCGTTTCGACCCAGCTCTGGCTGGACACGTTCTCCACGAAGACCGAATGATGGGAAACACCGGGGACAGAGATCATGGCAGACGACACCAAGACGGCGATCCGCGCCTTCATCATCGAGAACTTCCTGTTTGGCGACGATAACCAGCCGTTGCCCGACGATATGTCACTGATCGACAACGATCTTGTCGATTCGACAGGAATCCTCGAGCTGGTCGGCTATATTGAGAAGGAGTTCGGCTTCAAGGTGGAGGATCGCGAGATCGTTCCAGCCAATCTCGACTCGATCGCCCGCATTCTCGCTTATGTCGACAGCAAGCGGGCCGCTTAAGGCGGGCTGCGAGAGATGCGCCTAGAAGCCCACCTTCGCGCACGTGCAGCCGATACAGGCCGCCGAACGGCGCTGGTCTGTGGCGACCGGCGGATAAGCTATGCTGAATTCAATCAATCGGCGGAGCGTCTCGCCGCAGCGCTGGCCGGCGCCGGTGCACATCGGGGCGATCGCGTTCTGGTCTTCATGGACAATGGCATCGAGGCTGCCCTTTCCATCTTCGCAGTCTGGATATCGGGCGCTGTACTGGTGCCGGTCAATCCCTCGGCAAAGGCCGGGCGTATCGCTTTCCTTCTCAACCACTGCCGTCCGGCCGCCATTGTGGCGCAAGGCAGGCTGGCCCCGGTGGTTGCAGAAGCCGCGCAGCAATTTCCAGCACCGCTCCATGTTCTGTTGACGGAATCGCACGCCACGCTGCCAAACGCATCCCTTTTCACGAGTGCCCTGCTCGCCGAGCCGATGTCTACGAACGGCAACGGTCGGCAAGAGGAAGATCTTGCAGCGATCCTCTATACGTCCGGCTCCACGGGCGACCCCAAGGGGGTGATGATGGCGCATGCCAATCTCGACGCGGCTGCATCCTCCATCGTCTCCTATCTCGAAAACACCACCGACGACATCATCCTTAGCGTCCTGCCGCTGTCCTTCGGCTATGGGCTGACGCAGCTTTTGACCGCTGTGCTCAGCGGCGCGACGCTCGTTCTCGAAAAATCCTTTGCTTTTCCCTATGCCGTCTTCGAGCGCTTGCGCGACGAGCGCGCCACCGGCTTTCCCTTGGTGCCTTCGATGGTCGCCATGATGCTGCAGATGAAAGATCTCGACCCGGCCCTGTTCGCCAGCCTGCGCTATCTCACCAGCGCTGCCGCACCATTGCCGGTCGATCATATTCGTCGACTAAGAAACTTCCTGCCTGGTGCCCGTCTCTATTCGATGTACGGCCAGACCGAATGCATTCGCGCCACCTATCTGCCGCCCGAACAGTTGGAAAAACGACCCGGCTCCGCAGGCATCGCCATCCCGGGAATGCGGGCCTACGTCATGGACGAAGCCGGCAAACCGGCAGAGCCCGACACCGTCGGCGAACTGGTGGTCAGGGGGCCAAATGTGATGAAGGGATATTGGGAAGCGCCGGAGGCAACCGCCAAGGTGCTACGCACACATCCGGAAACCGGGGCACTGGAGCTCCATACCGGCGACCTTTTCACCGCCGATGCCGACGGCTTCCTCACCTTCGTGGCCCGCCGCGACGACATCATCAAATCGCGCGGCGAAAAGGTGGCGCCGAAAGAAGTCGAGACCGTCCTGCATGCGTTGCCCGGCGTCGCCGAAGCGCTGGTGGCTGGTGTTCCCGACCCGGTGCTCGGACAGTCCATCAAGGCCTTTGTGGTGTTGGCCGATCTGAAGTTGACCGAACGCGAAGTGCTGCGCCACTGCGCGCGCCACCTGGAGGACTACATGGTTCCCAAGGTGATTGAATTCGTCGCCGCTTTGCCCAAAACCGACAGCGGCAAGCTCAGCCGCCGGCTGGCGGCTGAAATGCACCTCACCAGGAAAGGGCCTGACGTATGACCATCCGCTTTTCGGCCTCGGCGCTCGATTTCGATCCAGCGGCGGAGACCGACCGCATTGCCGGGATGATCCGTGAAAGCCTGCGCAAGGATCTGCGGCGACGCGGTCTCGTCCTTGGCCTCTCCGGCGGCATCGATTCCAGCGTCTGCGCCGGGCTGGCGGTGCGTGCGCTTGGCCCCGGTCACGTCTTTGCACTGCTGATGCCCGAAGCCGATTCCGATCCCGAAAGCCGGCGACTCGGGACATTGGTCGCCGATACGTTCGGCATTGAGCGCACCGTCGAGGACATGGCGCCGATGTTGGCCGCCATGGGATGCTATGAGCGCCGCGATGCCTTCATCCGCCAGGTCGAACCGGACTACGGCGTGGGCTGGGCATCCAAAATCGTCTTCGACAACGGCCTCACCACCGGCGGCTACAATCTCTCATCGCTGGTCGTTCGTTCGCCGGACGGAGTGGAGAAGAAGCTGCGACTGCCGGTGGAGACCTATCTTGGCATCGTCGCCGCCACCAACATGAAGCAGCGCACCCGCAAGCAGCTGGAATATTATCATGCCGACCGGTTGAATTATGCCGTGCTCGGCACGCCGAACCGGCTGGAGTACGACCAGGGCTTCTTCGTCAAGAATGGTGATGGAGCCGCCGACATCAAGCCGATCGCGCATCTCTACAAGACACAGGTCTACAAGCTCGCCGAATATCTCGGCGTTCCTGCCGAGATTCGTGCGCGGCCACCGACGACGGACACCTATTCGCTGCCGCAGACGCAAGAAGAGTTCTACTTCGTGCTGCCTTACGACAAGATGGATCTTTGCCTTTACGCGTTGGACCATGCAGTGCCTGCCCCGGAAGTTGCCCTGGCTGTTGGCCTCACCATCGATCAGGTCGAGTTTGTCTGGAAGGATATCGCCGCCAAGCGCAAGGCAGCACGCTATCTGCACATGACGCCGCAATTGATCGCCGAATAGGCGCGCCACCGGCTATTTGGCTGCAACGAGCGAAGATGCATGCCGGCATCGGCCCGCGCGCAATTTTCGCTCGTCATTTGACGAGAAATGCAGCGCTATTCTCCCCTCTGACGCAATACTGTTCCATCAGCACAGACCGACACGATCATGCAACGTCTCCGTTGGCGAACGGTGAAACGTGCATCCGTGCCATGTGCGTAACCGTCAGACTGGATCGACAATGGACCTTCTTTATCAGACCCACTCCCCATATGCGCGCAAGGTTCTGGTCTTCGCGCATGAAGCGGGACTTGCTGCGCAGCTATGTGTCATTCACCACGAAACCAGCCCAACCAATCGCAACGACCAGGTCTTCGCGGTCAATCCCCTGGGCAAGGTGCCGGTTCTCGTTCTTGCTGACGGCGAGGCGATCTTCGATTCCATCGTGATCTGCGACTATCTCGAAACGCTCAACAGGCACGCTGCATTGATACCGCCTGCCGGTGCTCGGCGCCGGGCGGCCCTGCGCATGCAGGCGGTCGCGCAAGGCATGTGCGAAGCCGGCATCGGTTTGCGCTGGGACACCTCGCGCCGTCCGGAACACCTCCGTTATCCCGCCCTTGCCGAAGGGATGAAGACGAAGCTCATCGAATCCTACGATTATCTCGAGCAGGCGACTGAGTTGGATGAGCGGCTGCATGTCGGCCACATCGCTGTGGCCACTGCGCTCGACTGGCTGGCCTTCCGCAACCTGCCCGACTTCGAAACGGGAAGGCCGCGGCTGTCGAAATGGTTCAGAGAGTTTCTGCAGCGCCCTTCCATGCAAGCCACCCAGTATGATGGCGAGACGCACGACTGATTGCCTAACGGATCCAATCCGCTCGACACAGAGTTATTCATCCTGAGTTCGAAGACGGCCCTTTCTGCGCCTTGCCGTGCAGAGAGGGCCGTCTCGCGTTCGATTTCGAACCGCATTCTAGGATCTGGAGCGTAGGCGATTTTCGACTATCCCGCCTCCTGATACGCGCCCGCGATCGGAAGACTCTCCCAGCCATGTCGACGCCTCTCGACGATGAAGTCCGTCAGCCCTCTCCTTCGCAAGAGTGAGCGCTTCACGACGCGCCAACGTGCGCGAACGAAAAATCGCGCAACAACAATTTTGATCGTCAATGCTTGACTCATCCAAAACGATCACTATCAATCACAACAGGAGGACAACATGGAAAGCTCTCGAACGCGGTTTCCGCACGAGCGGCATCAGCAGATGCTGGACCTCATCGTTGAATTGAAGCGCGTGGGCACCACCGAGCTGGCATCCCGCCTTGGCATTTCGCTCGCCACCATTCGTCGCGACTTGTCGGTGCTGGAGCAGGCAGGCCTGGTTGCCCGCACGCATGGCGGCGTCGTGGCGCGTGGCGTCGGCGAAAGCATCACCGAACCGCTTTTCCTCGAGAAGCTTCGCGTCCATCAAAATCTCAAGCAACGCATCGGCGTTGCGGCCGCTGCCACGGTCGAGAACAAGAAAGTGGTCATCCTTGATTCCGGCACCACCGCGCTGGCCGTTGCACGGGCTTTGGCGGGACGTCCGCTGACGATCGTGACCATGGACCTGAAAGTGGCGGAAGCGGCAGCGAGTGGCGACACCGAAGTGCATCTGGTCGGCGGTCGTGTCCGCAACGGCTACTTCAGCATTGTCGGTGCCTGGGTCGCCGACGCCCTGAAAGACATCCGTGCCGACACGTTCTTCCTCGCAGCAGACGCCATCGATGAGACCGGCATCACGAATTCCACTCAGGACGAGGCGCAGACGAAGCGCATTGCGATCGCCCAGGCGACGCGCACGGTCCTGGTCGCCGACCACAGCAAGCTCAATACGAGTAGCTTCACGGCGGTGTGCCCGCTGGAAGCCGTCGACCTGTTCATCACCGATACCGACGCCGAACCGCTGCTTGCTCCCTATCGCGGCCGGTTTGGCGCCATCCAGACGGTGTGACGTCTCGTCACCCGCAACTTAGAAAGGCAATACCAGAAATGAGCAAATTCAACGCGCTGTTCGGCGGCAAGAAACCGATCATCGCCATGGTGCACCTGAACCCGCTGCCTGGCACACCGCTCTACGACGCCGAGGCGGGTATCGACGGCATCGTGGAAGCGGCGCGTCGCGACCTCAAGGCACTCCAGGCTGCGGATGTCGATGCCGTCATGTTCGGCAATGAGAATGACCGCCCTTACGAGCTCAAGGTCGACGTCGCCTCGACCGCGACCATGGCCTATGTCATCGGCCAGTTGCGCTCCGAAATCGAAAAGCCGTTCGGCGTCAACGTGCTGTGGGATCCGACCAGCACGGTCGCGCTTGCGGCAGCCACCGGTGCGTCCTTCGTCCGTGAAATCTTCACCGGCACCTACGCATCCGACATGGGCCCGTGGGAGCCGAACGCCGGCGCCGCGATGCGTTACCGCAACAGGCTGAACCGCGCCGATCTGGTGATGCTCTATAACGTGTCGGCTGAATTCGCCGACTCCCTTGACCGCCGCGCGCTCGCCGATCGCGCGCGCTCGGCGGTCTTCTCTTCCATCCCCGACGCCGTTCTCGTCTCCGGAGCCATCACTGGCGAGGCGGCGGAAATGAACGCACTGGAATCGGTAAAGGCGGTCCTGTCGACCACGCCCGTGCTCGCCAATACCGGGGTGCGCCACAACACCGTCGCCGACATCCTCAGGATCGCGGACGGCTGCATCGTCGGTTCTTCGCTGAAGATCGACGGCGACACCTGGAAGGCTGTCGATCCGGAGCGGGCCAAGGAGTTCATGCGCATCGTGAAGACCGCGCGGGGTCACTGAGATCAGCCACTGAGATCGGCGCGCGAGTGGGAGGAAACATGAACGCCAGACAAGACACGACGAACAGTTACCTGAAGAGCCTCGCTGTTCTGACAGTGCTGATCTTCGTCGTGCTGGCCGTGACCTCCCCGAGCTTCCTGACCGCAACCAATCTGAACTCGATGGGCTTCCAGTTTCCCGAGTTCGGACTGCTGGCGCTGGCGGTGCTGCCGACGATGGTATCAGGCGGCATCGACCTCTCTGTGGTGGCCACCGCGAACCTTGCCGCCATCACAGCCGCCGTCATCATGAAAGCCGCGCCTGAACTGGCCTGGCTCGCCGTCCCTGCGGCACTCGCCGTGGGAACGGCATGCGGCGCCTTCAACGGCTTTCTGATCGCCTACCTGCGGCTGCCACCGATCCTTGCGACCCTTGGCACGATGCAGCTTTTTGCCGGCTTCGGCATTGCAATCACTCGCAGGCCGGCGATCACCGGTTTGCCCGATTGGTACACGGCTTTCGGCAACTGGTCGATTGGCGGCCTCCTGCCCTTGCCACTGCTGCTCTTCGCCCTCGTCGCCCTGGCGCTCTCCGTATTGCTGAAACGAACTCCGGTTGGCCTCAGGCTGCGGCTCTTCGGTGCCAATCCGGTTGCCGCCAGGTTCGCCGGCATCCGTGAACGCGGACTGCTGATCCGCATCTATGCCATCACCGGTTTCATTGCAGCGCTTGCCGGACTTGTCGTGCTAGCGCGCGTGAACTCGGCCAATGCCGACTACGGCTCGTCCTATCTCCTGCTGGTGATCCTCATCAACATCCTCGCCGGCGTCAGCCCTGCGGGCGGTTTCGGCACCGTCGCCGGCGTCGTGCTGGCGGTGATCAGCCTGCAGTTCATTTCGAGCGGGCTGAACAGCCTCTCCTTCAGCGCGTTCTCGCGCGACCTGTTCTTCGGCGGCCTTCTGGTGGCCGTCATGTCACTGCGCGCGGTTGCCGGATCGGTCGGTTTTGCCACGCTGTTCCAACGAAAGGCCAAGCCCTCATGAAGGCGCGTCTCCGCTCCCTGCTCGAATCCCTGATGCTCACTCCTGGCCTGTCGGGCCATGAGGATCGCGTGCGCCGCCTGATCGCCCGCGAGCTTGCCGACCTGCCGCTGAAACTGCGCACGGACAAACTCGGTAACCTGATCGCCACGCTGGAAGGCGATGAAGCAGCACCCTCGGTGATGCTGTTCGCTCACATCGACCAGCTCGGCTTCATCGTGCGCAAGATTGAAGCCAACGGCCTGGTCCGCATCGAGCGGCTCGGCGGCATTCCGGAAAAGGCCTTGCCGGCGCAGGCGGTTCTCTTCTGCGTTGGCGAGGGCAAGGACGTACATGGCGTCATCGCCAACAAGAGTCATCATGCCACGCCGGCCGAGGAGAAGTACAAGGTCACGCCTTATGCCGACCTCTTCATCGATGTCGGCGCGCAGGATGCCGAAGCGGTGCGCGCTCTGGGTATCGAGATCGGCACGCCCGTGGTTTATGATCCGCGCGTCATCCACCTCAACGAAAACCGGCTGATCGGAACCTCCGTCGACGACCGTGCCGGCTGTGCCGTTGTCGTGGAGGTCGCACGGCAGCTTGCCAAAAGCGACGTCAGGCCGACCGTCCATTTCGTCTTCGCCGTCCTGGAGGAATTCAACCTGCGCGGCGCGATGGTCGCGGCCCAGGCGATCAAGCCCGACATTGCAATCCAGCTCGATCTCGCACTCAACTCCGACACCCCCGACATGGCGCATCGCGGCGAGGTCGAACTTGGCGCGGGGCCTGCCATGGCTCTCTATTCCTTCCACGGCCGCGGCACGCTGAACGGAACGATCCCGCATCCGGCACTGCCGCGTCTTTTCGACGAAACGGCGACAGCCGAGGACATCAACCTGCAGCGCACGGCGCACACCGGCGCCCTGACTGACTCGTCCTATGTGCAACTGGTCGGCGAAGGGGTCGCCTGCATCGATCTCTGCTTCCCTTGCCGCTACACCCATACGGCGCTCGAAATGTGCGACCTGCGCGATCTCGAAGGGCTGACCAGGCTGCTTGTCGCCGGTATCCGCCGGATCGATTCCAAGTTCAGCCTCGATCGCGATCTCTACACCTGATGCCGTACTATCTTGGTATCGATATCGGGACTTACGAGTCCAAGGGCGTCCTCGTCGACGGTCACGGTGTCATCGCCGCGACCGCGACGCGGCCGCACAAGATGCTCGTGCCGCGTCCGGGTTGGGCCGAGCACGACGCGATGCGCGACTGGTGGCTCGAATTCTGCTCGATCAGCAAGGAGTTGATCGCAACGAGCGGCGTTGCGCCCGCCGATATCCGCTCGGTCGGAACCAGCGGCATCGGCCCATGCATGCTGCCGGTGGATGCCGACGGCGAACCGCTGATGAACGCCGTGCTCTACGGTGTCGATACGCGCGCGACAGTCGAGATCGAGGAACTCACGAACGAGATCGGTCTTGAAGAGCTGATCCGGTCGGGAGGCAATTCACTCACCTCTCAGTCGGTCGGGCCGAAGATCCTGTGGCTGAAGAAGAACCGGCCCGATCTTTATGCGCGCACCCACAAGGTCCTCAACTCATCGTCCTTTCTCATCCATCGCCTGACCGGTCGCTACGTGATCGATCACTATTCAGCCGGCAGCTCCAGTCCACTTTATGACGTGCGCACGCATCAATGGAGTGATCGTTATGCCGAGCGCATCATCGCGCCGGAGCGCCTCCCGGACCTGCTCTGGACGACCGATATCGCCGGGACGGTAAGCCAGGCTGCGGCCGAGGCGACGGGTCTCGCGGTCGGGACACCGGTTACCGCTGGAACCATCGATGCAGCATCCGAAGCGGTCAGCGTCGGTGTTCTCGGCGCTGGCGAGATGATGATGATGTACGGTTCGACCATGTTCATCATCCTCGTCACCGACAGCCGGGTCGAGGATCCGAGGCTGTGGTACGCGCCATGGCTGTTCGAGGGACAGCATGCGTGCATGTCCGGCACCTCGACCAGTGGCACGCTGACGCGCTGGTTCCAGGAGCAGTTTGCCCGCGAGCTTGATCCCCAATCCGCCCTGCGGCAGCTCGCGGAAGAAGCCGAGACATCCCCGGTCGGGGCAAACGGCGTTCTGGTCCTTCCCTATTTCTCGGGTGAGCGCACGCCGATCCACGATCCGCACGCCAGGGGCATGGTGTTTGGCCTGGATCTCACCCACCGGCGCGCCGACATCTACCGCGGCCTGCTGGAGGGTATCGCCTACGGTGTCAACGACATTGTCGAGACGTACCGGAATGCCGGCGCGCCACTGCAGCGCATAGCGGCGGTCGGCGGCGGCACCAAGAACCGTGTCTGGTCGCAGGCGATCTCCGACGTCACCGGGTGGAAGCAGGCCGTATGCGTCAAGACCATCGGTGCGGCCCTTGGCAACGCCTTCCTCGCTGCCGTCGCCGTGGGTGATGTCCGGCGCGGCGATATCCAGAACTGGAATCCGGTTGAGCGCGAAATCGAGCCGGACGCGCGAAACCGGTCTGTCTACGCATCCGGCTATCGAACCTACAGGGAGCTCTACGCCAGGACGAAGGATCTGACGGTGGGGCTCGGCAGGTAGAAAACAGTCCCGAACAGCGGGCTGCAAAGAGCAAACAAGAAGAGTGGTGGAGGACTTATGACTTTCAACTTCAGGAAAATGGCAACGGGAGCGGCGTTGGGCGCCGTGTTGCTCGGAGGAGCCATGGTGGCTTCCAATGCCCAGGATGCCAAACATACGATCGTCACGGTGGTGAAGCTCTCCGGCATCGCCTGGTTCAACCGCATGGAAGAAGGCGTCAAGCAGTATGCCGCGGACACGGGGCAAAATGCCTCGCAGGTCGGCCCGGCCTCGGCCGATGCCGCACTTCAGGTGCAGATGATCGAGGATCTGATTGCCAAGAAGGTCGACGCCATCACCGTGGTGCCGAATTCTCCCGAGGCGCTCGAACCGGTTCTGGCCAAGGCGCTGGGTCAAGGCATCAAGGTCGTTGGCCACGAGGCATCGAGCCTCAAGAACGTCACCTACGACGTCGAAGCCTTCGACAATGCCGCTTATGGCGAACATCTCATGGAAGCGCTTGCCAAGGCGATGGGCGGTGAAGGCGAGTACGCGGTTTTCGTCGGCAATCTGAGCGCCAAGACCCACAACGAATGGGTGGATGCCGCGATCGCCTACCAGAAGGCCAAGTACCCCAAGATGAAGCTGGTCGCCGACAAGATCGAAAGCACCGAGCAGCAGCAGGTTGCCTACCAGAAGACCAAGGAATTGCTGCGCACCTATCCGAACCTGAAGGGTATCCAGGGGTCGGCCGGTGAAGACGTCGTCGGCGCCGCCCTCGCGGTGGAGGAAGCAGGACTGACCGGCAAGGTCTCGATCGTCGGCACCAGCCTCGTCTCGGTCGCCGGGCCATATCTGGAGAGCGGCGAGATCAACATGATCTCCTTCTGGGATCCGGCCAAGGCAGGCATCGCCATGAACAAGGTCGCTGCGATGGCGATCGAGGGCAAGGAGGTCACCGACGGCATGGATCTCGGCGTCGAGGGCTACAACAAGGTGCGTCTCAACGGCAAGGTGATCTATGGCCAGGCCTGGGTCGACGTGACCAAGGACAATATGGGCGAATACAAGTTCTGACCCTCGGCTCCCTGTGACGCCAGTTGCCGCCGGGCCTTGCGCTCGGCGGTCATGGCGGAGGCCCCATGACACCAGAAGCAAAAGACAAACCGGCCATGCTTGAGATGCGGGCCATACGCAAGGCGTATGGTCCGGTACGCGTCCTGGCGGATGTAAGCCTTTCCCTCGCGGAGGGCGAGGTTCGCTGCCTCGCCGGGGAGAACGGCTCCGGCAAATCGACACTGATCAAGATCCTGTCGGGCGTCGTCAGCGCCGATGCGGGCACGGTGACCATTGCAGGCAGGCTGCAGGGCAATGACGCCAAGGCCGCGATCTCAGCCGGCCTTTCGGTGATCTATCAGGATTTCTCCCTGTTCCCGAACCTTACGGTCTGGGAAAACATCGGATTTCTCGCCGCCGTGACGGCTGGCGATACATTGCATCGCCGCGGCGCGCGGCGCGCGCTTGCGGCCGAAACGCTGAAGCGCATGCGCGTCGAGATCGACCCGGACACACCGGTCGAGCGGCTGCCGGTCGCCTCCAAGCAGCTGGTGGCGATCGCCCGCGCGCTTGCCAACAACGCACGCATCATCGTGATGGACGAACCGACGACGGCGCTTACCCGCAGCGAGGTTGCGCGCCTGCTGGAGATCGTCGGCGCCCTGCGCGATGAAGGCGTCGCCTTCCTGTTCGTCAGCCACAAGATCGAGGAAGTCTTCGCGATCTGCGACACCATCACCGTGCTGCGTGACGGTCGTGTGGTGGTCGAAGGGCCAATCCAGAACTTCGATGCCGCAAGCCTCGTCGAGGCGATGACCGGGCGTTCGATCGACAGTCAGCGCTTGCCGCGAACCCAGGCCGAGCCGGCGTCACCGTTCCTTTCCATCCGGAAACTTGGGCGGCGCGGTGAGTATGCCGATGTCGACATCGACCTCAGGCCCGGCGAGATCGTCTCCGTCGTCGGCCTGCTCGGTTCGGGTCGTACCGAGCTGGCGCTCACGCTGTTCGGCACCCTGGCGGCGGATGAAGGACGCATCGAGATCGAGGGGCGACCGGTTGTTTTCGCCAGCGAAAGCGACGCCATCGATCACGGCATTGCTTATGTTCCCGAGGATCGCCTGACCGAAGGCCTGTTCCTCAACCAGACCATTCGCGACAACATCGTCGTCTCGAGCCTGGAGAAGAACCTGCGCGCGGGATTTATCGATGCACGCGCTATGGTTCAGCGTGCCCGTGACGCGGTCAAGGCACTGCGCATCAAGACCCCGGACGTGACGCCTTCCGTCGCCACGCTATCCGGTGGCAACCAGCAGCGCGTGGTGCTGGCGCGCTGGATGGAGCGCAATCCGAAGCTGATGATCCTCAACGGCCCGACGGTCGGCGTCGATGTCGGCTCGAAACGCGAGATCCATGAATTGCTGGTCGCGCTCAGCCGATCCGGCACGGCCGTGATGGTCGTGACCGACGACATCAGCGAGGCGATCGCACTGTCCGATACGATCCTGGTCATGGTGCGCGGGAAAATCACCGGTCGTTTCGACGCGAACGACGTCGATGAGGATCGGCTCTACAACGAAGTCATCAAGGAGGGCCGGGCATGAGCAAGCCTCTTTCCCGGATTCTGGCCCGGATTCTGGCAACGCCACAGGGCGTGGTGCTCATCACGGTACTGGTTTTCGCGCTGGTGCTCGGCATCATCAACCCCGCCTTCTTTTCGGTCGCAACCTTGATCGACCTGCTGCGCAACTCGCTGGTGACCGGCATTTTCGCGCTCGGCGTGATGATGGTGCTGGCATCTGGCGGCATCGATGTCTCCTGCACGGCCATCGGTGCCTTCGCCATGTATGCCACGATGAAGATCGTACTCGGTGTGGACGTCGATCTGCCGATCTTCGCTTTCTTCGCCCTCAGTGCGTTGATCGGCGCCATGCTTGGTCTGTTCAACGGATTGCTCATCGGCATGCTCGGCCTGCCGACGCTTATCGTGACCCTCGGCACGCTCAGCCTCTACCGCGGCGTGCTGCTCACCTTCCTCGGCACCACCTACATCACAACCGTACCGCGCGAGATCATCGCTTTCTCGCGAAAGGTCCTGGTTCGAATGGAGAATGCAGCCGGACAGATGGTCTCGCTGCCCTATTCGTTCCTGGTGCTGGTCGGGGTCGCAGCGGTCGTTGCTATCCTCATCAACCTCACTTTGTTCGGACGCAAGATCTACGCGATCGGCGGCTCCGAGGAAGCGGCTGAACGCATCGGCATCAAGGTCAGGCATGTCAAGATGATGATCTATGTCCTTGCCGGCGCGATAGCGGGCCTGGCCGGCATGACCCATGTGACGCTGTCGCGCATGGCCAATCCCTTCGATCTCGTCGGCATGGAACTCAACGTGATCGCTGCCGTGGTGCTCGGCGGCGCCCGTATCACCGGTGGTTACGGCACGGTGACAGGCACCCTGCTCGGCGTCTTCGTCATCACCATGATCAACACCACGCTGCTGATGGCCGGCGTCCCGTCCTACTGGCAGAAGGTCGTCATCGGTGGCCTGATCATTGTCGGCACCGGCCTGCCGATCGTCATCGAACGCCTGTCCCGCCATCGCGAGCGCATCTCGCGGTCCCTCAGCGCATGATCCCGAAGGAAACAGCGATGAAGAAAATCCTCAACAATCCCGCCGACTACGTCGATGAAATGCTGGAAGGTCTGGTGGCGGCCCATCCGGAATATTATGCGCAGCCCGCCCGCCGGGTGATCGCCCGCGCGGGCGGAACGACAACAGGCAAGGTTGGCATCGTCACCGGCGGCGGCTCCGGTCATCTGCCGGTCTTTACCGGCTATGTCGGCAAGGGCCTGCTCGATGCGTGTGCGATCGGCAACGTCTTCGCCAGCCCTTCGGCCGAGCAGATGGCCGAAGCCATCCGGTTGGCCGATGGTGGTGCCGGGGTACTCCGCCTCTATGGCAACTATGGCGGCGACGTGATGAATTTCGATATGGCCGGCGAAACGGTGGAGCTGGAGCACGACATCCGCTCGACCACCGTGGTTCTGGCCGACGATGTTGTCTCCGCGCCGAAGGACGAGGCGGCCAAGCGTCGGGGCGTCGCCGGCATGATCTATGCATTCAAGGTGGCTGGCGCATACGCAGAGACCGGCGCGGACCTCGATGAGGTCACCCGTGTCGCGCAGAAGGCCGCCGATGCCTGTCGTTCGATCGGCATGGCGTTGACACCCTGCACCATTCCGCAGGTTGGCAGGCCGACCTTCGAGATCGGCGACGGCGAAATGGAAATGGGAATGGGTATCCATGGCGAACCTGGCATCTGGCGTGCCGCGATCAGGCCCGCTGATACCATTGCCGACGAGATGATCGAACGCCTGGTCTACGACCAGCCGCTTGCTCCTGGAGATCGAATTTCGATCCTCGTGAACTCGCTCGGTGCGACACCTGCGGAAGAGCTCTATATCCTCTATCGCCACGCCAGGAAGCGTCTTGATGCACTCGGTGTCGAGATCGTTATGCCGCTGGTCGGCCGCTACGCCACTTCGATGGAGATGACGGGCGCCACGATCACCATCATCAAGCTGGACGAGGAGCTCGAACGCCTGCTCAGGGCGCCGGCTGACTGCGCCTTCTGGCGCGTGTAGAGCATTTTCGCTTTTGGAAACGCCCCGACCTTTGTTTATACGCAAAACCGCTGCCGCTTGCCCGAATTTCCCTGGCACCAGCCAGCTACGAGCCGCTTAGGGAGGAATTCGCGATGATAGACACCAAGATGCTGAGCTCGGCTCTGCAACGCGTTTCAACAGCAGCTGCTGCCGCATCGGCCGAACTCTGTGCAGCCGATGGCGCGCTTGGCGATGGCGACCTCGGCATCACCGTTTCGGAAGGTTTTGCCGAAGCCGCGAATGCCGCGTTGCCAGAAGATTTTGGCCTGGCGCTGCTTGAGGTCGCCAAGGCGTTCCAGCGCGTTTCCTCGTCATCCTACGGCACGCTGGTGGCAACCGGCTTCATGGCCGCAGCCAAGGCGACCAAAGGCAGGACAAAGATAGAGCCCGGAGAAATACCGGCCCTGGTCGCTGCTGCACGCGACGCCATGATGGCACGTGGCAAGGGCGCGCTCGGCGACAAGACCGTGCTCGACAGCCTCGATGCGATTGCCAGGGCGACCGACGGCGTGACTTACGACACGATGATCGACAAGGCGGTCGAAGCGGCACGCGAGACCGTTGAGACCTTCAAGACCCAGCCGAACAAACTCGGTCGCGCGCGCATGTTCGCCGACAGGAGCATCGGCCTTGCCGATCCGGGTCAGCTCGCGCTTCAACGCATCGTGGAAGGCCTTTAGCCCTCGTTTTTTGCTTGGTTGAGGGCGGCAACCCCAGCCCCGGCGCAGCTGAAAGCGTGATCAGCATAAACTGGATTGCTTTCGTCCCGCGGGCATAGAAATCCGATCTGCCCTTTTGCGGCATCCCCAAAAACACAAACGGCCCGTCTTGCGACGGGCCGTTTTGATTTGGTTGCGGGAGTAGGATTTGAACCTACGACCTTCAGGTTATGAGCCTGACGAGCTACCGGGCTGCTCCATCCCGCGTCAACCATATAAAGATAAGCTTTCGCTTACCAAAATTCCACCTCGCCAAATGAAAAGGCCGCTTTCGCGGCCCCGAAGTCCCGTTTGGCGGGGCTTTAAACATCAAAAGAGAAGCTTACGTGCATTTAGCAGACCTGGCAGCGACCTACTCTCCCGCGTCTTGAGACGAAGTACCATTGGCGCTGGAGCGTTTCACGGCCGAGTTCGGAATGGGATCGGGTGCAGCCGCTCCGCCATAACCACCAGGTCGGCAAAACGCACGTAATCGAGAAGCTGTATTTGTGCCATTGGCGCTTGCAGTTTTGTTACGGGCTATTGCCCGCAAGCGCGACTGCGCGTCGCCGGTTCATCCGGCGCCCTCGCGGAGCTTGGGCCCGTTAGGGCCGCTCAAGCGTGAGCGCTTTTGATGGACATAAGGAATGAGAACGATCAAGCCGATCGAACTATTAGTACCGGTAAGCTTCAAGCGTTGCCGCTCTTCCACACCCGGCCTATCAACG
>NZ_JBHYIM010000008.1:73809-286552 GCF_042739655.1 Mesorhizobium sp. NPDC059025 | reverse complement strand
GCTTCCAGGCGCTGCCCGGTACCGCCTTCAGCATCGAAGGCGCCAATCCCGACCGCTACAGCGCACTCCTCGACGCCGGCATCGAATACGCAACCAACAACGGCTTCTTCGCCGCCGCAAGCCTCCAGGGCGAACTCTCCGGAAACGTCCACAACGTCGCTGGAACCGCTAAAATCGGCTTGAAATGGTGATCGCCAGCGGCTGGCAGCAACCAACTGTTGGTTCTGCCAGCCGCACGTGGCTCGATACGGGCAGGAGCCGCGCTGGTGACGGTTCGTTCATGTCGATTGACATCAAACCAACGCAATCCAGTCGCACGTGATAGTATGCTAACGTACTGTCTGATGCGGGGACTTGCAGCGGCTGATGATGGAAGACATCGTTCTTCGGCTATCGGAGGTCCAGGAAATTTCCGGCGCCATGGTGGCGCTCTATGACGGTTCCGATCGCCTGAGATATGCCAATCGGGCGTTCCGCGACGTTTATTTCATCGATCCCGACGAGACGCCGCTCTGGGCGGAGATCATGCGTCGGAATTTTGCCCTGTCGCGCGGAACGATAATCCGGGCTGCCAGCTTCGAGGAATGGCTGGTTTCGACCCAGGCCAGGCGCGGAAAGGTTGGCTTTCGGGCCTTCGAGACGGATCTGTTCGACGGGCGCTGGCTCTGGATGACCGAAACCGTCGATGCCGAGGGATGGATGCTATGCATCGCCAGCGACATCACATCGATAAGGGCGACCGAGCGAAAGGTTCGGCAGGATCGCGATTTTGCCCTCAAGGTCGCCCAGACCGACGAACTGACTGGCATACCAAACCGCCGCTTCGTGCTGGCGCGGGCGGAAGAAATCATCGCCAGGGCAACTGCCGTGCCTGACAACAGCTGTGGTTGTCTGGCGATCCTCGACCTCGACAATTTCAAGAACATCAATGATCGCTTTGGCCATGCCGCCGGCGACATCGTATTGCGAGACTTTGCCATAACCATCCATGGCATGGTGCGCCGTCTCGACAGCATGGGAAGGATCGGCGGTGAGGAGTTTGCGCTCGTTTTGCCGGGCGCCTGCCTTCCAGATGCCGAAAACATCGTCGAAAGGATGCTTTCGCAGGTCCGTCAATCGCGGCCGCTGAGCATAGATACTGCCTTTGGCTACACGTTTTCGGCAGGAATTGCCCAGGCCCGGCCTGGCGATACGCTCGACAGACTATACGAGCGTGCCGACAAGGCGCTTTATCGGGCAAAGCTTGGCGGCCGGAACCGCATCTGTCTCGAAGGTGAGCCCAGAAACGAACCGGCGCCAGTGATTTGATCCGGCCTGACAGTGATAATCTTCTGGCGGCGATGCATGGTGGCAAGCGGGCCGCTGCGTTGATCCAATGTGGCAATTTCGACTCAGGCCACATCAAAATGTGATGAACCGCTAAAGGGCTGGCTTTCGCGCTTCGTTGGACAGGCCGAATCTCTTAGCTTCGGCGCCATGCGAACTTTGCTCAAAAGCAGGCTGCCTGCAGCAAAGACCGGAAAAGCACGGCCTCCCATGCTGGTTTTATCCGGCATGATGACGGGACTGCTTCTGGCCAGCTGTGCCCAGCAGACCCATGTCGGTTCGCTGTCGGACACGCAGATGGTCTCTGCCGAAAAGGCCTTCGCCTATCCTGGCCCTGGCGGACCGGCAATCACAGGGATCATCGAACGGCAATATGCCAACGCGCTTCAGCAGGAGATCGCATTGTCGACCTCCGCGCATTCTCCCGGCCAGAACATGCTGAGGGTTCAATTGTTCGGCCCCGTCGACCGCAAGGTCGCAGGGCAGACCGAATTGCGCGCGGGGTTCCTGCCGCCCAGCAACATCGGCACCGAGATGCGCCAGCTCTTTCCCGGCGTTCGCATGACCCGATCACCTTACTACGTGCAGAACCGGTACGGCCCGTTCGGCTACGCCGTCGGGCGGTCATCTTCTGGGGATACCTGTCTCTATGCCTGGCAGCGCCTGACTTCCACCGGTTCGACGCAGACGCTCATCGGCAACAAGGGTTCGATCCAGATCAGGTTGCGGCTCTGCGATCAGGCACTGCCGGAAGAGCGCCTGCTGCAGGCCATGTATGATTTCACGATCTCGTCCTATTTCCGTTCGAGTGGCTGGAATCCTTATGGCGCGGTCAATGCGCCGGATGCTTCGCTCGGCAAATCCGGCGCCCCCGTCTATCCGACGGCATCGGAGAAGTTCGCGACGGTGACAACGTCTCCAGTGCGCGAGGCTCCGTCGGTCGAGCGGGTCGTGCGACCGAGACATATCGCGCCTGCCCCACAACGCGTGCCCGCCCTGCCGGAGCCGACCGGGCCGATCGTTCCCCCGCCGCCGGGGACTGCCACATCGCAAGCAGAAACGCGGCTGCCGACAGCACTGGTTCGCCAGGTACCCACAGCAAGTCAGCCGGCGGTGATCGTGCCGCCGCCGCCGTGTGATCCGGTGAGCTCCAACTGCAAACAATGAGAAAGGAATCGCTAACCATATCTGCGGGCAGGCAGGCAACGGAGACCTGCATCGGCCATTGATTGAAGGGAGCGGGAATCGGCTTCCTGGAAGGCGCGGCGAATCCGCGTGTCGCGCGATGACCGCAGCGGCGAGGTTTGAGGAATGATGGAAAGACAGGTCTGATGCGTGGGTTGTTGATCGTGCTGCAGTGGGCGATCGCCTCCGTGGCCGTGCTGGGGCTGGTAACGCTTCCCATCAGCCTCGAGACGCAGCTGGTCGCGGGACTCTCGGTTCTCCTCGCGATGATGATCCTGAAGCTGGTCCGGCCAGACGGGATCTGGCGCCTGGTAGCGCTCGCCTTCGGCACCGCGATCGTCATGCGCTATGTCTATTGGCGCACCACCAGCACCTTGCCGCCGATCAACCAGCCGGAAAACTTCATTCCAGGCATCCTGCTCTACCTTGCCGAGATGTACAGCGTCATGATGCTGGCGCTCAGCCTGTTCGTGGTTGCGCAACCGCTGCCGTCCCGGCCATCGCGGGCGAAATTCGACGGCAGGTTGCCGACCGTCGATGTGTTCATTCCGACTTACAACGAGGAGCCGGCACTGCTGGCGAACACCATCGCCGCCGCCATGGCGATGGACTATCCGAAGGATCGCTTCACCGTCTGGCTGCTCGACGACGGCGGCACTTTGCAGAAGCGCAATTCCGATCGGCTTGCCGAGGCCGACAATGCGCAGCGGCGACATGCCGAACTGCAGCAACTGGCGAGCGATCTCGGGGCACGCTACCTCACGCGCGAGCGCAATGAGCATGCCAAGGCCGGCAACATGAACAACGGCCTGGAGCACTCGACGGGAGAGCTCATCGCGGTCTTCGACGCAGACCATGCGCCGGCACGTGATTTCCTGAAGGAGACCGTCGGCTATTTTGACGAGGACCCGCGCCTGTTCCTTGTGCAGACGCCGCATTTCTTCCTCAATCCGGATCCGATCGAACGCAACCTCAGGACGTTCGAAAAGATGCCGTCCGAGAACGAGATGTTCTATGGCGTGATCCAGCGCGGTCTCGACAAATGGAATGCCGCGTTCTTCTGTGGTTCGGCGGCGGTGCTGCGGCGGGCTGCCTTGCTCGAAACCAACGGTTTCAGCGGCGTCTCGATCACCGAGGATTGCGAGACCGCGGTCGAGCTTCACTCGCGTGGCTGGCATAGCGTCTATGTCGACCGGCCGCTGATCGCCGGTCTGCAGCCGGCCACCTTCGCTTCCTTCATCGGACAGCGCAGCCGCTGGGCGCAAGGCATGATGCAGATCCTGCGCTTCCGCTTCCCGCCGCTGAAGCGCGGCCTCTCGTTTCCGCAGCGCCTCTGCTACATGTCATCGACGCTGTTCTGGCTGTTTCCGTTCGCGCGGGCGATCTTCCTGTTCGTGCCGCTTTTCTACCTGTTCTTCGATCTCCAGATATTCACGGCGTCCGGCGGCGAGTTCATGGCCTACACGCTCGCCTACATGATCGTGAACCTGATGATGCAGAACTACCTCTATGGAGCGTTCCGCTGGCCCTGGATCTCCGAACTCTACGAATATGTGCAGACAGTTCACCTGCTGCCGGCGGTCGTTTCCGTCATGATCAATCCGAGCAAGCCGACCTTCAAGGTGACGGCAAAGGACGAGTCGATCGCACAGAGCCGGCTCTCCGAAATCGGGCGACCTTTCTTCGTGATCTTTGCCGTGTTGCTGGCTGCCGTCGCGATGACCGCCTACAAGGTTTACGCCGAACCTTACAAGGCTGATGTGACGCTGGTCGTCGGCGGCTGGAATCTGCTCAACCTTCTCATGGCCGGATGCGCCCTCGGCGTTGTCTCGGAGCGAGGCGAGCGGGCTGCGACGCGTCGCGTCAAGGTAAGCCGACGCTGCGATTTCAACTACAATGGAAAATGGTTGAAGGGCACGATCGAGAACGTGTCTGCGAACGGTGCGCGTGTCGTGGTGCCCGGCGCCGAACTCGATGACCTCGCCAGGGGAGCCGACGCGACCTTGCGGTTCATGACATTTGCCGATGACGCCGAAGGCGCCTTGCCGGTCAAGATCCGCAATTTCGAACGGACGACCGAGGGCATCGCCATCGGCTGCCGCTACACGCCGCAGGAGGCTCGGCACCATCGGCTCGTCGCCGACCTGATCTTCGCCAACTCCAGGCAGTGGGAACAATTCCAGCTGTCACGTCGCGGCAATCCCGGCCTGCTGCGCGGCACGTTCTGGTTCTTCCGGTTGGCGCTTTTCCAGACATATCGTGGACTGGTCTATTTCTTCCGCGATCTTCGTGGCCGGACAGAAATCAAGGCTGCGGCCGGTGAAACCGCGGGGCATCAGCCATGAGATGGCGGCATGTGGCCCTTGCCCTTCTCATGTCGACGGCGGCTGCCGGAGCGCAGGTGGCGCCTTTCGACATGTCGCCGGAAGCGCCGGGGCCAGCAGAGCCGGCGAAGCCGGCCATTGCCGATCCTTCGGGCTCTACAATCGGCAAGCAAACCGTCTTGCCTGCCTCCGAAAATCAGCGCCGCTATCTGATACCGTTTGGAGAGCTGGTTCTGGCAGGAGAGACCGCGCGCCGGTCGTGGGCGATCTACCTGACGCCGCAGGAGGCAGAATCTCCGGCGTCCGTGCAAATGGCCTTTCAGAATGCGATCGTCGTGGCGCCAGAGGCCTCCCGCCTGAAGCTGTCGATCAACGGCACCCGGCTGATCGACACGCCGGTGTCATCTCCAAACAGTGTTGCGCAGCTCGATGCCGCCTTGCCTGCCGGAGTTCTGCGGCCCGGGTTCAACGAAATCGTGGTGGAGACAAGCCTGCGTCACCGCACGGACTGCACGATACAGTCCACCTATGAATTGTGGACCCAGTTTGATCCAACCCGAACCTTCCTGACCTTCCAGGGGGCAGGGGCGGGGCGCTGGAAGAGTTTCGAGGACATCCGGGCCATCGGTGTCGATGAGCGCGGCGAGACCAGCTTCCGCTTCGTCGTGCCATCCTTGACCCAGGCGGTCGCGACAGCGCCCGTTGTCAGGCTGGCGGAGGCGCTGGCGATATTGGCCAATATGCCCAACCAGGCTTTCGAGCTGCGCGAAACATTGGGCAGCCCTTCGGGCCCGGGACAGGCCACCGTCGTCATCGGACCGGCAGCGGAGATCCAGCAGCTTCTGCCAAATCTGCCGGCGGGGGCATCGACAACCCCGGTGTCGGCGATGGTCGAAGAGCCTGGCAGGGCGTTTGCAACATTCGTCATCACCGGGCCCGACTGGCAGGCGGTGAACTCGGCGATAGACGAACTGATCAGGCAAGTGGATCGCCCGGCCGAAAGCCGGCGCACGAACCTTGCCACCCAGACCTGGCGCATGCCCGACGTGCCGATCTTCTTCGATGCCGGCCGCAAAAGGTTTTCCGAACTCGGAGTGCCGACGCAGGAGTTTTCCGGACGGCGGTTCAGGACTGATTTTTCAATCGGGGTGCCGTCCGATTTTTATGCCGATTCCTACGGTCATATCACCCTGCTGCTGGATGCCGCCTATTCCGAGCAGGTTCTGCCGGGCAGCCACATCGACATCTATGTCAACGACAACATCGCCGCCACGATACCGATCACGGCGGCCAGGGGAGAAATCCTGCGGCATCTGCCGGTCAACGTCACGATGCGCCATTTCCGGCCAGGGGATAACAAGATCTCCATCGAGGCCGATTTGCGCACGCAGGCCGATTCCGTCTGCGCACCCGGGGCCACCGCATCCACCAGCAGCCGCTTCGTCCTGTTCGACAGCTCCGAACTCGTCATGCCGGCATTCGCGCGTATCGGCAGGACGCCGAACCTGGCGGCGATCGGCGGCACCGGAGCTCCCTACAGCAGGGCCGTCAGCCCGGTCGCACTGGTCGTGGACAATGCCCAGCCGCAGGTACTGTCCGCAGCGGTTTCGCTGATGGCGCGGCTATCGGCCGCCGCTGGCCGACCAATTCCGTTCGACGTCACCGCAGCACCAGCAGCCATCACCGATCGCGATGCCATCTTCGTCGGTGCGGCATCCCAGATACCTGCCGCCGTGCTGTCACAGGTCGGCATCGCCGACGACAGCAGGACCGCATGGGGGGAAGCTGTCAATTCGGCAAGATCGGGAACGGATGTCACATTCGACCAATGGCGCGACAAGCTGCGTGGAAGCGGTTGGCGTGGACAGGTCAGTGCACTGGAGGACTGGCTGAGCCGGACCTTCAATCTCTCGGGCAGTTCATTGCGATTGATACCCGGGACCGACGCGCCCTATTCGCCGACAGGAAACGCCACGCTGCTCGTCGCCCAGCAAAGCAGTCCCGGCGGCTCCGGAACGTGGACGCTGGTTACGGCACCCGATGCCAGCAAACTGCATTCGGGAATGGACATGCTGACCAATCAGGCCGTGTGGCGGCAACTGGGCGGGCGCATCACCACGATCGATGCAAAGAATGCGAAGGTTGCTGTTCAACCGGCGGCGCGGACCGCCTTTGTCGAAACGCTGCCTTTCTCCATCTCCAATTATCGCCTGATCATCGCGAACTGGCTGTCGGCGAATGCGCTGTTCTACGCGCTGATCCTTGCCTTGCTGTCCATCGTCCTGGGCCTTGCCACGGCCGGCCTGCTGAGCTCAACCGGGCGGCGATCGTGAGGTGGACCAGGCACCTGACAACAGGCCGCCCGAAAAACGGCTCGATCCTGTTTGACGAATCATCGACATTTCCGGGAGAGAGCCGGGCAGGGCGAAAGACGAGGCAGCGGGTTCGGATTGTCATATCTGGAACAGAGCAGGACAGACGGAGCAGCGGCTTTGAACGCGCCCGGCCGGCCGCAAGGCGGATGAGGCATCGATGAGGTCGCTTCTCCTCCTACCAGCCGGCGTGGCTATTCTCGGGGCAGTCGCACTCGGGGGTCCGGGCCTGGTCGATCGGTTCTTGCCGCGCCAGGGTGGAGAAAACCCTTCCTCGCTGGTCAAGACGGAGGCAGTCGAGCCGGACACTCCCGCGGACGTTGTCCCGGCGCAATCGGGCGGCGGAACTTCTCCCCGATCCGGCACGACCGATCAGTCGGGCACGGTCGATGAAACGGCGTTGCGATACTTCGCGGCCAAGGGCGATACCAAACGGCTGGAGGCTGAAATTGCCCGGCTCAAGGCGCTCTACCCGGGCTGGACGCCGCCGAAAAACCCCCTTGCGACGGGGCCAGCCAGCGATCCGCAACTCGATGCGATGTGGAAGCTCTATTCCGAGGGCAAGTTCGCCGCCGTGAGGAAAGCTGTTGCTGAGAGGCAGGCTGCCGAACCGGGCTGGCAGGTGCCGCAGGATCTGCTCGAGCGTCTGGCCGTCGCGGAGGCGCGCGACCAGCTCATCGGCGCTTCCGATCTCAAGCAGTACGACAAGGTCGTGCAACTGGCTGCGACCAATGCCAGCCTGCTGACCTGCGGCGATGTCGACGTCCTGTGGCGCGTGGCCGAAGCCTTTGTCCGCACGAACCGCAAGGATCGCGCGCGCGATGCCTATCTCTACGTCCTGAAGAACTGCGACAAGTCCGAGGAGCGCTTTGCCACCGTCCAGAAGGCGCTGCCTTTGCTGCCGCGGACCGATATCGATCAGCTGCTGGCAGAAGAGCGCAAGGCGCCGGACGGCAAGGGTGAGTTCGATCCGTTGCGGACGGATATCGCGCGGCAAAGCCTGGCGAATGCCGGCGACGATCCGAAACTCCTCGTGGCGCCGGCAGACCTTGCTTTGGTTGAAAAGCTGGCGAACGATCAGGGTCTTGTCTCCGACGCGGTTCTGCTGGGCTGGTACCATCTGCGTCGCGATAGCCCCCAGGCTGCGGAAACCTGGTTCCGCCGCGCCTATGGCAAGGAGAATTCCGCCGAAACGGCACAGGGGCTGGCCCTTGCTCTCGTCGACATCAGCCGTCCGGCCGAGGCAGAGAGCGTGCTTTTCCAATGGCGGAACACCAGCGACGACACCAGGAAGGTTTATCTGGCTGCTGTCGCCAATCTTCTTGCCGTGACACCGCCGCCGCAGATTGCCGTTGAGGTGCTGGATCGCATGTCGCGTGCCGTTGCCGAGGCCAGGGATACGACCTCCGCCGAACAGTTCGGCTGGTATGCCGATGCGCTGAATCAGTTCCAGACGGCCGCGCAATGGTTCGCGCTTGCGCTTGGCTGGAAGCCCGACGACGAACCTTCGGCCTACGGGCTTGCCCTGATGCGCTGGAAACTTGCCGATCATGCCGGTGTCCGCGATATCCAGAAGGCGTGGATCGGGCGCTCGGAGCGTATCGCGAGGGTCGGCGAGCCGGAAGCGAAGCCGCGCGAGACTGGCAGGGTTCCGTCCGCCGTGCCGCCGTTGCAGCAGCCAGGACCGCAGCCGGAAACCGCCGCCAACACATCGCAGAGAGCGATGCCGCCCGATCTCGGCCCGCGCGCTGGGACGACAAGGCAGACAAGGGCTGCACCTGCAAAGACCACAGGATGCCGGGAGACGCGGGACCCAAGAGCGCTGACGCCGACGCAAGCGCTGACACGCGGCTGGTGCCTGATGGAAATCAACCGGCCGCTCGAGGCCGCCGCCGCATTCGACGTGGCGCTGGGTGGGACCGGGCAGACCCGCAGCGATGCCGCCTACGGCCAGAGCCTCGCCTATCTGCGTGCCGGCCTGGCCGACCAGGCGGCGGTTGCTTCTTCGAAGGCACCGTTGAGCAGGGAACGCGCAGTCGAGGTCCGTGTTGCCCTGCTCGAAACGCAGGCGCTCGCTGCTTTCGAACATCAACGTTATCCCGAAACGATCATGGCCCTTGAAGAGCGTGCCCGGATCGCTCCCGAGCGGATCAACCTGATGATCCTGCGCGGCTACGCCTATCTCAAGCTCTATCGTTTCGGCGATGCCGAGCAGGTGTTCCGCGCTGCCGCCGCGACCGGTGATCGCGATGCCTTGAAAGCCCTGGGCGACCTGGAGCGTGCGCGCAACCGCAACTGACGCGGTGGGATTTCATCCGGCGCTTGGGAAGCGTCCGACCAAGCCAGGCACATGCCGCGCGGTTAATCGCTGGTTTCCTTTATATTGACCGACCGGTCGGATTATGTAACTGTCAAGCCTTCGCCGAAGAGGAACTGGCGGGAGGAAATGACGTGAGCCAATCTGATCCGCTGTTGGTGGCGGTGGCCGACGGCGTCATGACGCTGACGCTCAACCGTCCGGACAAGCTGAATTCCTTCAATCCGGAATTGCATAAGGCCCTGCGTGCTGCCTTGGAGCAGGCTCGCGATGACGCGGCGATCCGTTCTGTTCTGCTGACCGGCGCTGGCCGCGCCTTCTGCGCCGGCCAGGATCTTGGCGATCGCGATCCGCGTAAGGCCGCCGAGGCGCCGGATCTCGGCCACACGATCGAGACTTTCTACAATCCACTGCTGCGTCTTATCCGCTCGCTGGACAAGCCCATCATCTGTGCGGTGAACGGCGTCGCCGCCGGTGCGGGCGCTAACATAGCGCTGGCCTGCGATATCGTGCTCGCGGCCAAATCGGCCAAATTCATCCAGGCCTTCTCGAAGATCGGCCTGATCCCCGACACCGGTGGCACCTGGACATTGCCGCGTCTGCTCGGCGAGGCGCGCGCAAAGGCTCTGGTGCTGACGGCCGAGCCGTTGCCGGCGCAGACCGCCGCCGACTGGGGGCTGATCTGGAAGGCCGTCGATGACGACCAGCTCATGGCAGAGGCAAGCGCGCTGGCGAAACGCCTGGCTGCAGGCGCGACCTTCGGCATCGGGCTGACCAAACAGGCTATCCATGCCAGCGCCGCCAACACGCTCGACCAGCAGCTCGACCTCGAACGGGACCTGCAACGCAGGGCGGGCCGCAGCGCCGACTATGCGGAAGGCGTCGCCGCGTTCCTCGACAAGCGGACGCCGGAGTTCAAGGGCAAATGACGATCGACATGGGTGATCCCAAGGCTGTCGCCGCGGCGTCGGCCGAGGCGATGTGGCGGGAGGATCGCGCTTCGCGGCATCTCGGCATGGAACTGGAACATGTCGGGCCTGGCGAAGCGACGGTTTCCTTCACCGTGACCGACGCCATGACCAACGGCCACAACACCTGCCATGGCGGTTACATGTTCACGCTGGCCGATTCCGCCTTTGCCTTCGCCTGCAACAGCTACAACCAGCGCGCTGTGGCGCAGCACTGCTCGGTGACTTTCGTTGCGCCGGCCTTTCTCGGTGACCGGCTGACGGCGCGAGCCCGCGAGGTTTCGCGCGCCGGCCGCAACGGCATCTACGACATCGCGGTGATCAACCAGAAAGGCGAGCGGGTCGCTGAATTCCGTGGCCACTCGCGCACAGTCAAGGGAACACATCTGCCGGCATAGAGCACCGTGCGTCCGCCTTCGGATGCGCAAAGGGCGTTCCAGCGTGGAACGACCGCACAGTCTGGGAGGATTGAATGGAAGACCTGTCTCCGCGCCCGGGTGATCTGGAGCCGATAGAGATTGCCTCGCGCGACGAGATTGCAGCACTTCAGCTCGAGCGGTTGAAGACGACGCTGGACCATGCCTACCGCAACTCACCGCACTACAAGGCTAAGTTCGACGCGGCTGGTGTCCATCCCGACGACCTGAGGCAGCTGTCGGATCTGTCGAAATTCCCGTTCACCGTCAAGAAGGACCTGCGCGACACCTATCCGTTCGGCATGTTCGCGGTGCCGCGCGAAAAGCTGGCACGCGTCCACGCCTCCTCCGGAACGACCGGCAAGCCGACCGTTGTCGGCTATACCCGAAACGACATCGACATGTGGGCAACCTGCGTTGCCCGCTCCATCAGGGCGTCGGGCGGCAGGCCAGGCGACATCTGCCATGTCGCTTATGGATACGGCCTGTTCACCGGCGGTCTCGGTGCCCACTACGGTGCTGAGAAGCTCGGTTGTACTGTGGTGCCGGTCTCCGGCGGCATGACAGAGCGCCAGGTGTCACTGATCGAGGATTTCAAACCGCGCATCATCATGGTGACGCCGTCCTACATGCTGTCGATCCTGGACGAATACCGGCGGATCGGTGTCGATCCGCGTTCGTCGTCGCTGGCGGTGGGCATCTTCGGCGCCGAACCCTGGACAAATGCCATGCGCGAGGAGATCCAGGGCGATTTCGACATGCATGCCGTCGACATCTACGGCCTGTCGGAAGTCATCGGTCCCGGCGTCGCCAACGAATGCGTCGAGACCAAGGACGGCCTGCATGTGTGGGAGGATCATTTCTATCCGGAGGTCATCGATCCCGAGACCGGCGAAGTGGTGCCGGACGGCGAGATGGGCGAACTGGTCTTCACCTCGCTGACCAAGGAAGCCCTGCCGATCATCCGCTACCGCACGCGCGACCTGACCCGCCTGCTTCCGGGCACCGCGCGTTCCATGCGGCGTATCGAGAAGATCACCGGCCGTTCCGACGACATGATGATCCTGCGCGGTGTCAACGTCTTCCCGACCCAGATCGAGGAACAGCTGCTCAAATGCGCGGGGCTGGCGCCGCATTTCCAGATCGTGCTGAGCCGCGAGGGGCGCCTCGATGACATGACCGTTCATGTCGAGGCCATGCCGCATGCCGTGGAGACTGCCCAGCGCACCGCTTCCGCCAAAGAACTTGCACACCACATCAAGAGCGTGGTGGGTGTCAGCACGAAGATCGTGGTCGGTGACCCCGATTCGGTCGAGCGTTCGGCTGGCAAGGCCAGGCGGATCGTCGACAACAGGCCTAAAGCATGATGATGCGCCGGACAAAGAGCTAGGAAGATGGCAAGGACGAGGGCTGCGGATTTCGACGAGAAACGGCGCAGCATTCTCGACAGCGCCGCCGCGGTTTTCGCCAAGCTCGGCATGGAGCGCGCCTCGATGGCGCAGATCGCGCAGGAGAACAACGTCTCCAAGGCGCTGCTCTATCATTACTATCCGAGCAAGGAACTGCTGTTGTTCGACATCGGCCGCACCCATCTCGTCGAGCTGGAACAGGCGATCACCGAAGCCGACCGGCCTGACCTCGAGCCTCGGCAGCGCCTGCGTCATCTCATCGGCGGCGTGCTGGAGAACTACCGCACCGCCGCCAATTTCCATCAGGTCCTGCTCAACGGCACCGGCTCGCTTTCCGAGGCGCAGAAGACCGAACTGCAGCAGATGGAACGCCGCATCGTGAAGGCATTTTCCGACGTGCTGGCTGACATCAACCCACAGCTTGGCAAAGCCCGTGCCGGCGTCACGCCGATCACCATGTCGCTGTTCGGCATTCTCAACTGGGCCTACACCTGGTTCAAGCCGAGCGGTGCGCTGAACCGCGAAGGTTATGCCGACATGGTGACTGCGCTGTTCCTCGATGGCGTGAATTCGCTGAAGTAGGGTGGCGGTGCGTCCTTCGAGGCTCGCCCTGACAGGATTACGCTCATTTTCCACCCGTCTGCGGGCTCGCGCCTCAGGATGAGGGTGATCGGCATGGCACAACGGTCCTCATCCTGAGGTGCTCGCCTGCGAGACGCTGGAAGAATAGCAAAAATTCAGGCGGGCGAGCCTCGAAGGACGCACCAATCACGCCGCCTGCTTCATCTCCGCCTTGGTCAGCAAAGCCGCCACCCGTGCCTTGACCTTTGCAACCGCCTCGTCCTTCACCGGGCCGTAGCCGCGGATATCCATCGGCGCCTTTGCCAGTTCGACCAGTTCGGCGGGAGAGCGGCCTGGAAGCTGTTCGATCATCTGGTCGACCAGTTCCCGGTACCAGCCGATCAGTTCCCGCTCCATCCGCCGTTCGGCCGTGTAGCCGAACGGATCGAAGGCTGTGCCGCGCAATCGCTTCAGCCGCGCCATGACACGCAGCGGCGTCTGGATCCACTGGCCGAACTGGCGTTTGCGGGGCCGGCCGCGCGCGTCCTTCTCGCCGCCCATGAATGGCGGCGCGAAATGATAGTTGACCTTGTAGTCGCCATCGAATTCGCGCTGGAGTTCGGCAAGGAAGCCGGTCTGCATGTGCAGTCGCGCCACTTCATATTCGTCCTTGTAGGACATCAGCTTGAACAGCGAGCGGGCAACGGCACCGGTCAGGGCCTCCGAGCCGAATGGCTGCTCGGCGCCGCGAACCCGATCCACCGTCGCGCGATAACGCTGCGCCCACGCCCGATCCTGATAGTCGGTGAGGAAAGCCTCACGCCGCGCGATCATCTCGTCCAGGTTTTCGCTGGGCGCCGGCTGATCGGGAGCAAGTGAGCGCGGATCTGCGGCAGCCAGCCGGCCGGCGGCGAAGGCCTGTTTGTTGCGGTCGACGGCGACGCCATTCAATTCGATCGCCCGTTGCAGCGCGTCGTGCGCGATCGGCACCAGGCCACGCTGCCAGGCACAGCCAAGCAGGATGATGTTGGCGAAGACGGCGTCGCCGAACAACCGCTCGGCGAGCGCGTTGGCGTCCAGAGCACGCACATTGTCGCCTCCGGCCACGCGTTCGATTTCCTTCAGCCGCCGGCGGGTCGAAAGGTCGGCATCACGCAGCCGCACGATGTCGCCGGTCGGCATTTCCGCCATGTTGACCACCGCTTGCATGCCGGGCCGATAGCAGCCGGAAGCCTTCGGTGACGACGACACCACGATATCGCCGCCGATCAAGGCATCCGCGGCACCGGCATCGATGCGCACCTGGTTGATCTGGGCAGGCGTCGCCGCAAGCCGGATGAAGGACAGCACCGGTCCGAATTTCTGCGCGAAGCCGGTGAAGTCGAGCACCGAGCTGCCCTTGCCTTCCAGATGCGCCGCCATTGAAATCAGTGCGCCGACCGTCACCACGCCGGTACCGCCGACACCGGTAACCAGCAGATCATAGGGTCTGTCGAGCGTTGGCGTCTCCGGCCGAGGCAGTGCGGCGGCGCGGGCGCTGAAATCCTCGCCGCTTGCCTGCCGCTTGCGTCGGATCGCGCCCTCCACGGTCACGAAGCTCGGGCAGAAGCCGTTCAGGCAGGAGAAGTCCGTGTTGCAGTTGGAAAGGTTGATCTTGCGCTTGCGGCCGAACGGCGTCTCCTTCGGCTCGACGCTGAGGCAGTTGGACTCGACCGAACAGTCGCCGCATCCCTCGCAGACCAGGTCATTGATCCAGGCAAAACGCTTGGGGTCTTCCATCGTGCCGCGCTTGCGCCGCCGCCGCTTTTCGGTTGCACAGGTCTGTTCGTAGATGAGCACCGAGACGCCTTTGACCTCGCGCAGGTCGCGCTGCACGGCATCGAGTTGTGAACGGTGGTGCAGCGTCACGCCGGAAGGAAATGCCGCAATGCTGAATTTGTCGGGCTGGTCGGAGACCAGCGCGATGCGGTCCACGCCTTCGGCGCGGACTTCCTGCGCGATCGCCTGAACGCTGATCGGGCCGTCCACCGGCTGGCCGCCGGTCATGGCGACCGCGTCGTTGAAAAGGATCTTGTAGGTGATGTTGGCCTTTGCCGCGATCGCCTGGCGGATCGCCATCGAACCGGAGTGGTAGTAGGTGCCTTCGCCGAGGTTCTGGAAGATGTGGCCCTTGCCGGTGAACAGCGATGACGCCGCCCAGTTGACGCCTTCGCCGCCCATCTGGATCAGAGAAGTCGTTTCACGATCCATCCAGCTTGCCATGAAATGACAGCCGATGCCGGCCAGTGCCTTGGAGCCCTCCGGCACCTTGGTGGACGAGTTGTGCGGGCAGCCGGAGCAGAAGTAGGGCGTGCGTGTCGCACCCGACACCTGGATCAGCCGCTCGGATTCCGGCAGCAGGGCCGCGGCACGGTCGAGCAGGCGCAGGTTGGGGAACACCATGTCCAGCCGCCTGGCGACGATTGGCGCCAGCATACGCGGCGACAGCTCGCCAATCCACGAGATCAGCCGGTTGCCGTCTTCGTCGCGCTTGCCGACCATCGAGTGCGGCTTGTGGCCCGGATAGTCGTAGAAATACTCCTTGAGCTGGCTTTCGATGATGCCGCGCTTCTCCTCGACGACGAGGATCTCCTTCTTTTCCTTCACGAACTCCAGCGCGTCGCGGCGCGCCAGCGGCCACACCATGCCGACCTTGTAGATGTCGATGCCGAGCTTGCGGCAGGCCTTTTCGTCCAGTCCGAGCAACCGCAGCGCTTCCATCAAGTCGAGATGCGCCTTGCCGGTGGTGACGATGCCGAAGCTGGCATCGGCAATGTCATAGATACACCGGTCAATCGGATTGGCTTCGGCGAAGGCATAGACGGCCATCTTCTTGGCCTCCATGCGTTCTTCGATCTGGGGTCCGGGCAGGTCGGGCCAGCGGTAATGCAGGCCGGTCGATGGCGGCGTGTATTCAGGCTGCTGGAACTCGCGATAGGCGACCACTTCCACCGACTGGCCGCTCTCCACCGTTTCGGAGATCGCCTTGAAGCCGACCCACATGCCGGTGAAGCGCGACAGCGCATAGCCATATTCGCCAAAGGCCTGATATTCGCCGACGGATGAAGGGTTCAGGGTCGGCATGAACCAGGCCATGAAGGCGACGTCGGACTGGTGCGGCATGGAGGACGACACGCAGCCGTGATCGTCACCGGCCACCACCAGCACGCCGCCATGCGGCGAGGAGCCATAGGCATTGCCGTGCTTCAGCGCGTCGCCGGCGCGATCGACGCCGGGACCCTTGCCGTACCACATCGAAAACACGCCTTCGACGGTGCGCTCCGGATTGGTCTCGACCTGCTGTGAGCCGAGCACAGCGGTGGCGGCAAGATCCTCGTTTACCGCCGGCAGGAATTCGATGCCGTGCTGTTTGACGAGGTCCTTGGCTCGCCACAGTTCGAGGTCGACGCCGCCGAGCGGCGAACCGCGATAGCCGGAAACGAAACCCGCCGTGTTCAGGCCGCGTTCCTTGTCGCGCCGCGCCTGGTCGAGCGTGATGCGCACCAGCGCCTGCGTGCCGGTGAGGAAGACACGGCCGTCCTTCTTTGTGTAGCGGTCGTTGAGATTGTAGTCGGCAAGAGAGGGGGCAGCGTCAGCCACGGCGGGAATCTCCCGAAAGGATACCATCCGATCCAGTGTACGCTTGCTGCTTGAAATATCCTGCCAGTCTCACCCCGGTTTGCTCGCGATGTGGTCAATTATACCGGGATCAGATATAGGATTGGTATAATTGACCAGGGGACGAAATTTCAATGCAACTCACCGAACCGGACCGGATTCTGCTGCGGCTGCTGCAGCAGGACGCCCGGATCTCCAACCAGGAACTGGCTGAGAAGGCAGGCATGTCGGCGTCGGCCTGCTGGCGACGGGTTCGGTCGCTGGAAGAGGCCGGTATCATTTCCGGCTATGGCGCCGTCGTCGATCCGATGAAGGCCGGCTTGAGTTTTTCCGCCGTTGTGCATGTCATGCTGTCGCGGCACGAGGCGGATCACGTCGCCACTTTCGTCTCGCGTGTCGCGGCACGGCCTGAGGTGCTGGAGTGTTTTTCAACCACCGGCGAGGCCGACTACCATTTGCACGTCGTCTGCCGTGACAAGGATGCCTATAACGACTTCCTCGAACACTTCCTGTTCAGGTTGCCCGGCATTGCCCATGTGCGCACCAATCTGGTGCTCAAGGACATCAAGGTGCACGGGGAGGTGCCGGTCTGACGTTTCCTGCGATTACTGCGGCCAGGTCTTCGCCACCATGGTCAGCACGTCGTACTGCGCCACCACCTGCGTGTCCTGGTTGGTCACCGCGCAATCCCAGCGCACCTCGCCATAGCTTTCGGTCTCGCGCGGGTTGATCTGCTTGGCCGTCAACGTCACTTGCAGCGTATCGCCCGGGTTGACGGGCGTGAGGAAGCGCAGCGAGTCCACGCCGTAGTTGGCAAGCACCGGCCCCGGCGCCGGGTCGACGAACAGGCCGGCAGCGAAGGACACGATCAGGTAGCCATGCGCCACCCGCCCGTCGAAGAACGGGTTTGCCTTGGCCGCCTCCTCGTCCATATGGGCATAGAAGGTGTCGCCGGTGAAACTGGCGAAATGCTCGATGTCCTCCAGTGTCACCGTGCGTGTACCCGTCACCAGCTGGTCGCCGATTTCCAGTTCGGCCAGTGATTTGCGGAAGGGGTGCGTAGTGTCGTGCCTGGCCTTCGCGCCCTGCATCCAGCGGCCGGTGACTTCCGAAAGCAGCCAGGGCGCTGCCTGCACTGCAGTGCGCTGCATGTAATGCTTGACCGAGCGCATGCCGCCGAGTTCTTCACCGCCGCCAGCACGGCCGGGTCCGCCGTGCACCAGCACCGGCAAGGGTGAGCCATGGCCGGTCGACGACTTCGCGCTGGCGCGATTACCGATCATGACGCGGCCGTGCCAGGGGCCAAGCGCATGCACGGTATCGCGCGCGAATACCGGGTCGTTGGTGAAGACGGATGCTACCAGGCTGCCCTTGCCACGCCTTGCGAGCGTTGCGGCCTCCTCGGCGGTTTCGTAGGGGACGATCGTGCTGACCGGCCCGAAGGCTTCCACATCATGCACAGCCTTCGCCGTGTTCGGCCTGTCGCAATAAAGCAGGACCGGGCTGAGAAACGCGCCCGCTTCGGCGTCGCCGGAGGCGACATTCGGCCGGTCCGGGTCGCCAGCGACGATTTCGGCATCGCCCTGCAGATCCTTGATACGCGCCCGCACCTCGTCGCGCTGCGCCAGGCTCGCCAGCGGTCCCATCTTGATGCCTTCCTCGCCGGGATTGCCGAGCGGTGTCTTGGCCAACCGATCGCCGAGCGCCTTGATAAGCGCGTCGACGCTGGCGCGCGGCGCGATTACCCGACGGATCGCCGTGCATTTCTGGCCGGCCTTGGCGGTCATTTCGCGGGCTACTTCCTTGACGAAGAGGTCGAACTCCTCGGTGCCGGCGACTGCATCGGGTCCGAGGATCGCCGCGTTGAGTGAATCCGCCTCCATGGTGAAGCGCACGGAATTCTCGATGATCGCCGGATGCGCCTTCAGCTTGCGCCCCGTCGTCGCCGAGCCGGTGAAGGTCACGACATCCTGGCAGTCGACATGGTCGAGCAGGTCGCCGACGGAACCGCTGACAAGCTGCAAGGCGCCCTTGGGAAGGATGCCGAGGTCGATGATGCGGCGCACCATCAGCTCGGTGAGATATGCGGTCTGGCTTGCCGGCTTGACGATTGCCGGCATGCCGGCAAGCAGCGTGGGGGCGAGCTTCTCCAGCATGCCCCAGCAGGGGAAATTGAAGGCGTTGATGTGAATCGCCACGCCTTCCAGTGGGCTCAGTATATGCTGGCCGGAAAAGCTGTTGTCGCGCGACAGCAGCTCGACGTCGCCATCGACCAGCGTGTGGGTGTTGGGCAACTCGCGCCGGCCCTTCGATGCGTAGGAAAGCAGCGTGCCGATGCCGCCCTCGATGTCGATCCAGCTGTCGGTGCGGGTCGCCCCTGTCGCCGTCGACAGGGCGTAGAACTCTTCCTTGGCTTCCATAAGCGCCTGACCCAGCGCCTTCAGCATCAGCGCCCGCTCGTGGAAGCTCATCCTGCGCAGTGTCGGGTTGCCTGTTTGGCGGCCAAAGTTCAGCGCCGCCTTGAGGTCGATGCCGCTGGCATCGATCAGCGCTACCGGTTCGCCGGTAGCGGCATCGAGCAGCGGCAACGCCTTGCCGGCTCCGCGGACCCATTGCCCGGCGATGTAGGATTCCAGCTGGCGGACATTTTTCACGGGCGCATTCATGGCTGGCTCCTCGATGACTTTAAAGGCGAGCAGGGGATCAGTTGAGACCGATATCGCCCAGCAAACCGTCGACCTGGCGCGCCCATTCGGCCGCGAGTTCCGCATTGCCGGTATGACGCAGGCCGAATTTTTTCTGCGTGCCGAAGTTCTGGGAGGCGTTGGCACCGAAGCTCGCCGCGACGCGCGGGCGCCAGTAGGCGATCGATTCCGCAATGGCCGGCTTGTTGGCCTCGTCCTTGAGCAGCTTGCGCAGGCCCTCTTCGCCAAGCTCCATGTGCCGGCGCTCCCGCGGCAGGATCGCCCGGAAGATGTCGCCGAGCGGCTGGTAGGACAGTCTTGAAAATTCGTCGAGCTGGATCGTCACCGCCCGGCCCATCAGCACGTTCATCACGACCGCATCGAGCCAGTCCTGCAGCGGATAATGCAGCACGGCCAGCCGCATATCCGAGCCGTGGCGGGCCGCGCCGAGATCGCTGTCGCGCGCGACGCGCGCGGTCCAGGGATGGTGGCTGGCGTAGCGCGAAACATCGGCACCGAACTCGCCCATCACGGCAAGCACGCGTTCGGCATGGTCGAATTTCTCCAGCACGATACGTGAGGCCGCGATGCGTTCCTTGATGCCGGGTCCCTGGTTGATGATGTCGGCAAACCCTGCGGCGCCGGCCAATTCGCTATCGACAAAGGTCGCCATCAATCGCAGCAACTCCCCGCGATAGCGCGGCGGTGCGTTCTCCGGCGTCGTCAGCTTGCCGCCCTGGGCGAGATAGTCCTCCAGCGGCATGGTTTCGGTGTCAGACATGGTCGTACCTTGTCGGTATGAACCGCACGCGCGCATTCCTTCTCCCCTTGTGGGAGAAGGTGGCCGAGCCAAAGGCGAGGTCGGATGAGGGGTGCTGGACGGAGTGCGATCTTTCCGGACGGGGTGTGGTGTTGAAACAGGTGTTGATCCTTGCGCTGCCCCGTTTTTTCCAACACCCCTCAACCGTCTCGGCGCTGCGCGCCGATCCACCTTCTCCCACAAGGGGAGAAGGGGTCGTCGTCGCCATGCCAAAGATCTCGATCTGTAGACGAGGGTGGCTTCGGACATGCCTACTGGTCATAGGTCACCACCACGTGGTCCGACAAAGGATGGCACTGGCAGGTCAGCACATAGCCCTGGCGTACCTCATAGTCCTCCAGCGCGTGGTTGGTCTCCATCTCCACCTCGCCTTCCAGCACCATGGCGCGACAGGTCGAGCAGACACCTGCCTTGCAGGCATAGGGCGCGTCGAGGCTGGCCGCCAAAGCAGCCTCCAGGATGGTTTCGCCCTTCTTCGCCATTTCAATGACGCGGGTGGAGCCGTCGAGCGTGATCGTTGCCTTGCAGGTCTCTGCCCTGTCGCCGTCGGCTGCAGCCTTGACGACATGCCTGGCGCGGCGCGGCGCCGAGGCAAACAGCTCGAACTTGATCTGGTCGTCGCGCAATCCGTGCTCGCGCAGTGAAGCGGCGATCGCCAGCATCATCGGCTCCGGTCCGCAGATGAAGGCCATGTCGATGGCGGCGATGTTGACCCAGCCCTTGAACAGGCGCGCGCATTTCTCGGCATCGATGCGGCCGGAGAACAGGTCGATCTCCTGCGCCTCGCTTTCCAGCACATGCACCACGTTGAAGCGGCCGAGATTGGTGTTCTTGATGTCCTCGAGTTCCTCGCGGAACATGATCGAATTGATCGAGCGGTTGCCATAGATCAGCGTGAAGCGCGATCCGGGTTCGCGCGCCAGCGTCGTCTTGATCAGCGACAGCACCGGCGTGATGCCGCTGCCGCCGGCAAAGCCGAGATAATGCCGGCTCACCTCCGGCCGCAGGGGCACATGGAAGGCTCCCATCGGGGCCATCGCTTCCAGCGCGTCGCCAGGCTTCAGGTCCTCATTGGCCCATGTCGAAAAGGCACCGCCGTCGACACGCTTGATGCCGACCTTGAGCAGGCCTTCATCCTTGCCGGCACAGATCGAATAGGATCGGCGCAACTCCTCGCCTTCGAACGAGCGGCGGAAGGTAAGATACTGGCCCTGCGTGAAGTCGAAGGCTTCACGGTCCTCGGCGCGCGGGGCAAGCGTCACCACGACAGCGTCGCGGGTCTCGCGGCGGACGTCGGTAACCTCAAGGGGAAAGAAGCGGGCCATCGGCGCCTCAGATGCTCTTGAAATAGTCGAAGGGTTCCAGGCACTCGGTGCAGCGGTAGTGCGCCTTGCATGGGGTGGAGCCGAACTGGCTGATGCGCTCTGTTCTTGTTGAGCCGCATTGCGGGCAGGATACAGTCAGCGGCTTGAGCGCGCCGGCGCAGGCCGCCGTGCCTTCCTGAGGTGGGGCGATGCCATAGGCGCTCAGCTTCTCGCGCCCTTCGGCGCTGATCCATGCCGTGGTCCATGCCGGCGACAGCTGCCGCTTGAGTTCGAGCTTTTCGATGCCGTGTTCACCGAGCGTGCGTTCGATCTCGAAGTTGATCACGCCGGTCGCCGGGCAGCCCGAATAGGTTGGCGTGACTGTCACCTCGAGTGTGTCGTCGCGCCAGGCGACGTCGCGGATGATGCCGAGGTCGATCAGCGAAATGACCGGAATTTCCGGATCCGGGATCTCGGCGAGCCAGGACCAGACCTGGTCGAGGCGAGGGCGGGTGATGGTGGCGACGTTCATTGCGGTCTCACCATTTCACGCCTGGGTAGGCGCGCTGCAGGAACTGCATTTCGGCAAGGATGAAGCCGAGATGCTCGGAATGCACGCCGCGTTTGCCGCCCTTCTGGGCATAGCTCTTATCCGGCGCCTTCAGCGTGGCCTCGGCAAGCGTGCGGCCGACATGCTGATCCCAGGCGGGCCGCAGCGATGCGGGTGCCGGTGCTATGCCGGCTGCTGCCAACTCTTCATCCAGCGCATCGCTGAGGAACATCTCGCCGGTATAGGGCCACAGGAAATCCAGCGCCGACTGCATCCGCCCCTGGCTTTCACGGGTCCCGTCACCGAGGCGCACGACCAGATCGGTGCTGCGCTCGAGATGATAGGCAACCTCCTTGGACGCCTTCTCCGCGATCTCGGCGATGCGCCTGTCGCTGGAGTTGACCAGCGCCTTCAGCATCGGCAGGTGCCAGGCGTCGAACAGGAACTGGCGCATGATGGTGCGGCCGAAGTCGCCATTCGGCTGTTCGACCAGCAACAGGTTGCGGTAGCTGGAGGCATCGCGCAGGAAGGCAAGCGCATCGGCCGTCCTGCCCTTGCCTTCGACTTCGCAGGCAAGGCCGAGCCACAACTGCGCCTGGCCGACATGGTCGAGTGCGGTGTTGGCGAGCGCGATGTCTTCCTCGAGCGCTGGTGAATGACCGCACCATTCGGAATCGCGATGGCCGAGGATCAGGCAGTTGTCGCCCATGCGCAGCGCGAATTCCGCTATGGCAGCAGCAGTCCCGCTCATCACATGTGACCCACTTCATCCGGCACGTCGAAGAAAGTCGGGTGGCGGTAGACCTTGGAATTGGCGGGGTCGAACAGCGGGCCCTTGTCGGACGGCGCGCTGGCCACCACGTCCGACGAGCGTACCACCCAGATACTCACCCCTTCATTGCGGCGGGTGTAAACGTCGCGCGCGTTGTGGATCGCCATCTTGGCATCCGGCGCATGCAGGCTGCCGACATGCCGGTGGTTGAGGCCGTGCTGGCCGCGGATGAAGACCTCCCACAGGGGCCATTCGCTTGTCATGTCAGGCTCCTCTGCGCGATCGAGCCGCGCTCTTTCATGAACAGTCCGGTCAGCACCACTGCCAGGGCGGCAAGTGCGCCAGTCTGCAGCCAGTAGACGGAGGTGCCGCGCCCGCTCAGCACCTCGGCGAGCTCGCTGGACTGGTTGATGTAGGCAAGGCCGATCACCGTCGCCCAGATCGAGATCAGCGCGAAAGGCACCACCGCGCGGTCACGCGAGGCAGCGAAGAACAGCGCCGCATAGGTGACCAGGGTGAAGGAGATGATGCGGTCCTGATAGGCGTAGAAAGGTGTGTCGAAATAGATGAACAGCACCGGCACCTTCAGGCCGAGGAAATGGGCCGTGCCCATGCACAGGAAGAAGGCGACGCAGATCAGGAGCAGCGTCCTCAGGATCGGGGAGGGTGCCATTGTGCGCTCCATCGCGGTTATGCTGCTGCCGCTGGCGTCTTGCGAACGGCATGCTTTTCGGCATGGGCAGTGAGTGCGTCGCGGAACCAAGCGCCGTCGTCCCAGGCCTTGCGGCGGGCTTCCAGCCGCTCGCGGTTGCAGGGACCGTTGCCGGCGATCACCTCGAAGAACTCGGTCCAGTCCGGTTCGCCGAAATCATGGCCACCCTTCTCCTCGTTCCACTTCAGGTCCTGATCGGGGACGGTGAGGCCAAGGTACTTGGCCTGTGGCACGGTCTGGTCGACGAATTTCTGGCGCAACTCGTCATTGGAATCCTGCTTGATGTTCCAGGCCATCGACTGGGCTGAGTGCACGGAAGCGTCATCGGAAGGGCCGAACATCATCAACGATGGCCACCACCAGCGGTTCAGCGCGTCCTGAGCCATCGCCTTCTGCTCGGGCGTGCCCTTGCACAGTACGGTCAGGATGTCGAAACCCTGGCGCTGGTGGAAGCTCTCTTCCTTGCAGATGCGCACCATGGCGCGTGCGTAAGGGCCGTAGGAACAGCGCTGCAGCGGCACCTGGTTCATGATCGCAGCGCCGTCGACCAGCCAGCCGATGGCGCCGATGTCGGCCCAGCTCAGCGTCGGATAGTTGAAGATCGAGGAATACTTCGCCTTGCCGGAATGCAGCTGTTCGTACATCTCGTCGCGGCTGATGCCGAGCGTCTCGGCCGCGCAATAGAGGTAAAGGCCATGGCCGGCCTCATCCTGCACCTTGGCGAGCAGGATCGCCTTGCGCTCCAGCGTCGGCGCGCGCGTGATCCAGTTGCCTTCGGGCAGTTGCCCGACGATCTCCGAATGGGCGTGCTGGGAAATCTGCCGGATCAGCGTCTTGCGATAGGCCTCCGGCATCCATTCCTTCGGCTCGATCTTCTGGCCCGCGTCGATGCGCTCCTGAAAGGCGCGTTCCTGCGGCTCCATCTCATCCAGGCTCTTCACCCGGGCGGCGTCCGTCTTGACCATCTGTGCGTACATGGCGACGTCTCCTTCTTCGACGGTGTCACGCGCGTCCTTGAGGCAGTGCGTTGAGGGAAGAAGTTGCCGGTGCGCAAGCCACGCACAGGCCGCGGTCCTGGCTGCCTGATGGCGTGTCAATCACGCCGCGGGTGTGGACTTCACGCATGAGGTTCCTCCCTGTCGGCGTCTTATCACTTAATTCACCGACCGGTCGGTCATTTAATCGCATGAAATGGCCGTGAGATCAACCGTAAACTGCAGCCGCGGTGGCAACAGATCGCATGGACGCCGGTTGGATATCGGAGCAACCGTCGCGTCACCGTCATGGGTGCTGCCTATGTGTTGGGCGCCGGCAAACAAATCGTGGAGACCCGAGATGGAGACCAGACCCGCCATATCGCGTGATGTCTCTTCCCTCGCGCACCTCATGACCGAACTCGGTTATCCGACGTCCACCGAGGAAATGGCGGCTCGGATGGCGGCGCTGGTCGACCGGACAGACCATGCGGTGTTCGTGGCGGTTGAAGGTGCGCTCGCTGCGGGCATGATCGCGCTCTCGACTTCGCCATCGCTTTACAGAGACGATCCGCAGGGTGCGATTGTCGCGCTCGTTGTCTCCTCTCGCTTCCGCGGCCGCGGGGTGGGTGCGCTGCTGGTGGAGTGCGGAGAAAGCTGGCTTCGCCAGAACGGTGTCTGCTATGTCACGGTGAAGCCGAGCGTGCATCGTGAAGATGCACATCGGCTGTACATCCGGCTCGGATATGAACATACCGGGCTGCGGTTTTCGAAAAATCTGGATTAGCTCCCGCGGAGGCAGTCGAAATTCCTCAAGACGGCCGATTCGACATAGTTCAGCGGAGGATGGCGTTCCAGGGCGGCGGCGCGATAATAGCGGCTGCGATTCTGTGAGGGCTGCGCATATGCTGCATCATCTGTCTCTTGGAGTAGGCGACATCGCGAAGGCGGCTGCGTTCTACGATGCGGCGCTGTCACCTCTGGGATACATCCGCGTCTGGGAAGACATCCGGCCGGGTGAGGAAGACCAGGCCGTCGGTTATGGTCTTCCGGGTGGCGGCGACAAACTGGCGCTGAAGCATAGGCCCAATCGGACCGGAGCGCCCGGAGCCGGCTTTCACATCGCTTTTGCCGCACCCAGCCGCGACGCCGTCACGGATTTCCATCGCGCGGCGCTGGGCCATGGCGGCCGGGACAACGGTGCGCCTGGACTCAGGTCGCACTACGGTCCCAACTACTTTGCCGCTTTCGTCATAGATCCGGACGGGCACAACATCGAAGCGGTTTTCAATCCGAAGCCGTGACGTAGGGCGTGCCGGCGAGTGCCGCATCGACTCCGCCAAAGCCGCGTTCCATGACCTTCATCAAGGCTGCTTCGGGTTTTCGGTTCGCGCGAAAGGCGCGCAGGGCCTCCCGGTAGGCAACCACCAGCGTACCCATCGACATTGTCGCGGCCAGGGCTGCATCGGGGTCCGAGCGTAGCCTGCCGGCCACATCGGCCAGCATTTCCGCGAAGTCGTTGGCCAGCGTCACCTGGAGTTCGCACGCGCGCGCAGTCAATGTCGGGCTATTCGCCACCATCTGCCAGAACTGGATCGGCCGCTCGTCGATCCTGAACAGGGGATGCTGTGTTGCCACCAGTGTCCGCATCAGCGCCTGGAATGCCTGCACCGGTGACTGGCCGTGGCGGTCGACCAGCGCCTTGCGCACGAGTTCCCGCACCTCATCCTCGCGATCGAAGACCAGGTCTTCCTTGCGGGCGAAGTAGTTGAACACCGTCTTTCTTGCGACGCCGGCCTCGCGTGCGACGTCCGTGACGGAGACCTGGTCGAAGCCGCGCTCGACGAACAGCAGTGTCGCGACATTGGAGATCGCCTGGCGCGTCTCCTGTTTTTTGCGATCTCGGTGGCCTGGCGGATTTGACATATCGAGCCCTATAGCATAAATAAATTTTACACCGGGTGTAAAAATATTGATCCACGATCGAAATGAGCGCTGTGCGAGATGCCCGAAGAGGATTTTTCCATGATCTACGATGTCGTCATTGCAGGAGCCGGTCCCGTCGGCTTGTTCCTTGCCAGCGAGCTGCGTCTCGCAGGCCTTTCCGTGCTGTTGCTGGAGCAGGCAGAAGACCCGCACTCGCCTTTGAAACGCCTTCCATTCGGCATGCGCGGTCTTTCAGCGCCCACGCTCGATGCATTTTACCGCCGCGGATTGCTGGACCAGGTCGCGGCTGCGCAAGGCGCAGGTGCCGGCAAGGCTTCGGCTACCGCGCATTGGGTGCAGCAGCCACGCCGTCCGGGCGGTCATTTCGCTGGCATCCAGTTCTATCAGGACAATATCGATACCTCGAAATGGCCATTCCGCCTGCCAAGTCCGGCCGGCACGAGCATGACAGTCGAGATGCAGTCGCTCGAGGCCGTCCTGGCCGCCAACGCAAGCGCTGCTGGTGTCGAGATCAGACGTGGCTTCGGCGTCGAAGATGTCGACCAAACCAACGATGGCGTGATTGTTCGTGCCTCAGGTGAGACGTTCCGAGGGTTTTGGCTGGTCGGCTGTGATGGTGGGCGCAGCACTGTGCGCAAGGCTTGCGGCTTCGAGTTCGTCGGCACTGATCCCGAATTCACCGGCTATTCGCTTGAGGCCGAGCTTGCCGATCCGGACAAGCTGCAAACAGGTCGTCAATATACGGCGACCGGCATGTATACCTACGCACAGCCCGGAACCATCTCGATGGTCGACTTCGACGGCGGTGCCTTCCACAGAAGCCAGCCCGTCACGCTCGACCATGCTCAGGCGGTATTGCGTCGGGTGTCTGGCACGGATGTCTCCCTGACGTCGCTTCGTCTCGCCACCACATGGACGGACCGGGCCTTTCAGGCAACCACTTACCGCAAGGGGCGGGTACTGCTGGCAGGCGACGCTGCCCATGTCCATTCTCCGCTGGGCGGCCAGGGGCTCAATCTGGGGCTCGGCGATGCCATGAACCTCGGCTGGAAGCTGGCGTCCACCATCTATGGCGATGCGCCGGAAGGTCTGCTCGACAGCTACACAAGCGAACGCCACCCTGTTGGCGCACAGGTGCTGGACTGGTCACGCGCCCAGGTCGCGCTGATGCGGCCAAGCCGCAGTTCGCGTGCGCTGGAAGCCATCATCCGGGATCTCGTCGCCACGCGCGACGGTGCGACATATTTCGCTGAGCGGGTGTGGGGCGTTTTGCTTCGCTATGATCTTGGCGGCAACCATCCGCTGGCAGGCCGCAGCGTTCCCGATTTCGAGCTGGCTGATGGAAGGAAGGTCGGCAATCTCCTCATGACGGGCAAAGGCCTGTTGCTGGACTTCACGGCCGGCATGTCGCTCAGGATGCTTGCCGAAGACTGCGCCGGCAAGGTCGCCTATGTCGCCGCTCAGGCCCGCGACGAATTCGGTCTGAGTGCTGTGCTCGTGCGCCCTGATGGGTTTGTCGCCTGGGCCGCAGACGGTGCTCCCGATATCGACGGGGCTGCACGGGCGCTGTCGCGATGGTTCGGTGACGTTCGCCTCACAGATACTCGAAATATGGCTTCCGGTATGGGGGCGTGAAGCCGATGTCACGCATCATGTGATCGTCAAGATCATGCGGCCGGATCCCGCAGGTTCGCGTTGGAGCGAAGAGTCTCCCAGCAATTATCTTCATGTAAAGGGTGCATGAACATCTCAAGAAGCCGACAGTTGCATCGAATGGCGACGCCGGTACAATGAAATCACCATATCTTTTGCATGAAGAATTTGAATGCAAAGCAGCAGAACATATCCTTCATTGCAAAGCCTGCTTTCGATGCTGGCCGTGTACCGGCAGCGCAGCTTCACGCGGGCGGGGCTGGACCTTGGCCTGACACAGACCGCCGTCAGCCATCAGATCGCGCAGTTGGAAAGGTGGCTGGGTTACACGCTTTTCCTGCGCGGAAGAGCCGGTGTCGAGCTGACCCCCGAGGCCGGAATGATCGTCCCCGGGATGACGGAAGCCATGGAAGGGCTGCTGCGCGTGCTCGACGAGGCGAGGTCGACAGAGCAGGGCCGAAAGCTGCGCATTTCGACGACATCGGAATTCGCGACGCAGTGGCTTCAGCAACGGCTGCCGGGTTTCTGCTCAGCCAACCCATCGATCGACGTCAGCGTCACGATCGAATACCGCCGTGCGCAGCTGGATGTGGAAAATGTCGGCGTGGCGATCTGGCTGATGGGCGCGCCAGCCCACGATGGCGCTTTCCGGTTGACGGATGATCACGAACTCGTCGTCTGTTCGCCGGGCCTGCTGGCGAAGCTGCCGGCGATGGACGCGCTGCTGGAAGCCCCGCTGCTTCGCTATGAGGGCGCCCGCCACACGGTCCTGGACTGGGAGCGCTGGCACGGGCAGCTTTATGGCAGGACGGCGAGCGAGGGCGAAAGGTCGATCGGTTTCGACAGCGGTCCATGTTTTCCGACATTCGCCGACATGGTCGCCGCCTGCGAGGCGGGTGATGGTTTTGCCCTTGTTCGCACCAGCCTTGTCGCGGACAGGCTCGCGGCTGGAAAACTCGTGCAGGCGTTCGTCGAAACGGTCAGGTCGGACCTGCAATATCACCTCGTTTCCACCCCGACGCAGCGAAAGCGTGCTGAGGTCGTGGCTTTCCGGGCATGGCTTGTTCGGGCAATGGGTCTCGCGGAATAGCTTCGTCGGCGGAAGGCCCAAAAGGTTTTCGCCCCGGCATTGACGAGGCGGTAACCGGACTTGGCTTCGATCGTTGCCAGGGACCGGCTTCTATGCGAAAGCTGCGCCGCGTTCCAGGACCGCCGAGCCGCCATGCGTGTCCCTTCCAATCCCCTTGTCCTGATCGGACCCGCCATCCTGCTGGTTTTCGCGGCGAGTTTCGTGGCGATCTGGTTGCGTGACCGGCGCCTTCAGTACCTGCTGTTCTTCTGTGCCGCCTGTCTGTTCTTCTGCCTGGGAACCTTGTCGCAGATACTGGCCGTGCCGGACGGGCATGGCCCGAATGCCATGGCATCGTCTTTCCTCTATACGCTGAGTGTGCTTCTGCTCAATGACGGGCTGCTTCGGCGCTCCGGTCAACGTTTGAGCATGGTCGGCTATCTCGCCATTCTTGCCCTGATCTGCGGTGGCATCGCCTTTTTTTTCTATGTCGACCGCCAGCTGATCGTTCGCATCTACATCCTGAACTTCGGCTATGGGCTGATCTGCCTTGCCACCGCCTGGCGGCTGCGCCAGCTGCGGGCAGGCATGTTCGCCGAGAAGGTCCTGTTCTGGATATTGCTTGCCTTTTCGCTGCATTTCTTCCCGCGTACCGTGCTGACGGTCGGTACGGTGGCGCCATCGGCTGGGACATTCGGCACCTCGCCCTTCTGGCTGGCACTGCAGTTTTCGCTGGCGGTGCTGGGCGTCATGCTGGCGCTTGCGCTGTTTGCGGTGACCGTCAGCGACATGGTCGCTGACCTGCGCCACGAACGCTCCGTGGATCCGCTGACCGGAGTGCTCAATCGGCGCGGCTTTGACGAGCGGGCGCAGGAACTGCTTGCCGACACGCGCAACTGGCCGGTCAGTCTCATCCTTGTCGACATCGACCACTTCAAGGCCATCAACGACACTTTCGGGCATCCGGCGGGCGATGCCGTCCTCAAGGCATTCGGCCATCTGCTGCATGATGCGATGCGCCAGGTCGACGCCTGTGGCCGGCTCGGGGGCGAGGAGTTTGTCTATCTGCTGCCAAACTGCGACGCGGCCGGCGCACATGTCTTTGCGCAGCGGCTGAGGGAGAATGTGCGTGGCAACCGTTTCGATGGGCTGCCGCCAAACCACCAGCTCACGGCCAGTTTCGGCGTCGCTTCAGCACGACGTGGCGAAAACCTCGACGTATTGCTTGCGCGCGCCGATGCCGCACTCTATCGGGCCAAACGACAGGGCCGTGATCGTGTCGAGGTGGATGGGAGGGTGACCAAAAGCCCGCCAGTGTCCACGACCGCCGGAAAATAGGCGGAAAGCCGCCGTGAGCCAGGCATTCTTGCTGGAATTGCCTCAGTAATTCGGCAGCGCATAACCCTGTTTCTGCAGGTTCTCAGCCACTTTGCGCCGCGCGACAAAGAAATCCGGTGGCCGGTTGGCGCGCGAATGCGCGATCTCGTCGACCGAGTAGGGCTTGAACGGCTCGGTCAGTGACTCCTTGGCCAGTGCCGGCACCAGCCAGTTCATCAGTGTCGCCACATCCTTGTCGTCGAGGCCGGAATTCATGATGCCTGGTGCCTGGGTGAGGAAGGTTCGCGACTCTTCCGATTTCATGAAGGTGCCGACATTGCCGGCGAGTGCCGGGATGCGGCCGACGGTGGCCGCGTTGCCCTGCAGGCCATGGCAGCCGGAACAGTGCAGCCTGTAGAGGATCTGACCGCTCTCCGAGGCGGCGGCCGGGCCAAACCCGGCGGTAGCCATCGAGACGATCAGGAAGGCGAAGGCAGCACGTCTCATCGTCACTGGACCAGCTGTGAGCGCGTCCCGAGCAGCGCCTTGTGGTCGACCTTGTTGGCGCGCAGTGCCGTTACATCCGCTGCGGTCAGTGGCTTGAAATCGGCCGGTGCGGTGTTCAGCGTGGCGAGCACGTAGTTGGCCAGTGTCGCGATCTCGTCGTCCTTGCGTTGCTTCTGCGCCGGCATCACGCTCTGATAGGTGCGGCCGGCTGCCGTGAGTTTGCCGGAGAGGCCATTCAGGATGACGGTCGGGACATAAGTCCGGCTGTCCGGTTTTCCGGCCTTTGCCCAGTCGGCGCCGGCGAGCGGCGGCGCCATGCCGGGTATGCCGACGCCGCCCTTGCCATGGCAGGCCCCGCAGGTCTGCGTGAACAGGGCAGCATCGTCGGCCAGTGCACTGGACGTGACCAGCATCGCCAGTGCCAGGGCGAGCGCAGTTCTTTGCTTTGGCGTAATTCCGGACGCAAAACCGTTGTGCGCTTTTGCTGGAATTGCATTAGCCATTGCTGTTGCCGAGACCGACGACGGCCGCCACGGTGCAGTGGTAGTTGGTCTGCGTATTGGCCATGCACCAGTTGATGTCGTTGTGCACGCCCATGCGGTAGCCCGGCCGTTCGCGCAAATTGAAGTTGCACAGGCACTTGCCGCAGGACGCGACGCCGCAGCAGTCGTTGTAGCTGATCAGATAGTCCTTGCCGTCGCCCGGATTCTGGCAGGTGCCGACCCAGGTCACCGCCGAGATCTGCGCATTGGGCGGGCACTGGTTGATGGTGCCGCCGCAGCAGGTGCACAGGAAGCCGTCGAGCGCGCAATAGCGCCAGTATTCGCATTCCTGGTCGGTTTTTTCCGCGGCAGCGCGGGCGGTGCCGCCACCATCGCGGTCGAAGGGCAGCAGCGGCATGATCGCGCCACCGACGGCCACCTTGCCGACGAAGGACAGGAAGGTGCGGCGTCCGAGCCGATGCGCCATCTGCCGCGATCCTCGTTCCGTGACGTGGTCGATGGCACCGAAGAGTTTGTCGATCAGTTTCGACATTGTGTGTCTCCCCTAATTCTAAGCACGTCTCGATTCAGCCACGACCGGCGACTTCGGCTTCGATCCAGTTCTGGATCGATGCCTGACCGAGATCCTGGGCATTGAGAAGGCTTTCCAGTTGCTCGCGCGAGTTGACCAGACCCTTGCCACGCACCACGCCCTGCGGATCGAGCAGCACCGCGAAGGGCAGGCGGTTGATGCGGTAGGTCATGCCAAGGTCGCGCGACAGCACATATGGGAAGTCGGTCAGGCCGGCGGCGCGGCGGAATTCGGCGTGTTCCAGCGCATCGCCGTCGGAGGCGATGACAATGCCGAGCTTCTGCGCTTCCGCCTGCTTCAGCGATTTGAGAACCGGCAGCAGCTTCTTGCAGACCGGGCAAGTGGTCGACAGGAAGAACACCAGCGTGCTCTTCGGCGCTGGCGGCCCGAGGGTCAGTGACTTGCCATCCAGAGTGAGCAGGTCGAAGCGTGGCGACTGTTCACCGATCTTCGGGCCGGCGTCTGTCATCAGCGCACCCATCGGCGCCACGCGTTCGAACAGGATGCCGACCTGTCGCGCCAATGCGAAGACGACGACCAGGAGGACTATGACGATCGCCCACAGGACGATCACGGCTACAACCAGCGGATCCATCAGTCATGCCCCTCGTGATTGTGCTGCTCGAACGCGCGGTTGGACGCTTGCAGCCAGGACCAGTTGTCGATGAGTTTTTCGATGCCTGCGAAAAGCAGAATGGCGGAGAGGATGCCGGCCGCGGCACTCAGCCAGGCCACGGCGGTCATCTCGGCCGGAAGCAGGGAGGCCATCGCCACCAGGCAAAGCATGCCGAGTACGGCGTTGCGCGCCACCAGATACCAGGACAGGCCTTGCCCTGCACCACCGCAGCCACAGTCGATATGCGTGTTGCCGCGTACCAGGTTGACGGCAATGGCGCCGGCGTAGATGGCGAGCAGGATAAGCGCGATGCCCGCGGCGAATGGCCGGGTCGCCGGCACGATCAGCCCGAGGATCACCAACATCTCCAGAACCAAAAGGCCGAGTGCCGCCGGCGTCAGCAGCGTTGCGGGCAACAGGCGATAGCCGCCCATCGTGTGCATGAACATTGTGAGGTCGGTGGCCTTGTGCATCGCGGCGCGGGCGAAGACGCAGACCAGCGTGCCTGCCGCGATGACCACCAGGATCGGGTGCAGCGCTACCATGGCTGCTACCGCACTTCGACCTGGTCAGGCAGGTCTCCGCCAGAGGCTGTGGCCGCTGGCGTCAGCGCGAAATCCTTGCCCGCTTCCGGCAGGTCATAACGGACGATCTCGGCCTTCAGCCCATCGATCGCGAATAGCGCCGGTTTGTCGCCCTGGTTGACGGTCAGCCCGATCGCCGGCACCGATTTCGAACGGCCGATGACCTTCTTGGCCTTGAGGTCGACCGCCCAGATTTCTTCGGCCGGATTCTTGTGGCTGCCTTCCGTGCCGTTGGAGTGCATCAGCATGTAGGCGATGCCGTTCTTGTCGTGCACGGTCAGCGGCTGGTAGCCGCCGGGGCGCCAGTTGCCTTCGACACCCTTGGCCGCTTCGATCTTGTCGACCAGCTTGGCGGTGTCGCCTTCGACGTCGATGACATAGATATTGCCGCCGTAGGACGGGAACACCCAATAGTCGCCCCATCGATAGGCGCTGGTGAAAATGGCATCCTTGTCCGGATCGAATATCGTTTCGGAAGGCTTCATCTCGCCGGTGCCGTCCGACTTGACGTCGATGGTGCCGACGGTGCCGTCACCGCACAGGGTCGCGAACCGTGTCGCAGTCTTGGCTGAGGGGAAGATACCGTAACAGCCAGGGTTGGGAATGTCGCCGATCTGCTTCTTGGCGGCAAGATCGACGACCGTCACCGAGGTTGCCGGCGTTGCATTCTGCACGAGGAGATACTTCATCTCGGCCGACGGCTGGAACAGTGAGCGATAGTTCAGCGCCTGCGCCCTGTTCTTGGAGATCGGAATCTCTTCCTTGAAGGTGAGATCTTCGCCGGAATAGACTTCGACGAAGTCCGACCGCTCGCCGCGTGTCGTGCGCGAAAGATGCGTCGTCGCGACAAAGATGTCCTTCGAGCCCTGCGGGAACTGGGCCATGCCGAGGCTGCCGGTGCCGATGATGCCGATGGGCTTCAGCGTCTTGGCATCCATCGCATAGATCCGGCCATCGACCACGTGGTTCAGTGCGAGGTCCATGGAAAAGAGCATTTCGGTTCCGGCCGGGATCTTGACGTTGGTGATCTCCTCCGGCTGGATTTCCTTGGCCGCCTCCTGGGCGTAGGCAGGCAAGATCGCCGTACCTGCCAGCAAGGCCGCTGCGAACAGACCCAAACGCATTGGTGGTCCTCCCCTTTGCTCGTTCCTTCCGCGCCGGCCCTTCCATGCGCCACAACCATTCCGTAACGGCATGGGTTGCAAACTAAACCGGAGGTGGCAGAAAGGATCGTGACCACGGATGATGTCGATAGGGTCTGCCGTCGCGCTTCTCCTCGCCCCGGCAACCCCCTCCGCAGCCTCTCTCCACTCCTCCCAGGGCAGCTACAGGCTCTCGACCTTGAGTTTGCATCGCCAGTTCGGCGACCCGCTTGACAGAATGCGCCAAAATGCCGGCGATCAGCCGCCCGGCGATCAGATATGTCTTTCCCGGGTCCGGTAGTCGGCAGGCGTTTCGCCGACCTGGCTCCTGAAATTGCGTGAGAAAGCACTGGGCTCGCTGTAACCGAGTTGCAGCGCAATCGTCGTCAACGGGATGTCCGTCGCCACCAGCATGCATTTGGCGATCTGGACACGCACCTTGTTGCGGATGTCGAGGAAGTTCACGCCGCATTCGGCCAGGCGCCGCTGGAACGTGCGCAGCGAGACGCCGAAATCGGCGGCGGCATGTTCGACATCCGCATCGAAGGCGCGCGCAAGCGCTGCGCTCATCCAGGCCTGCAGGGCGGTGACCAGATCGACCTCCTGTTGCAGCGCGGAGCGCTTGTCCTGAAGTTCTTCCTCTGCCTTTGCGTTGGCGACCGGATCAGCGCCGGGAACGCTGTGCTCGAGATAGGCGGCGGGGAAATAGATGGCGTTGCGCGGCCGCCCGTTCTGCACGGTACAGCCGAAATAGCTGCGATAGGCATCCAGGTCCCGCGAGCAGTCATGCTCCAGGTCCACATGCGAGATCGCGCGCCGTGGCCCGATGACGTCGGTCAGCATCTTGTGCTCGAGCGCGACGGTGAAGTCGGCGTCCTGGTGGCGTAGCCGCACCGTTGGATCTGAGATCGAATAGCTCAGCCTGGCGAGGTCACCCGAAACGTCCAGGCGCGCCTCGGTGTTGCTCTGCAGGCTGGAGAAATAGCTGGTGAATTTCGAGAATGCCCAGCCAAGCGTCGGCGCGGTGAAGAATATGGTGGCGATGGAGCCCAGCGCCGGCAGATTGTAGCTGCGGCCGAGCTTCAGGCCGAAGGTGATGTCGCCCTTCTCGCGCGCCGCGGCCTCGAGGATGGTGGTGAAGATCGCCAGTGGCGTGCTGTCGCTGCTTTCCGCCAAACTCGCGCGTGTAAGCCCGAGCCGCGCCAGGATGCTCTCCGGCTCCTGGCCTTTGCTGGCCAGTGCGTCGAGCAGCAGCGTCGTTGCCTGCGGCGCGATCGTTCCGCTTCCCTGCATCCCGAACCTCTCCAGAGCGTTTCCGTTTTTCACGGAAACGCGGAAACGCTCTAACTTCTCGTTCTCGCCAGGGGCATCCCTCTCATGCCCTGGTGGGATTTCTGCGGGAATTGTTGGATCGCGGCATGGGCCTGTCAATTGCCTTGAAGTCGAACATGCCCTTTGTCGGCCAAGGCACTAGCCTGACGACGGTTCGCCGGGGACTGTTGTGGTGATGAGCCTGCGCGCGAGGTGGCTGCAGATGCTGGCCAGCCAAGCCGGTCGGGCAGGGCTGGTGTCGCTGACGCTTGGCCTTGTTGTGCTCTTGTGGCAACCGACCGATGCAGGATGGTGGGCCGCACGGCTGCTTGGTGCCGCTGCCCTGATGCTGACAGCCAGCACGCTCTTCCTGCGGCCGGCCCCGGGCCGACGCCCCCTGCACCGGATTTTCGGCTGGGCCGCACTGGCTGCGCTCGTCGGTCATGTCACCATGACCACGGCTTTCCAGCCCGTCTTCTGGCGCTGGCTGTCGCCGGCGGTCCCGATCGAGATCGTCGCCGGCATCGTAGCTCTGCTGGCCTTTCTCGTTGTGCTGCTCGTGCAGCGGTCCCGAGTGATACGCCGACGGCTCGGTCCCTTTGCCAGCCTGTCGGTGCACCGCACCGCCGGCTACCTGCTCATGGCCGCCGCCGCTATCCACATCGCGTTGATTTCCGGAATGATCATGCTGGCTGCCGCTGCCTTGCTCGCGGGGCTCGCATTTCTGCTCATCGAAGGCCTCGTGCGCGAGCGGCATATCTTGCGCCTGGTGATCACGCTGGGGCTGTTCGTTGGCGCAATTGCATGGCTAGCGATGGGGTCGATGGCCGAGACCCGGCTGGCCAGCCTGCGGCAGGCGCCGATCGACCATGCCCGCTTCCTGCATACCGACCACACCGGACTGGCATGTGCAGGTTGCCATCACAATTTCGTCGACCGGACCGGGAGCGAGAACTGCCTGACCTGCCACAAGCGTATCTCTGTGTCCGAGACCACTCGCATCGACGGCATGTTCCACGCTTTTTGCTCGGATTGCCATCGCAGGGACAAGCAGGTGGGCAGGAAATTCGGACCGATCGACGATTGCAATGGCTGCCATGGAAGATGACGGCCGGCGATGGTGGCTCCGTCCTATGACGCCACGAATTTCGTGATGTCAGCGAGCGTGCTGGCGACTTCCTTGGGAAAACGGTGACGATTGCGGACGATCCGGTCCTGCTTGCTGGCCGCTTCCATGAAGGCACCAAAGGCAGCACGAGGGCTGCATTCGCCATCCTGCGAGCGCTTGATCAACTCGACGGCCCGCAGATAGCTCTCGCAGTCCTTGTCGGGCCAGGAACGGCGCATGGCGTCAGACATGTCCCTGATGTTGCGGATCATGAATTTGCTGCCGCAAGAAGTCTTGAAGGTTACTGGTGTAAAACAAGCCATCTGTCGTGATCTCCTCTCGTTGTGCGCATGGATGCCAAGATTGCTCCCATGCAGGCGATCGTTGATCCTCAATGAAAATCCGCATCGGGGTGGATAAGTCTTTTGATGGAAGCCAGTTCCAACACAGAGTGTTTCGCTCTCAAACACTTTGTTTGAGGGGTGCAGCCGGAGAAACTCGGAGATCGGGGTTTTCCGTTCCCATTCAACTTCCGTCCGGTGTTTTATGGAACGATCGAAGCGTGCTTCCGTTCGGATTTCCAACATAGGAGAAAACCGATGAAGCCATTCGTTCTCGCTGCTGCCATTGCCTTGGCGACCACGCCCGTGCTGGCTCAGTCCGTCGCGGAAAAGACTGGCGTGAACACGCTGCTCGGTGTTGCCCCTTCCACGGCTGATTTCGTCACGAAAACCGCGGCAAGCGGTCTCCTCGAAATTGCGGCGAGCAGGCTTGCCGTCGAGCGAGCCGATCCGGCGACCAAGGCCTTCGCCGAAGAAATGGTGCGCGACCACGAGCGGCTCTCCGGCGAGCTGAAACAGCTGCTGGAGAGCCAGGCCATCACCGTAGCCATCCCGACCGAGATGACGGGAGACCAGAAAGCGACGCTGGCCAAGCTTCAGGAACTGCAAGGACCAGAGTTCAGCGGTCGCTATCACTCCGATCAGGTCAAGGCGCACGCGGATGCAGTCGACCTGTTCCAGCGTTACGGCGAGAAAGGCGAACAGACCGCGATCCGGACGTGGGCCGTAAGCACGCTGCCGACATTACGGCGCCATCTCGACATGGCCAAGGAACTGAACAGATAGCGGCTACGGCTGGACCGTCGACGGGCCGTGCGTCATGCTGTCGGTCCGGGGCCTGCGTGACCATTGGACAATGGCCACGATCATGGGAGCAGTCATGACATCAGCCGACAAATCCACGGTTCAGCTAACCCACCCCGACCGCGTCTACTGGCAAGACGCCGGTGTCACCAAGGCCGGCCTCGCGGATTATTATGCCGAGGCATGGCCGCGCATGGCGCCCTTCGTGACCAACCGGCCGCTGGCTCTGCTGCGATGCCCGGAGGGCACGGCAGGCCAGTGTTTCTTCCAGAAACACGCCTGGCGAGGCCATGCCAGGGAGGTCCTCACCGTGCAGGACCCGAATGACAATTCCGAGGAGCCCATCCTTGCCATCGACAGCTTCGATGGCGTGATCGGACTCGTCCAGGGCGCGGCGCTCGAGATCCATCCTTGGCAGGCATCCCTGGCCGATCTCGAACATCCGGATCAGATCGTCATGGATCTCGATCCCGGCGAGGGCATCACATGGCAGGATCTGATCGATGGCGCACGGGAAGTTCGCGGGCGTCTGGAGAAGGTAGGGCTCAACACTTTCGTCAAGACCACCGGTGGCAAGGGCATCCATGTCGTGGCGCCGATCAAGCCGGTCACCGGGTGGAATGAGGTAAAGGAATTCACCAAGGCGATCGCGGATGAGATGGCCTCGGACAGTCTTGATCGATATGTCGCGACCATCACCAAGTCGAAGCGGGTCGGCCATATCCTCATCGACTATCTGCGCAACCAGCGTGGCGCGACGGCGATCGCGCCATACGCCAGCCGGGCGCGCGCCGGCGCCCCCGTTTCGATGCCGCTCGACTGGGATGAGCTTGGCCCTTCGATCGGCCCGGCACATTTCACGGTCACGAACGCCGCGAGCCGACTTGCCCAGGCCGACCCATGGAAGGAGTTTCGCAAGGCGGAAGTTGCTTTGAAGCTGAAGTGAAATGATCGGGCCTGGAACAGGCGGGAGTATGGGGTCACACGACCCCGTGCCAGATTGAGCAGTAGCCGCCCCTGGCGGACGGCCACTGCTGTTGGTCTTTGTCAGTGCGTGGTCTGCGAATGTTCGCCGCCACGCTGCGAGATTCCGCCGAGCGCTTCGCCGGCATGCATGGCTTCACCATTGGTGGCGAGATCGCCAAGCGAGACGATGCCCACCAGCCGCTTGTCGCGGTTGAGCACGGGCAGGCGACGCACCTGGATATCGCCCATGTTCTGCAGCACGGCGCTGACTTCCTCGTCATCGAAGCAATATTTGACGTCCGATGTCATGACATCGCGGACCGGCGTTTCCGGACCTTTGCCCAGGGCAACGCCGCGCACCGCGATATCTCGATCGGTGACCATGCCGATCAACTGATCGCCGTCTGCCACAGGTAGCAAACCTGCGTCGAGGGTGGCCATGGCTTGCGCGACGTCACGCAGGGTTGCGTCCGGCATGGCGATGCGTACGTCCTTGGTCATGCAATCTCGTACTCTCATGGTGATCTCCCGGGAGTTCGACGCCCCACGCCGATCAGATGATGCAAGCCCAATGAGCGGGCGGCAAAAAAGGTTCCGACGAAGTGGTCCTCCGCGCAGTTTCTCGGAACGGGAGCACGGATGATCTCGTTCCAGCCTTGCAGCGCGGGCAAGGGAGGAACGGGCGCGATGAAACCTGAGCTGATCTTCACCCACATTGCGAATACGATATCTCATGCCGCGGGCAAGGCCGTGACATTCGGCCTTTGCGTTGTGGCGGTGCTGGCCTGGGCGGTGACCGGCCCTTTTTTCGGCTATTCCGACACCTGGCAGCTGATCATCAACACCAGCACCACCATCATCACCTTCCTGATGGTTTTCCTGATCCAGAACACCCAGAACCGGGACAGCGCGGCGATCCAGGCCAAGCTGGATGAACTGATCAGGGCATCGGAAGCGAGGAACCGGCTGATCGGCATAGAGCATCTGACCGAAAAGGAAGTCGAGCAATTGCGCAAGGACATCGAGCGGAAGGTGAGTGCTCTTGCGAAAGGCAGACATGGGCGATTGCCGAAAAGAGGATCGCAACCCAAACAGTCCGCTACGACCAGATAATTGGAACGAGCCGCTACCCGGAAACGTTCGATTTCGGTCGAGCTTGGAGCCTCCGGGTTCGATTCAAGAATTTCGCAAGGAGAGAGCCATGAGCCTCGGCACAATTCTGATCATCATCCTCATTCTTCTCCTGCTCGGTGGTTTTAGTGGTTTTGGCGGCGGTCCGTTTTATGGCACCGGTTATTATGGCGGCGGCGGATTGTCCCTGCTGCTCATCATCATTGTCATTCTGGTGCTGCTGGGACGGGTGTGATTACAAAGGAGAAGCCGATGCGTATCTTGACGCTGGTCGCGACCCTTTCCGCGATGGCCGCCTTTTCGCCGGCATTGGCACAGCAGCCGGCCCGGAAGTTGCCCGAGGTGACGCCGGATCACTCGCCGCAGCAATCCGTGCCAATGCCTGGACTGTCGCCGGACCAGGAGGTCACGGCGATCAACATCGTCAGGATCGAGGAACTGCCGCAGCCGGACAAGGCGCAGGTGGAGAACAAGCTGAACGACACCAGCGTGGATGAATTGCGCGAGCTGCAGACATCGATCCAGGCGTCACCAGTGGCGGTGCTGATGCTGGCCCAGAACGGGCTCGACGCGACGCAGGTGGTGGCGGCAACCATAGACCAGACCGGCACGCTCACCTTGGTCATCCAGGAAACGGCATGACCGCCGAGTTCTACCGATCGGTATCGAGTTGCTCGATGACTTTGGCGTCCCCGACATCGCTGAGCACCGTCTCGACCTCTTCGTCGTCGACGCCGAGATAGGCGGCGATGACCCTGGGGTCGGAGCGGACGAAAGCCGGGTCGCCGTCAGAGATTTTGCGGCCATATTCCAGCACCACGATGTGATCGGAAATCTGCATCACCACCGACATGTCATGCTCGATGAGCAGGATCGACGTGCCGTTGTTGTCGCGGATATCCATCAGCAGCTCGTTGAGCGCCAGCGACTCCTTCGGGTTGAGGCCGGCGGCGGGCTCGTCGAGGCAGAGCAGTTCCGGCCCGGTGCACATGGCGCGCACGATTTCGAGTCGTCGCTGTGCGCCATAGGGTAGGTCGCCGGCGGGATCGTCGGCGCGGTCCATGAGGTCGGCCTTTTCCAGCCAGTATTGCGCCAGTTCAACCGATTCCGCGGAAGCGCGGCGATAGCTGCCGATGCCGAACAGGCCCAGGATGAGGAAGCCCGACGCCTTCATCAGCTTGTTGTGCTGGGCGACCAGCATGTTCTCAAGCACCGTCAGGCCGGGAAACAGGCGGATGTTCTGGAACGTGCGTGCAACTTTGGCCCTGGCGGTGATCTGGAAATCCGGCATGCGTTCCAGCAGGAATTCCGAGCCATCGTGCCCGGTGAAATGGATCATGCCTTCGGTGGGCTTGTAGAAGCCGGTGATGCAGTTGAACACCGTCGTCTTGCCGGCGCCATTCGGACCGATCAGCGCGGTGATCTCGCCGCGCCTGGCCTCGAAGGAGAGATCACCGATGGCGATCAGGCCGCCGAATTCCATGGTCAGGTGCTGGACCTGAAGAAGGGTTGTGTTCATCGAGGGCACGCTCTCTGATAAAGCCCCTGAGGTTCGGAATGCGCGAGCAGCCGATCGGTTCCGCACCTTTTCGGCCGTTCTGCTCGCTGTGGAGAAACGCCGCCGCCCGGCCAACAGCGTGGCGGCCCTCCGCGCACTTGAATATGGTGCGCCGACTCAATGGTTGGAGACGAAGTAACGCATGAGTGGCGCAGAACAGGCGGGCAAGGACCGGATCGCTTCCATCATCGCGGCTGAGATCTCGGCCAGGCCGCAGCAGGTATCGGCGGCGGTCGCCCTGCTCGACGAAGGGGCGACGGTTCCGTTCGTGGCGCGCTACCGCAAGGAAGCGACCGGCGGTCTTGACGACACGCAACTGCGCCAGCTTGCCGAACGCCTCGTCTATCTGCGCGAACTCGACGCGCGTCGCGTCGCGATCCTGGAATCGATCGGCGAACAGGGCAAGCTGACGGACGAGCTGAAGCTCAAGATTGCCGCGGCGGCGACCAAGGCCGAACTTGAAGACATCTATCTGCCCTACAAGCCGAAGCGCCGCACCAAGGCCGAGATCGCGCGCGAACGCGGGCTCGGTCCGCTGGCAGAGGCGATCATGGCCGACCGCGCCGCCATACCGCTGCAACTGGCCGAAGGCTACATCACCGAAGAGGTCCCGGACACGAAGGCCGCGCTGGACGGCGTACGCGATATCCTTTCCGAACAATTCGCGGAAAACGCCGATCTCGTCGGCAAGCTGCGCGCCTATATGCAGGACCGCGCCTTCCTGCGTTCGCGTGTCGTCGACGGCAAGCAGGAGGCCGGTGCCAAGTTCTCCGACTATTTCGATCATGGCGAGCGCTGGGCGACGACGCCGAGCCACAGGGCGCTGGCGATGCTGCGCGGCCGCAATGAGGATGTGCTGTCGCTGGCGATCGAAGTCGATGCCGACGACACCTCGCCGGTCAAGCCGGTGGAGCGCATCATCGTGCAGACGCTGGCGATCGGCAACGTGCTGCCGGGCGACAAATGGCTGACCGAGGTCGCCGGCTGGACCTGGCGCGTGAAGCTGTCGCTGCATCTGTCGCTCGATCTGATGCGCGACCTGCGCGAACGCGCCGAGGAAGAGGCGATCCATGTCTTCGCCCGCAACCTCAAGGACCTGCTGCTGGCCGCTCCTGCCGGTTCGCGCGCCACCATGGGGCTCGACCCGGGCATCCGCACCGGCGTGAAGGTGGCCGTGGTCGACGGCACCGGCAAGCTCAAGGAAACGGCAACGGTCTATCCGTTCCAGCCGAAGAACGACGTGCGCGGCGCCCAGGCCGAACTCGCCCGGCTGATGCGCCAGCACAATATCGAGCTGATCGCCATTGGCAACGGTACGGCCAGCCGTGAAACCGAGAAGCTGGTGGCCGAACTGCTTGGCGACATGCCGGCGCCGAAGCCGCTCAAGGTGATCGTCAGCGAGGCCGGTGCATCGGTCTATTCCGCCTCTGAAACGGCTGCCGCCGAATTCCCGGGCCTGGACGTTTCCCTCCGTGGCGCCGTCTCCATTGCCCGCCGGCTGCAGGATCCGCTGGCAGAGCTCGTCAAGATCGAGCCCAAGTCGATCGGTGTCGGGCAATACCAGCACGATGTCGATCAGTACCGGCTGGCGCGCTCGCTCGACGCCGTGGTGGAGGATGCGGTGAATGCCGTCGGCGTCGACCTCAACACGGCGTCAGCCTCGCTGCTGGCACGCGTGTCCGGTCTTGGTGCCTCGCTGGCGGAAGCAATCGTTGCCCACCGTGATGCCAATGGGCCGTTCCCCAGTCGGCAGGAACTGCTCAAGGTGTCGCGGCTCGGACCAAGGGCCTTCGAACAGAGCGCCGGTTTCCTGCGCATCCCGAACGGCACCGAGCCGCTGGACGCATCCTCCGTGCATCCCGAAGCCTATGGCGTGGCCAAGAAGATCATTGCCGCCTGCGGGCGCGACCTGCGCGCTCTGATGGGCGACCGCGCCATGCTGCAGGCGCTCGACCCGCGTGTTTTTGTTGACGAGCGTTTCGGCCTGCCGACCGTGCGCGACATCATCGGTGAACTGGAAAAGCCTGGCCGCGATCCACGCCCGGGCTTCAAGACGGCAACCTTTGCCGACGGGGTCGATGACATCAAGGATCTGAAGCCGGGCATGCTGCTGGAAGGCACGGTCACCAATGTCGCCGCATTCGGCGCCTTCGTCGACATCGGCGTGCATCAGGACGGCCTGGTGCATGTCTCGCAACTGGCCGACAGGTTCGTGAAGGACGCGCACGAGGTGGTCAAGGCCGGCGATATCGTCAAGGTGCGCGTGGTCGATGTCGACATTGCCCGCAAGCGCATCGGCCTGACGATGCGGCGCGACGGCGATGGCGGTTCGGCCAGGCCGGCTCGCCAGGACGGTCCGACAAAACCTTCGATGCCGCAGCAAGGCAGGGGCAGGCCGGACAAGGCGCCGCCGTCGCAGGGTGCGTTTGGCGCGGCGCTGGCCGAGGCCTTCAAGAAGCGATGAACGCCATCCGGACGGACAGGCCAGACGCCGGACGTCAGTTCACGGTGTTCTCCGGCCGCTTTCCGGTGAAATAGGCGTCGAGGCTCGCCAACACCATGTTTCCCATGGTGCGGCGTGTCTCGATGGTGGCGCTGGCCTGATGCGGCATCAGCACGACATTGGGCAGGTCGAGAAAATCCTTGCGGATGGCCGGTTCGTTCTCGAACACGTCGAGACCGGCCGCCGCGATCGTGCCGTCGCGTAGGGCTGCAATCAGAGCATCCTCGTCAACCACGCTGCCGCGCGCGATGTTGATCAGTGTGCCCTGCGGGCCGAGTGCCTTGAGCACGGCCCCGTTGATGACACGGCGCGTGTCCGGAGTTGCCGCGACGCAGACGGCAAGCACGTCGCTGTCGGCGGCAAGCTTGGCCGCATCAGAAAAATGCGGCCAGGCGACGTCGTGATAGTGCGTCCGGTTTGAATAGCGCACAGCCATGCCGAACAGCTCGGCGCGCGTGCCCAGCGCGCGGCCGATCTGGCCGAGCCCCAGGATGCCCAGCCGCTTGCCGCGCGGGCTCGAGCCGAGCGGAAATTGTTCACCTGCCTGCCAGCGGCCACTGCGCACGAAGCCGTCGCCCTCGACGATCCGGCGCAGCACGGCAAGGATAAGCGCAAGCCCCATGTCGGCAACTTCGTCGGTCAGCGCGCCCTGTGTGGTGCTGACATGAACATCGCGCTGGCGGGCGTAGGCCAGATCGATCCTGTCCGTGCCGACGCCGTTGACGGCAATGATACCGAGGGCGGGCAGCCGGTCGATCCAGTCATTGGTCAGGCCGGTGCCGCCGCCAGTCACGACGGCACGAATGTCGCTGCGCGCCGCTTCGACACTGTCACGCTGCGAGGCGTCGAAGAGGCGGTGCACCTGATAGCCGGCATCAAGCCTGGCTTCGATCTCCGCCATCATCGGTTCAACGAGCAAGAGCTGCGGTTTCAATCGACCTCCATGGAGCGTTTCTCGCGCCGATGCGCTGTTGCACGATCCGTTTGGTGGAGAACGCCACCAGGGTGTATAATGATGTCAGTCGACAGCCGAAACTGGGCTCGGCTGCGAGAGGGCGACATCCAGCCCGTTTAAGGAGGGCATGCTATGGCATTCCTCCACTTCGACACAAACCGTCCCGCGCACTTCCTCTCGGATTGGGGTGTCCCGATCGCAGCTGCCGCCATCGTCGGCTGCTGGGTCGCCCTGATGCTGTGGGGCTGAGCGCCCTAGCCGGGACTGACCGTCAGTTCCACGCGATCCGCCGAGAAGCGCGTCTGCGAATACTGGATCGGCTTGTCGCTGCTGTCGACATTGATGCCACGTGCCACCAGCACGATGGCGCCGGGCGATAGTTTCAGATCGCGCGTGTCGGTATCGTCGGCATGCCGCGCTTCGATCGTCGTCGATGCACGGCGATAGTCCTTGATGCCGCACAGCGCGAGCGCCTGGGTGATCGAATGGGTCCGGGCGAAATAGTTGGCAATGTCGGGGAAATGCGCGGCGCGAAACCACGCCGTCGAGCGTGAAACCGGAACGCCGTCGGCCAGTCCGCGCATCTCGAGGCGGATGACCTCTTCGGAGACCTCAAGCCCGAGTGCTGCGGCAACCGCGGCGTTGGCAGGCTCGCGGCCCTGATCGAGCAGTTCGATCTGACGGTCCCGCGCCTGGCCTTCAAGTCCGGCGGAGAAGCGAGTCCTGGCACCGATCGGATAAGTGAGGCGCTTTTGACGCCGCACATAGGTGCCGCGTCCCTGTTCGCTGCGAAGCACACCTTCATGGACGAGGGCGGCGATGGCGGCACGGACCGTATGCCGGTTCACGCCGAACCGCATCGCAAGCTCGGCCTCGGGCGGCAGGCGGCCGTTCTCGTCGGCAAGGCCGCTACCGATGCCCCGCCGGATCTCGTCGCCGATCTGTCGCCACAGCGCGACGCCCACCCCTCGATGCAATGCCGACTTCGACATTTTTCCTCACATGCAGGGGGCCCGGCCCGCATCTATTTCGGTCAAAATAGTGCGGTCCCGCCCTTGTTGTCATTCTTCCGTCATTCAACGGGTCTAAGACAGGTTAAGTTATCTAGTTGTCTAGATCAATAGACAAATTTGAGGTTGGCATGAACATCACGGCGGATCAAACCGCGCGGCGGGACCGGATGGCGGTCCTGGCGCGCTGCAGCAGCGAGCGGCTGAATGCGTTGTGGACGACGCTCGGACTGCAGCCCGGGCACACCCCTTTGCGCGGACCCGAGGCTGGCCTGGTGATGCTGCGCGGACGTGTCGGCGGCACCGGCGAGCCATTCAATCTCGGCGAGGCGACCGTTACCCGCGCCAGCGTCAAGCTGGAGGATGGTTCGGTCGGTCATGCCATGATGCTCGGTCGCGATCACGCCAAGGCGCGGCTTTCGGCGGTCATCGATGCGCTCTGCCGCAATGCCGAGACTGCCGCGCGCATCGATGCCGAACTGATCCAGCCGATACGGCGCGAGCTCGACGTTGCCGACGAGACGCGCCGGCAACAGACAGCGGCCACGCGCGTCGACTTTTTCACCATGGTGCGAGGAGAGGACTGATGTTGAGCGAAGCGACCGGCTTGAAGGCGGTCACCATGGTGCGAGGAGAGGACTGATGCTGAATGAAGCGACTGCCCTGGAGGGCGGGTTCTCTGATCCGGTCCTGAATGCCCAATCCGTCTTTCGGGCCGTCATGGATGCGATGGCGAAGCCTGCGGCGATCGTCGAGGTCGACGCGGTGGTGACGCCACCCGCACCGCTCGGCCGCGCCGCCGGCGCCGTGGCCTGTGCCTTGATCGATGCCGATACGCCGTTCTGGCTGGATGCCTCGCTGGCTGAGCATGCCGCGCTGCGCGCATGGCTTGCCTTCCATACCGGCGCCCGCGAGATGGCGACCTGCGGTGACGTTGCATTCGCCCTGGTCGGCGCTCCCCTGACCATGCCGCCGCTGGAGCGCTTTGCTCAAGGGACCCAGGAATATCCCGATCGTTCCGCCACGCTGATCCTGCAGGTGCCGGGCCTCGAAGGCGGCACGCCGCTGACGTTCGAGGGGCCGGGCATCCGCGGTCGCGTCACGCTGGCGCCGCGTGGCCTGCCACGGGATTTCGCCGCGCAATGGAAAGCCAATCGTAAGCGGTTCCCGCGCGGCGTCGACCTCATCCTCGCCGCCGGCGATGCCATCGCCTGCCTGCCGCGCTCAGTGCGCCTCATCGAGATGGAGGGTTGATCGATGTATGTTGCAGTCAAGGGCGGCGAAGCCGCCATCGACAATGCCCACCGCCTGCTGGCCGATCGCCGTCGCGGCGACAGGTCGGTGCCGGCCCTGACGCTCGAACAGATCACCGAACAGCTTAGCATCGGCGTTGACCGCGTCATGAGCGAAGGCTCGCTCTACGACCGCCGGCTGGCGGCGCTCGCGATCAAGCAGGCGCGGGGCGACCTGATCGAGGCAATCTTCCTGGTGCGCGCCTATCGCACCACGTTGCCGCGCTTCGGGCATAGCGAGCCCGTCGATACCGGCGCCATGCTGGTCGAGCGGCGCGTGTCCGCCTGCTACAAGGATCTGCCCGGCGGCCAGTTGCTCGGACCGACCTTCGACTACACGCATCGCCTGCTCGATGAAGAACTCGAAGGCGATCCGCAGATCGAAACCGGAGCGCTGCGCGGTGGTGTCCAGGAGCCGGTCATGCGCGTGGCCGACATCCTCGGCCAGGAAGGGCTGATCGAGGACGACGGTTACATCGATCCCGCGCTCGAGCCCGGCGACATCAACCAGACGCCGACCGAGTTTCCGATGTCGCGCGCCATGCGGCTGCAGTCGCTGTCACGCGGCGATGAAGGGTTCCTGCTGGCGCTCGGCTATTCGACCCAGCGCGGCTATGCCCGCAGCCATCCCTTTGTCGGCGAAGTGCGCATCGGCGAGGTCGACGTCGAGGTGTTCATGCCGGAACTCGGCTTCGCCGTGCCGATAGGTCGCGTCCAGGTGACCGAATGCCAGATGGTCAACCAGTTCAAGGGATCGGCCAAGGCGCCGCCGCAGTTCACACGCGGCTATGGCCTTGTCTTCGGCCAGTCCGAGCGCAAGGCGATGGCGATGTCGCTGTGCGATCGTGCATTGCGGGCCGAGGAACTGGGCGAGGATCTGGTCGCAGCACCGCAGGACCAGGAGTTCGTGCTGTCGCATTGCGACAACGTCCAGGCCACCGGCTTCGTCGAACATCTGAAACTGCCGCACTACGTCGACTTCCAGGCCGAGCTCGGTCTGGTTCGCACCATGCGCTCCGAATACGAGCAGCGTACCGGCGAGGCGGTTCTTGAAACGAGGGAAGCCGCCGAATGAACGCGCAGGCATCAAACTACAACTTCGCCTATCTCGACGAACAGACCAAGCGCATGATCCGGCGCGCCATCCTCAAGGCGATCGCCGTGCCGGGTTACCAGGTGCCGTTCGCCAGCCGTGAAATGCCGATGCCCTATGGCTGGGGCACCGGCGGCGTCCAGGTGACGGCCTCGATCCTGGGGCCGGACGATGTGCTGAAGGTCATCGACCAGGGCGCCGACGATACCACCAACGCGGTCTCGATCCGCAAGTTCTTCCAGAAGGTTGCCGGCGTCGAGACGACTACGAGCACGCAAGACGCGACGATCATCCAGACCCGTCATCGCATTCCCGAAGCGCCGCTGCAGGAAGGCCAGGTGTTGGTCTACCAGGTGCCGATCCCCGAGCCGTTGCGCTTCCTCGAACCGCGCGAGACGGAAACCCGCAAGATGCATGCGCTGGAAGAATACGGCCTCATGCATGTGAAGCTTTATGAAGACATCGCCAGGAACGGCCATATCGCCACCACCTACGCCTATCCTGTGAAGGTCGAGGGTCGCTACGTGATGGATCCGTCGCCGACACCGAAATTCGACAATCCGAAGATGCACATGTCGCCGGCGCTGCAGTTGTTCGGCGCCGGGCGCGAGAAGCGCATCTATGCGGTGCCGCCGCATACCGAGGTGATCAGCCTCGATTTCGAGGATCATCCCTTCGAGGTGCAGCGTTTCGACAAGCCTTGCGCGCTGTGCGGCGCCGAGCAGGTTTATCTCGACGAAGTCGTGCTCGATGATCGCGGCGGGCGCATGTTCGTCTGCTCCGACACCCACCATTGCGAAAGCCGCCAGGCCGCTGGCCATCGCGGCGAGATGTCCGGCGAGGCCCTGTCATGACTGTTTCGGTGAGGATCGACCATTCGGAGGTCGAAACCGACAATCTGCCGTTGATGTCGGTCCGGTCGGTGAGCAAGCACTACGGCCAGCGCATCGGCTGCGCCGATGTCGATTTCGACATCTGGCCGGGGGAGGTGCTGGCGATCGTCGGCGAGTCCGGTTCGGGCAAGACGACATTGCTGAACTGCATTTCCACGCGCCTCGCCCCGACCGCGGGAACGGTGTCCTACCGCATGCGCGACGGCGAGATGCGCGACCTGTACGGGTTGGGCGAAGCCGAACGCCGTCTTTTGCTCCGCACCGACTGGGGCTTCGTCCACCAGAACCCGGCCGACGGCCTGCGCATGACGGTTTCTGCCGGCGCCAATGTCGGCGAGCGGTTGATGGCGGTCGGCGACCGGCACTATGGCAACATCCGCGACACCGCCACCGACTGGCTCGGCCGTGTCGAGATCGATGCAGACCGCATCGACGACCAGCCGCGCGCATTCTCCGGCGGCATGCGCCAGCGCCTGCAGATCGCCCGCAATCTGGTCACCGCGCCGCGCCTGGTCTTCATGGACGAACCCACCGGTGGCCTCGACGTCTCGGTGCAGGCGCGCCTGCTCGACCTGCTGCGCGGCCTCGTTCACGACCTCGGCCTCGCGGTCATCATCGTCACACATGATCTCGCCGTCGCGCGCCTGCTGTCGCATCGCATGATGGTGATGAAGGACGGCCGGGTCATCGAACACGGGCTGACCGACCGTCTGCTCGACGATCCGCAGGCGCCCTACACGCAACTGCTCGTTTCTTCGATCCTGCAAGTCTGAGGCGCGGTGATGACGCTACTTCTCAATGTTTCCGGTCTTGCCAAGACCTTCACCATGCATCTGCGCGGCGGCATCGAACTGCCGGTGATCATGGATGCCGCCTTCATGCTGGAAGGCGGCAAATGCGCCGTATTGGGCGGCCCGTCCGGCGCCGGCAAAAGCTCGATCCTGAAGATGCTCTACGGCAACTATGCCGTGAATGAAGGCAGTATCGAGATCCTGCATCGTGGCCACATGGTCGACCTGGCGACAGCCGCCCCGCGCACGGTGCTCGAGATCCGCCGCGAGACGATCGGCTATGTCAGCCAGTTTCTGCGTGTCGTGCCCCGCGTCAGCGCGCTCGACATCGTGGCCGAGCCGCTGGTCGAACGTGGCACCGATCGCAGCAAGGCAGCCGGCAAGGCGCGCGAGTTGTTGAGCCGTCTCAATTTGCCCGAGCGCCTCTGGGCCCTGCCGCCCGCGACCTTCTCGGGTGGTGAACAGCAACGCGTCAACATCGCGCGCGGTTTCATCACCGATCATCCGGTTCTGTTGCTTGACGAGCCGACCGCATCGCTCGACGCCACCAACCGCGCTGTCGTCGTCGAGATGATCGCGGAGAAGAAGCGGGCAGGGGTGGCGTTGCTCGGCATCTTCCACGACGCCGACGTACGCAATGCGGTGGCAGACATCGTCATCGACGTCACCGGCTTCGCGCCGGACCGAAAGGCGGCCTGACCATGCCGCGTCTTTCCGAAACCCCGGTTGTCGATCCGACAGCCCGCCTCGAGAACTGCACGCTCGGCCGCTACACCGAAGTGACCGAGGGTTGCCGTCTCACCGAAACGGAACTCGGCGACTACTCCTATATCATGCAGGACGGCCAGACCTGGTGCGTGACGATCGGCAAGTTCGCCAACATCGCCGCTTCGGTGCGCATCAACGCCACCAACCACCCGATGTCGCGCGCCACGCTGCATCACTTCACCTACCGCGCCGGCGACTATTTCGAGGACGCTGCGCATGAAGACGATTTCTTTGCCGCGCGCCGCGCCAACCGCGTCGTGGTCGGCCACGATACCTGGATCGGTCACGGCGTCACCATCCTGCCCGGCGTGACCATCGGTGACGGCGCGGTCGTTGGCTCCGGCGCCGTCGTCACCAGGGATGTCGAACCCTATACGATCGTCGCTGGTGTGCCGGCTAAGTTCATGCGCCGCCGCTTCGAGCCGCAGATCGCCGAACGCATGCAGGCACTGGCCTGGTGGGACTGGGACCACGCCGACCTGCGCGCCGCGCTCGATGATTTCCGCAACCTGAGCGCTGAAGCCTTCCTCGAACGCTACGAGGGCCGGTCCGGCAGTGCGATATCGGTGAATGGTCACACAGCTGACACGAACGGTACATCCGACCGTCATCGAGAAGCGGTAACCGGGTAACGAATTCCGGCCGGGCGTCGCGGCCTTGCCGGTCGCGGTCGCATGCCCGGACAGCCGAGCAACACGCGTCCATCGACGACCACTCAATTGGTGCTGGGGCCGTAGGCCCAAACCAGGAGCGATTTCATGAACGCCATCAGCATACGCAACCTTTCGAAGAATTTTGGCAAGAAGCGTGCACTCGACAATGTCAGCCTCGACATCGGCAAGGGCGAGATGGTCGCGCTGATCGGCGCCTCCGGTTCCGGCAAGAGCACGTTGCTGCGCCATATCTGCGGGCTGGAGACCGGCCAGACCGGCTCCAGCACGATCGAGATCTTCGGCGCCAGCCTGCAGAACAATGGCCGGCTCTCCGGCGGCGCCCGCGGTCTTCGCCGCAACATCGGCGTGATCTTCCAGCAGTTCAACCTGGTCAGCCGGCTTTCCGTATTGTCCAATGTGCTGATCGGCAATCTCGGCCGCATCCCCGTCTGGCGCGGTACGCTCGGGCTGTTCAGCGCCGAGGAAAAGCGGCTCGCCCGCGAGGCGCTGGCCAAGGTCGGCATCCCCGAAGTGGCCTGGCAGCGCGCCTCGACCCTGTCGGGCGGACAGCAGCAGCGCGCAGCGATCGCCCGCACGCTGGTGCAGCGCTCCAACATCCTGCTCGCCGACGAGCCGATCGCCTCGCTCGATCCGTCTTCGGCGCGCCGCGTCATGGAGGTGCTGGCTGGCGTCAATCGCGAGGACGGCATCACCTGCGTGGTGTCGTTGCACCAGGTCGAATATGCGCGCCGCTATTGCCCGCGCACCATCGCCCTGAAGGACGGCCGCGTCGTATTCGACGGCCCGTCCTCCAGGCTCACCCACAGAACACTGGTCGAACTCTACGGCTCGAATTCCGAAGAGTTGATCCTGCCCGAGGCTGTTCCGGATTTCGTCCCCGAATACCCGGAACCTGCAACCACCAAGAACCCGGACATGGCGCCGGCTTTCGCCTGAACAGAGAACCAACAGGAGACGTTGACATGAACGCTATGCTCAAGGCCATCGCCGCCACGGCGATCGCCTTCACCCTCACCGGTGCCGCTTATGCCGAGGAGATCAACTTCGGCATCATCTCGACCGAGTCCCAGCAGAACCTCAAGCCGAAGTGGGAGCCCTTCCTCGCCGACATGAAGAAGGAAACCGGCCTCGACGTGAAGCCGTTCTTCGCTTCTGACTATGCCGGCGTCATCGAAGGCATGCGTTTCGGCAAAGTTCAGATGGCCTGGTACGGCAACAAGTCGGCCATGGAAGCGGTGGATCGCGCCGATGGCGAGATCTTCGCCCAGACCGTCTCCGTTGACGGCAACCCTGGCTACTGGTCGCTGATCCTGGCGCCGAAGGACAGCAAGCTGAACACCGTCGAAGATCTGCTGAAGTGCGACAAGACCCTGAACTTCGGCCTCGGCGATCCGAACTCGACCTCTGGCTACCTCGTTCCGACCACCTTCGTCTTCGCGGCCAACAAGGTCGATCCGAAGAACTGCTTCAAGGCGGTCACCAACGCCAACCACGAGACCAACGCCATGGCCGTTGCCAACGGCCAGCTCGACGCTGCCGCCAACAACACCGAGAACCTCGCCCTCATCGAGAAGAACCAGCCTGCAGCCTTTGCCAAGATCAAGGTGATCTGGAAGTCGCCGCTGATCCCGTCCGACCCGATCGTCTGGCGCAAGGAACTGCCGCAGGCGACCAAGGACAAGCTGAAGAACTTCATCCTGACCTACGGCACCGACAAGTCGAAGGGTGACGTCGCCAAGGAAAAGGAAATCCTGGCCGGCCTGCAGTGGGCGCCGTTCCGTGCCTCGGACAACGATCAGCTGCTGCCGATCCGCGTCATGGAGCTGACCAAGGCCAAGGCCAAGATCGAAGCCGACGCCAACCTCTCGGAAGCCGACAAGAAGGCCAAGATCGAGAAGATCGATGCCGAGAAGGCCGGCTACGAGGCCAAGATCAAGGCCAAGGGCCAGAGCTGATCGGCTCCGGGCCGATCTATCTAGGCCTCGACATATCATGCCGGGCGGATTGACGCCCGGCATGACCCAAAGAGCGGGATGTGATGAAGATGGATTCCGCTCGACCCTCATGTTTTCTCGCATGATCTTTGTCCGGAAAAGTCTTTTCGGGATCATGCTCCAGCGAGCGCGATGATGACCCAAACGACGCATATCGGTGAAAACGAGAAACCACGCCCCGAGATCGGACGCGACTGGACCCGCGATGCCTGGACCGCCGTCACCTGGCTCGGCCTGGCTGTACTCCTGATCTGGAGCTGGGCGCCGGCCGAGATGTTCCGCTGGACCTATCTCTTCACCGATGCCGGCAACATGGCGCAATATGCGGCGGGTTTCTCGCACCCGAATTTCGGGGAATGGCGCTACTATCTGCAGGAGATGCTGGTCACCATCCAGATCGCGCTGTGGGGAACGTTCCTGGCGGCGATCCTCGCGGTTCCATTCGGCATCCTTTCGGCTTCCAACATGGCGCCGTGGTACATCGTCCAGCCGGTGCGCCGGCTGATGGACCTGTTCCGCTCCATCCATGAGCTCGTATACGCCGTGCTGTTCGTCGTCGCCGTCGGCCTCGGGCCTTTTGCCGGCGTCATGGCACTGTTCATCCACACCACCGGTATCCTGGCCAAGTTGTTCTCGGAAGCCGTCGAGGCGATCGACCCGCGGCCGGTCGAAGCGATCCGCGCCACCGGTGCGACACGCCTGCAGGAGGTGGTGTTCGGCGTGGTGCCGCAGGTTCTCCCACTGTGGATGTCCTATGCGCTCTATCGTTTCGAATCCAACGTGCGTGCCGCCACCGTACTCGGCGTCATCGGCGCCGGCGGCATCGGCCAGGTGCTGTTCGAGAGCATCCGTGGCTTCTACTACCCTGAAGCTGCCGCAATGCTCATCATCATGCTGGTGACGGTGTCTTTGATCGACGTCATCTCGCAGCAGTTGCGAAAGCTGTTCCTGTGATGCGCTACGCAGTCTATTTCACGCCTTCCGAGCACGATCCGCTGACCAGGGCCGCGGCCAACTGGCTCGGCCGCGATGCTTTTTCGGGCGAACTGCTTGCGGCGCCGTCCTTCGACGGCTTGCCGGCGGAGGAAATCTCCCGGCTGACGGGCGAGCCGCGCCGTTACGGTTTCCACGGTACCATCGTCGCGCCGTTCCGGCTCGCCGACGGTGTTGGCCTGGCCGATCTCGAAGAGAGCTTCGACCGGTTCTGTGCCAAGACCACCTCGTTCTTCATCGAGGGCCTGCGGATCGGGCAACTGGGTCCGCTGGGACAACTCGGCTCTTTCCTCGCGCTGTTGCCGACGGAAGCGGAATACCAGCTTTCCGCCTTCGCCGCCGATGCGGTCCTGCATTTCGCGCCGGTACGGGCAGCGCTGACGGAAGCCGAAATCGAGCGTCGCGATCCTTCGAAGCTCACCACGCGCCAGGCCGCCTACCTCAGGCGCCATGGCTACCCCTTCGTGATGGACGAGTTCCGCTTCCACATGACGCTGAGCGAGCGCCTGCCGGAGGAGACGCTGGCGCGGGTACAGCCAGCGCTGGAACGCCGCTTCGAAGCGTTCACGGGGCATCCCCTCGCCATCGACGGCCTTGCCCTGTTCATCGAGCGCGAAGCCGGCGCGCCCTTCACCGTGCATTCCTACCGGCCGCTGCGGCCACTTGAAGCCAGAAAGTCTGCCTGAGATGTCCCAAGATATCGTCCTGAAAAATGCCCGCGTCGTCCTCGAGGACGAGATCATCAACGGATCGGTCCTGTTTCGTAACGGCAAGATCGCCGCGATCGATAGCGGCGCGGCGGCAATCGGCGAGGACTGCGAGGGTGACTATGTCGTCCCAGGCCTGGTCGAACTGCACACGGACCATCTCGAGGCTCACTATTCGCCGCGCCCGGGCGTGCGCTGGGATTCCATCGCTGCCCTGCAGGCACATGACGCGCAGGTGGTTGCGTCGGGCATCACCACCGTCTTCGACTGCCTGCGCCTGGGTTCCGACGAGGATGGTGGCTTCCAGAAAGGCGAGATGCGCGCCATCGCGGACGCCATCGAGGTCGCCGTTGCCGAAGATCGGCTGCGCGCCAGCCACCTCATCCACCTGCGCTGCGAAGTCTCGGCAGCCGACGTGATCGATCAGTATGAAGACTTCAAGACCGACGGTTTCGTGCGGCTCGCTTCGCTGATGGACCACGCGCCCGGCCAGCGGCAATTCCAGACGCTGGACCAGTATGCGCTCTACTACAAGACCAAGCGCGGGCTGGACGACGCGGCTTTCGAGCGCTTCATGGCCAAGCGTGTCGCCGCTTCGCAGAAATATTCCGCCACACACCGCAAGACCATCGTCGAGGCCTGCAGCGAGCGCGGCATCGCACTCGCCAGCCATGACGACGCCACGGTCGAGCATGTCGAGGAATCGATCGCCTTCGGCGTCAAGCTGGCGGAGTTCCCGACCAGCATGGAAGCCGCCAGGGCGTCGCATGAAGCCGGCATCTCGGTGATGATGGGGGCCCCCAACATCGTTCGCGGCAAGTCGCATTCCGGCAATATCGCGGCGAGGGAACTGGCCGAGGCCGGCGTGCTCGACGTGCTGTCGTCCGACTATGTGCCGTTCAGCCTGATGCAGGCGCCGTTCATCCTGGCCGATGGCCCGCAAGGCAGGCCGCTCAACGAGACGATCAAGCTGGTGACCGCCGCGCCGGCGCGCACGGTTGGCCTGACCGACCGTGGCCGCATCGCGCCGGGACTGCGTGGCGACGTCGTGCGCGTGCGTCACGGCAAGGGTGTCCCGGTCGTGCGCTCCGTCTGGCGCGAGGGCCGTCGCGTTGCCTGACACAAGGTTGCAAGGGACGCTCGTCGTCGTGGTCGGCCCAAGCGGTGCCGGCAAGGACAGCGTCATCGGCTACGCGCGTGAGCGCCTGGCCGATCGCAGCGACATCCTGTTCGTGCGCCGTATCGTCACGCGCGAAGCGACGGCCGAGGCGGAAGACCATGACAGCCTGAGCGAGACTGCCTTCGACGAGGCGAGGCTAACCGGACGCTTCGCCGTGAGCTGGCGGGCGAACGGGTTGAGCTATGCCTTGCCGCGCAGCTCCATGGATCATGTTGATCGTGGCGGCACCGCCATCGCCAACGGATCGCGCGGCGCGATCGACGACATTCGTGCCGCCTTTGCCAATGTCGTCGTGGTCGGGCTGACTGCCAGGCCGGAGATCATCGCGGCCAGGCTTTCGGCGCGCGGACGCGAGACCGCGGAGGAGATCGGCCGCCGTGTCGAACGAGGACTGAAGCTCGGCGCCTATGGCCAGGACATCACCATCGATAACAGCACCGAACTGCGGACCGCCGGCGAAGCGCTGGTTTCGATCATCACCGGCAGGCTGTCGCTGGCGTCATAGCCTGTCGGCGCGGCGGCCGGCATATCGTCAGCGTCCGGCAAGTCTGGTGAAACCGTCAGCGCTCCAGCGCTCGCTGCCGATGCCGTGATGGCCGAAGAACAGTCCATCAGGATCGTAGCGGTCCTTCACGGCGAGCAGCCGTGGATAATGCGCTCCCCAGAATGCGTCCTGCCAGCGCTCTTCGAAGAAGTTGCTTTCGGCGACATAAGAGCCGGGTTCAGGAACAAGGCGCCTTACCTCGTCCATCGCTTTGTCGATGGCGGTGGCATTCTTCCGTGCCATGGCGAGGTCGGGCTCGTGGCCGGCAACGCCGGGATAGGCGGGGGGTCCTTCGGCTGCGCTGATCAAAAGCGCGAAGGCATCCAGCGCCGCCGGGTTGGTCGCGGTTTCGCGTGCCTGTTCCATGGCTTCGGGGAGAGCTCCGGCGAGCCCTTTGTTGGTGTGCAATGACACGCTTCGGTGGCGGCTTGCCGCAAACAGCATTTCGGCCAGTGCATCGCGCCGGTCATCGGCAAGCAGTGAGGCTGGCAGCCAGGCCGACTGGTAGCCGTGCAACACCTGGCCTGCTTCCTTGAGGTTGCCGGCCCAGAAGATGTTGTCAGCTGACGCGCCGGGACGATCGTCGAGCAGTACGGCGCCGGGAACCTTTTCGAGGAACCGCGGATCCCAGAAATGGCGCGCTGGAGCGGCGATGAAGACAGGATCAGCCTGGAACTGGAAAGCCTGATTTTCAGCACGCAGCCAGTCAAGGAATGGGCCCCAGATTGCCTCGGCCTCTTTCTGGCCTATCCTCTGGAAGAGCATGTTGATGACCAGCACATTGCCGGCGCGGAAGATGATCTGTTCGCCCCAGTTCGGATTGAACAGGGCGTGTGCATAGAAGTCCATGACGCGCGCGATCAGCCGTTTGTAATTCTCGTCGGAACTGGCCCGCACGGTCATCGCGACGACGCCGAAGAACTCCGGCAAGGCATGCGTGCGCAGGGTCAGCCGTGTCACGACACCGAAGCTTCCGCCACCGCCGCCCTTGAGTGCCCAGTAGAGATCGGGGTTGGTGCAGGCATTGGCGATCCTGACCTGGCCATCGGCGCTGACCACCTCCGCTTCCAGCAGGCTCCCGGCAGCCAGCCCATAAGCCTTGGAGAAGCTGCCGAAGCCGCCGCTCTGGATCAGGCCGGCGACACCGACTGTCAGGCAGCCGCCGCCCTGCACGTAACGGCCCGCCTTGGTGCTAACCTCATTGTAGGCCTTGCCCCACAACACACCGGCCCCGACCGAGACCGCGGGCATGGCTTGCCCCTTGCAGCCTGACGGCTGGAAGCTGTCATGGATGGTCACGTCATCCATATGGCGGGTCCAGATCAGGAGCGAGTCCGCCGCGTTGGACGTGCCCTGGTAACTGTGACCGCCGCCCTTGATCACCAGCCGCAATTTGTTGTCGCGGGCGAAATTCACCGCCGCCACCACATCCGCGGTCGAACGCGCAGCCACCGCATAGGCGCTGGGCCGCGACGTCCAGGCGCCGACCCATCCGAGTGTCTGGGTAAGTGACGGGTCGTCGCCGAGGTGGAACGGGTTATGAAGTCTCTGCCAGAATTGTGCACAGTCGGCGCTATCCGCTGAGCGAGCACAGGCATCGAAGGGGGAGGCCAATTTCATAAGCCGGCCGCCGACGCCCTGGCGGAGCTTTTCCCACGCCTGCTGCGACGGCCAGCCAGCGTCGCCCGGACGCACTCTGGCCGGCATCTGCACGGCGCCTGCGGACGCATCACCCCATCCGCCCAGGGCGATGGGAGCGGTCGCTGCCATCATCTGCATGAAATCCCGCCTGTTCATGTCCGTCGTCTCCACGCCAGCTGCGAGCGGAAGGGCTACGGCAAAGGTTCCCCGAGAAGAACAGTCAGGGGATGAGACTTGGCCCGATGGGACGAACGGCGGCAGCGAAAATGTTTCGAGGGACGAGCGGCGGCCCTGCCGGGACCTGTGCCGAACATCGGTCTTTTCCAGTTCGAGCCGGTCGGGCATGATCGTTTCCATGACGAAACCACCCGCCGACCGGATCGACCTCGATCGCCGCATCCTGCTGCGCGTTTTGCTGCTGGCCGCCGCCTTTCTGGCTGTCATCGCCTTCGTCAATGCAACGACGTTGAACACCGACGCGATGCGCAGCGGACGTGTCCTGGATGGCCGCATTCCCTGGATCCAGGAATATTCGAGTGCGATCGTGATCGTGATGCTGGTGCCGCTGGTGGCGCTGTGGGAACGGCACTTTCGGCTGGCCATAGCTGGTCTGCCACGCGCGATTGCTGTCCATGTCATCGGCAGCATCGTTTTTTCGGCGCTGCATGTCGCCGGCATGGTTCTGCTGCGCAAGGTCGTCTTCGCCATCGCCCTGGGGCAGGCCTACAATTTCTTCGATGAGCCGCTGACCGACCTTGCCTATGAATATCGCAAGGACGCGCTGACCTATGCCACGATCCTGCTGATGCTGACGCTGGTGCGTGGCATCGAGTTCAATCGCCCGCACTCCCAGCGGGAAAGACAGAGCGAACCCGCACGCCTGACGCTGAAATCAGGTGGCCGCACCATCCTCCTCGATGCGCATGCGGTCGAGTGGGCACGTGCCGCCGCCAACTACGTCGACGTGCATGCCAGAGGCAGCACGCATCTCGCGCGTATAAGCCTCTCTGCGCTTGAGGCGCAATTGAGGGAGGCCGGTGTCGATGCCGTGCGCGTGCACCGCTCGTGGATCGTCAACCGCGCAAAGATTGTCGAAATCGTTCCGCTGGGCGATGGCGATGTTCGTATCCGGACCGGCGAGGGGGCGGAGATCAGGGGATCGCGGCGTTACCGGCACCTGCTCGATGCGGCAGATGCCGCGAAGCCGGACGCTCGCGTGGCCTGATCTGCGTCTCAGGCGGAGAGCCTCGTCGTTTCTTCACCCAGGCCACCATGCTCGACGATGAAGTCCACAACCTCCTGCAGGCCCTTGCCGCGATGCAGGTCGGTGAACACGAATGGACGCTTGCCGCGCATCCTGGTGGCATCGGCCTCCATCACCTCGAGATCGACATGGACGTGAGGAGCCAGATCGCTCTTGTTGATCACCAGGAAATCGGAGCGGGTGATGCCCGGACCGCCCTTGCGCGGGATTTCCTCACCCTGGCAGACCGAGATGACGTAAAGCGTCAGGTCGGCAAGGTCCGGCGAGAAGGTGGCGGCGAGGTTGTCGCCGCCCGATTCGATGAAGACGATATCGAGATCGGGAAAACGCCGGTTCATCTCGGCGATCGCCTGCAGATTGATGGATGCGTCCTCGCGTATGGCCGTGTGCGGGCAGCCGCCGGTTTCCACGCCCATGATGCGGTCTTCCGGCAGCGCCTGGTGTCGCGCCAGGATCAGAGCATCCTCGCGCGTATAGATGTCGTTGGTCACCACCGCGATCGAATAGCGCTCGCGCAGTGCCTTGCAGAGTTTCTCTGTCAGCGTCGTCTTGCCTGAGCCGACAGGTCCGCCGATGCCGACGCGCAAGGGGCCATTTTTCTGTGTCATGAGCGAAAAAGCCTCGAATGCAGGGTTTCATGTTTGATGGCCATGACCTCGCCAAGGAAGGTCGCAGAGCCGAGATCGTCGAGGGTCGCATGCGCCGCGCGTCGCGCGGTATCGAGAACAACAGGTTCCAGTCGCGCCATCAGCATCGTGACGCCGCTTTGGCCGGTCACCGAGAGACGGATCGAGGCCTGCATCTGGTTGAGTGTGAAGGCCTGCAGGAACGCGGCAAGCGTGCTGTTCAACGTGATATCATGAGCGCCGGCGACCGCACCAACCGCGACCGGATAGGCGCAGGGGAGCGGCAGGCGCTGCAGGACTGCGCAAGGCCAGCTGTGCGCGGCGTCCAGGAAGGCCGAACCCTGCGAGAGGCTTTCCAGATGGCGTTCGCGGCCGCCGGCCAGGGCCTCCGCCAGCGCCACGAGGCCGGCGAGATCTTGATCCTCGCGCGCCAGTCGCCAGCTCTCGGCGAGCAGCACGGCGTCGTTCCAGGCCGATCCGCATTCGACAAGGTCGCTCAGCCAGGCTTCCAGGCCGCCGGTGTCGACGACCAGCCCGTCCTGTACCGCCTGTTCGAGGCCATGGCTGTAGCTGTAGGAACCGACCGGGAATACCGGCGAGAGCCAGGTCAGCAGCCTCAGCAGGGCGTGATCAGTCGTGGTGGTGGCCATGGCTCCCACCGTGATGGTGATCATGGTGGTGGTCGTCATCGTGGTGATGATGGTGCCCACCAAAATAGGCGCCGCGCAATGGGCTGAAGATGGCGTCGATTTCGCGCAGTCTTGCTCCCAGTCCCTCGAGCATCGCCTTGATGACATGGTCGCGCAGGATCAGGATGCGATCGCCTTCGATCTGTGCGGCGAGGTGCCGGTTGCCGATATGCCAGGCGAGTTCGGCTATATGCAGCGCGTCGCGCCCGCGGATTTCCAGCAGAGGCTCGCGCGCAGCCCGGATTTCGATCTCGCGGCCGTCTTCGGTCAGCAGCCTGTCGCCATGTTCCAGCACCACCGGCTCGGTGAAATCGGCCAGCAGCTTTTCGCCGCTCGCCAGCAGGATGAGCTTGCGACGCAGATGCCGTTCGTCGCGTTCGAGCACGGCATGATCGGCGGGTGGTCGCTGGCTGTGTGTCCCGTCGGCGCGGATGATCTCGATGGCCCTCATGATGGGCTTCCCCTCGTTGCTCAGAACAGGAAATAGCGCTGTGCCAGCGCCACGGTTTCCGCCGGCGGGCAGGTCAGCAGCCTGCCGTCGGCGCGCACCTCATAGGTCTCCGGGTCGACTTCCATGGCCGGCATCGCGTCGTTGAGTATCATCGAGCGCTTGCCGATGCCGCCGCGCGTGTTTGCGACCGCCACCATCTGCTTGTCGATGCCGATCTTTTCGCGCAGGCCGGAGGCCAGCGCGGCCTGCGACACGAAAGTCACCGAGCTTGCACTGAGCGCCTTGCCGAAGGCGCCGAACATCGGCCTGAAATGCACTGGCTGCGGCGTCGGGATGGAGCCGTTCGGGTCGCCCATCGGTACCGTCGCGATCATCCCGCCAAGCAGCACCATGTCGGGCTTCACTCCGAAGAAGGCTGGGTTCCACAGCACGAGGTCCGCGCGCTTGCCGATTTCGACGGAGCCGATTTCATGCGCCATGCCGTGGGCGATGGCGGGATTGATCGTGTATTTGGCGACATAGCGGCGGACACGGAAATTGTCGTTGCCGGCAGCATCCTCGGCCAGCGACCCACGCTGCCGCTTCATCTTGTCGGCGGTCTGCCAGCAGCGGATCACCATCTCGCCGACGCGGCCCATCGCCTGGCTGTCGGACGAGATGATCGAGAAGGCGCCCATGTCGTGCAGGATATCCTCGGCCGCGATGGTCTCCTTGCGGATGCGGCTTTCCGCGAAGGCGATGTCTTCGGGGATCGATGGCGAAAGGTGATGGCAGACCATCAGCATGTCGAGATGTTCGGCCACCGTGTTGATCGTGTAGGGCCGGGTCGGGTTCGTCGAAGCCGGCAGCACGTTGGGATACTGGCAGACGCGGATGATATCGGGCGCGTGGCCGCCGCCGGCGCCTTCCGTGTGGAACGAGTGGATCGTCCGACCCTTGAAGGCGGCAAGCGTGTCCTCGACGAAGCCGCTTTCGTTCAGCGTGTCGGTGTGGATGGCAACCTGCACGTCGAAGCGGTCGGCAACGGCCAGGCAATTGTCGATGGCCGCGGGCGTGGTGCCCCAGTCTTCATGCAGCTTCAGGCCGCAGGCGCCGCCAAGCACCATCTCTTCGAGAGCCCCCGGCAGCGAGGCATTGCCCTTGCCGAACAGGCCGATGTTCATCGGCATGCCGTCGAAGGCTTGGATCATGCGCGTGAGATGCCACGGGCCTGGCGTGCAGGTGGTGGCGAGCGTTCCATGCGCAGGCCCGGTGCCGCCGCCCACCATGCAGGTGACACCGGAGGTAAGGGCCTCTTCCACCTGCTGCGGCGAGATGAGATGGATGTGGCTGTCGATACCGCCAGCGGTCAGGATACGCCCTTCACCGGCGATGATTTCCGTACCGGGTCCAATGACGATGCTGACACCGGGCTGGGTATCGGGATTGCCGGCCTTGCCGATCGCGGCGATGCGCCCACCCAGAAGCCCGACATCGGCTTTGTAGACGCCTGTATGGTCGACGATCAGCGCGTTGGTAACCACCGTGTCCATGGCGCCTTCGGCACGCGAGAGCTGGCTTTGCCCCATGCCGTCGCGGATCACCTTGCCGCCGCCGAATTTCACCTCCTCGCCGTAGATCGTGAAATCCCTTTCTACCTCGATGAAGAGTTCCGTATCGGCCAGCCGCACCTTGTCGCCGGTCGTCGGTCCGTACATCTGCGCGTAGGTGGCGCGGCTTATCCTGGCTGGCATCGAATGTCTCCGTCGAAGGAATGCGGAGGCCGGCGAACCGGCCGCAGGCTCACAGTTTTCCCATCACCATCTGGCGAAAGCCGTAGATCGTGCGTTCGCCGCCGAAGGGAACCAGCGAGACGTCTCGCTCCTGTCCCGGTTCGAACCGGACGGCTGTGCCGGCAGCAATGTCCAGTCGCAGGCCGCGTGCCTTTTCACGATCGAAGCGCAACGCCGCATTGACCTCGAAGAAGTGATAATGGCTGCCGACCTGGATCGGCCGGTCGCCGGTGTTGGCGACCTTGATGGTGATGGCTTCAGCCGCCCGGTTCAGCTCGATGTCGCCGTCCGGCGTGATGATTTCTCCCGGGGTCATCATGGCCTCACCCGGTGATGGCCAGTGCAAGACCGGCCAGCGCCGTCGCGCCACCGGCGACGCGCATGGCGACAAGCGCCCTGTCGCGTGCGCCCAGGCGCCCAAGGCCGATGCCGGTCAGGATACCGGCGCCATGGAGAAGCGCGGTCGACAGCGCGAAACCCGCGGCGTAGGAGGCGAATGCTGCGGCGCCGATTTCGGCGCCATGCGCATGGCCATGGAAGAAGGCAAAGAAGCCGACGATGACGGCACCGGCTGCCGTTGGTACCCGCAGCGCCAGCGCGACGAGCAGGCCAAGCACCACCACGGAAGCCAGGATCATCGGCTCCACCAGCGGCAGCGGCATGCCGTAGAGACCGGCGACAAAACCCAGCAGCATCACGCCGACAAAAGCCGCCGGCACCATGAACAACGCCCGTCCGCCGAGCATTGCCGCCCACAGGCCGACCGCCACCATGGCGAGGATATGGTCCGGACCGGACAGTGGATGGCTGAAGCCGGCAGCGAAGGAGCCGTGTTCGGCGGGGTTGAGATGGGCGAAAGCCGGGCTGGCCGCCAGGCTGAGCGCCATCGTGGTGATCATGGTCGTCTTCTTCATGACTGTCGCCTCTCCTCTGTCCTTGCCTTTTCTGCCGTTCTCAACGGATCGGTTCATGCACGGTCACCAGCTTGGTGCCGTCGGGAAATGTCGCCTCGACCTGAATGTCATGGATCATCTCCGCGACGCCCTCCATGACCTGGGCGCGGGTGATGACATGTGCGCCTGCCTCCATGAGGTCGGCGACTGAGCGGCCGTCGCGCGCGCCTTCGACGAGGAAATCGGAAATCAGCGCGATCGCTTCCGGGTGGTTGAGCTTGACGCCCCGTTCCAGCCGGCGGCGCGCGACCATCGCCGCCATGGCGATCAAGAGCTTGTCCTTCTCCCGGGGTGTGAGGTTCATGGTTTCAACCGGCCCGTTTCGTTGTTTCGCATGTCTCTAGATTGACCAAACTTTGGGCAGCGGCTGCCCATTCAGCAGTCGCAGCAAGGGTGCCAGTCGCTTGCGCAAGGTGTAGCTGTCCGGCGCATGAAGCCTCGCCAGCAACTTTTCGACGCCGCTCACCTGCCAGTTGCTGACCGCACCATCCTCGCCGACGATCGCACGCGTCGCGTCCAGGTGGCGTCCGGCCTCGGGGGCGACCAGCAGGACCGTCGCCAGGGCGCGCTGGCCGCCGGCGATGGCGGCGCGTCCCAGTTGCGCGGCGAAATCCGGGCCCAGCCGGAAGTCTTCGGCGTGGATCGGTCGTCCCTCGACGCGAACCCGCCAGCGGTCATGGAAACGCGTTTCCGTCACAATCTCTCCCATCGCCTGCCGTCCGAACACCACGGCTTCCACCAGCAGCACAACGGCGTTGCCGTCCATGTCGACCTCCAGCCGGCGCGACAGTGCCGAACGGTCGAACAGGATCGTCTCCTGAGGAAGCCAAGCAAGATGTGTGCCTTTTCCGGCAGACAGCCGCGTTTCGACGACGGCTGCGCTCTCGGGCGACTTGTAGATGCGCTCACAGGCCTGGGTGGTGATGACTGCCGACGTGCCTTCGTTCGCCTGGACGGTCCAGTTCAGACGATCACCTCCGGTCAGTCCCCCGGCGGTGTTGATGAGGATCGCTTCGAATGGGTCGCGCATCACACGCGGCATGCGGATCTTGGCGCAGCCCTCCTGGAAGAGGCGGGCGATGCGCGATCGACCATGTCGCTGTTCCACCAGGATGCTGCCTTGCCCCTGCGCGCGTTGCGGGGCAAGAGCCGCCAGGCTTTCGGTCTTCGTCAGCATGCGCGCCCCTTCGAGCCTTGTCGCATGCCACTTTAAGAGAGTGCGAAGACTTGTCTACCGATCCTGCAGGATCATCTCGGACGCTTTTTCCGCGATCATGATAACCGGAGAGTTGGTGTTGCCGGAGACGATCGTCGGCATGATCGAGGCATCGACGACGCGCAGGCCGCCGAGGCCGTGGACGCGCAGCCGCTCATCGACCACCGCCATGGCATCCGAGCCCATCTTGCAGGTGCCGACGGGGTGGAAGATCGTCGTGGCGATGTCACCCACCTTGCGCACCAGATCGTCCCGGCCGGTGATCTGCGCACCGGGCAGCATCTCTTCCGGTTCGAAACGGGCGATCGCCTTGGCCTTCATCAGCCGGCGCGCGTGTTCGATCGAGGCGACCGCGACATGCCGGTCTCCTTCCGTCGAGAGATAGTTCGGCCGGATTTTCGCCGCCGCTTTCGGATCCGCGCTTTCCATATGCACGGTGCCGCGGCTTTCAGGCCGCAGGTTGCAGACCGAGACCGTTACCGCCGGGAAACGATGCAGCGGCTCGCCCAGCCGGTCGGTGCTGAGTGGCTGCACGTGATATTCGAGGTCCGGCGTGGCAAGCCTTGCGTCCGAGCGGGCGAAGATGCCGAGCTGGCTCGGCGCCATTGAAAGGGGGCCTGTGCGCCACAGCGCGTATTCCGCACCCATCGCCGCGCGGCGCACGAGGTTGTGATAGCGCTGGTTCAGCGTATCGGCGTTCTTGACCTTGAACACGGTGCGGATCTGCAGATGGTCCTGCAGGTTTTCGCCGACGCCTTCCAAGGCGTGCCGCGTCTCGATGCCCAGGTCGGACAGGAGCTCCGGCCTGCCGATACCGGACAGTTCGAGGATCTTCGGTGAGTTTATGGCGCCGGCTGCCAGGATCGTTTCTGCAGCCTTGGCGATCAGCAATTTGCCTTCATGGTGAAAGACCACGCCGGTGACGCGGCGTCCATCGAAGGCGAGCCGTTCGGTTTCGGCGCCGGTCAGGACGCGCAGGTTGGGGCGGTTGGCGATGCCGCGCAGGAACGCCTTGGAGGTGTTCCAGCGCACGCCTTTCTTCTGGTTGACCTCGAAATAGCCGGAACCTTCATTGGTGCCGCTGTTGAAGTCTTCGGTGCGTGGAATGCCGAGCTCCTCGGCCGCATCACGGAAGGCATCGAGGATCGGCCAGGACAGGCGCTGCTTCTCTACCCGCCATTCGCCACCGGCGCCGTGCATGGCGCTGTTGCCGCCGTGATAATCCTCCGACTTGCGGAAATAGGGCAGCACGTCGTCCCAGCCCCAGCCACCATTGCCGGCCTGGCGCCAGCCGTCATAGTCGGCCGCCTGGCCGCGCATGTAGATCATGCCGTTGATGGACGAGCAGCCACCGAGCACCTTGCCGCGCGGATAGTTCAGGCTGCGTCCGTTGAGGCCGGCATCCGGCTCGGTCTTCATCAGCCAGTCGGTGCGCGGATTGCCCATGCAGTAGAGATAGCCGATCGGGATATCGACCCAGTGGTAGCGATCGCTGCCGCCGGCTTCGAGCAGAAGCACCTTGTTGCGCGGGTCGGCCGACAGGCGGTTCGCGAGCACGCAGCCGGCGGAACCCGCGCCGACGATCACGAAGTCGAATTCGCCGAAGGAAGCGGGTTCGGTCACGGCTGCGCCTGCATCTTGGCGATGCGGTCCCACATCGGGTTCATCGCCTGGTTGATCTCGCCATAGAGTTGGTAGCGCGCGGCATAGGCAGGGGCAATCGAGCCATTGGGTGTATAAAGCCGCGCGGCCGAAGTCATCGCCGCGGCCCCTGTCGCGAAGTCGGTGAAGGCACCAACGCCGGTGCCGGCGGCGATCGCGGCGCCGAGAGCACCGGTCTCGCGGCTCCTCGCCACGGTGACGGGCACGCCCAGCACATCGGCGAAGATCTGCGCCCACACCCCGCTGCGCGAGCCGCCGCCGGACAGCACCGCCTCATCGAAATGCGCGCCGGCCCGGTAGAGTGTCTCGACATGGCGCTTGTGTTCGAAGGCGACACCTTCGAACAGTGCCCGCAGCATATGTGCGCGGCCATGCCAGCCGGCGATGCCGTAGAAGCCGGCGCGTGCGCGCCCGTTCTGCTGCGAGCCATAGAGGAACGGGTGGTAGATCGGCACGTCGCCGGCCGCATCGACGGAAGCGACCAGCTCGCTGGCGAGATCGAACGGTGACTTCCCATCGTCCACCTCGTGTTCGAGGAATTCGCGGGCGATCCATTCGAGGTTGGCGGCCGAAGTGGCACTGGATTCGATCGCCAGGTAACGCTGCGGGTCGAAGGTGGAGAGCATGAAGATCGACGGATCGCGGATAGGTTCGTCGGTGATGACCTGGTTGATGCTCCAGGTGCCGGCGATGATCGAGGCAGCACCCGTGCGTGTCACGCCCGAGCCGATTGCGCTCGCCACCACGTCGAACAGGCCGGCGATCACCGGCGTTCCGGCCTTCAGCCCTGTCAGCGCCGCGACCTGTGCTGTGACATGGCCGGCGATCTCCGCCGACTCCAACGCCGGCGGCAACAGGTCCATGCAGTCGTCGAGACCGTAGGCGGCGAGCAGGCCTTGCTCATAGCGGCGCGCCGGCATGCTGAGCAGGCCGCAGCCCGACATGTCGGTGGTGTCGCTCGAGCGCGCGCCGGTCAGCCGATTGACGACGAAGTCCTTGCACAGGAACACGGTGCCGATGCGCCGGAACAGCTCCGGTGCGAAGCGCTTGATCCAGGCAAGCAGCGTCGGCGTTTGCGCCGCCCAGGGCCGCTGCAGGCAATAGGGATAAGTGCGGTCGCCGACACTGGCCACGGCCCATTCGGCGACGATGCCGACCCCGCGCGTGTCGAGCGACTGGATGCCGATCAGCGGCGCGCCGTCACGGTCCAACGCGTAGAGGCCGTTGCCGTGTCCGGCGCAGCCGATCGCGACTATGTCGCCTGTTTCGATGCCGGCCTGCTCGATGCAGCGGCGGATGACCGTGACAGCGTTGGCCCAGAGTTCATTGAGATCGCGTTCGACATGGCCAGGCTTCGGCATCGACGAGCGGCCGTCGAGCGCGGCAACCGCCAGCTCCCGACCGGTCGTGTCGAAGATGATCGCCTTGATGACGGTGTTGCCGGCATCGAGGCCCAGAATGTAACGACCCATCGGTCTCCTCCCGAGGTGTTCCCTTCTCCCACAAGGGGAGAAGGGCATGGCATCAGTCCTCTTACGCCCGGTTGTACAGGTCCCAGGCCGTGGCGCCATCCGCGTTGTCGTGGATGATCGCCATCAGGCCGCGCACGACGGCGCTCGGGTTGGCGTGCTGGTAGATGTTGCGGCCGTAGACCATGCCGAGCGCGCCCTGCGCCATCAGTGCGGCCGATTTGTCGAACACGGCACGTAGGTCCTCCTTGCCGCCGCCGCGCACCAGCACCGGGCAGCGCGCCGTTTCCACCACGCGATGAAAATCTTCCGCCCGGGTGGTCGGATCGGCCTTGATGATGTCGGCGCCCATCTCGCGCGCCAGCCGCGTCAGCGTCACGATCTTCTCGGCATCGCCGTCCACCATGTAGCCGCCCTGTTCCACCGGCAGCATGGCCAGCGGCTCGATCATCAGCGGCATGCCGTACTTCTCGCAGTCGGCACGCACGCGGGCGATGTTCTGCACGCATTGCCGGAACAGGTCGGGTTCGTCGGGCAGCATGAACAGGTTCACCACCACGCAGGCGGCGTCCATCTCGATCGCGCCGACCAGCGGCTCGGCCTCGTTCTGCAGCACCGCCCACATCGCGCGGTGGCGGATGCGGTTGTAGGGGTTGCCCATGTCGATGCGCATGACCAGCGCCGGCTTGTCCTTGCCCGCAACCTCCTGGAGCAGGTCGGCCTGGCCGTAATTCATCTGGATGGCGTCGGGCCCCGCCTTCACCAGCTTCTCCACCACGCCGGCCATGTCCTCCAGCCCGACCAGGAAGTTCGGCTCGTTGCAAACGCCGTGGTCGATGGCGACGTCGAGGCAGCGGCCGCTGCCGAACAGCCTGTTCATGCGGACTTTTTTGTTCACGCGCATATCGCGCTCCTTTTGTCTGTCTCGGAGGGATTGGATAGGTCGACGCCGTGCTGGTGCTTGAGCAAAGCAAGGAACGCGGCGCGTTCCTGCGCAGCCTGCTCGGCACTCCATATCTTGTGGGCGGCGAGGATATCGAGCACTGCGTCGACAAGCTCTGTCGTCAGGCCGCCGGTGATGGCGATGGTGGTGCGGCGCAGGAAGATGTCGGCCAGCGTCTCGACCTGCTCACGCTCGACGATCAGCCGGATTTCATTGTGGCTGTAGCCGTAGCCCGGCAGCATGGTGTCAGCAGTCCTGGAAAGCTCGTCGGCGATAGCGCGGGCCGAACTGCCGTACCGCTCCAGCAGGGTCTGCGTGCGCGCCTTGCTGATCTTGTATTCGGACGCCAGGGCTGCGCACCATGTCGCGGGGTCCGCAGGGAAATCCCTGCCGCCGCCGATCGCGAGGTCTTCGGTCCCGATTTCGCGTGTCAGCCCCAGTCGTTCCAGCGCCATGTCGGCGGCCATTGCGCCGAAGGAACGGAAGGTGGTCCATTTCCCTCCGATCATGCACAGCGTTGCCGGCAACGCGCCGATCGGTTCGACGAATTCGCAGAAATGGTCACGCGGGATGCGTCCCGTGAAACTGTCCTCGCTGGCCGGCAATGGCCGCACGCCGGAGAAGCGGAAGACGATCTCCTCTTCGGCTATCTTGATCGACGGAAAGACAAAGGCGAGCGACTGCAGGATATAGCGCAGCTCGTCATCCTCGCAACGCACATGATCTGGATCGTCGACACGGATATCGGTCGAGCCGATCAGCACCTTGCCGAGATAGGGGAACAGGATGCAGATGCGTCCGTCCTCGTTTTCGTAATAGATCATCTGGCCGGCGAGAGCGTCGTGCAGTTCCTGGCTGTCGACGATGATATGCGACCCCTTGGTGCCACCCATCATGGTCGGTGCGGATGCACCGATCGACTTGTTGGTGAGGTCGATCCAGCCGCCGGTGGCGTTGATGATCAGGCGAGGGCGCACCGGCAGCGCTTCGCCGGAGATGGTGTCGGTCAGCGTCAGGCCGTCTTCATCGGAACCGACCTGTGCATAGTTGAGTGCATGCGCCGTGGGCGAGGCCGCCATGGCGTCGTGCAGCATCTCCAGGCCTAGCCGTTCCGGCCGGCTCACCCAGGCGTCGTAATAGGTCGCGGAGCTGCGCGTCGCCGGATTGATCGCCGGCCACGTCGCGAGCGTTTTCCGGGCACCACGAAAACTGTGCACGGGCATCAGCCGTCGCGACGCCGTGAAGACGTCGTAGAGCGTCAGTCCCGCCTTGATGACGAGCGCGCCACGCCGGCTCGGACGCCGGGTCAGGCCGAGGAAACGCACTGCGCCGTTGGCGATGCCGGAGAAGATGTCGAAGATCGGCACAGTGGTTGGCAGCGGCGCGACATAGTGGGGAGCATTGCGCAGCAGCCGGTCACGCTCGAGCAGCGATTCCTTCACCAGCTTGAATTCACCATTTTCCAGATAGCGCAGGCCGCCATGCACCATGCGCGACAGCGCGGCGCTGGCGCCGCTGCAATAGTCGCCCTTTTCGGCCAGCAGCACGTCGACGCCCTGCAAGGCCAGCTCACGGAAGACGCTGATGCCGTTGATGCCGCCGCCGATCACCAGCACGGCAATATCCGGCCGCTCTCGCAGCGCGGCGAGTGTTTCGTTGCGCGTCATGTCGGAAATGCCTCGGTTTACTCAGGCATCCATCTGGGTCAGATGCATGGCTATTGCTTTGTCGAGAGCCGCGACTTCATCACGGCTCAGCTTGACTTCGCCGGCACGTGCATTGTCGAGGGCCTGTTCGGGATTGCGGGCGCCGCACAGCGCGAAGGTGATGCCGGGCTGCGCCAGCGTCCAGGCGATGACGATCTGCGCCATCGAGGCCTTGTGCTGTTCCGAGATCGGCTGGATCGCCTGTTTCAGCGCCGCAACCTTCTGCCGGTTGGATGAAGAGAAGCGCGGATTGTCCTTGCGCTGGTCGTCGCCGGAGAAGGCCCGGCCCGGGTCGATCGAGCCGGTGAGCAGGCCGAGCGCCAGCGAGGAATAGCTGAGCGTCGCCACATTCTGTTGCCGGGTGATCGGCAGCAGCGTGCTTTCGATCTCACGGTCGATCATCGAATAGCGCTCCTGGATGGCATCGAGCTGTCCGGCGGTGACGTATTGCCTGAGCTCTTCGGCGTTGACGTTGCTGGCACCGATCGCGCGGATCTTGCCGGCGGCCTTCAGCTTCTCCAGCGCGGCGACCGTTTCGGCGATCGGCGTCGTCGGGTCCTGCCAATGCGTGATGTAGAGGTCGATATGGTCGGTGCCGAGCCGCCTAAGGCTCTGCTCGACCTCATAGGCGATGCCGTCGGCGCCCAGATAGCGGTGCACCGGCTTGTCTTCCTGATCGAAGAAATGGTTGCCCTTGCCGGAATGCCAGTTCAGGCCGCATTTCGTGGCGATCACGACCTTGTCGCGCTTTCCCTTGATCGCCTTGCCGACGATCTCCTCGCTGCGGCCGAGGCCGTAGGCAGGCGCCGTGTCGATCAGGCTGACGCCGGCATCGATCGAAGCTTCGATGGCTTTGATGGAAGCCTGTTCGTCGGTACCACCCCACATCCAGCCGCCGATTGCCCAGGTGCCGAGGCCGACGGCGGACGCCTGGATGCCGGATGCGCCGATGGCGCGCTGCATTTGACTGGAGTTCATGCTGCTTCTCTTTCGGCGAGGTCGATGATGCCGAGGCCGGTCGCCTCGTCGGTGACGATGATGTCGAGATGGTTGCCGCGCATGGCCGACAGGATCGGCGCGACCTTGCTCGGCCCGCTGGCGATGCCGATCGAGCGCGGGATGGTGGCGAATTCGTCCAGCGTCAGCGAAACCAGCGAGCGGTTCAGCGTGTAGTCGCTGAGCCCGCCGTCCCGGTCAATCAGATGCGCCAGCAGTTCACCCGAGGCGCCCGAGCGTTCGATGGCCTGGCGGTCGGCGCTGGAGGAGGGGTGCAGGTCGTAATAGGAGGAATCGTCGGTCAGGATCGAACCGACGCCGACCACGGCGATCGTGGCCTCCCGTGCCCGGCGGAACACGTCCGCCACGGCCCGCACGCTCATCAGCATTTCACGCTGTTCGGGCGTATCGGCGAAAAGCGGTGCATGGATCTGATAGGCACGGCCGCCGAGCTTGTCGGCCATCAGCGAGGCGACGTGGTTGACGTCGGTGTAATGCTTGCCCTGCACCAGTCCGGTCGCCGGGATGATCTCGACATCGTAGCGACGGCCGGGCTTGAGGCCGGCGACCAGCGCGCTGACACCCTTGCCACCGGTGATCGAGATGGTATCGCCATCCTTGATCGTTTCAAGCAGCAGGTTGGCTGCCGCTTCGCCGACACGCTGCAGGGCCGTCTGCGGGTTTTCTGAAACCGTCGGCACCACCACCGCGCGTTCGATGCCGCCAAGCCCGACCAGCCGCGTTTCGAGGTCGACCAGATGGTCGATCGGCGACTTGATCTTGATCTCGACGAGGCCGAGCTGATGGCCACGCTTGATCAGGCGGTTCACCGTTGCATGCGAGATACCGAGTTCCTTGGCGATCTCGGCCTGTGTCTTGCCCTCCATATAGTGGAGGACGAGCGCCTGATGCATCTGGCGCACGGTCGAGATGTCGTCGCGTGTGCTGGGAGGTGCCATGGTATCGCGCCTCAGGATTTCTTGGCGTGCAGGAAGTGGTCGGCGGATACCGCCGCCAGCAGGATGCAGCCCTTGATCATGTCCTGCCAGTAGACCGAGATGTCGAGCAGGATGAGCGAGCTGGTCACCACTGACAGCAGCGCGATGCCGAGGATGGCGCCGAAGATCGTTCCCGAGCCGCCTTTCAGCGATGCGCCGCCGATGACCGCCGCCGCGATGATGTTGAGCTCCATGCCCGCGCCGAAGGTCGGCGTCGCGGCGCCGAAGCGCGCCATGTAGATGACGCCGGCAACGCCTGAAAGCGTGGCGCACAGCACCGTCACCCAGAACTTCACCTGGTTGGTCTTGATGCCGGAGAACTGCGCTGCCTTCTCGTTGGAGCCTGTATAGAACACCTTGCGGAAGGCTGTCGCGCGCCGGAGCAGGAAGTCGAAGATCGCCACCACGACCACGAAAATGATGATGACATAAGGAATGCCCTGGAAGCTGCCCTGACCGATCGCCTTGAACTCCGGGGGCAGTGTGAACAGCGACAGCGGCGTGCCCTTGGTGATGACCAGGCACAGTCCGCGCACGATCACCATCGCGGCCAGCGAGGTGATGAAGTGGTTGAGCCCGACCACGGTAACGAAGAAACCCATCACCGCGCCGATCAGCGCGCTGACCGCGATGCCGATCAGGCTGGCGGTCCACGGGTCCAGCCCCATCAGGAACAGCGCGCCGGAAACCACCATGGAGAAGCACACCACCGAGCCGACGGACAGGTCGATGCCGCCGACGATGAGCAGGATGGTCATGCCGACAACGACGATGCCCTCGATCGAGAAGCTCATCAGCATGGCGCGGAAGTTGCCCCAGGTGAGGAAGTGCGGCGAGGCGAAGCTCATGGCGATGCACAGCGCCAGGATGATCACGATCAGGCCGGCCTCGCGCATCGAGGCAAGCCGGGCGAAGCTGGAACGGCTCGGGCCCGTGGCCTTGATGTCGGCATGCATGACGGTTTCTCCCGCTCTAGGCGACATGGTTTGCTTGTCCCTGGTTTGCTGCAGCTGGCTGCACACCGGAGGCCAGCATGATGATGGCTTCTTCGTCGAGTTCGCCCGCGCCGAGTTCGCCGGCGATGGCTCCTTCGCGCACGACCAGCACCCGGTCGCACAGGCCGATGAGTTCGGGCAGTTCCGAGGAGATGACGAGGATGCCGACGCCCTGGCTGGCGAGATCGCGCAGCAGGCGGTGGATCTCGACCTTGGCACCGACATCAATGCCACGCGTCGGCTCGTCCATGATGATGACCTTGGGCGAAACCGAAAGCTGCTTGGCGATCGCCACTTTCTGCTGGTTGCCGCCCGAAAGCGTCGAGACAGCCGCGTCGATGCCAGCCATGCGCACGCCGAGGCGCCTGGCGAGGCTCGCCGCCTGCTCGGCCTCGGCACGACGGTCGAGCAGGCCGAAGCGGCCGGTGAGCTTGCCGAGGTCGAGCGCCGACACATTGGCGGCGATCGAGAGGTCGAGGAACACGCCGGAACCCTTGCGGTCCTCGGAAAGATAGACGAGGCCGGCCTGCACGGCGTCGGCATAGCTGCGGATGGCGAGAGGCTTGCCGTCGAGCGCGACGCTGCCGGCGCTTGCCTGTCGCAAGCCGCAGATCGTCTGCGCGATCTCGCTGCGTCCGGCGCCGATGAGGCCACCGATGCCGAGGATTTCGCCGGCTTTGAGGTCGAGGTCGACATCGGCGAAGCGGCTGCCGTCGGACAGGCCCTTGACGGAGAGCAGGGTTCGGCCGGGTGCAGCATCGACGGAGAGCTTGTCGGGATAGAGCTGGGTGATCTCGCGTCCGACCATCTTGCGCACGACGTCGTCAGGCGACGTCGCCGCGATGGCTTCGGTCGCGACATAGCGTCCGTCGCGGAAGACGGTGACGCGGTCGCAGAGCGAAAAGATCTCGGCCATGCGGTGGCTGATATAGATCACGGAGATGCCGCGTGCCTTCAGGTCGCGCACGATCGAAAACAGCCGCTGGGCCTCGGTTTCGGTCAGCGCCGCGGTCGGCTCGTCGAGGATCAGCACCTTGCAGTCGAGCGTGAGCGCCTTGGCGATCTCGACCAGTTGCTGGCTGGAAATGGAAAGGTCTGCGACCTTGGTGCGCACCGGAATGGGCGCGAGCTGGTTCATCGCCTTTTCGGCTTGGGCATAGACTTCGCCGTAATTCATCAGCGGCGCGCGGCGGGCGTTGATTGCTGCCATGCAGATGTTTTCAGCAACCGTCGCGTCCTGGCAGAGCGCGATCTCCTGGTGCACCAGCGCAATGCCGAGCTTCTGTGCCGCAGCGGGCGATGCGATCGCAACCGGCTGGCCGTCGATCAGGATCTCGCCTTCATCGGGCTGCAGCACGCCGCCGATCATGTTCATCAGCGTCGACTTGCCGGCGCCGTTCTCGCCGCACAGCGCGTGCACCTCGCCGCGCCGCAGTTCGAGCGCGACGCCGCTCAGCGCCTTGACCGGGCCGAACGCCTTGGAGAGGTTGCGGATCTGAAGGACGGGCGCGTCGGTCACGCCATGCTCCTGCGAAAGGGTCTGAAAAGGTGCCGGAAGGGAGGGTCCCTTCCGGCCAGTCGGTGGTCGGGCCGAAGCTTACTCTTCGATGCCCTTGGTGCCACGCCGCTTGAGATATTTGTCCCAGTAGAAATCGTCGGCGTTGTCCTTGGTCACGATCGAGAAGCCGTTGTCGACGAAAGGCACCTTCATGGCATTGGTGCCGGCGCGCTTGGCGTCGTTCATCGGGTCGATCAGTTCGGGGTGCTTGGCCAGCCAGAGCAGCATGAAGCCCATGTAACCCTGCATGCCCTGGTTGGGGTTGACCGAACCGAAGATCTCGCCGGCCTTGATCATGTCGAGGATCTTGGCGTTGACGTCGGCCAGCATGACCTTGATCTTGCCGCCGCCTTCCTTGGCCGCCTGGGCGGCGCCGATCGCCGAATTGGCTTCCGGCATGAAGACGGCACCGAGATCGGGATGCGCCTGCGCGAGGCTGAGCACCGCCTGATATGCCTTGGTCGGGTCCTGGTTGGAAGCGGCACGGCCGACCAGCTTCATGTCAGGCCACTTGGCTTCCATGCGGGCGACGAAAGCGGCGACGCGCTTGTCGTGATTGTCCTGGCCGGGGTTCTCCAGCACGGCATATTCGCCTTTGCCGCCCATCGATTCAGCGACGGCGTCGGCGGCGTAGGTGCCTTCGGCGACGTTGTCGGAGGTGATGTAGGAGACGCGTTTGGAATTCGGCGAGTCGGCCGCGAAGGTCACGACCGCCGTGCCCTGTTCGATGGCGCGGTTGATCGGCTCGATGAACGGATCGGAATTCATCGGGTGAACCAGGATGCCGGCCGGCTTCTGGGCGAGCGCCTGGTCGAAGCTGGCGATCTGCTTGTTCACGTCGTATTCCGGCGTGCCGGTATAGGCGGTCTCGCAGCCGAACTGCTGGCCGGCCTGCTTGAACATTTCATAGACCGGGAACCAGTATTCGACGCCCGAGACCATGACGTTCATGACGTATTTTTCGCCGGGCTGGCATTTGAACGGGTTGGCGGTTTCAGCAAGCGCCGGAGTCGAACTCATGAAGGTCGACGCCGCTGCCGCCATGGCGAGCGTGCTCAGAAATTTGCGCAAGTTTCCTCCCTTGGCCGAAGCCATTCCTCAAGAACCGTCGCGGCGCTTTTGCACCGTTTCATGGATTGATTGCAGCCGGACTTCCTCCCGAAGCCAGCAGCAGGATCATTGCAGCATGCGACGATACTGTCAATAAAATTCATATACTGAAATATATTTCAGATCAATCGGCCATTCGACGGAAAATGAACGTCTCGTGACTTGCGCAAATCGGGCCGGTTCTGGCAACTGGCCATGCCTTCGTGGCTGCGGCAAGGAGTGATGATGACCGCCAGTATCAGGGATTTCGGTTTGGCCTGCGGCTCGCTGCCTGTGGGTGTGCTGAACGCCATCACCGATGTCGCCGGCGTCCGCGTCGGCCATGTCACGCTGCGCGATGGCGATATCAACACCGGGGTCACTGCCATCCTGCCGCATGGCGGCAATCTTTTCCGCAGCAAGGTGAGGGCGGCATCCGAAGTCATCAACGGCTTCGGCAAGGCCGTCGGGCTGGTGCAGCTCGACGAACTCGGCACCCTCGAGACGCCGTTGCTTTTGACCAACACGCTGTCCGTCGGCACCTGCGCCACCGCCCTGGTCCGGGAAGCGATCCGCCAGAACCCCGACATCGGCCGCCGCACCGGCACCGTCAATCCCGTCGTCGCCGAGTGCAATGACGGTCCGCTCAACGACATCCAGGCGCTGGCGGTTGGCGAGGAGCACGCGCTGGCCGCCATCGAAGCCGCCGGGGAAGGGCCGGTCGAGCAGGGTAGCGTTGGTGCCGGCACCGGCATGACCTGCTTCGGCTTCAAGGGTGGCATCGGCACCGCGTCGCGCCGCGTCAGGCTCGACGGTCGCGATCATCATCTCGGCGCGCTTGTGCTTTCCAATTTCGGCCGCGCCGGCGACCTCGTCCTGCCGGAGGGTCGCCGTCCCGACCCGCGCCGGGCGAGCGAGCCGGAAAGCGGCTCGGTGATCATTGTGCTGGCCACCGACATCCCGCTCGAGCACCGGCAGCTGAAACGTGTCGCCCGTCGCGCCGGCGCCGGTATCGCCAGGCTTGGCGCGTTCTGGGGCCATGGCAGCGGCGATATCGCCATAGCTTTCTCGACCGCCGACCCGGTCGACCATGATGAAAAGCGCGGTCTTGTCTCGATTCAGGTCTTGAACGAGTCGCGCATCGACCTGCTTTTCCAGGCTGTCGCCGACGCAACCCAGGAAGCGGTGCTGAATTCCATGCTGGCCTCGCCTGTTTTCGAAGGCAGGGATGGTGCGCGCCGGCCATCTCTGGCCGATTGGCTGCGAGCCAACGCCTGAGCCTTCTTCTCTCAGGCAGGGAGAAGCCTCTTCTCGCCGTGTCGTGAACGACGATGCAACCCTCGCGGGCGAACACCGCGGGGTGCTTTCGTGCGCTTCTGGATTGGATGTCCACAAACCCACTGGCGTCACCGATGTTTATGGACATTAGTCTTGACAGAAATACATATGTTCAATACCCGTCAGGCATCAGAACAGCCTGCATGTGGGAGGAGTGACTGCTATGGCTTCCAATATTGCGTTGACGGGCCTTGCCCGTGATCTCGAGGAGCGCGGCAAGTCCGGAAAGCCGATCCGCATCGGCCTGATCGGTTCGGGTGAGATGGGCACCGACATCGTCACGCGCGTCGCCCACATGTCCGGCATCGAGATCGGCGCGATCTCCGAATTGAACATTCCCAATGCCCACAAGGCCGTCGACATCGCCTTCCAGGAAGGCGGCCATTCGAAGGAAGTCTCGAACGCTTCGGCCATGACAGAGGCCATGGAAGCCGGCAAGGTTGCCGTCACCAACGATGCCGACCTCATCATCAACAACGACCTGATCGACGTCGTCATCGATGCAACGGGCGTTCCGGCCGTCGGCGCCGAGATCGGCCTGCGCGCCATGGAGCACGGCAAGCACCTCGTCATGATGAATGTCGAGGCCGACGTCACCATCGGTGCCTATCTGAAAAGCGAAGCCGATCGTCTCGGCGTCACCTATTCGCTCGGTGCAGGCGACGAGCCGTCCTCCTGCATGGAGCTGATCGAATTCGTCTCGGCCATGGGCCACCCCATCGTCGCCGCCGGCAAGGGCAAGAACAATCCACTCAACATCGACGCCACGCCTCCCGCCTATGAGGAAGAAGCGGCGCGCCGTCACATGAATGTGCGCATGCTGGTCGAGTTCGTCGACGGCTCCAAGACCATGGTCGAGATGGCGGCGATCGCCAATGCCACCGGCCTCGTGCCCGACAAGGCCGGCATGCATGGACCGGCCGCAACGCTGGGCGAACTCAACAAGGTGCTGGTCCCGGAAAAGGACGGCGGCGTCCTCTCCAGGGTTGGCGTCGTCGACTACTCAATCGGCAAGGGCGTCGCGCCTGGCGTGTTCGTCGTCGCCGACATGTCGCATCCGCGCGTCTCGGAGCGCATGGAAGACCTGAAGATGGGCAAGGGCCCGTACTTCACCTTCCATCGGCCCTATCACCTGACCTCGCTCGAGGTGCCGCTGACCTGCGCCCGCGTCGTGCTCTACGGCAAGGCCGACATGGTGCCACTGGCCAAGCCAGTCGCCGAGGTCTGTGCCGTCGCCAAGAAGGACATGCAGCCGGGCGACAAGCTCGATGCCATCGGCGAATATTGCTACCGCGCCTGGATCATGACCGCGCCCGAAGCGCGCGCCGCCAAGGCCATTCCGTGCGGCCTGCTGCAGGGCGGTTCGGTGACGGCGCCGATCAAGAAGGGCGACCTGATCACCTATGCCAACGCCGCTCCGGCGCCAGGCTCCAAGATCGCCGAGCTGCGCGCCCGGCAGGACAAGCTCGTCTACGGCAACTGAGGAAGCATCATCATGGCCACCGCCAGGAAAGCCGCGAACAGCGACGCGGCACAACCCAACCTGCCATTTGCCTTCCGCAAATACACGGCTGAGCAGCTGCGCGACGTGCTGCACAAGATGTACTTGATCCGCCGCTTCGAGGAAGGTGCCGAAGACGCCTACATGCGTGGCCTGATCCACGGCACCATGCACCTGTCCATCGGCCAGGAAGCCAGCGCCATGGGTATCTGCATGCCGCTCACCGACCAGGACCAGATCACCTCCACCCATCGCGGCCATGGGCACTGCATCGCCAAGGGTGCCGATGTGAAGCGCATGTTCGCCGAGTTCTTCGGCAAGACCACCGGCTACTGCAAGGGCCGTGGCGGTTCCATGCACATCGCCGACGTCACCAAGGGCAATCTCGGCGCCAACGGCATCGTCGCCGGCGGCATCCCGATCGCGGTCGGCGCAGCCCTTGCCGCCAAGAAGCTCAAGACCGGCAAGGTCGCGGTCTCCTTCTTCGGCGATGGCGCCAACAATGAGGGCGCTTTCCATGAGGCGCTCAACATGGCAGCCGTGTGGAAACTGCCGGTGATCTTCGTGTGCGAGAACAACGGCTACGGCATGTCGACATCGACCGAGCGTTCGACGGCAGTGAAGAACATCGCCGACCGCGCCAGCGCCTATGCGATGCCGGGCGTCATCGTCGACGGCAACAATTTCTCCGAAGTGGCCGAGGCTGCCGACGCGGCTGTCGAGAGAGCCCGTGCCGGTGAAGGCCCGACGCTGATCGAATCCAAGACCTACCGCTATCGCGGCCATTCCAAGAGCGATCGCAACCGTTATCGCACCAAGGAAGAGATCGAGGACTGGATGGCCAACCGCGATCCGATCGCGCTGTTCGAGGCCGAGCTGAAGGAGTTCGGCATCATCGACGACGCCGGCATCGAGGCGGTGCGTGAAGCCGTGAAAAAAGAGATTGCCGCGGGCATCGAGTTCGCCAAGGACAGCCCGAGCCCGGAAATCCGCGACCTTGAGAATTACGTCTATACGGAGGTTGCGTGATGGACGTCGCAGTGCGTGAACTGAGTTATGCCCAGGCCATCCAGGAAGCCATGGCGATCGCCATGGAGCAGGATGAGCGCGTCTTCCTGATGGGCGAGGATATCGGCGTATATGGCGGCGCCTTCCAGGTCACTGGCGATCTTGTCGAGCGTTTCGGCTCCGAGCGCGTCATGGATACGCCGATCTCGGAACTGGGCGGTGCCGGCGTTGCCGTCGGTGCGGCCCTGACCGGCCTGCGTCCGATCTTCGAATTCCAGTTCTCCGATTTCGCCACGCTTGCCATGGAGCAGATCGTCAACCAGGCCGCCAAGATGCGCTTCATGCTGGGCGGCGAGGTTTCGGTTCCGGTGGTCATGCGGTTCCCGGCCGGTTCCGGCACTGGTGCCGCCGCGCAGCACAGCCAGAGCCTGGAAGCATGGCTCGGCCATGTGCCCGGCCTGAAGGTGATCCAGCCGGCGACCCCACATGATGTAAAGGGCATGCTGCTGGCGGCCGTCGCCGATCCGGACCCGGTCATGATCTTCGAGCACAAGCTGCTCTACAAGATGAAGGGCCCGGTGCCGGAAGGCCACTATACCGTGCCGATCGGCAAGGCGGACGTCCGCCGCCAGGGTCGCGACCTCACCATCGTCGCCACATCGATCATGGTGCACAAGGCGCTTGAGGCGGCCGCCGCACTGCAGGCCGAAGACATCGACATCGAGGTCATCGACCTGCGCACCGTCCGTCCGATGGACAAGCAGACCATCATCGACAGCGTCAAGAAGACCTCGCGGCTGCTCTGCGTCTACGAAGCGGTGAAGACGCTGGGCATCGGCGCGGAAGTCAGCGCTGCCGTCGCCGAAAGCGACGCCTTCGACTATCTCGATGCGCCGATCGTGCGCCTGGGCGGCGCCGAAGTCCCGATCCCGTACAATCCGGATCTCGAAAAGGCAACGGTGCCGCAGGTGCCTGATATCATCGCGGCTGCGCGCGACCTCGCCAAGGGGAAGCGCTGACGATGCCGGTCGAAGTCATCCTTCCCAAGGTCGACATGGACATGGCGACAGGGCAGATCTCGCGCTGGTTCTTCGAAGAAGGCGCCAGCGTCAAGCAGGGCGATGTCCTGTTTGAGATCGAGACCGACAAGGCGGCGATGGAGATTGACGCACCGGCTTCCGGCACGCTGCGCAACATCACCGGCAAGGAAGGCGTCGACATCCCTGTCGGCGCGCCGGTGGCCTGGATCTATGCCGAAGGCGAGGATGTCGGCACGACTGCGCCCGCCGCGCCTGTACCGGCACCCATCGAGCCGCAGCCCGTCGCGAACGGCAAGATTGAAACACCGATGTCCTCCTCCCAGGACAAGGCCGCGCAGACCGCGCTCGCCGTGCAGGAGACGCCTGCGCCGGCCGGCGCGGTCCGCGCCACGCCGCTGGCGCGCCGCCTGGCACGCGAAGCGGGGCTCGACCTGGCAGGCATCACCGGTTCCGGCCCGCATGGCCGCGTGGTGAAGGCGGATGTCGAGGCGGCGATTGCCGGTGGTGGCGTGGCGAAAGCCGCATCCGCCGCAGCGCCAGCCGCTGCTGCTCCGTCGGCCGCCACGCCTGCGGTCAAGCCGATGTCGGACGACGCGGTGCTCAAGCTGTTCGAACAGGGCTCCTACGACCTCGTCCCGCACGACAATATGAGGAAGACCATCGCCCGGCGTCTGGTCGAGGCGAAGTCGACCATCCCGCATTTCTACCTCACCCTCGACTGCGAGCTGGACGCGCTGCTCAAGCTGCGCTCCGAGCTCAATGCGGCTGCGCCGATGAAGAAGACCGAAAAGGGCGATGCCCCGGCCTACAAGCTTTCGGTCAACGACATGATCATCAAGGCGATGGCACAGGCGCTGGTTGCCGTGCCGGATGCCAATGCGTCGTGGACGGATACGGCCATGGTCAAGCACAAGCATGCCGATGTCGGCGTGGCGGTGTCGATCCCGGGCGGGCTGATCACGCCGATCGTCAGGAAGGCCGACCAGAAGACGCTGTCGGTGATCTCCAACGAGATGAAGGACCTGGCCAGGCGTGCGCGCGACCGCAAGCTGAAGCCGGAAGAGTATCAGGGCGGCACCACGGCGGTGTCGAACCTGGGCATGTTCGGCATCAAGGACTTCGCCGCCGTCATCAACCCGCCGCATGCGACGATCCTGGCGGTTGGTGCGGGCGAGGAACGTGCTGTGGTGAAGGGCGGCGAGATCAGGATCGCCACCGTGATGTCGGTGACACTGTCGACCGACCACCGCGCCGTCGACGGTGCGCTGGGAGCCGAACTGCTCGGTGCCTTCAAGCGCATCATCGAAAACCCGATGACCATGCTGGTCTAGAATTCCTCCTGGCGGGGGCGCCGTCTCCCTTCGGGGAGGCGGCGATAGACTAGGCCCGTTCCACGGGCATCGCAACGTGCTCGGTCCTGCATGGCGGACCGGCCGGGAATCGCGTTATCCGGCCTGAACATCACACGCCAGGATATGCCGTGACCAATCCGCCTGAAATCTCGCTCGTTCCCCCGCAGATTGCCGCAGACAATGCCGCCAAAGGCTTGCGCCTGCGCGAAAGGTTCGGACGTGGCGGCACCGAGATCGGCGTCGGCCGTGCCCGCGAACTGGTCGAGCGCCGGGCGCTGCAGCCCTCGACCATCCGGCGCATGGTGAGTTTCTTCGCTCGCCATGAAGTGGACAAGCGCGCCAGGAACTTCGGCAATGAAGACAACCCCTCCGCCGGTTATGTGGCGTGGCTGTTGTGGGGCGGCGACGAGGGCCGCGCCTGGGCCATCGAACTCAAGAAGGTTATCGGCAACGCGCCAGATATCTAGCCGGCCCGAGTATCGGCGTGGGATCGATCCTTAGAGCGTTTCCGTTTTTCACGGAAACGCGGAAACGCTCTAAGTTGTTGTTTTAGTGGCATTTTTTTTCGCCAAGTGATTCCATTTGGCTACAAAATGCTCTAGAGCCGGAAGCCGAGCCCGCTCAGCCTGTCGGATATCTCTCGCCAGTTCGCGCAGGCAGCGTGCGCGCCCTTGGCCTTCAGCCGCTCGCCATGGCCGGCATAGGTATGGCCACCGCCCGTGTAGCCGATCGCCGTCATGCCGGCGGCAACGGCGCCTTCGACGCCGAAAGGCGAGTCCTCGATCACCACGCAGTTCGAGGGATCTGCGCCCATCTTCTCGGCGGCATAGAGGAAGATGTCCGGAGCCGGTTTACCACGCTTCACCATGGAGGAAGAGAAGATCGCGTCGCCGAAATGCGGCGCGAGTCCGGTGACGTCGAGGCTGTGGTGGATGCGTTGCAGCGACGATGACGAGGCGACGCAGCGGCCTGCTTCCAGCGTGCGCAGAAATGAACCAATACCGGTGGTCGGATTGAGTTTTTCGCTGAACAGGTCGCGGGTCACTGTCCACAGGTCGTCTTCCTGTTCCGGTTGCAGGTGATGGCCTGTCAGCTCCTTGATCCGGATGATGATGTCGGCCTGCTTCATGCCGACGCATTGGGCGATGATGTCGGCACCGACGCCGCTCATGCCATGTTTTTCGTAGACGCGCTCATAGGCCTCCGCGGCCAGCGGTTCGCTGTCCACCAGAACGCCGTCGCAATCGAAGATAATCAACTGTTGTGCCGCCACGCCTTGCCCCGAGTAAGCGATAATTTCGGCACATCGCTATCGGCAAAAAGACGAATGTTCAAGGAGGCGGTCAGGTCCGATGCCCAACTTTCCGCTTGTCGGTCGTTTCAAGCGCGGTCTGCATGGCCCGCCTCGACTGTGCACTGTCGGGCACGATCCAGTTCGGCTCCGCGCCGAGGAAGCGATCGAGGAACGCCACCGCATAGGCCGGCATCTCGGTGACGTTCTCACGGTACGACCACCAGGTGCGCAGGTCGTCGGCGCACTGGTCGATGGTCGGCGCCTGGCCGAATTCCTGTTCGTATACGGCAGCGATCGCCGATACGCAGTAGTTGGTGTAGAGAAAACCCTCCGGCCAGAATTGCACGATTTCGGCCATGCCCGCATCGGCGGGCGGCAGGTCCGGGCGTGGCCCGTTGCCGATCGCCTTGGCCGGCTCCTGGCGGATCAGTTCGCGCAGCACGAGACCGGCGGCGAAGATGATGAAATCGGCGCGGTTGACCTCGGCAAAACGCTTCTGCGCTTCCATGATCTCGATCCAGTCGAGGAAGGCCCTGGTCAGCCGCGTTTCGTCGATGTCGAACCGTAGGCCATAGGTCGCCTCCACGGACCGCGCGCTCGCGCGGAATGTCGCCCTGAACCAGCGCAGTCGACGCAGCTGGTGGCCAAGATCCGGCATAAGCGCCAGTTCGTCTTTGAATCGCAGGTCCATCGCACGTCCTTTGACGCTGACTTTAGAGCGTTTCCGTTTTCACGGGAACGCGGAAACGCTCCAATTTTTGTTCTACGCAATTCCGGGCGGAAAACCGCTGCGCACCTTTCCTGGAACCACAATCACACGCGCTGTGCCGCCAAATGTGGTGGATCAGTCGTTTCCGGGTTCCATCTGAAAATCATACATATTGACATCCAAGAAAACAAATGTTCTCTAACTTTCGTCTTGGTACTGTCATGAAGTCATGGCGGGACCAGGGGCTTGGGAGGAGATATCCTTATGGCAATCTGGCAGTGGGCACTGCTCGCGCTCGCGCTCGTCTGGGGGCTGCAGTCCCTAGGCGTCTGGCTGCAGATGCGGCACTATTCCGACGTCTTCAAAGGCATCACCAACAAATACGCCGACGGCTTCGTCGGTGCCGGCAATCATCGCGGCCGCTTTGCCAAGGGCATCATCGTCCTGGTGGTGGTGACGCCTGATCTCGTCGTGCGCCGCCTGCTCGTGATGAGCGGCCGTTCGGTGTTCGCCAAGTTCAGGCGGTTTGAAGAATTCGAGGGCGTCGCCCTCGATCGTATCCGGTCCAATCCTGCGATCATGGGGGAGGGGGAACCCGGTGTGGCCGAGGCCGTGAAGCGAGCGATCGAACAGATCGACCGGGCACGGCTGGAGCCGGGAAAGAAGCCGGGTCTGACCGGCTTGAAGACAGTCAGCGCATAGAGCAATTCCAGCAAAAGTGCGCAGCGGTTTTGCGCCCGGAATTGCGTAGAAACAAAGAGTTGGAGCGTTTCCGCATTTCCGTGAAAAACGGAAACGCTCCGTAACGAATGCTGCCGCCGTAGGGGACAGACGGCGGACGGTCCAAGGAGGAGATATGTCTGTAATTTCATTGTTGGCGCAGCACGCCGACATGGCCGTCCAGCACCTGCATGCAGCAGGTGCGGTGGTCCAGGATGCTGCCTTGCACGGCAAGCTTGCCGTTTCTCATGCCAGCGACAATCTTGTCGTTCTGGCGCAGGCCGACAGCGGCCCCATCACCGTCGAACAGTTCAAGGAGAAGCTGAACGAAGTCGCCAAGGAAGAGCAGCTCGGCTGGCTCACCGCCATCGGTAAATATTTCATCGGCATCTTCCAGAAAGGCGGCGAGGTCTTCGCCGGCTTCGTGACTGGCATCATCCCGACACTGGTGGTGCTGATGACGGCATTCTACGCCATCACCGAACTGGTCGGCGAGGAACGCGTGCATGGCCTTGCCCGTGGCGCCGGCCGCATCGCGCTCACCCGCTATACGGTGCTGCCGCTGCTTGCCGTCTTCTTCCTCACCAACCCGATGGCCTACACCTTCGGCTCCTTCCTCGAAGAAAAGCACAAGCCCGCCTTCTACGACGCGGCAGTATCCTACGTGCATCCGCCGCTTGGCCTCTTCCCGCACATCAATCCCGGCGAATATTTCGTCTGGGGCGGCGTGCTGGTCGCGCTGCTCGAACTGGAGAAGAAGGGCGTGGTCGTTGCCGGCTACCACATCAAGGTGGCGATCTGGTACGCCATCGTCGGTCTCGTCGTCATCCTGCTCAAGGGCATGCTGACCGAGCGCATCACCGCCATCATGGCACGCCGCCAGGGCGTCGAGCTGTAAGGGGCGGGAAACATCATGGCAAAGACCTACAAGGCCGTAAAAATCTCCAAGGGCTCCGGGGGCTGGGGCGGCCCGCTCGTCATCGAGCCGACCGCGCAGCGCAGCAAGGTCGTCTCCGTCACCGGCGGTGGCGTCCATCCGATCGCCCAGCAGATCGCCGAAATGACGGGGGCTGAAGCCGTCGATGGCTTCAAATCGCCGCCCATCGAAAGCGAGATGGCCGTCGTCGTCGTCGATTGCGGCGGCACAGCGCGTTGCGGCGTCTATCCGCGCAAGCGCATCCCGACCGTCAACGTCACGCCGGTCGGCCAGTCCGGGCCTCTCGCCCAGTTCATCCTGGAAGACATCTATGTTTCGGGCGTCAAGCCGGCCAACATCGTCATGGCCGATGGCTCCGAAGCGGTAACCACTGCGGGGGGAGCAGCGGCAATGAGTTCAAGCAACAGCAATTCGCCCTCGGCGGCTGCCCAGCCGCTGCCGAGTGAAGGTGGCATGATCGGGCTGATCTCCTCGATCGGCCGCGTCATGGGTCGTGTCGTCGGCATCTTCTTCAACGCCGGCCGCCGAACCATCGACCAGGTGATCCGCAACGTGCTGCCCTTCATGGCCTTTGTGACCATGCTGATCGGCCTCATCCTCTACACCGGGATCGGCGACGTGCTGGCGCAGCCGATGGGTCCGCTGGCCAACAACATCGTCGGCTTGCTGATCATCTCGGCGATCTGCGGCCTGCCGTTCCTCTCGCCCATCCTCGGGCCGGGCGCGGTCATCGCCCAGGTCATCGGTGTCGCCATCATCGGTCCGCAGATCGCCAACGGCACCATTTCGCCGGCCATGGCGCTGCCGGCGCTGTTTGCCTACAACACCCAGGTCGGCTGCGACTTCGTCCCGGTCGGTCTGGCGCTTGGCGAAGCCAAGCCCAAGACGATCGAGATCGGTGTGCCGGCGGTGCTCATCAGCCGCCAGATCATGGGTCCCGTGTCCGTGCTTCTCGCATGGGTAGTCAGTCTGCTGGTCCTGTAACGACAAGAAGGAGATTCGCCGCATCATGACGGTTCTGTTGGAAACGCGGGTAACCGCAGTTGGACCCGAAGTGGCGGATCTCGCCGAGGGCGGCGTGGTCATCCTGTTCGCGGATGGCTCGCCGCCGGAGCTCGCCGAGGTTTCGGTGATGCACAAGGCCGTACAGGGCCCCAGCGACGGCGCGCCGCAGGTCGGCGCGTCGATCGCCATCGGCGCGGTGTCGGCAACGATCACCGCAATCGGCTCCACAGCGTGGAGCAAGGTGCGCGAGATCGGCCATGTCGTCATCTCGTTCAACGGGGCGACGGAAGCGGAGCGGCCTGGCGAAATCTGTGCCAGCACCGTCGACACAGGTGACCTCGTCCAGGCCCTCAGGCAGGACGCACTGATCACCATCGCCGCCTGAAATCCCTGGCGCCGCGGCCCTTGCGCAAGGCCATGGCGCTTTTCTCTTCGACTGCGCCCCTTCCGGGATCGGCCGGAATATCTGATAGGATTGCCCGTATGGAACGCTCGACCATTGTCAGAGTGCATGAAGGTTTGCACGCCCGCCCCGCGACCCGCTTCGTGCGGCTCGCCAAGAGCTTCGAGTCGGAAGTCGAGATCGTGAAGGCAGGCAAGGCGGTGAGCGCCAAGAGCTCGGTCAAGCTGATGCTTCTGGGCGTCAAGGAGAACCAGGAAGTCACCGTGCGTGCCAATGGCGCCGACGCAGCCGAAGCGGTCGAGGCGTTGATCGGCTATCTGGAGAATCCGCGCGCCGGGCTCGAGGAAGACGATGCCGCCGGTGAGCACAGGGAACTCAACGGTGAGATCGCCAAGCCTGTCGTCACTGTCCCTGCACCGGAGACAACAGCGTCGGGCGGCCTGCGTGGTATTGCCGCCAGCGAAGGCGTCGCCGTCGGTCCGGCCTTCGCGCATTTCCCGCCGGAAATCCGCCCGCAGGCACGCACGTTGACCGCCGAAGAAGCCGAGGCCGAGATCGTGCGTTTCGGTCATGCCGTCGCTGCCGTCCAGGCACGCATGGACAAGGCGCTGGCCAGTGATAGCCTGGCCGGCGGCGATCGTGGCATCGTCGCTGCCTTGCGTGACCTTGCTGCCGACGACACGTTGATCGGTGAGGCCGAAGCGATGATCCGCGCCGGCACCGATGCCGTCGCCGCAGTCATCGCCACCGCCACCAGGCTCGCCGCCGAGTTCGGTTCGGTCGAAGACCCATATCTCAATGCCCGCGCCGACGACGTCCAGGCCGTCGGCCGCCAGATCTGCCTCGCCTTGCTCGGCCAGGACGATATCAGCCTGGAAGATATCCCGCAGGGCGCCATCCTGATCGCAGAGGATATCGGCGCATGGGACCTGTCGCGCGCACCGTTGAAACGCATCGGCGGCATCGTCTGCGGCCATGGCGGCGCGACCTCCCACATCGCCATCATTGCGCGTTCGCATGGCATTCCCGCGGTGCTGGGCCTCGGTGCCCGTGTGATGGAACTGCGCGATGCAAAGGAAGTCGCTCTCGACGGCAACGGCGGCCTGGTCGTTGCCGACCCGGCCGCCGACGTGAAGGCCGACTATACCCGCCGCATCGAGGAAGCCGCCAGGGAACGGCACGCGCTCGACGTGTTCAAGGAGGTGACGCCCAAGCGCGCCGATGGCACGGTCATCGAAGTGGCCGCCAACATCGGTTCGCTCGAAGAGATCGAGGCCGCACAGGCTGCGGGCGCCATGGGCGTCGGCCTGTTCCGAACCGAGCTCCTTTTCATGCGTCACATGCACCTGCCTTCGGAAGACATGCAGGCGGAGACCTATGCGGCATTGGCGCGAGCGTTTGCGCCTCATCCGGTCATCGTGCGCACGCTCGATATCGGTGGCGACAAGCCGGTGGCCGGCATCGAATTCCCGGAAGAGGAAAATCCGTTCCTTGGCTGGCGTGGCATCCGCATGTGTCTCGACCGGCCTGATATCTTCAAGCCACAGCTGAAGGCGCTGCTGCGTGCAGCGGTGCACGGCAACGTCAAGGTGATGCTGCCGATGGTGTCGGATATTGCCGAAGTGCGGCGTGCCAGGGCACTTGTCGACGAATGCGCGGCCGAATTGCAGCGCGACGGCATACAATTCGCCCATTTCCAGCTCGGTGTGATGATCGAGACGCCGGCGGCCGTTCTGATCGCCCCGTTGCTGGCGAAGGAGGTTTCCTTCTTTTCGATCGGCACCAATGACCTCACTCAATACGTCATGGCTGCCGACCGCCTCAATCCGACGGTGGCTGCACTGAACGACGTCGCCAATCCGGCGGTGATGGCGGCGATCGAGATGACGGCGAAGGCTGGCGTCGAGGCAGGCATCATGGTCGGCATGTGCGGTGAGGCGGCGGCCCGTCCGGATCTCATTGCGGAATTCCTGCGCATGGGACTGACCGAGCTGTCGATGAGCCCTGCCTCGATCTCACGCGCCAAGAAGCGCATTGTCGAGCTGTCGCAGGCGTAGGCCGCCGGGCCACTGGAGCGCCCGGGAGGACGCTCCAGTGCTACAGCAGGTGCGCCAGCAGCGTTGCAAACACCGTCGTCAGCTCGTCGAGCGGATCGTTGCCGTCGCAGGCCATCAGGATGCGGTCGAGCCTGGCGTCAGTGGCAAGCAAGGCGATCTCGAGCAGGTCTGGCTCGGGTTTCGAGCTGGTGTCGACGCTGGCAAGGCCGACTGCAAGCGCGACAGGTGCCAGGCAGGAAATCGCGAATGTGCGACCGGAGCGGACGGCGGTTGTCGCTGTCTCGCCCTGTCGCAACGGGTCATGGTTGAGGAATTCCACCACGAGTGCCGCGCTCAGCGCCGCGACCAATGCGACGCGGCCCGCCCAGTCGCTCTCATGGGACAGTCTCTTGAAAAGCTCTGCATGCTGCCGCTCGACGGCTGCGTGCACGGCGGTGAAGTTCGCCTCGCGCACCCGCACGCCGTCTGCCTTCCTCTCGGCAAGAACGGCCTTTGCCAGCGCATACATATCACGCCGGAACGCGCGTTCGCCGGCCAGCGCCGCATCGCCGGATGCGAAATAGACACCAAGCGACTTTGGCGTCAGTCCGCTCATGCGGCCGCTGCGCTCGCGTGGCACCAGCGTTTCGGCCACCGACATCATGTCGTCGAAGGCGCTTGCGGCATGACCAAGCAGGCCCTCGATCTCGCGGATCGGAAACGTTGGACGAGCTTCGTCGCCTAGCCGTGCCTGCTGGGCAGGGCTGTCGTGCCGGTGCCGGCGGATGACGTGGCGCACGTCGCGCAAACGGTCCTTCAGGTTGACGCGGACCTCTTCGGAGATTTCACGCAGCATCGTCTTTTCTCTGCTTCCTATCAGCCGGGTATAGGCGGCATGGCCGTGTCAGCCAATTGTTTATATCGTGCAGGACCGGTCAAAAGACGATAGTGGCCATATGACGAATCGGGAACGGTTCGGTCGCAGTGCTTACAGGGAGGGATGCAGTGGCAAGAAAGCCGCAGCGGCAGGCGGGGACAGGGGAGGGCGGAACCGGCGAGAACGGAGCGGTGGCGGCCGAAAGCAAGGCCGATCGCCTGCGCATCCGCGCCGCCTGGATGTATTTCATCGAACAGATGACCCAGAACGAGATCGCCGACGTGCTTGGTGTCGGCCGCGTCACCGTCGTCAGGATGCTTGCCGAGGCGCGCGCCCGTAACGAGGTCAAGATCGCCATCGAAAGCGAGTTGTCCGAAATCGTGCGGCTGGAGCGGGCCCTGGAAAGGACCTTCGGCCTGGAACAGGCACTCGTCGCGCCGCTCTCCAGCGCGGATTCCGACCCGATCCCCGGTATTGCCGCCAAGACAGGCGCCTATCTTTCGGAATCGATGCGTTCAGGCATGCGTGTCGGCGTCGGCTGGGGCCGCACGCTGTTCTCGACCTTGCCCTTCATCGGCGCCAAGTCGCTCAGTGACTTCAAGGTGATCTCCCTGCTTGGCGGCGTCGGCGTCGCGCGGCGCTACAATCCGGCCGAGTTCGCCTGGCGCTTCGCTCAGGTCTTCCAGGGCGACGGCTATCTCATTCCGGCGCCCGCAGTGGTCGACAGTGTCGAGACCAAGGTTGCGCTGGTGGAGCGTTGTGGCCTCGAAGAGATTTTCGAGATGGCCGATGCGCTGGATGCCGTGCTTTTGTCGATCGGCGGCATTGCCTCGGCGACGACCTTCTATCGTGGCGGCTTCCTGAAGGAAGCCGAGCGTGAAGCACTGCTGGCGCGTGGCGCTGTCGGCGACCTTCTGTTCCATTTCTTCAACCGCAGCGGCGATCTCGTAGATCATCCGGTGAACGATCGCGTCATGTCGGTGGAAGTCGATCGCCTGCGCCGGGCGCCGTTGCGCATCCTCACCTCGGGTGGACAGGAGAAGATCGAGGCGCTGCTTGGCGCCATGCATCTCGTCAAGCCGACCGTGCTGATCACCGACGAGGAAAGTGCGCGGCGCATGCTGGAAGCGCAGGGGAACGCTGCAGGCTGAGGGCGGGCGGCGTGGCCGCTCGCTGGTTCAGATATTCGGAACCTCGATGTGGTCCTCGCCGCGGAAGTGGCTCGGCGGCGCGACGATCACACGCTTGAAGGCACGGCTGAAGGCGGCTTCCGATTCATAGCCGAGCCGGTTGGCGACGACCGCGATCTTCAGCCGGTCCTGCGTCAGCCATTGCCTGGCCTGGTGCATGCGGACCTGAGTGACGTATCTGGCCGGCGTCTCGCCGACGGTTGATGCGAAGCGTTCCGCAAAGCCCGAGCGCGAAGCGCCCATGCTACGTGCCAGCGTCTCGACGCTCCAGTCGCGGTTCGGTTCGAGATGGATTGCCGCCAGCACCTTGCCGAGCTCGCGGTCGCGTACCGCCGCGATCCAGCCCTTCGAGTCGCCGCAGCCGCGCTCGACCCACGAGCGGATGATCGAGGCGGCAAGTACGTCCGCCAGCCGGGCGACGATGCCGGCGGAGCCAACCCGTTCCATCTTGATCTCGCGCGCCATCGCTTCCAGCAAATGCGGGATGCTTGGCTCATACTCCTCAAGACCATGCGTGCGCATCACATCCGGCATCATGCCGAGCAACGGGTGCAGGCTGTCGAGGTTGAAATACATGGTGCCGCAGAACAGAAGCGTGCCCGGCACGCAATTTTCCGTCTGTGTCTCCGTCTTCATGCAGTAGACGTTCTTGCAGACTTCGGTGACTTCATAGCCCCTGAATTGCGTGGTCGGCACGTCGGGTGAACTGGCCAGTGCATGCGGGGCGCCACGCGGCACCAGAACTGCATCGCCGGCATTCATCTCGAACCAGTCGCCATTGGGCAAGCGCATCCAGCATGCCTTCTGGCCGACGAAATAGAAGCGGGCGGCATCCTGTGCCGGGAACTCCAGTCCCCACGGCTCCTTCATCTCGCAGCGGCCGTATTGCACGCCGTCGAGGCGCAGGCCACGCAGGATGTCGGTCAGCGGATCTCCGGTCGGAGAGACCGATGGTGGTGGTGAATTTTTGGACGAACGGTCAAGCATAATGGTGTTTCTAACATGGAAACTCCACGCGGTCACCTCCATCTGTTGCACTGCAACCAATTCGGAGACTGACAATGACCGACCCCGCGACAGCGGCGCTGGACGCGCCCGTACTGTCTTCCGCCGAGGAACGCGCCGAGCCGGCCTGGGGTGCCGTCGTCTCGCTGGCGCTTGGCGTCTTCGGGCTCGTGACAGCTGAATTCCTCCCGGCCAGCCTGCTTACGCCGATGGCGCAGGACCTCGGCGTCAGCGAAGGCGCTGCCGGCCAGGCGGTGACAGCCACCGCGATCGTCGGCGCCATCGCAGCGCCCACCATGGCGATCATCACCCGCCGCCTCGACCGCAAGATCCTGATGTGGGTCCTGACCTTCCTGCTCATCGTCTCAAGCCTCATCGCGGCCTTCGCGTCCTCGCTTGGCATGCTTTTGGCGGCGCGCGTGGTGCTTGGTGTCGCGCTTGGCGGCTTCTGGGCTATGTCAGGCGCCATGACCATGCGCCTGGTACCGGTGCGACTGCTGCCGCGGGCGATGTCGATCATTCTCGGCGGCGTTTCGGTGGCTACCGTCTGTGCCGCACCGGTCGGCGCCTATGTCGGTGACATCTGGGGCTGGCGCACGGCTTTCCTGATCGCCGCCATTGTCGGGACGGTCACGCTGCTGGCGCAGGTCGCCACGCTTCCGAGCCTGCCGCCGTCCAGCGTCGCCAGCCTGCGCATCCTGGCGGATGTCGCCCGGCGCCCGGCCATCGCTGTCGGCCTGCTCTTCATCCTGTTCATCGCATCGGGTCATTTTGCAGGTTTCACTTATGTTCGCGCTTTCCTCGAGCAGGTTCCGCTGCTGAGTGTCGAAAACATCTCGTTGGTGCTGCTTGCCTTCGGCATTGGCGGTTTCATCGGCAATCTCGTCGGCGGCTTCATCGTGGAGCGCAGCCTGAAGCTTGCCGCTGGCATGTCGCCGTTGCTGATCGCGATCTCGACGCTGGTCCTGCTTGTCTTCGGCGCCTCGCCGCTGACCTCGGCCATCGCCGTCACGGCCTGGGGTTTCGCCTTCGGCGCCATACCGGTTTCGGTGCAGACCTGGATGCTGCGCGCAGCGCCCGATCAGGCTGAAAGCGCCGGCGGCCTCATGGTCACGGCCTTCCAGGTGGCGATTGCGACAGGTGCTGTCGTCGGCGGCCTGCTGGTCGACCACATCGGTGTTTCGAGCGCGTTCGCCTATGCAGGCATCGCGACGTTGCTGGCCGCGGTGACGGCTTTCCTGCTCGGACCGAAGACCGAAAAAGCTTGAGGTCGCAGTGAGATCCGATTTTACCGTTTAGAACAGGTCTGAAAACGAAATCGGCGCGGATCCGGATCCGCGCCGTCTCATTTTTCGGGGAGATGCCAATCCGTCAGCGTGAGCCGACTGGAAGAACGAGGAACCTGGTTGTAACCGAAGGTGGTGGCGTCGGAATCGGCGATGCCCGTCGGATCATCGTGACGGCTGCATCGTCGAGAGCCTTGTCACCCGAAGATCGGGTAAGGGCGACAGACAGGATTGTGCCACTGGAATCGAAGGTGAACCGTACCGTGGCATCGCCGCCCCCACGCCGGCCCAAGCTTACTGAACGCCTGTAGCGCAGGATATGTGCGCCAACTTTGCTGGTCCACTGCGATGGCGTGACTGAACTGCCCGTGGTGCCGCTGCTTCCACCTGCCTTCGGGATGTTGGTACCGTCCCGGGCGGCTTTCTGTTGGGCGAGCGAATTGACCGGCTTCTTCTTTTCGACTTTCTCGGGCTTTTCGGTCTTGGTTTCCTTGACCGGCTCTGGCTTCTTCTTTTCGAGCGGCTTCTTCTTCTCAACCGGCTTCACCACCGGTTTCGGCTTTTCAGTCTCGGGACGTGGTTCGGGAATAGCCATCGCGACTTCGGGCAGAGGGGCTTCGACGAGGTCCGGAACCACGTCCTCGGCGACTTCAGGCTTCGGCGCCTCCATCTCCGGCTCCGGTTCCGTCACCTCTTCGACAGGCTTCTCGACCTCTTCCTCGATAGGTTTGATCTCTTCCGTGATTTCTTGCGGTTTCAAGGAAGCTTCGTTGTCGACGATATCCGCGCTGTCAATCGGCGGTGTCTCGGCATTGATGACCATCGGTGGCAGGTCGAGCATGATGGCGGGCGGGGCCGCAGGTGGCGGTGTGCTTTCCGATCCCCCACTGTACAGATACCAGCCGCCACCAGTATGAATCGACGCAACGATGAGAGCGGCGCTCGACCACAGCGTCAGTTCGCGGCGGCTGAAGCCGCCGAACAGGCCGCCTTGTGCCGCGGCGGCTGTCACTGCGCTGCTCCGGCGGCAGGCGTTGTCGTCGGAACCGTTTCCAGTCCGACCAGCGCGACCTTCAGGTAGCCCGCGCCGCGCATCAGGTTCATCACCTCCATCAGATCGCCATAGGCGACGACACGGTCGGCACGCAGGAAGATGCGCTTCTGCTTGTCGCCCTTGGCGATCGTGTCCAGTTGCTGCTGAAAGGTGTTTCGGTCCACCGTCTGCTGGCCGATTGCCAGGCTGAGGTCGTCCTTCAGCGTGACATAGAGCGGCTCTTCAGGCTTGGGTGCGGGCGTTGCCGTGGAAGCAGGCAGGTCGACATTGATGTCGACGGTTGCCAGCGGTGCGGCGACCATGAAGATGATGAGCAGGACCAGCATGACGTCGATGAACGGCGTCACGTTGATCTCGTGGTTCTCCTGCATATCGTCGTCGTCGAACGACTGCTTGATGCCGCCGGCCATAGCGCTTCTCCTAGACGGCTACCGCGGGTGCCTGATGGCCATTTGCGGGCCTGGCGGTTGCGGCGGCATGCGAACGCACTGTGGCGTGAACCGAAGAAACACGATCGAGGTCGCGACTGACCAGGCGTTGCACTCCGGCGGCGGCGTCCGCCAGCCCCTGGCGATATCCGGTGATGGAGCGCGCGAAGACGTTGTAGATGACCACGGCCGGAATGGCGGCGATCAGGCCGACGGCGGTGGCGAGCAGCGCTTCGGCGATGCCGGGCGCGACGACGGCAAGGTTGGTGGTCTGCGCTTCCGAAATGCCGATGAAGGAGTTCATGATGCCCCACACCGTGCCGAACAGGCCGACGAAGGGAGCGGTCGAGCCGATCGTGGCCAGCACGCCCGTGCCGCGGCTGAGCCGTCGACCTGCCTGCGCCTGGATGCGCATCAGGCGCGATTCCACGCGTTCCTTCACGCCGGCGGCATCGTAGCCGCCATCGTCCTGGCGCGACATTTCCAGTTCTTCGGCGGCCGCCCGTACCAGCACGGCGCCGATGCCGGCACCCTTGCCGAGCGCCTGCGTCGCGTCATCGAGCCGGCGCGCGCCTGTGATGCCGCGCAAGGCCTTGGCAAGGCGTGCCTTGGAACCGGCGATCTCCAACGATTTGGCCAGCCAAACGGTCCATGTGACCAGCGAGGCGAAGGCGAGGCCGATCATGACGCCCTTCACCACCCAGTCCGCGCTCATGAACATGCCCCAGGGAGACAGGTTGTGCGGCAGGGTCGCCTTGGCGATCGATAGTGCTTCTGCAGCATTCGGGGCGCCAGGCGCCGGGGCGATTTCGGTTGGCGCCGGTTGTGCCGACATCGCGGGTGCGGGCTGAGTTGCCGGTGCGGGCTGGACTGCGGGAGCCGGCGTCGCGCCTTGCGCTGAATTCGTGTTTGGCGCTGCCGGCGCCACGCCTTCGCCGGCAGGTGCCGCAATTGGTGCGCTGCTTTCGACTGGCGCCGTTTGTTGAGCCAGTGCCGGGGCGACGTTGATCGCGATCAGGCCGGCAACGGCAACAATGCGGGCGGCCTGGCCGAATGTGCTCTTCCGGCCTGTCTGGTTCGCGACGCTGAGGCGCATATCGTCTTGCAAGGTCTCGTCTCCACTTTACGGAGCCGAGACGATCCGGCGGTTTGGTGATGATCCACTCAGGTCTCGGCTCATACGAGCGAGAGCGACCTAACATTGTTGAGTATGATTATCAAGAATTTGCAGCTTCACTTTGCGTATCTTTTACCCAGGCAATTTTGCGCGGCAGGGGCAATGGTCTCGGTCTACGCCCTTGCGGGCTCCGTCAACGGCACCGTGAGGCCGACCTTGACGCGGTCCATTGCGACAAAGGTCCGGAATTTCTTGACGTTGTTGTTGGAGAAAAACAGCCGCCGCGTCAGCGCTTCGTAGTCGGCCATGGTGCCCACGACGATGATCAGGATGAAATCCGCTTCGCCGGTCACATAGTAGCACTGCTGCACTTCCGGCGCGGCGGAGAACTCGCGCTTGGCGACGTCGAGCAGTTCGGCGGTCTCGCTGACCACCTCCACCTCGACGAAGATGGTGATGGCCTGTCCGACCTTGGCGGGATCGACGATGGCGACATTGGCCGCGATTACGCCAGCCTCTTCGAGACGCCGGATACGGCGCTGTACGGCGGGAGCCGACAGGTTGACCGCTTCGCCGACCAGCCGCTGCGGCGTGGTGTTGTCCTTCTGCAGGATGGCGAGGATCGCCAGGTCGAAACTGTCGAGTTCGATTGCCGGTTTCGCCACCATGCTGCCTCGTGAAACAAACTTGCGCGGATCTTGGCGGAATACAGCGCAATTTGCACCTGCGATGCAATACATCTTCGCTGATGACGCGAAAGAGGTGCAGATGTTCCTGATCAACCCCCATCCGGACCATAATAAGCCCCTGCTTCCGGCCGATGCCGGGGTTCTCGGCGCCGCCGGCGCGCACGAGGTGGGGCGCTTCCTGGAGTTCAGGGGGAGTGCTGCTGCCACGCCGCTCGTGGCCTTGCCCAGGTTGGCGGACGTATTGGGTGTCGGATCGATCCATGTGAAGGACGAGGGACAGCGTCTCGGTCTCGGCAGTTTCAAGGCGCTCGGCGGCGCCTATGCGGTGATCCGGCTTGTGCTGGAAGAAGCCGCCCGCCATTTCGAATGTGATGTCGACTTTGCCGATCTCGATCGGCCCAGCGTGCGCGCCGTTGCCGCCAAAATGACCTTTGCCTGCGCCACCGACGGCAATCATGGCCGCTCCGTCGCGCAGGGTGCGCAGCTTGTCGGTGCACGATCCGTTATCTTCGTGCACGGCGGTGTCAGCGACGAACGGGTCGCTGCGATCGCCCGCTTCGGCGCCGAGATGATCCGGGTCCGCGGCACCTATGATGAGACCGTGGCAGAGGCCGCGCGTGTCGCGGAGCGCGAAGGCTGGTCGATCGTGTCGGATACGTCATGGCCTGGCTATGAACGCATCCCCGGCCTTGTGATGCAGGGCTATACGGCCATAGCCCATGAGGCTTTGAGCCAGCTCGACAGGCCGCCGACCCATGTCTTCGTGCAGGCCGGCGTTGGCGGCATCGCCGCGGCGCTGGCGGGGCACTTCGCCGAGACGCTTGCAAGTGACTGCCCGACTTTCGTGGTGGTCGAGCCGGCCCGCGCGGCCTGCATCCTGGAGACCGCCCGTACCGGTCGCGTGACCAGGATCGAGCACGGCGAGCCGACCGTGATGGCGATGCTGGAATGTTATGAGCCCTCCCTGGTTGCCTGGCGCGTGCTGTCGCGTCTCGCCGACGCCTTCATGACGGTGGAGGAAGACGACGCCATTGCAGCTATGAGGCGCCTGGCCTTGCCCGCGGGTCATGACCCGGCGATCGTCTCCGGCGAAAGCGGCTGTGTCGGCCTCGCCGGGCTGACCCGGGCGCTGGCCGAGCCCGAGTTGAAGGCGGCACTGAAGCTCGACGCCTCCTCCCGCATCCTTCTAGTCAATACCGAGGGCGCAACCGATCCCGGCCTCTACGAATTGCTGGTCGGTGCAGATCCGGCTGTCGTCGGCGCCAATGAGGTAATGCCCGCATGATCGAAACGGCTTTGCTGGAACGTGAGATGACGGCGTGGCGGCGAGACCTGCACGCACACCCGGAATTCGGCTTCGAGGAAAAGCGCACCGCCGCCTTCGTTGCCGCGAAGCTGCGCGAATTCGGTCTCGACGATGTCACCGAAGGCGTTGGTGGCACTGGAGTTGTTGGCACGCTGAGACGCGGCTCGAGCAACCGTGCCATTGCGCTGCGCGCCGATATGGACGCTCTGCGCATCACCGAGCAGGGAAGCGCCGACTACCGGTCGCAGAACCAGGGCGTCATGCATACCTGTGGCCACGACGGCCATACCACCATGCTGCTCGGCGCGGCCAGACGACTGGCGGAGGAGGGCGGTTTCGACGGCACCGTTCGTTTCGTCTTCCAGCCAGCGGAAGAGTGGGGCAGAGGCGCGCTCGCCATGCTGGATGACGGCCTGATGTCGCGCTTTCCGTTCGAGGAGATCTACGGCCTGCACAACATGCCGGGGCTGCCGGTCGGTCACTTCGAAACACGCGTTGGCTCGTTCATGTCGGCCGAGGACAATTTCGAGATCGTGCTCAAGGGCGTCGGTGGCCATGCAGCCCGGCCGCATTGGGGCAATGAGGTGCTGGTCGCCGCCTGCGCGCTCGTCACCAACCTGCAGACGATCGTGTCGCGACGCCTCAGCCCGACCGATATCGGCGTCGTCTCGGTGACCGAGCTGATCACCGACGGCACGCGCAATGCGTTGCCCGGCCTTGCCCGGATTCTCGGCGATGCCCGCAGCTTCCGTCCCGAGGTCAGCGCCGAGATCGAGCGGCAGATGCGCATCATCGCCGAGGGCACGGCACTCGCCCACAATGTCGGTGCAGAAATCATCTACACGCGCGAATTCGTGCCGTTGGTGAATGATGCCGCGCTGGTCGAGGAGGCTTTTGCCGCCGCGGCGACGGTTTTCAAGCCGGAGGCGATCGCAACCGCAAAAGAGCCGATGACCGGCTCGGAAGACTTCGCCAGGTTCCTCGAGCATGTCCCGGGTTGTTTCGTCTTCGTCGGCAATGGCGAGAACTCGGCGCCGCTGCACAATCCGACCTTCGACTTCAACGATGCGGCTCTGCTGCATGGGACCGGCTTTCACGTCGCCATCACCCGGCGCCGTTTGCCTGAACGGCAATAGCCCGAAAAGGAAAAGGCCGGCGAGGCCGGCCTTTTTTATCCGGTCACTCGCCGCGCATGGTGGCCTGGAAAGTCGGCAGATGTTTCTTCTGCGCTTCCAGCATGCGTTCGCGATAGACGCCGTAGATCACGTCGGTGTCGTGCAGCGTCACGCCCGCGATCGTCGGCGAGGCGAAGACCGGCAGCTCGACGCCGCGCTTCGACAGCTGGTCGGCCGTGCGGGCGATCAGCTCATGCGCCATGATCATGGCCAGCACCGTCGACGAGCCGGAAACCGGGCGGCTCCAGCCCTCCACCGGCACGATGGCGTCCTCGATCGGCGAGCAGGTGTCGATCACCAGGTCTGCTGCATCGGCGAGCCGCATGCCGGAGGAATGCGTGGCTGGCTTGTCGAGATTGTTTTTCGAGGTGATCGCCACCACGAAGATGCCGCGCTTCTTGGCATAGATCGCGGTGTCGATGCCCGAGGCGTTGCGGCCGCTGTGGCCGAAGATGATGATCGAGTCGCCCTTGTTGAGCGGCTGGTGGTCGAGGAATTTCTCGGCATATTTTTCCGTGCGCTCCAGCCAGAGCAGTTCGCGCACGCCACCGGCGCCAAGTACGTTGTTCCACATCACGCGCGGGTCTGTCAGCGGGTTGAAGCCGACATAGGAACCGTAGCGCGGAAAAACTTCCTGGCAGGGCAGCACGGAGTGGCCGGAACCGTAGAGGTGGATGAGCCCGCCATTCTGCAGGGAGTCGGCAAAGCGGCTCGCCGCCTGCTCGAAGCCTTCGGCATTTTCCTTCGACGCCTTCTCGATGAGGGCGGCGAGGCGGGGAATATAGAAATCGGACACTTGGATACTCCTGCTTGGTGTCAGCTTCGGGTGTTGGGGGCAACGCGGCCGGCGCGCAGCGTCGAGCGGATCTCGTACCGGTCGCCGCGCATGACCGAGACGGTGAATTCGAAGGGACCACGCTCGTCGATGCTCACGCGTTCCACGATGAAGGCGGGCGTGCCGGCGGCCAGTCCGAGCAGATCGGCGTCTGCGACCGGCACCGTGCCGACGCGGTAACTCTCACGCGCTTCCATCGCCACGATACCGTAGCGGCGCTCCAGTGCTTCGTAGAGCGAGCCCTGTAGCAGCCCGGAATCGAGGAAGCCTGGCACGCGTGCACCTGCAAGCTGCGCCGTCTGGATACCGATCGGCTCGTTGTTGCCGAGCCTGAGCCGCCTGATGCGCACCACCGGGTCGCCTTCATCGATCTCAAGCGCCGCGGCCGCGGCCGCATCCGCCGTGGTCAGGCTGCAATCCAGCAGCCGCGATCCGGCGACGACGCCGATATTGCCCATCTCCTGGGTGAAGCTGGTCAGTTCACGCGTGCCGGCGACCAGCGTGGTCGAGCGCACGAAGGTGCCGCGCCCGTGCTCGCGGCGCAGCAGCCCGGTTTCTTCCAGGTTGCGCAAGGCGTGGCGCAGCGTGATGCGACTGACCCCGAACATCGCGCATAGCCGATCCTCGGCCGGGATCTGGTCCCCCGTTGCCCACTCGCCGCTCTTGATGATGGCGCGGATCGCTTGCTCGACCTGGAACCACAGCGGTTCGGGGCGACGGCGATCGGGTTGCGGAAAGCTGGCTTCGGTCATCGTATCTGCCTCCATCCTGCTCCGGCGGCGCCTGCAAGCGCTGCACCGACAAGGCCGGCGCGCGACCCGAAGGCGCCGGGCCTGATGTTGATCTGGCGAAGGTGTGGCGGCAAATGGCGCTGCAGTGCGGCGAGCAATGGCGGCTTCATCACATCGAGCGCATCCGCGATGCCGCCGGAAATCAGGGCTGCCTGCGGGTTGAGCAGGGCGACCGCGCCGGCCAGGGCCGTGCCGAGGCTTCGCATCGGTGTTCCAAGTGCGGCCATCGCATCGCCATTGCCCGAACGCGCCTCGGCGATCAGGGCGGCGCCGTTTTCCAGGCTCAGTTCCTGCGCTGCGATATCCAGCGCGCGGCCCGAAGCTGAACGTTCGAGCCAGCCGCTGCGGTCTTCGCCGATATCGCTGGTGTCGGCGCAGGCCCAGCCGAAGGAGCAGGCACCGCCTTGCGCCCCGGCGACGATGCGCCCGCCGGCCAGAACGGCCGAACCGATGCCGGTACCGATGGCAAGCAGCAGCGCATCGCTCAGCGATCGGGCGCCACCTTCGACGGCCTCCGCCAGCATGGCGATCTGCGCGTCATTGCCGACCGCGACCGTGAGGTCAGGGAACAGTTTCTGCAGGTCCTGCCCGTCGAGATAGGGGAGATTGGGTATCCAGCGACAGGCCGTGCCTTCGACGAGGCCTGGCATCGCAAGGCCGATTGCAGTGATCTCGCCGGCCTCATCGACAAGCGCGCCGAGACGAGCCCGAAAATCTTCCAATGTCGAAGGTGCGGCCTCATGCGTCAGCATCTGCAGAGCCGCAATGTCGCCGCTATGCATGCCCGCGCGCAGATTGGTGCCGCCAAGGTCGATGGCCAGGACGCGCGTCATGGCTTGCGGTGCCTCGCGGCCGTTGGTGCCAACATTTCGGCCCAGCTGTGACGGTGAATTGAAAGCATGTGTCTTGCGATCTCTCGCACTCCGCCGTTTCCGGCCTGCACGGTTTTCCTCGAAGGCTCAAATTCATTATAACGACATAAGCGAAATCGCAAGACAACCCACATCGGATTTTTCGGACTATGCGAGGAGTGCTCGCAAGATTTGGTCAAGGAAAACTGATTTTGCTAGAGAAATGCGCGGAATCTGGTCGATTTTGCGAGCCGGATGGGCTGCCGAGAGGTAGTTGAAGGCAAGTTATCGCTTGCGCTGTCGCTTTAAGTTGTCATAACGTCATGCCTGCCTTGACGGACAATGGGAGGGAGTGAATGTCTTTGGCCTGGACTTCGAAACTGGTTTTGGCGACGGGGCTGGCGTTTCTGCCCGGTTCGGCCTGGGCCGAGGCGGTGAACATCTCCTACCTGACCCATTGGTCGCCAGAGACCGTTACGCTGCTGGAGAATGCGGCGAAGGAATATTCCAAGACCCACCCTGATGTGACGGTCACGGTGCGTGCGGTGCCGTTCGGCGATCTTTTGACCACGCTACGCTCGCAGAGCGGCGGTTCCGACGGCGCGACCATCGGCGGCATCTACGACCTGTGGCTGCCGGAACTGGCGCGCGACAAGCTGGTTGCGCCGGCGCCGGAAGCGGTGGCTGCCGAGGTCAAGGGCGCCTGGCCGGCCGGCGTCGTCAGCGCCGCCTCGGTCGACGGTGCGCTCTACGGCATCCCGAATGAGATCGACGTCTATGCGTTGAACTACAACAAGGACCTGTTCAAGCAGGCAGGCATTGCAGCGGCACCGAAGACCTGGGACGAATTCCGCGAGGCCGCGAAGAAACTGACGAAGAAGGATGCCGGCCAGCAGGGTTTCGGCATGATCAATTCCTGGGCGGCGGGTGTGGTTCATCCTTTCGCTTCGCTGCTGGTCTCCAATGGTGGCGAACTCGTCGCCGACGGCAAGCCGGTGCTGGACAGCAAGCAGGCAGGCGAGACGTTCGAATTCTATGAGGGCCTGATCAAGGACGGTTCCAGCGATCCATCGATGGCCACCGCCGACGCCAACACCACCGGCCCGTTCCTCGACAATTTCGTATCGGGCAAGACCGGCATGATCATCATGGCCAACTGGTGGGAAAGCGCGCTGAAGACCGGCATGGGCGACAAGTTCGCCAACATCGCCACAGCGCCGATCCCTGTCGGGCCTGGCGGCGACAAGCCGCATTCGATTTCCTATTCCTGGATGACCGTGGTCAACGCCAAGGCCGGCGAGGCCGAGCAGAAGGCGGCCTGGGATTTCCTGGCCTGGCTGAACGGTGCGAAATCTGGCCAGAATGGTGCCTCGGCCATGTCCGACATCCTGATGTCGATGGGCATCCTGCCGTCGCGCAGCTCCGACATCGAGGCGCACAAGGACAAGCTCGGCACGGAATTCCTCGCCGGCTATGTCAGCGTCCTCGCCGACGCCAGACCGTTCCCCGTCGTCCCGGGCGGACAGGAGTTCTCGGAGTCGCTGCAGCAGACACTGGAAGCGCTGCAGTTTGGCCAGATTTCCGCCAAGGAGGCACAGGCGAAGGCGCAGGCCGACGCGATTTCCATTCTGGAACGCGCTGCCAAGTAGTGGCAGCCTGTTCTGACTTATACCGGCTTTCGGAAGGCTATCGATGACCAATGGCTATCGCGCTTCGGCGGGCATCATGCTTTCGCCCGCCGTGACGCTGATCGGTGTTTTCATCCTGCTGCCGATGCTTTTGACGGTCTGGCTGTCGTTCAACGACTGGTCGACGCAGACGCCTTTTTCGGAAGCCCGCTTTGTCGGAACGGCCAATTTCCAGGATATCTTCGGGTCGACATCCGTCGGCCGCGATTTCAAGGGCGCTTTGGTCAACACGGCGATCTATACCGCCCTGTCGGTCGCCATCATCCTGCCGCTGTCGGTCCTGTTCGGCCTGCTGGTCCATCAGCGTGATGTTGGTGGCGGCACGCTGCTCAGGACCGTTCTCTTTTCGACCTATATGGTGCCGATGATCGCGGTGGCGCTGGTGTGGTCGAAGCTCTATTCGCCGAGCGAAGGCCCGTTCAACCAGATGCTCGGTCTTGTCGGCATCGGCCCGCAGCCCTGGCTGTCTTCGCCGCGCTCGGCGCTTGTCTCGATCGTGCTGTTGAATGTCTGGCAGCAGGTCGGCTACTTCACCGTGCTTGCCATTGCCGGCCTGACCCAGATTCCCGGCAGCCTCTACGAAGCGGCGACGCTCGACGGCGCCAATCGCGGTGAACAGTTCCGCTTCATCACGCTGCCGCTCTTGCGCCGCACCCTGCTGTTCAGCGCCGTCATCGCCATCATCAACGCCGTGCAGGTATTCGAACCGGTGGCCCTGATCACGCAGGGCGGTCCGGTCGGTTCCACCAATGTGCTGACCTACCATATCCGCCGTGTCGGCATCGAGCGCGCCCAGGGCGGGCTGGGCTCGGCGATGGCGGTGATGCTGATGCTTTCCCTCATTGTCGTGGTCTGCGCGCTGTTTGCATTCATGAACCGGAAGGACGACGAATGAGCACGCCGGCCGGATCGTCGAGTATCTTGCCGCGCAATCGCCCCGCCGGACGCAAGGCGCTGCTCGCCACGCTGATGCTGCTGGTGGCGGTTGCTTCCGCATTCCCGCTGCTGTGGATGGTGCTGTCCAGCCTGAAGACGACGGCCGAAACCATGCAGGTGCCGCCGGTGTGGATTCCGCGCACGCCGACGCTCGATGCCTATGAGAAGGTGGCGGGTGTGGTCAATGTCGGCCGTTCGATGTGGAATTCGCTTGTCATTGCCACCATCACCACGGCCGGCATCCTCGTCACCTCCATGATGGCCGGCTACGCCTTCGCCAAATACAGTTTTCCTGGCCGCACGCTGCTGTTTTCAGCGCTGCTCGCGACCATGTTCCTGCCACCGATCGTCACGCTCATCCCGCTCTATCGCATGGTCGGCTCACTTGGGCTCAATGCCAGCCTGGCCGGCATCATCGTGCCGAACCTCGCCAATGCGTTCGGCATCTTCCTGATGCGCCAGTTCATCGCTGGGGTGCCGGACGACCTGATCGATGCCGCCCGCATGGATGGTGCCTCGGAACTGCTCATCCTGTTCAAGATCGTCGCGCCGACCGTCGCGCCGGCCATCGCGGCACTGGCCCTGTTTGCCTTCGTCTATCACTGGAACAGCTATCTGTGGCCGCTCACCGTGCTGCAGGGCAACGCCGACAGCTATCCGATCGTCATCAGTCTCAGCCGTTTGCTGAGCTACAATCGCGGTGCCATGAACACCGGGCTGGTCATGGCTGGCGCCACACTTGCCGTCTTGCCGCCGCTGATCCTGTTCGTCTTCCTGCAGCGCTTCTTCGTCGACTCGATCGTGAGTTCGGCGGTCAAGGGCTGACAGTCCCGCCAACCGCCTGCTTGCGCTTCGCTTTTTTGAGCTGTTCACGGTTTTGTGTTCGCTTTTCAGCCTCGGCCGGAATCCGCCGTCACAATGCCGACACACGCCTGAAAATAGGACTTGCGCGAAAGCTGTGTCGATGAGACGGAGCCTTCGTCCACAATCATCCATTTCCCCTTCCTGACGGGGGTGCGTCATGCCGGTCCAGAAATACGTTCCGCTGGCCATCCGGCGCTCGGTGCTGCCGAGCGCGTGGGACATCATGGCGCTGCTTCTGGTGGTCGGCGCCATCGTGCTGATCGCCTATGGCGCGGAAGTCACCACCGAGCCGCTGTCGGCGCTCGACGCGAGCCCGCTTTCGCTCGATCCTGCCAATCTGCCGGTTTACGCGCTGCGCACCACGCTGCGCATGCTGCTGGCGATCGTGCTGTCCACGGTCTTCACCTTCATCTATGCCGCCGCCGCGGCGAAAAGCCGGCGTGCCGAGATGGTGCTGGTGCCGATGCTGGACATCCTGCAGTCGGTACCGATCCTCGGCTTCCTCACCTTCACCGTCACCTTCTTCCTCAATCTGTTCCCAGGTTCGGTGCTGGGCGCCGAGCTGGCATCGGTGTTCGCCATCTTCACCAGCCAGGCCTGGAACATGACCTTTTCCATGTACCAGTCGATGCGCAATGCCCCGGCCGACCTGGTGGAGGCCACCCGCAGCTTCCATCTCACCGGCTGGCAGCGTTTCTGGCGCCTCGACGTGCCTTTCGCCATGCCGGGCCTGGTCTGGAACGCCATGATGTCGATGTCGGGCGGCTGGTTCTTCGTGGTCGCGTCGGAGGCGATCACCGTCGGCAACACCACCGTGACCTTGCCGGGCGTCGGCTCCTATGTGGCGCTGGCCATCCAGCAGCAGAACATCGCGGCGATTGTCTATGCGGTGATCACCATGCTGGTTGTCATCATCCTCTATGACCAGTTGCTGTTTCGCCCGCTGGTCGCCTGGGCCGACAAGTTCCGCTTCGAGACAACGGCCTCGGCGGACGCGCCGCAGTCCTGGATGCTGGACCTGCTCCGCCGTTCGCGCCTCGTGCGTGTCCTCGTCACGCCGCTCGCCTGGCTGGCGCGCACGGTGTGGACCTTGCGCCTGCCTGCTATGCCGGCTTTCGGGACCGGCGAGCATGCAAGCGGCGCGGCGCGCTCACGGCTGGCGGACGGGCTCTGGATTGGCCTCATTGCGCTCGGCGCCGCCTATGGCGCCTATGTCAGCATCGGTTATCTCAAAACCAATGTCGGCTGGCTCGACGTCGCCACCGTGCTTGCCGACGCCTTCATCACGCTGGCGCGTGTCATCGTGCTGATGGCGCTGGCGACGTTGTTGTGGGTGCCGGTGGGGGTCTGGATCGGCCTGCGCCCGAAGCTTGCCGAGAAGGTGCAGCCGCTGGTGCAGTTCCTGGCCGCTTTCCCGGCCAACATCGCCTTTCCGGTATTCGTGGTGCTGATCGCACACTACGATCTCAATCCGAACATCTGGCTTAGCCCGCTGATGATCCTGGGCACGCAGTGGTACATCCTGTTCAATGTCATCGCTGGCGCTTCGGCCTTCCCCAGCGACCTCAAGGAAGCGGCGCGCAGCTTCCACATCGCGGGCTGGCGTTGGTGGTTCAAGGTGATCCTGCCCGGGATTTTCCCATATTACGTCACCGGTGCGATCACCGCGTCGGGCGGTTCGTGGAATGCCTCGATCGTTGCCGAGGTGGCAAGCTGGGGCAACGAGCAGCTCACGGCGCGAGGCCTCGGCGCCTACATTTCCAAGGCCACGTCCACCGGCGATTTCCCGCGCGTCGTGCTCGGTATCGTCGTCATGTGCCTGTTCGTCACGCTCTTCAACCGTCTGGTCTGGCGCCCGCTCTATGCCTTTGGCGAGCGCCGGCTGCGTCTTGCGTGAACCATTCCACCAGGAGCCCTGCAATGCTCGATCAAGTCGCCAGGAAGCCGCTCATCGATATCCGCCAGGTCTCGCGATCCTTTCCGAAGGGCAGCGGCAAGGACGTGACGGTGCTGGAAAATGTCGACCTGACCATTCGCGAGGGCGAACTGGTCGGTCTGCTCGGCCGCTCAGGCTCGGGCAAGTCGACGCTGCTGCGCATCATTGCTGGTCTCGTCGCACCATCGTCCGGTGTGGCCGAGTGCAGGGGCTCGGAAATCCAGGGCCCGCCCTCGGGTGTCGCCATGGTGTTCCAGTCCTTTGCGCTGTTTCCCTGGCTCACCGTTCTGCAGAACGTTGAACTTGGCCTGGAGGCTCAGGGCATCGATCGCGCCGAGCGCCGTTCGCGCGCGCTTGCAGCCATCGACCTGATCGGCCTCGACGGCTTCGAGAACGCCTTTCCCAAGGAACTGTCCGGCGGCATGCGCCAGCGTGTCGGCTTCGCGCGCGCGCTGGTGGTGCATCCAGACCTGCTGTTGATGGACGAGCCGTTTTCGGCGCTCGACGTTCTGACAGCCGAAACGCTGCGCACCGACATGATCGATCTGTGGGTGGAAGGCCGCCTGCCGATCAAGTCCGTGCTGATCGTCACCCACAACATCGAGGAGGCGGTGCTGATGTGCGACCGCATCCTCGTGTTTTCCTCGAACCCCGGCCGTGTCGCCCGCGAACTGAAGGTCGATCTGCCGCACCCGCGCAACCGCCTCGACCCGGTCTTTCGGCAATTGGTCGATTCGATCTACGCGATCATGACGCAGCGCGCCGAACCGCGACTGCCTTCGAAGGAAGGCATTCCGGGCGCCGGCATCGGCATGGTGCTGACCCATGTCTCCACCAATGTGCTCGCCGGCCTGATCGAGGCGCTGGCGGCAGCGCCTTATGACGGGCGCGCTGACCTGCCGGTACTGGCGGGTGCCTTGCAGATGGAGGCCGACGAGATCTTCCATCTCGGCGAGACGCTGCAGCTGTTGCGCCTGGCCCAGCTCAGCGAAGGCGACATCGAGCTGACGGATGCCGGCAAGCGTTTCGCCCATATGGAAACGGACGAACGCAAGCGGCTGTTCGCCGAGCACATCTCGGCCTATGTGCCGCTGATCGGCCTGATCCGCAGGGTGCTCGACGAGCGGCCCGCTCACGTCGCGCCCGTGGCGCGCTTCCGCAACGAGCTCGAAGACTACATGACCGAGGACTATGCGGACGAAACGCTGAAAACGGTGATTTCCTGGGCGCGCTACGCCGAGCTCTTCGCCTATGACGAGCACAGCGAACTGTTCAGCCTGGAAAACCCGCAATAGGCAACACTGCCTGGATCATGCCAGCCAGCCCACGGCCGCGCCGATCAGCAGCAGGATGCCGATGGCAGCGCGGTAGAAGACGAACGGCCAGGTCGAGAACCGCTCCAGGAAACGCATCAGCCCCCAGATCGCCGCGAAGGCCGAAAGGCTGGCGATGACGAGACCGAAGAGCAGCACATGCCACGCCTCGGTCGGGATGTGCGCCTTGTGCAGCACCCAGATCTCGTGCAGGCCTGCAAGTGCGATCGCCGGAATGCCGATCAGGAAGGAGAAACGTGCGGCCTCCTCGCGCTTGAGATCGCGGAACAGCGCCGCCGTCAGCGTCGAACCGGATCGCGAGATGCCGGGGATCAGTGCACCCACCTGGGCGACCCCGACGACTAGCGCATCGCGCAGCCGCATCTCCTCGACTGTCCGGCGATGCCTGGCAACATATTCGGCGACACCGAGCAGCACGGCCAATATTACCATCGAGCAACCTATCACCACGATGCCGCGCAGCGGCGAGTCGCAGCGGTTGAGCAGCGGCGACAGCAACAGGCCGCCGATCACGATGGGAATGGTTGCCAGCACGATGCCGACGGCCAGGCGCCAGGTCGGGCTGGCATAGTTGCCGGTACGCAGCGCCGTTACCGTGCCGCCGGCGAGGCCGGTCACGTCGCGCCAGAAATAGCTGACCACAGCCGCCAGTGCGGCGAGCTGCATGGCCGCGGAGAAGGCGGAGCCGGGATCCTGCCAGCCGAGCAGCGCCGGCACGATGCGCATATGCGCCGTCGATGAGATCGGCAGCAATTCGGTGATGCCCTGTACCACGCCGAGCAACGCGACCTTTGCGTAGCCCAGCGTCGCGAAGCCGATATCAACGCCTTCCGAACATGCGTTCGCCATGACGGTCCCTCTCCACGTCCCCACGGTCGCAGATCATCGCGGCCGTTCCGACTCTGTCGCCAGGCAGGCTGGCGGGATTAAGTCACGCCGCGATGAACTTTGCGTGATGACGGAACGTCAAATCCATTCCTGCAGCCATTTGAGGCCGAATGCGCCGGGTGCAAGGATGCCGGCTGCCCAGAGCATCGCCGATGTTACATTGGCGAACTGGAACGCGACCGGCGACATCTCGCAGATTCCGGCCACAAGCGGCATTACGGCGCGAAGCGGTCCGGAGAAGCGGCCGATGAACACGCCAAGCGTACCCCAGCGTTCGAAGAAGCGATGGCCACGCTCGAGCAGGCCCGGGTTGCGCGACAATGGCCAGTAGCGCACCACGTCATGCTTCAGTTTCTGCCCGATCCAGAACGAGAGCCAGTCGCCGAAGAAGGCGCCGATCGCCGCTGCCGCCCACAGTGGCCAGAACGAGATCCCGCTCTCGCCGACCAGGAAGCCGATGCCGAGCAGGATGACGGTGGCCGGCACCAGCAATGAGATGAAGGCGAGGGATTCGCCGAAGGCCAGCGCCATGACGACGAGGAAACCCCATCCCTGGTTGGCCCGGACAAAATCGACGGCGGTTTGGGTCAGTGCCTGAAAATCCATGCTCTGGCCCTAGACGATGTCGCCGGCTTTCGAAACCGGTTTCCGACCAGCGCGCTGGATCAGGTTGTCACACTGCCGCCGAGTGGCGGGCGGTGCCGGTCGCAAGGTAGCTGTCGAAATGCGCCGCGATCGAGCGCACGAAAGGCTTGGCCTGCTCGTCAATGCTGAAATCGCCGCCATAGGCGACGAACCCGCTCGCGGGATCACTGGCGAGGATGTGCGCGTCGCGGAGGATGGGCTTTGCGTCCTCGCCGAACAACGCCAGGAGGTCGGCGCGCGAGAAGGCGTAGTCGCACATCAGCCGCTCGATCACCCAGCCGCGGGCGCGATCCTGCTGCGTCAGGGCGATGCCGCGCACCGTCGCCAGCTCACCTTTCTCGACCAGCTTCTGGTACTCGCCGGTCGCCGGCATGTTCTGGACATAGCCTTGCGGAAGCTGGCCGATCGAGGAAGCACCCAGCCCGATCAGGGCATCGGCGCCATCCACGGTATAGCCTTGGAAATTGCGCTTGAGCGAGCCATCCTCCAGCGCTCGTGCCATGCCATCGTCCGGCCACGCAAAATGGTCCAGTCCGATCGCCACATAGCCGGCGCCGGTTATCATCTCCGCCGCCAGCTGCGATTGGGCAAGGCGTTCAGCGGCGTCGGGCAGGGCGGCTTCATCGATCAGTTTCTGGTGTTTCTTGAACCATGGCACATGCGCATAGCCGAACAGCGCGATGCGGTCGGGACGCAACGACAGCACCTGTTCGGCAGTGCGAGCGACCGTTGTAACCGTCTGGTTCGGCAGGCCGTAAAGCACATCGAGATTGACCGAAGAGACGTCGCGCGCCCTGACGCTTTCAACCACCCAGCGGGTCTGTTCGAAACTCTGCTCGCGGTTGATCGCCCGCTGCACGGTTTGGTCGAAGTCCTGCACGCCGAGGCTGGCCCGGGTCATGCCGATCGCAGCCAGGGCATCGAAACGTGCGTCGTCCATGTCGCTGGGATCTATTTCGACGCTGATTTCCACGTCGGGATGGAACTGGAATGCCTTCCGCAGCGCCGTGTCGACCAGGATCATGTCCTGTGGACTGAGCAGCGTCGGCGAGCCGCCGCCGAAGTGCAGTGCGCTGACTTCGCATTGACCGTCGAGCAGGGCTCCGACCGTCCTGATCTCTCGCCGCAAGGCATCGACATAGCGCCGGACCGGCGCATAGGAGAGCGTCTGTTTCGTGTGGCAGGCGCAGAACCAGCACAGCCGGTCGCAATAGGGAATGTGGGCATAGAGAGACAGCGTGCTGCCGGCAGGCAGTGCCGTCAGCCAGTCGCGATAGGTCTGCGCCGTGACGCCCTGGTGGAAATGCGGTGCCGTCGGGTAGCTGGTATAGCGAGGCACCGGGGTCGAATAACGGTCGAGAAAGATATCCTGCATGGCGGCCTTCGAAATCATCGATTTCTGTTGGCGCTGATCATGTGCCAGACATCAATTCTCCTGCTTGATCCATGTCAATTCACATCGGAGACAAACTGACGCGGGATTTATCGGGCAAGAAGAGCTAAAAGAAAGATGTTAAGCAACGCGGGGGCGCGATTGGCATGAACCTGCGACAGGACGTTCATACCGCAGGGATTCCGGTTCTCTGCCAGGCATGCGAGGCACGCCACCGCGGTGTCTGCGGCGCACTCGACTCCGACCAACTGGTGACGCTCGCCAGGGCTTCGTCCAAGCAGACCATCGAACCGGGTGCGGAACTGGTCGGCGACATGGAGACGGTGGATCATTACTCCAACGTGCTGGCCGGCGTCGTCAAACTCACCAAGACCTTGTCCGATGGCCGCCAGCAGATCGTCGGCCTGCAATTCGCCCCGGATTTCCTCGGCCGTCCGTTCAAGACTGAAAGTGCCGTCAATGCCGAGGCCGCGACCAATGTGTCGCTGTGCAGTTTTCCGAAGGCCGCCATCGAGCGGATGATGAAGCAGAGTCCTGAGTTGGAAAACCGGCTGCTGCGCCAGACGCTGAAGGAGCTCGACGAGGCGCGCGACTGGATGCTGACGCTTGGCCGCAAGACCGCTTCGGAGAAGGTCGCGAGCTTCCTGCTGCTGATCGCCAACCACATCGACCCGACACTGGACGAAGGCGAGGAAAAGGTGACGTTCGACCTGCCGCTGACGCGCGCCGACATCGCCGATTTCCTCGGGCTCACCATCGAGACGGTCTCGCGGCAGTTCACCAAGCTGCGCGCCGACGGCGTCATCAGCATCGAGAACAACCGCCATGTGACCGTCGCCAGGCGGGAACGGCTGGAAGCCCGGGCCGGACACTGAAAGCTGGCAGGTTAGTTTCCAACGATGGCTGGCAATACGTGCTCGCGCTCGAAGGCGATGTGACGCCTCAATGTCTCGAACAATCCCCGCAGCATGAAGCCCAGGGCTTCGGCATTGCCGACGGGTTCGCCGTGTCCCACGGCCAGCAGAATTTCCGTTACTTCGTCAGCGAAGCTTTCGTCTTCGACATGCTCGGCGCGCAGGCGCCGGATTGTCACGCTGGGATTCACCTCTGTTCCCGCGACAGCGAAGGCAGGGAAAATCACATCTTCCTCATAGGCATGCGCCTTGCGCAGCAGTGGGAGCAGCAGGCTGGCAATGTGCAGGCATTCAGCCCGGCACACATCGTTGGGCAAAGCGTCTGCAATTTTCTCCAGCGCCATGCACAGTGCGAGCTTGTCGTCGTGCACACGCTGAATTACCAGCGCCGGATGTTTCGGACGCGTTCGTTCAAGCACCACTGCCCGATGTTTGAGTGACTGACGAGCCGTCACGGTTCTTACAAGCCATTCACGCCGCACAAACGATCCTCCCCGCCTTTTCCAACCGCAAGACTGACCTGTCAGGCTCTGCAGGGCTTTGACCTGGATCAAGGCGGACGCCCTCGCTTTGTCCGAAACGGGGGCAGGAAAGACCGCATGGGGATGTGGTCTCGATGCTGGAAAAGCCGAGGGATCGCTCGATGAGATATGGAGCCGAAATTGCCTGGATGAGCCTGGCGACATTCCTGGCGCTGCTCGGCGCCGGCTTCGCCGCCGACGCTCCGTTCCGAGCGCATATGTGGGTGCTGTTCGCCGTGCTGGCCATCGGCACCATCGTGCTCCTGCGCAATGTCAGCTTCGAGCCGGAGCAGCCTGTCGATCAGTCCGCATACATGGACGGACCCATCCGCTACGGTGCCATTGCGACCGTGTTCTGGGCGCTGGTCGGGCTGCTGGTCGGCGTCGTCATCGCGCTGCAGTTGGCCTTTCCGGATCTCAACCTGGAGCCCTGGTTCAATTTCGGCCGCATGCGGCCATTGCACACCTCGGCGGTCATCTTCGCCTTCGGCGGCAACGCGCTGATCGCGACCTCCTTCTATGTCGTACAGCGCACCTGCCGTGCGCGCCTCTTCGGCGGCAATCTCGCCTGGTACGTGTTCTGGGGCTACCAGCTCTTCATCGTCATGGCGGCCATCGGTTATCTGCTCGGCATCACCCAGAGCCGCGAATACGCCGAGCCGGAATGGTATATCGACCTGTTCCTCACCGTCGTCTGGGTTGCCTATCTCGCTGTCTTCCTTGGCACGATCTTGAAGCGCAAGGAACCACACATCTACGTCGCCAACTGGTTCTATCTGTCCTTCATCGTCACCATCGCGATGCTGCACGTGGTCAACAACCTGGCGGTGCCGGCATCCTTTGTCGGGTCGAAGAGCTATTCGCTGTTTTCCGGCGTGCAGGATGCGCTGACGCAGTGGTGGTACGGCCACAACGCCGTCGGCTTCTTCCTCACCGCCGGCTTCCTCGGCATGATGTATTATTTCATTCCCAAGCAGGTGAACCGGCCGGTCTATTCCTACCGGCTGTCGATCATCCACTTCTGGTCCCTGATCTTCATGTACATCTGGGCCGGACCGCATCACCTGCATTACACCGCGCTGCCCGACTGGGCGCAGACGCTGGGCATGGTGTTCTCGATCATGCTGTGGATGCCTTCCTGGGGCGGCATGATCAACGGGCTGATGACGCTCTCCGGCGCCTGGGACAAGCTGCGCACCGATCCGATCGTGCGCATGATGGTGACGGCGGTGGCGTTCTACGGCATGGCCACCTTCGAAGGGCCGATGATGTCGATCAAGGCCGTCAACTCGCTGTCCCACTACACCGACTGGACCATCGGCCATGTGCATTCAGGCGCTCTCGGCTGGAACGGCCTGATCTCGTTCGGGGCGGTCTATTTCATGGTGCCGCGCTTGTGGAACCGCGAGCGCCTCTATTCGGTGCGCATGGTCAACTGGCACTTCTGGCTGGCGACGCTCGGCATCGTCATCTACGCGGCCTCTATGTGGGTGTCGGGCATCATGCAGGGCCTGATGTGGCGCGAATACGACGAGCAGGGCTTCCTGGTCTATTCCTTCGCCGAGTCCGTCGCCGCCATGCACCCCTACTACGTGATGCGCGCCTTCGGCGGTGCGCTCTACCTGTCGGGCGTGGTGATCATGGCCTGGAACATCTTCATGACCATCCGCGGTCGCCAGCGCGAGGAAGTGCCGACCACCGGCACGACGCCCGCCCTGCAGCCGGCCGCATAGGAGTTCTCACATGGCTTTGATGGACAAACACGCGCTCATCGAGCGCAACGCGACGCTGCTGCTCGTCGGCTCGTTCCTGGTCGTCACCATAGGCGGCATCGTCGAGATCGCGCCGCTGTTTTATCTCGAGAACACCATCGAGAAGGTGGAAGGCATGCGGCCCTACTCGCCGCTAGAGCTGGCGGGTCGCAACATCTACATCCGCGAAGGCTGCTATCTCTGCCACAGCCAGATGATCCGGCCTTTCCGCGACGAGGTCGAGCGTTACGGCCACTACAGCCTGGCGGCGGAGTCCATGTACGATCATCCCTTCCAGTGGGGGTCGAAGCGTACCGGGCCTGACCTTGCCCGCGTCGGCGACCGTTATTCCAACGAATGGCACGTCCAGCATCTCAGCGATCCACGTTCGGTGGTGCCGGAATCGATCATGCCGCGCTACGCCTTCCTGAAGGACGCGCCGCTGTCGCCGAAGGGTTTCTCCACGCAACTCGTCGCCAATGTCGATGTCGGGGTCCCCTACACGCAGGAGATGATCGACAACGCGGAAGCCGATCTGGTCGTCCAGGCCAATCCGAATGCCGACACTTCCGATCTTTCGAAGCGCTATCCGAAAGCCAAGACAGGCGACTTCGACGGCAATCCGCAGAAGGTGACGGAGATGGATGCGCTGGTCGCCTACCTGCAGATGCTCGGCACGCTGGTCGATTTCTCGACCTATGACGAAGCCGCCGGTTACCGCTGACGGAGGCGCGAGATGGAAACCTACACCGCCATGCGCCACTTCGCCGACAGCTGGGGCCTGCTCGGCATGACCGTCTTCTTTGTCGGCGTGGTGCTCTTCACCCTTCGCCCCGGCAGCAGGAAGCATGCCGATGCGGCAGCCAGGATTCCGTTCGAGGACGACAAGCCATGACCGAAAAACACATCGACGAGGTTTCCGGCGTTTCGACCACCGGCCATGAATGGGACGGCATCCGTGAACTCGACAACCCGATGCCACGCTGGTGGCTGTGGACATTCTACGCCACGGTCATCTGGGCGATCGGCTACACCGTCGCCTATCCGGCCTGGCCGCTCCTGACATCCGCGACCAAAGGCGTGCTCGCCTATTCGAGCCGCGGCGAGGTCAAGCAGGAACTGGCCGCCGCCAGCGCCGCCCAGGAAAAATACATCGCTGCGATCAAGGCGAAATCGGTGGATGAGATCGAAGCCGACGGCAGCCTGCGCGATTTCGCCACCGCGGCCGGTGCGGCGACCTTCCGCGTGAATTGCGTGCAGTGCCACGGTTCGGGTGCCCAGGGCTCGCCGGGCTTCCCCAACCTCAATGACGACGAATGGCTGTGGGGCGGTTCGGCCGACCAGATATACAAGACCATCACCCACGGCATCCGCTTCGCCGACGATCCGGACACCCGCACCTCCGAGATGCCTGCCTTCGCGGAAATGCTCACTGTTGGCCAGATCGGCGATGTCAGCGCCTATGTGGCGAGCCTGTCCGGGCCGATCAGCGATCCCGCGAAAATCGAGCCGGGCGCCAAGGTTTTCGCCGAGAATTGCGCGGCCTGCCATGGCGTCAACGCCAAGGGCAACCGCGACCTCGGTGCGCCCGACCTGACCGATGCGATCTGGCTCTACGGTTCCGGCGAGCAGGCAATCGCCCGGCAGGTGAAGGCGCCCAAACACGGTGTCATGCCAGCCTGGGGCGCACGCCTCGGCGACGTCAAGGTCAAGGAGCTCGCAGTCTACGTGCATTCGCTGGGTGGCGGAGAATAACGACGTGCCAAGGGGGTATTCTCCACACGCAGCGACGGGGCCCGTCTCATGGCGGCAGGCCCCGACTTTCCGGAAGTCGCTTGTGTCTTGATCGAGGTCAAGGCGGGCGGCAGTGCTCCCTGCGAGAAAGGGACAAAGAGCAGCAAACAGGCACGTGTTCATGCTGGATGTCGAGACGGTTGAAAGGCTGGATGCGGAGGCGGTCAATTCCGCCAGGGCACGTCAGCCACTCTATGCGGCACGCAGGAAGATCTTTCCCAAACGCGCCTCCGGCCAGTTCCGCCGCTTCAAGTGGATCGTCATGGCGATCACGCTGGGCATCTACTACCTGACGCCATGGTTGCGCTGGCATCGCGGTCCTTATGCGCCTGACCAGGCCGTGCTGGTCGATCTGGCCAATCGCCGGTTCTATTTCTTCTTCATCGAGATATGGCCGCAGGAATTCTTCTTCGTTGCCGGCCTGCTGGTGATGGCGGGCATCGGCCTGTTCCTGATCACCTCGACGGTGGGTCGCGCCTGGTGCGGCTATGCCTGTCCGCAGACCGTCTGGGTCGACCTCTTCCTGGTGGTCGAGCGCGCCGTAGAGGGCGACCGCAATGCCCGCATCAAGCTGGACGGTGCTCCGTGGTCGGCTGGCAAGATCGCGAAGCGCGGCGCCAAGCACACGATCTGGCTGCTCATCGCTGTTGCGACCGGCGGCGCCTGGATCTTCTATTTTGCCGATGCGCCGACGCTGCTTGGCGAGGTGCTGACCGGGCAGGCAGCGGCCATTGCCTACATCACCATCGCTGTGCTGACCGCCACGACCTACATTTTCGGCGGGTTGATGCGCGAGCAGGTCTGCACCTACATGTGCCCGTGGCCGCGCATCCAGGCGGCGATGCTCGACGAGAATTCGCTCACCGTCACCTACAATGACTGGCGTGGCGAGCCGCGCTCGCGCCACGCCAAGAAGGCGCTGGCTGCCGGCGAAACCATCGGCGATTGCGTCGATTGCAACGCCTGTGTCGCCGTCTGTCCGATGGGCATCGATATCCGCGACGGCCAGCAGCTCGAATGCATCACCTGCGCGCTGTGCATCGACGCCTGCGACGGCGTCATGGACAAGATCGGCAAGGAACGTGGCCTGATCGCCTATGCGACGCTGAACGATTACAACGCCAATATGGCGCTCGCGACAGGTAATGGCGTGCACGCCATCGAACCGGCCCTGGTCAGGCAGCCGGGAGGGCGCCTCTCCGACACGGTCGCCCAGTTCCACCTCGGCAAGATCTTCAGGCTGCGTACTTTCATCTACACCGCTGTATGGGCGCTGATCGGTCTTGCCATGCTCTATGCCTTGCTGACGCGCGAACGGTTGCAGCTCAACGTCCTGCATGATCGCAACCCGCAATTCGTGGTGCTTTCGGACGGCGCCATCCGCAATGGCTACACCGTCAAGCTGCTCAACATGATCCCCGAACCGCGCACCATCCGGATCACGCTGGAGGGATTGCAAGGGGGTGCCATGAACGCAGTCGGCACAGAGCAGATGGAAGGCGAAACACTCGCCGTCGAGGTCGAGCCGGATCGGCTGAAATCGGTCAAGATCTATGTGCGGCAGCCGCGCGATCTGGTGCGACCGGGCAGCACGACCTTCCGCTTCGTCGCAAGGGACGCTGGGGGCGCCGAGACTGCCAGCTATGATGCCAATTTCATTGCCCCGGAGGCATCGAGATGAACACACACCGTCGCTCCAACGGTGAATTCACTGGCCGTCACATGCTGATCATCACCCTCACGTTTTTCGGAATCATCATCGCCGTCAACATGACGATGGCCACTCTGGCGCGGTCGAGCTGGACGGGTCTTGTGGTGCAGAACAGCTATGTCGCCAGCCAGCAGTTCAACAGGAAGGCGGAAGCGGGACGCGCGCAGGCGGCACTGCATTGGCAAGGCAGGCTGACGGTTGCTGATGGGGTGATCCGCTACGCGTTGCTTGACGCTGCTGGCAAACCGGTTCTGCCTACCAGCGTGAGGGTGGCATTCCGCCATCCTGCCTCCGACGCCGAGGACCGCACGATCGAACTCACACCAGAACCGGGCGGAGCCTTTGGCGCGCGGCAATCCGTGCGCGATGGTGCCTGGATCGTCGAGGTGGACGCCGAGGTCGGACGTGCCTTGCCTTATCGCCAGGTACAACGCGTCTTCGTCCGCGACGGAGCGATCCAATGAGCTGCTGCGCCTCGGGTGTCGAAGCTGCGCTCGAACTGGACCGCTCTGGCGCTCCATCCGCCGATGAGATCAGGCTGGCCAGCCGTTCGCTCGGCGGCGGCCTGGCGCAGGTCGACTTCGCCCTCCCGGGCGTGCGTTGTGCCGCCTGTATCCGCACCATCGAGACCGCCCTGCAGAAATTGCCGGGCGTGGCTGGCGCGCGCGTGAATCTCTCGACCAAGCGCGTCGCGGTGCGGTTGCACGAAGGGGAACTTCCGCCACTGGTCGCGACGTTGTCCGGGCTTGGTTACGAGGCGCACCTGTTCGATCGCGAAAACGACAGCGGCAAGGACCTGGTGCTGGCCGAGCTGATCCGCGCCGTCGCCATAGCCGGTTTCGCCGCAACCAACATCATGCTGTTGTCTGTCTCGGTCTGGTCCGGTGCGACGGACGCCACGCGCGACCTGTTCCACTGGGTGTCGGCGCTGATCGCCATCCCCGCACTCGTCTTTGCCGGGCGCATCTACTTCCGCTCGGCCTGGAACGCGCTGAGCCATGGCCGCATGAACATGGACGTGCCGATCGCCGTCGGCATCACACTGGCCTATGGCCTCAGCCTCTACGAGACGATCAACCATGGCCCGCACGCCTATTTCGACGCGTCGGTCTCGCTGCTGTTCTTCCTGCTGATCGGCCGCACGCTCGACCATGTCATGCGCGAGAAGGCACGCACCGCTGTCTGCGGCCTGAGGCGGTTGGCCGCACGCGGCGCCACCGTCATCGCTGCCGACGGTACGTTGAGCTATGTGCCGGTCGAGGAGATTGCCGAGGGCGACGCAATCCTCATTGCAGCCGGTGAGCGCGTGCCGGTCGATGCGCTGGTCATGAACGGGGTCTCAGAAGTCGACCGGTCTCTGGTTAGCGGCGAAAGCCAGCCGGAAGCGGTCGAAAAAGGCGCAATGCTACAAGCCGGTACACTGAACCTCACCGGTGCACTGACGCTGGAGGCCACCGCGGCCGCGAAGGATTCCTTCCTGGCCGAGATGGTGCGCCTGATGGAAGCCGCCGAGGGTGGCCGCGCGCTCTACCGCCGCATTGCTGACAGAGCGTCAGCGCTCTATGCGCCCGTGGTGCACCTCACGGCGCTGTTCACCTTCTTTGGCTGGCTGTTCGTTTCGGGCGACTGGCATCGGGCGATCACAATCGCCATTGCCGTACTGATCATCACCTGCCCCTGCGCCCTCGGCCTGGCCGTGCCGATCGTGCAGGTGGTGGCCGCACGCCGCCTGTTCGAGCAGGGCGTGATGGTCAAGGACGGGGCGGCCATGGAACGGCTCGCCGGCATCGACACGATCGTTTTCGACAAGACCGGCACCTTGACGCTCGGCGCACTCAGACTGGTGAACAGCGACCAGATCGCCTCCAGCGACATGGTTGTCGCCGCGCAACTGGCCGCGCATTCCAGGCATCCTGTTGCCCGCGCCATCACGGAAGCCAATCAAGGCACATCGCTCCAGCGCGACCTTCCAGATACGGTTGGCGAAGTGCCCGGCTTCGGACTCGAAGCGTCGATGAACGGTGCCGTCTGGCGCCTTGGCCGGGCGCAATGGGCGCTCGGGGATAGTGGCGATGCGACCGGCACCGTTCTGACATGCGACGGTGTCCTGCGCGCCGATTTTGTCTGCGAGGACAGGTTGCGCGCCGGCGCGGCCGAAACCGTGGCGAAGCTTGCAGCGCAAGGCCTTACCGTTGAGATGCTCACCGGTGACCACGATGCCAATGCAAGAATAGTCGCCGGACGGGCCGGCATCGATACCTATCGTTCCGGAATGCTGCCGGACGAAAAGGTGGCACGCATCGCAGCATTTGCCGCCAATGGCCGCAAGGTCCTGATGGTCGGCGATGGCTTGAATGATGCGCCCGCCCTGGCCGCCGCATATGTCTCGATGGCGCCGGCGACCGCAGCCGACATTGGCCGCAATGCCGCCGACTTCGTCTTCCTGCGCGAGAGCCTCACCGTGATCCCCTTCGCGCTGGACATCTCCCGCAAGGCAGGCCGACTGATCCGGCAGAACCTTGCCTTTGCCATCGCCTACAATTTTGTCGCGGTGCCCATCGCCATCTTCGGCTATGTCACGCCGCTGATCGCAGCGATTGCCATGTCGCTGTCGTCGATCATCGTCATCGCCAATGCCATGCGGCTGGCCGGAGGCCGTTCGGTTGCCGAGAAGGAGCCGCGCATTGCCCAGGCCAGGTTGATCGGGAGGCCGGCACAATGAGCAATCTCGTCGTCCTCATCCCGGTGGCGCTGTTCCTTGGCGGGGCTGGGCTCATCGCATTCCTGTGGGCGCTGCGTAGCGGACAGTATGAGGATCTCGATGGTAGCGCCGAGCGTATCCTCATCGACGAGGAGCGTGCCGACCGGAGCTAGCAGGGCTTGCTGCTTCGGGGCCGCCACCCAACCGCGGCCGGGTTCGCTTGCGGATTTTGTGAGTTTAGCAAAAAATCGCGCCAATTGAACACCTTGGCGCGCGGGATTTTTCGTCTTTCGGTGTCAAAGGGTCGGACGTTTCTTTGATTTTGCCCGTGCCGTTGCCACGCTTAGGGACCTGCCAAGAGGGCCTGAACGTGAGCAAGACGAACGCCATCCAATCCATTCCGGTTCTGGATTTCTCCCTGTTTGAAACCGATCCAACCGCGTTCCTCAGCCAGTTGAAGCGCGCTTCTCGCGATGTCGGCTTCTTCTACCTCTCCGGCCATGGCATTCCGCAAAGCCTGATCGATGATGTGCTGGCATCCTCGCGCCGCTTCTTTGCGCTGCCCGAAGCCGACAAGCTCGAGATCGAAATGGTCAACTCGCCGCATTTCCGCGGCTACAACCGCATTGGCCAGGAACTCACCAAGGGGCAGCGCGACTGGCGAGAGCAGATCGATATCGGTTCCGAAGCAGCGGCCGTTCCATTCGGCAAGGATCAGCCGGCCTGGACCCGGCTGCAGGGGCCGAACCAGTGGCCCGATGCGCTGCCGGAATTGAAACCGATCCTGCTCGAATGGCAGTCCGAACTGACAAGGCTGGCGACGCGTCTGCTCAAGGCCTTCGCTGTGGCGCTGGAGCAGGATCGCGATGTGTTCGAGACCATCTATGGCGGCCAGCCCAACCATCTCATCAAGATCATTCGCTATCCCGGCCGCGACGCCACCGAGAGCGAGCAGGGCGTCGGCGCACACAAGGACAGCGGCTTCCTCACTCTGCTGCTCCAGGAAAAGCAGAAGGGGCTGGAAGTCGAGATCGAGGATGGCCGCTGGATCGAGGCAGAGCCTCGCCAGGGCACTTTTGTCGTCAACATCGGCGAACTGCTGGAATTGGTCACTGATGGCTATCTGAAGGCGACCGTGCATCGTGTCGTGACGCCACCGTCCGGTACCGATCGTCTGTCGGTCGCCTTCTTCCTCGGCGCCCCTTTCGACGCCGAGGTGCCGCTGCTCGACCTGCCTTCGCATCTCAAGGCCCAAGCCGGCGGCATCACGCGTGATCCGCAGAACCCGCTGTTCCGCAATTCGGGTCAGAACACGCTGAAGAGCCGGCTGCGCTCGCATCCGGACGTCGCCGCGCGGCACCACGCGGATCTTGTCGCCGCGCAGGCGCGTGCCGAGGTCGCACCGGCCGCCTGAGTGCCAGACGAGGACAACAGGAGTTGATACGGCCGAACGAGATTTTGGGGGTGGGGCAACACGGACAGACCGGAGGAATCCTGAAGATGACCAGAATTGTACCCGTGCTCGATCTCAGCCGCCTGGAACAGGGCGCGTCCGAGCGGCGCACCTTCCTGGCGGACCTGAGATCCGCGGCCCGCGATGTCGGGTTTTTCTATCTGGCCGGCCACGGCATCGCGGTCAGCGAGATCGAAGGCGTGCTCGCTTCGGCGAAGCGTTTCTTCGAATTGCCGGAGGACGAGAAGCTCAAGATCGCCATGGTCAACTCGCCACAGTTCCGTGGTTATACCCGCACCGGCGGCGAACTGACGCGCGGCAAGGCTGACTGGCGCGAACAGCTCGATATCGGCGTCGAGCGCGAGCCGATCGTGCAGAAGTCGGGTGTCGCCGCCTGGACACGACTGCAGGGGCCGAACCAGTGGCCTCGGCTTTATCCGGACCTGAAACCGGTTCTACTGTCCTGGCAGGCGCAGGTGACCGAAGTGGCGATCCGCCTGCTGAAGGCTTTTGCATTGTCGCTGGAGCAGCCGGAGGATGCCTTCGACGCCATCTATGCCGGCGAGCCCAACCACCGCATGAAGATCGTGCGCTATCCCGGCCGCGATCTCACCGGCAGCGAGCAGGGCGTTGGCGCACACAAGGATGGCGGCTTCCTGACGCTTCTGTTGCAGGATCACAATGAAGGCCTGCAGGTCGAGTACGACGAACGCTGGGTGCCGGTCGATCCGATCCCGGGCACGCTGGTCGTCAACATCGGCGAATTGCTCGAACTGGCTTCCAACGGTTATCTGCGTGCCACGGTGCATCGCGTCGTCACGCCGCCTGCCGGCGTTGAACGCCTCTCGGTCCCGTTCTTCTTCAGCGCGCGGCTGGACGCTTCCATCCCGCTGCTTGACCTGCCGCCCAACCTGGCCGAGGAGGCACGTGGCCCGGCGAGCGATCCCGAGAACCCGTTGTTCCGCAATGTCGGCACCAATGTGCTGAAAAGCCGGCTGCGTTCGCATCCGGATGTTGCCAGGCGACACTATGCCGACCTCATCGAAAGCGGCTTCGCCTCCGTCGCGGCTTGAAGCTTTCTTCGTCTCCTCTCTGCTCGGCCGGGTTCAGACCCGGCCGTTTTTTTGAAGCGACAGGCGAGCGTCTGCTTCCACCTCCAAAGCTGCCTTTTTTCGGCAAAGCGCTTCCCGGAGCGGCGCAATTTTGGATTGCCGTTCCTTAGTCTATAAATTTTATGGAGTTACCGTTTGTCAGGGTCGGCGAAAGGGGGCTGAGCGCGATCGTTTCGGGTCGGCCTGTTACAGATCAGGAGTTATCGAGATGACATTTTTATCGCAACCCGGCGGCCTGTGGCGCCGTGCGGTGGCGGCGTCGCTGGTCGTGGCCGCGACCGCGTTTTCAAGCGTGGCCGATGCCGGTCCGACGCTGGACAAGATCAAGCAGCGCGGCGCAATCAAGGTCGGTGTCGGCACCACGCCGGGCTTTTTCGCGCCGGGAGACGACGGCCAGTGGAAGGGCTTCTTCGTCGACTACGGCAAGGCACTCTCCATCACCGTGTTCGGCACGCCGGACAAGGTCGAATTCACCAACTCCTCGCCGCAGCAGCGCCTGCCGGCGCTTCAGGCCGGTGAGTTCGACATCCTGCTGTCGGGCGTGACGGTGACCATCGCCCGTGCCCTGCAGCTCGGTTTCCACTTCGGTCCGACCGTATTCTATGACGGGCAGGGCATCCTGGTCCGCAAGGACCTCGGCGTGACCAAGGCGGCCGAGCTCGATGGTGCCACCATCGGCGTGCAGAGTGGCACCACCGGCGAGCTGAACATCGCCGACTTCTTCCGCAAGACCGGAAAGAAATTCACGCCGGTGACGATCGAGGAAACCGGTGAGTTCATCAACGCGCTGGAAACCGGCCGCGTCGATGCCATCACGCAGGACAGTTCCGATCTCGTCGGCAAGCGCACCCAGCTCAAGAAGCCGGATGACTACGTCATCCTGCCCGAGCGTCTGTCCAAGGAACCGCTGGCTCCCGCCATCGCCGGCGGCGACGATCGCTGGCAGGAACTGGTCAACTGGACCGTCAACGTCACCATCCAGGCCGAGGAATGGGGCATCACCTCGAAGAATGTCGATGAATTCCTGAAATCGGAAGATCCGGCGATCCAGCGTTTCCTCGGCGTCGATCCTTCGCTGGCGCAAGCGACCAATCTCGACCCGAAATGGGCCTACAACATCATCAAGACGGTGGGCAACTACGGCGAGATCTTCGACCGCAACCTGAAGCCGCTCGGCTGGGAGCGCGGTTACAACAATCTGTGGTCGAACGGCGGTTTGCTTTATTCGCCGCCCTTCCGTTGAGCCGTTGAACCATGACGACGACCGAAATCGTGCCGGGCCGTGATCGGCCCGGCGTGCTGAGCCGGCTGGTCGGCTGGTGGGGGCCACGGCCCGTCATCCAGCTGGCTGTCTTCGTCGCGGTCGTCGCCCTGTTCTGGCTGCTGGGCGCCAATGTTGCCGACACCATGCGGCGCATTGGCGTGACGCCCGGTTTCGGCTTTCTCGAACGGTCGGCCAATTTCGAGATCGGCGAGAGCGTCATCGCTTTCAAAGCTGGCGATCTTTATGTCTGGGCAATCCTCGCCGGGCTCATCAACACTGTGAAAGTGGCCGTGCTCGGCTGTGTACTCGCGACCATACTGGGCGTGGCTCTTGGTGTTGCCGGCCTGTCCGGCAATCTGCTCCTGGCGACACTCGTGCGCTGGTATGTCGAACTGATCCGCAACACGCCGTTGCTGTTGCAGCTGTTCTTCTGGATAGCGCTGGCCAAATCCTTTCCACCGCCCCGACAGGCGCTGTCCGCCTTCGATGCCCTGTTCCTGTCCAACCGCGGTGTCTTCGTGCCGGGCATCGTCATCGACGGTTTTTCGAGCCGGACCGTGCTTCTTCTGGCGGTCATAGCCTTGTCCTACGGCCTCTATCTCTACACCGCGTACCGTCGCCGCCGTCTGAGGTTCGGCAATGGCATAGTCGCAACACTCATCCTTTTGGCCGCCGCCACAGCAGCGTTCCCTGCCACAGGCGCTACGCTGGCTCTGGACATGCCGGTCCTCGGTGGTTTCAACATTCGCGGCGGTTATAGCCTCACGCCGGAATTCGCAGCGCTGCTCGCTGGCCTCACGGTCAAGTTCTCGGCGGCGATCGCCGAGATCGTGCGCGCCGGCATCCAGTCGGTCTCGCGCGGTCAATGGGAAGCGGCGCGGGCGCTTGGATTGCATCCGGGTCAGATCATGCGGCTGGTCGTGCTGCCGCAGGCCCTGCGCGTGATCACGCCGCTGATCACCTCAAGCTATCTCGACCTGACCAAGGATTCCAGCCTGGCGGTCGCCATTGGCTATCCGGATCTCGTTTCCATCATCAACACCACGGCCAACACCACCGGCCAGTCCTTCGAGGCGCTGGCGATCCTGATCGGCATCTATCTTGTCCTGAACCTTTCGGTGTCGGCGCTGATGAATGTCTACAATCGCAGGGTCGCCCTGCGCGGAGACGTGCCGCGATGAGCCTTGTCGATATTGCTTCCCTGCCGCTGATGCGCCGCTCCTTCGATTGGAAACCGCTGTGGAGCGGCCTGTTCGGCACCAGGCTGAACACGGCGTTGACCGCACTCACGCTGGCCTTCCTCGTCTGGCTGCTGCCGCCGCTCGCGCGATGGCTGGTGCTCGACGCCACCTGGAGCGGCACGGCGCAGGACTGCGCGGCGGCATCCGGCGCCTGCTGGGCCTTCGTGGCGGCCAAGCTGCGCTTCATCCTGTTCGCCTTCTACCCGCAGGACCTGCAATGGCGGCCAACCGCGGCACTCCTGCTTCTGCTCGGTCTGCTCGTCGTCACTGCCCAACCGCGCTTCTGGCGGCATGAACTTCTGGTCGCATGGCTGCTGGTCATCGGTCTCTGCTGGGCATTGCTCACCGGCACGCTGACCGGATCGCCGGTGCCGTCCAACCAGTGGGGCGGACTGCCGGTGACGCTGCTGGTCTGGTCGGTCTGCTTCGGGCTTTCCATTCCGCTGGCGGTTCTTTTGGCGCTGGCGCGACGTTCGAAGATGGGCGGCCTGCGTACGCTGGCGGTGCTGTTCATTGAACTGATGCGCGGCACGCCGATGGTGGCGATCCTCTACGTCGCTATGCTGATCCTGCCGATGGCCATTCCCGGCGGCCAGTTCGTCGACAAGACGGTGCGGGCCATCCTCATGGTCACCCTGTTCTGGTCGGCCTATGTCGCCGAAGTGGTGCGTGGAGGGTTGCAGACAATCCCAACCGGCCAGGAAGAGGCGGCCAAGGCGCTCGGCCTCGGCTATTGGCGCACCATGCAATTGATCGTGCTGCCGCAAGCGCTGCGCCAGGTCATTCCAGGCATGGTCAACCTGGCCATCGGCTTCCTGCTTGCCACCTCGCTGCTCGCCGTTATCGGCATCTTCGATCTGCTCAATGCCGCCAGGGCTTCGACCACTGATCCGAAATGGCTGGGTTTCTATGACGAGGCCTATCTGGTCGCGGGCGTCATCTATTTCCTGTTCTGCTTCGGGGGCTCGCGCTATAGCCGCTGGCTGGAGACACGGCTGAGGGCGCCACACCATTGAGGCGGAAGCGATGATGTCTCGCAGGAGATCGTCATGCCATCAGGGTCCGGCAACGCCATCGAGATCACGCCGCTGGAGCGGCATGACACGTCAGCCCTCGCGGAACTGATGGCCGACTATGCCGCGGCCATGGGCGGGACCGTACGTGAGCCGAAGCCGGACACTGTGCTGCGTCTCTTCGATGATCCGTCGGTCGGCCTTGTCGGTGCTTGGAACGGCGTTGCGCTTGTCGGTTTTGCCCTGTTCTTCGATCTGCCCGAGGCCATTTCCGGTGAAAGGGCAGGGCAACTGGACGACCTCTACGTGTCACCCGGCGCCCGTGGCCACGGCCTCGCCAAGGCGCTGATCTCGCACCTCACGGAGATCGGCCGCGAACGAAACTGGGTGCACCTGCGCTGGCTCGTGCCCGAAGACAACGTCGCCGCCCTGCGTGCCTATGAAGGCATCAGCGAAGCAGCTCCCTGGCAAAGCCGGGTCATCTGGCTGCGCAGGGAACTGGGATATTGAGGGCTCGGCCACCTTCTCCCACGGGGAGAAGGGGAGTGCCATGGAAGGGCGTTCCGCTTAAGCCGCCAGTGCCTGTGCCAGGTCGGCGATCAGGTCGTCGGCATCCTCGATGCCGGCGGAGAGGCGTACCAGCGAATCCGAGATGCCGATGGCTGCGCGCTTTTCCGCCGGAATGGATGCGTGCGTCATCAGCGCCGGATGTTCGATCAGGCTTTCGACACCGCCCAGGCTTTCGGCCAGCGCGAACAGGCGCGTGTGCTCCAGGAAGCGCTTGGTGCCGGCCAGGTCGCGATCGAGCTCTACCGTGATCATGCCGCCGAAGGCATCCATCTGCGTCTTGGCGAGCTTGTGCTGCGGATGGCTTTCCAGGCCGGGATAGAGGACGCGGCGCACATCTGATCGCGCCTCCAGCCAGCGCGCGATCGCAAGGCCGTTCGCGGAGTGGCGTTCCATGCGCAGCGCCAGCGTTTTCAGGCCACGCAGTGCCAGGAACGAGTCGAACGGCCCGGAAATGGCGCCAACCGCGTTCTGCAGGAATTTGAACTGGTCACGCAGTTCGGCATTGTCGCCCACCACCACCACGCCGCCGACCATGTCGGAATGGCCGTTGAGATATTTCGTCACCGAATGCACGACGATGTCGATGCCGAGTTCCAGCGGCCGCTGGATGTAGGGACTGCAGAACGTGTTGTCGGCGACCGTGATCAGCCCCTTGCGACGGGCCAGCGCGGAAACGGCGGCGAGATCGACAAGGCGCAGCAGCGGATTCGTCGGCGTCTCCACCCACAACAGCTTGGTTTCCGGCCGGATCGCAGCCTCGACGGCGGCAAGATCGGTGAAATCGGCAAAACTCACCTGCAGGCCGGCTGAGCGCTTACGCACGCGTTCGAGCAGGCGGAACGTGCCGCCATAGATATCGTCGGTCGCGACGATATGGGCACCCGCATCGAGCGTCTCGAGGATGTTGGCAATCGCTGCCAGGCCCGATGCATAGGCAAAGGCGGCCGAACCGCTTTCCAGATCCGCGACCGCGCGCTCAAAGGCGAAGCGGGTCGGGTTCTGGCTGCGGGCGTATTCGAAACCCTTGTGCACGCCAGGTGACTGCTGTGCATAGGTCGAGGTCGCGTAGATCGGCACCATGACGGCGCCGGTGGTCGGGTCATGGCTCTGCCCGCCATGGATGGTGCGGGTCGAGAAAGCGAGCCTGTTCTTGCCCTGGATGGTCATCGGTTGCGCCTCAGGTGGTTGATGAGATCGATACGGGTGATGAGGCCGACGAATTCGTCACCGTCGAAGACGATGGCGACTTCGTTGCGGTCGAAGACGGGCAGCAGCGCGTCCAGCGTCTGGTTGGCCTGCAGCGTGTGGAGGTCGGCGGTCATGGCCGTGCGCACAGGCTGGTCGAAACGCTGCCAGCGGCCGTCATAGGGACCGTCGACGTTGCCTAGGATGTCGCCTTCGTCGATGATGCCGACCAGCCTGCCGTCTTCCAGCACAGGCAATTGCGAGACGTCGCCGCGCCGCATGCGACCATAGGCGGTGAGCAACGTGTCATCCGGCCCCACGAACACCGTACCGCCTTCGCGATGCGAGCGGGCGACGAGGTCGGAAAGATCGCCATGCTGTTCGCGTTCGGCAAGCCCCTGTTCGGCCAGCCAGAAATCATCGAACACCTTGGAGAGATATTTGTTGCCGCTGTCGCAAACGAAGGTGACGACCCGTTTTGGCACTTTCTGTTCGCGGCAATAGCGCAGCGCCGCCGACAGAAGCGTGCCGGAGGATGAGCCGGCCAGGATGCCTTCCTTCGAAAGCAGGTCCCGCACGGCCAGCATCGAGTGCCGGTCGGAGACCGAATAGGCTTTCTTGACCAGTGAAAGGTCGCAGTTCGGCGGCACGAAATCCTCGCCGATCCCTTCCACGGTCCAACTGCCGGCCTCGATCATCTCGCCGGTCTTGACCAGCGGTGCCAGCACCGAGCCGACCGGATCGGCCAGCACCATTTCGGTCTTGGGCGAGACGCCGGCGAAGAAGCGGCCAAGGCCCGACAGCGTACCGCCGGAGCCGACGCCGACAACCACCGCATCGACGTCGCCGTCGAGCTGCTGCCAGATCTCCGGGCCTGTCGTGGTCTCGTGTGCCAGCGGATTGGCCGGGTTGGAGAACTGGTTGGCGTAGAAGGCTCCCGGGATTTCGGCAGCCAGTTTCTCCGCCATGTCCTGATAGTATTCGGGATGGCCCTTGCCGACATCCGAGCGGGTCAGCCGCACCTCGGCGCCGAGCGCCCGCAGGTGCTGCACCTTCTCGCGCGACATCTTGTCGGGCACGATCAGGATGATGCGGTAGCCGCGCGGGATGCCGACTTGCGCCAGCCCAAGCCCGGTGTTGCCGGCGGTCGCCTCGACGATGACGCCGCCGGGTCGCAGGCGGCCGTCCCGCTCGGCCTGGTCGATCATCGAGCGGGCGATGCGATCCTTGATCGACCCGCCGGGGTTCTGGCTCTCCAGCTTGATGAACAGCCGGCATTTGCCGGTATCGAACTTCTTCAGCTCCACGACCGGCGTCTCGCCGATCAGGTCGAGTACCGAGGCGACGGGCGGCTGCAGCCGCTTCATCGCGCCACCAGGTTCTGTTTCAGCTTTCGTGCTCATCGCAACGCTTTCTGACGAGGTTGCCGGATTGCTGCCAGCATGCGTCCTGATCGCAGAAGCGAGCGCCTCTTGTCGAAGGAAAGAATTTCCTTTGATTGACGATCAGTAGAATGCCGTTTCAGTTCTCCGGAATTGTTGCCCTCTGACTGCGTAACCATCCCCTGCATGAGAATGGTTTTCGCCGACGGCGTGCGAACAATATGGCGCTTCAAACGCGGTTGGCGAGTCCCTTGCGCTTGGACGGATGCTGCCGCGTTAGACCTTGTCGATGCGCACCGTTTCGCCATCCGCAGGGATGAGCAGGCGCTCGGCGCCTATGCCGGCAGCTTGCGCCGTGCTGCGCAGGGTAGCCCGGTCGACCGTGGCATGGTCGAGCGCTTCCATGTGCACGGCAATCACCTTGGCCTGCGGTGCCGAGCGGGCCACCTCCACGGTCTGCTTGTCGTCCATGACGATCAATTCGCCATCCCAGCGTGCGCCGCAGGAATGGGTGATGATGATGTCAGGCCTTGTCGCCGCGATCGTCTCGGCAACCGGCGGATAGAGTACGGTATCGCCTGCCCAGTAGAGCAAGGGTTCGCCTGCCGCTTCCAGGGAAAATCCGATCACTGGTCCCATTTTCTCGACCACCGGTCCCAATCCGTGGCTGCCGTCGCGTCGGGTCAGCCTGATGCCGTTCCAGGTAAGCTCGGAGGCAAGCGTGGTGACGTCTTCGAAGCCGAAGCCGCGGATCTTGTCCTCATTGCCCGGCTGGCAGATCAGCGGCAGGTCCTTTGCGATCACCGTCTGCGCCACCGTGTCGAAGTGGTCGGCATGCAGGTGCGAGACGATCACCAGGTCGACGCCCTCGAGGATTTCATCGATACCGACCGGCAGGTCGACCATCGGGTTGGGCGATCGACCGGTGAAGGAGGGGCGGCTGTGCCTGTCGCCAAGATCGGGGTCGACCAGCAGCGTCTTGCCGGCGACTTCGATCTTGAGCGCGGCGTTGCGGAACAGGCGGATTTTCATGAGATCCTCGGCACGATGCGATGGTGCCGATTTGTACCTCGCTCCTTGCTTGGGAGGAAGGCATGGCTTCATGCCGAGCCACGGAAGGACGAAAAAGATCGTCCTCCCTGCCGGATTGTACAGCCAATCCTACCAGCGCACCGCAGGGTCGGGTGTCGGAATGGCGTCGAGCAGTTCGCGCGTATAAGCATGCTGCGGCCGCTCGAACAGGTCGGCGGTTGCCGCATCCTCGACGATTTCGCCGGAGCGCAGCACGATGACGCGGCTGCACAGCCGGCGGATCACCGACAGGTCGTGGCTGATGAAGGCGAGCGTCAGCCCGAGTTCAGCAACCAGTTTCTCCAGCAGCATCAGCACCTGCGCCTGCGAGGAGACGTCGAGGCCGGAGACGATCTCGTCGGCGAGGATGAATTCCGGCCGCATGGCGATGGCACGGGCGATGCCGACGCGCTGGCGTTGGCCGCCGGAGAGTTCGTGCGGATAGCGCCGGGCGAACTCGGCGGGCAGGCCGACATGCTCGAGCGCTTCGCCAATCCGGGGGTCGTTCGTCCTCGCATTCAATGGCGCTGCCACCGTGCGCCCGACCGTCAGGCGCGGATTGAGCGACGACAGCGGGTCCTGGAAGATCATTTGGATGCGCGGCCTCAGCGGCCGCATCGCGGCATCGGAAAGATGAGCGATGTCGTGCCCGTCGAAGACCATGCGGCCGCCGCTCGGCTCGGCCAGCCGAACCAGCGTGCGCCCGAGCGTCGTCTTGCCGGAACCGGAGCCGCCGACTATGCCGAGGACCGCGCCACGCGGAATGGTGAAGCTGATGCCTTTCAGGATTTCCAGCCGCGGCGCCGATCCGAACAGCGGCTTTCGTGTCATGTCGGCGACATCGACGCGCAGGTCGGAAGCCTCGAAGATGTTGTCAGCCCCGTTATCAGCCACGGGCGCCTCCGTTCTGACGCCAGGCGGTGTCGCTGGCAGCCACTTCGGCGGCTACGGCATCGATCACTTCGCGCGGCACCGGCTTCAGCGACGAGGATGGATCGGTATGGCGTGGCGTCGCGGCCAGGAGGGCGGAGCTGTAGGCGTGCTGCGGGGCCGCGAAGAAATGTTCCACGCTGGTGTCTTCCACCACCTTGCCCGCATAGAGCACTGAAAGCGTGTCGCAGACCTTCGACACGACGCCGAGGTCATGGGTGACGAAGAGTAGGGCGGTACCGTGGCGCGCCTGCAATTCGGAGATCAGTTTCAGGATCTGCTTCTGCACGGTGACGTCCAGTGCCGTCGTCGGCTCGTCGGCGACGATCAGCTTGGGTTCGGCGGCGAAGGCCGACGCGATCAGGATGCGCTGACGCATGCCGCCGGAGAGTTCATGCGGATAGAGCCGCATGATGCGTTCGGGCTCCGGGATACTGACTTCCGCCAGCACCTCAAGCGCGCGCGCGGCGGCGCTTGCCTTGGTCCAGCCAAGGATGTCGACGAGGCGATCGGTTATCTGCGGTCCGATGCGCCGTGACGGGTTGAGCGCCGTCAACGGATCCTGCGGGATCAGTGCCGCCTTGGCGCCGATCAACCGACGCCGCTCGGCCGGCGACACCCTTTGCAGGTCCTGGCCATCGAGCAGGATCTCGCCTTCGATGATCTCCACGGCCTTGGGCAGCACGCCGAGCACGGCCTTGCCGATCATGCTCTTGCCGGCGCCACTTTCGCCAACCAGTCCGCGTACCGAACCAGCAGGCAGGCTGATGTCGACCGAACGCAGCAGGCGCTGGCCTGTGCCGGCAAGCCGTGCCGACAGCCCGCGTATCTCCAGGAAGCCGCTCATCGCAGCACCGGATCGAAACGTTCGCGCAGGCCATCGCCGAATTGCGCGAAGGACAGCACGGTGAAGAAGAGCGCGATCAGCGGGAATACAAGCACCCACCAGGCCTGATGGATGCTGGTTCGACCTTCCGCGATCATGCCGCCCCAGGTCGGCTGGTCGGTCGAGATCGACAGGTTCACGAAGGACAGGATTGCCTCGACGATGACGGCAATGCCCATTTCGAGCGTCAGCAACGCGATGATGGTTGGCAGCACATTGGGCAGGATTTCGGTGATCAGCGTGCGCAGCCGGGTGAAGCCGGCCACCTTGGCGCTGTGCACGTAGTCCATCTTCGACTGGTTGAGCGTTTCGGCGCGCACGACGCGGCAGAAGCGTGTCCAGTCGATGATGACGATGGCAAGGATGACCGAGGTGAGGCCGGTGCCAAGCACGGCGATCAGCAGGATCGCGAACAGCACCGGCGGAAAGGCCATCCAGATGTCGACCAGCCGGCTGATCAGGCGGTCGGCCCAGCCGCGGTAGAAACCTGCGACAAGGCCGAGCGCCGAACCGAGCAGGCAGGTGGCCGTGCCAGCGATCAGAGCGACGACCAGCGCGATACGCGCGCCATGGATGATGCGCGACAGCACATCGCGGCCGAGACTGTCGGTGCCCAGCCAGTAGCCGGGCTCAGCGCCTGCGACCCAGGCCGGTGGCAAACGGCCTAGCATCAGGTCCTGCGCCAGCGGATCATGCGGGCTGATCCACGGCGCCAGCAATGCCGCCAGCACGAACAGTGTCAGCCACAGGGCCGACAGCCAGAGCCTCGCACTGGCCCGCCGGCGTATCGAGCCGCGACCGTCAAGCATGACGCAGCTTCGGATTGAGGAAAGCATAGGTCATGTCGACGGCCAGATTGACGAAGGTGAACAGGATGGCGAACAGGATGACGATGCCCTGGATCAGCGGCAGGTCGCGGTTGATGACGGCGTCGATCGCCATGTTGCCGAGCCCTTCATAGGAGAACAGCCGCTCGATGATGACGGTGCCGCCGATCAGGAAGGTGAACTGCACGCCGACCAGGGTCAGCGTCGGCAGGATCGAATTGGGCAGTGCTTCCGACAGGATCACCCTGGTTTCCGAATAGCCCTTGGTGCGGGCGAGCACGGAATAGTCGAGGTTCACTGTCTCCTTCAGCGACTGCTTGAGCAGTTGCGAAATGATGGCAGCCAGCGGCAGCGCCAGTGCCAGCGCCGGCATGAACATGTGGGAAAGCAGGTCCGCGGTGATGTCGAAGCGCAGCCGCAGCAGGCTCTCGAACAGGTAGAACTGGCTGGTGAAAGGCAGTTCCAGCCGCGGCGACACGCGGCCCGAGATCTGGAACACGGGCCAGAGCACGCCGAACAGCAGGATCAGCGCCAGCCCCCACAGGAAATCCGGAACCGACAGGCCGATGCCGTTGGCGACGTCGATGCCGGCCTCCGTCTTGCGGCCCCGGAAACGCGTGCCGAGGATGGCGAGCGTGCCTCCGATGACCACCGCCATCGCCAGGGCCATGATCGACAGCTCCAGCGTCGCCGGCAGGCGATCGAGCACCAGCGACAGCACCGGCTGGCGTGTCGAGATCGAGGTGCCGAAATCGCCATGCAGCACATTGCCGAACCAGATGACGAACTGCTCGAAGATGGATTTGTCGAGCCCGTAGAGCGTCTTCAGCCGCTCGATATCGGCATCGGACGCGCCGGGCGGCAGCATCATGGCGATGGGGTTTCCGGGCACCACCCGGATGACGACAAAAACGATCACCGCCACGCCGAACAGGGTGATCAGCGTGGTGATGAGCCGGGAGACGGTCTGGCGAAGAAGCAGCATGAGGTGATGATCTCCGGCCCGGCGTGAACCGGGCCGGGGACTATAGCTTATGCGCGCTTGATCAGGTGCGGCAGCAGCGCACCCGATTTGTGCGGCGTCACCTTGAGGCCTTCGCGGTGCACGATCGGCTGCGCATATTGCAGCAGCGGGATCACCAGGCCTTCATCTGCGATGTAGCGGTCGACGTCCTTCCAGCCCTGGATGCGCTTGGCTTCATCCTTTTCACCCCACAGCGGGATGATGCGGTCGACGAGATCCTTGCCGTCCCACACCGAGTGCGGGCTCGGGCCGAACATGGCGAAGCCGGTCGAGGTGGTCGGATCGCCGACGGCGTTGCCCCAGTTGTAGAAGGCGGCGGGTGCCAGCTTGTCGGCGGCGCGCAGTTCGTAGTGTTGCGCGATCTCGTAGACCTCGATCTCCGCCTCGATCCCGACCTTGCGCCACATGCCGACGATCGCCTGGATCATCTCGTAGTCCTTCGGCTTGAAGCCGCGCGTGGTCTGGATCTTGAACTTCACCGGCTTGTCCGGCGAATAGCCGGAAGCGGCGAGCAGCTTCTTGGCTTCCTCGACATTCAGCTCGACCTTGATCGAGGCGTCGTAGGCTGCGTATTCCGGTGTCTCCAGCGTCGACAGCGGCACGCCATAGCCGCGCAGCAGGCGGTCGATCAGCAACTGCTTGTCGATGGCCTTGATGGCGCCGAGGCGGACGTTCTTGTCCAGCATCGGGTCGACGTCGTTGATGAAGATCATCGCGATGTCGGAGATGGTTTCGCAACTGCCCTTGAGCTTGCCGCCGATCAGCCGGTCGTATTCTTCATACGGGATTTCCAGCGTCACGTCGGAGTTGCCGGATTCGACTTCGGCGACGCGGCTGGCGGCATCGGTGACGAACTTGATGGTGACGGTCTCGAAGTCCGGCTTGCCGCCCCAGTAGTCGGGATTGGCCTTCAGGCGCACGAAGGCGTTGCGCTCGTAGCGATCGACCATATAGGGGCCGGTGCCGATCGGCTTGGCCTCGAAGCCTTCGGCGCCGACTTTTTCATAATAGGCCTTCGGCAGCACGTAGCCGGTCAGGAATGACATCCATTTGAAGATGGTCGGCTCAAACTCGATGACGTCCGCTTCGACGCGGTTGCCGGTGACTTTGAAGTTGCCGACCTTCGACCAGACGAACTGGATCGGGTTGCCGGTCTCGGCTTTGCCGGCGCGCGCCAGCGACCAGGCCACGTCCTCGGCGGTGAAGGGGCTTCCGTCATGCCATTTGACGCCTTCGCGCACGACGAGGAAGATCTTGGAGCGATCGTCGTTCCAGCCCCATTCGGTGATCAAGCCTGGTGCGAAGGAGAGATCCGGATTCTGATGGATGAACATGTCGAAGACGGACTGGTAGAAACCCTGGATGGTCGGGTTCACCGCCGACGGGCCGACAGTCGGGTCCCATGAAGGCAGGTTGACGTTGTAGGCGATGGTCAGTTCGTCCTTGCCCTGGGCAAAAACCTTGCCCGGCAGCGTCAGGCTGGCAACCGCGACGCCGGCGCCGGCCAGTTTGAGCAGGGTTCGTCTGTTTGGATGTCCGTTCATGGTCGTGTTCCCCATTATTATGATGCTTACTGTTGTGATTTGAGGCGATCGGCGGTCCGGTCAGAGGGCCGCGGTTGCCTCGATCTCGATGAGAAATTCCGGCATGGCCAGCGTCTGGACGCCGATCAGCGTGTTGGCCGCCGGCGTGGCCTCGCCGAAGAAGGCCTTCACTTCGGCCTCGATCGGGCCAAGTTTGTCGGGCGTGTGGTTGACCACATAGGTCCTCAGCCGCACCACATCGGCCGGTGTGCCGCCGACTTCCGCCAGCACCGTCTTGAGATTGGCCAGTGCCTGGCGCGCCTGCAGCGCCAGATCGCCGGGGCCGACGAGTTCGCCTGCGCTGTTCCAGGCTACCTGACCTGCCATATGCAGGGTGCGCCCGCTGTTCTGCTCGACGGCATGGGAAAAGCCGAACGGCAGCGACTTGTACATGCTGTCGGGGTTGATCGCCTTGCGCTTCATTTAGGTCCTCCCACCTCTGGAGCCCGCTCCCCGCGGGCTTTTGTTCATTGCAGTCTCGTATCAGCCGCCCGCCAGTTGCCGTGCGAGCAGGAAACCCGAACCGGCGCCGACACCTGCGCCGGGCCATGTCGCGGCCCCGGCCAGATGGAAATTGCGCACCGGCGTGCTCCAGTCGGCCGAGCCGGTTGCCGGCCGGAACAGGAAGTTCTGCGAAAGATGATGGCTGCCGCAGATCTGGTCGCCGCCAACCAGATTGGCATTGCCGCTTTCGAGGTCGAGCGGGCTCACCACCGTGCGCCTGATGATCTTGGCCGACAGGCCCGGCGCGTAGCGCTCGATGATGGCGATCGCCCGGTCGGCGTAGGCTTCGCGCACCTTTGCCCAGTCGCGATCCTTGATGATGCCGGCCGCGTCGCCCTTGATCTCGGCCGGCACGACACGCGTCTGCAGCCACAGGATATGCTTGCCATCGGGTGCTCGGGTGGGATCGACCGCGGTCGGCTGGCCGACCACGATCACCGGTTCGGCCGGCAGCAGGCCGGCCTGTGCTTCCTGATAGGCCCGCGCCATGACATCCAGCGACGGTGCGACATGCACATAGGCAAAGCGCCGCAGGGCAGGGTCGGCCCAGTTCGGCAATGAATCCACCGCCAGGTGGATCATCATGGTGCCGGGCGCATGGCGGAAATCGCGCATCTTGCGGTCGAAACCGGTGTTGCCGGAGCCATCCGGCAAGAGCCCGGTCAAGGCCTTTGGCGAAACGGTTGCGATGACGGCACGGCTGGCTTCGATGCGGCGGCCGTCCGCCAGCACCACGCCGGTCGCCCGGCCACCGGCGGTGACAACCCGCTCGACCCGGGCGTTGCACTCGATGGTGCCGCCATGGCTTTCGACCATCGCCGTCAGCGCCTTGATCATGGTGTCGGCGCCACCTTTGCCCAGCACCATGCCGAAGCTCTGGTTGGCCATGCCTTCGAGATAGGGGAAGACGGCGCCGCCCGCGATGTCGGGCGCGAAATCCAGATGCATGCCCCAGGCGCCGAGCAGCGCCTTGACCTCATCGCTTTCGAAGGTCTCGTCCAGCCAGGCGCGCGGCGACGAGAGCAGGAAACGGCCGAGATCGAGTGTACCGGAAAGGCCTTCCTTTCGCAGCAGTGAAAACAAGATACGTGCAAGTGCACGCTTTTTCATCGAGCTGCCGAGAATCGAAAAGATCCGTTCCGCTCGCACCGGAAAAGCCTTGACGAGCGCTTGCCAGGTCTCCCCGTCGCGCTCCGAAATGGCGCGGATGCGAGCCGTCGTCGTCGCCAGATCAGTGGATACGCCGACCCAGCGGCCATCCGGAAACACCGAGGCGAAACAATCCTGAACGGGTGCGAATTCCAGCCCGCGTTGCGCCAGCTCGGCACCGTAAACCCGGTTGAACGCAGAGCCCGCGAACAGGCTGAGGTTCATGGCGGCGAGGTCGTGGCGGAAGCCGGCCTCGGTCAGCTCGAGTGTCTTCACGGCACCGCCAGGACGGTCGCCGGCCTCGAACAGCCCGACCTTCCAGCCGCGTTTGGCGAGATGCGCCGCACAGGCAAGTGCGTTGTGTCCCGCGCCAATGAAAATGGCGTCGTATTTGGTCATGGAATTAGTTCACCCTTAAAATGATATTTGCATACGCATCTAAACTCGTCTAGCCTGATCTTCGGGAAAAACCGAAGCCGCCGCGATTGCCGGGTGGCCGGTCACAACAATGAAGAACACGCAATCAGGAGGATTGAACATGACCGCTGCAAGCGCGCTCGCCAGCCTGGCCGAGCTTCTGGTGAGTGGAAAGGTTGACGTCGTCGACCTCTCCGCGCCGCTGGGTCCGGACACGCCGCTTCTGAAGCTGCCGCCGGAATTCGCGGTGGATACGCCCAAGATCGAGATCCACACCATCTCGGAATACGACAAGAACGGTCCGTTCTGGGCCTGGAACTGGCTGAAGATCGGTGAGCATTCCGGCACGCATTTCGACGCGCCGCACCACTGGATCACCGGCAAGGAATATTCCGACGGCTACACGGACACGATTCCGGTTCGCAACTATGTCGCGCCGGTCAACGTCATCGACTGCTCGGTCGAGTCCGCCGCCGACAATGATTATCTGCTCACCGCCGAGGGCGTGAAGGCCTGGGAAGCCAGGCATGGCGCCATCGGCAAGGGCGAGTGGGTGGTGATGCGCACCGACTGGGACAAGCGTAACGGCTCCGAGGCTTCCTTCCTCAATGCCGATGCCAATGGCCCGCATTCGCCGGGGCCGACGGTCGACTGCATCGAATACATCATCGAGCGCGGCGCGATCGGCTGGGGCACGCAGTGCATCGGCACCGACGCGGGTGCGGCCGGTGGCATGACCCCGCCATTCCCGGCGCACAACCTGATGCACAAGGCAAATCGGTACGGTCTGGCCAGCCTGTGCAATCTCGACAAGCTGCCGGCCAAGGGCGCAATCCTGATCGCCGCACCGCTGAAGATCGTCAAGGGTACCGGCAGCCCGGTACGCGCCATGGCGCTGGTCCCTCGCGGCTAGGGCTGATCATCATGGCCTACGATCACATCATCATCGGCAGCGGCATCAACGGGCTCGTGGCGGCAGCGATGCTGTCCAAATCGGGTGCGCGGGTGCTGCTCCTGGAGCGCGAGCAGCGGCTCGGTGGCTGCATCTTCAGCGCCGAGGCGACGCTTCCGGGTTTCACCCATGATGTGATGGCGGCCACTTTCGTCCTCTTCCTGACCGGGCCCGCGCATGGCGCGCTCGGTCAGGATCTCGCCCGTCATGGGCTCGAATTCTGCCACACACCGCATCCGACGGCGGCTTTGCGTCCCGATGGATCGAGCGTGGTGCTGACCACCGATCGCGCCGCCAATGTGAAGGCCTTCAATGGCCTGTCTTCGGGCGATGGCGACCGCCATGCCGCCGATGTCGGCTCGATCGAGGCCAGTGCCGAATTGCTGTTCGGTCTGCTCGGTGGTCAATTGTGGAGCTTTGCCACGGCGAAATTGCTGGCACGCGAGGCGTGGCGGCGCGGTTTGCGCGGTCTGGTCGACTATTTCGGCGGTGCCCTGGCGCCGGCGCGCGGCTGGCTGGAAACAGGCTACAAGTCGCCACAGATCCAGGCCCTGCACGCGCCCTGGGCACTGCATTGCGGGCTTTCGCCGGAAGACACCTATTCCGCCCAGATGGGTAAGGTCATCGCCTTCGCGCTGGAAGCGGCGGGTGCGCCGATCGTCAAGGGCGGTGCCGGCAAGGCTGTCGATGCCTTCCGTGCATTGATCGTGGAACAGGGCGGTACGATCCGCACAGGCGCCGATGTCGAGCGCATCCTGGTCCGCGATGGAAAGGCGACCGGTGTCAGGCTTACTGGCGGAGAAGAGATCGGGGCTTCGAATTCCGTCATCGCCTCCGTTGCGCCAGACCAGCTCTATGGGCGCCTGCTCGGTCCGGATGCACCATCACCAGCCAAGGACGCGACACGCGCCTATCGCCACGGTCGTGGCAACTTCCAGCTTCACTACGCGCTCGACCGCGCGCCGCGCTGGCGAGCCGAGGGGCTGGAGAAGGTCGCGCTCATCCATCTCACCGACGGCATCGATGCCGTCTCCAAGTCGCACAACGAGGCGACCCGCGGCATGCTGCCGGTTACGCCGACCATGTGTGTCGGGCAGCCGGCCTCGCTCGATTCGTCGCGCTGCCCCGAAGGCAAGGCGATCCTCTGGATCCAGGTGCCGGATGCGCCGCGCTTCATCAAGGGCGACGCTGCCGGTGAGATCGCCACGCAGGGCGCATGGGACGAAACAACGCGCGAGGCGTTCGCCGATCGCCTCGAGGAGATACTCGCTGACCACATCGAACGCTTCCGCGAGACCGTGCTGGCGCGGCGGGCCTATTCTCCGGCCGATCTCGAAGCGATGAACATCAATCTGGTCGGCGGCGATCCCTATGGCGGCGCCTGCACCATCGACCAGTTTTTCGTCTGGCGGCCGTTCGCAGGATCGGTCAACCACCGCAGCGCGGTCAAATCCCTCTATCACATCGGCGCCTCGACCCATCCGGGTCCGGGCCTCGGCGGCGGGTCGGGCTTCCTCGTGACCAAGGAGTTCCGGTGAACGAACGCACGATCATAGGCGACGAGACCGAAGGCCCGCGGCTCGGCGAAATCGGGCTGCAGCAGTTCGCACCCTATCTGATGAACCGCATCATGGGGCGCTACAACGCCTCGCTGCGCGAAGACCTCGCCAAGCTCGGCCTGACCACGCCGAAGATGCGCGCGCTGGCCGTGCTGTCGGTGATCGACAATCTCGCCATCAGCCGGCTGGCCGTCTACGCCATCACCGAGCAGTCGACGCTCAGCCGCGCGCTCGACGCGCTGGAGGCCGATGGGCTGGTGCGCCGCACCGCCGATCCGGAAGACAGCAGGGCGACGCGTATCTCCATCACCGAAGCCGGCCGCGCTGCATTCGAGACGCTGTGGCCGACCATGCGCCACAGCTACGAGCACATGTTTGCCGGTATCGACGTGGCCGAGCGCACCGCTTTCGTGGCGACCTTGCAGAAGATGCTGCTCAACGTGCGCAAGCACGAGTTCTGACCGACCTGGAGCATTACGCTCCAGCTCCTACGCAACAACCGAATGATCTGAAGGCATAGAATTCCAGCCAAGTGTCGATCCGAGGACCGAGATGAGCAAGAATTTCCTGATCGTTAGCGCCTTCGCCGCCATGCTCTGGCCGGCACATGCCATGGCCGAGCCGATGCCCGGGGTTCGCGGCATCAACCACATCGGCCTCACCGTGCCGGATATCAAGGCGGCCGAGGCGTTCTTCGTCGACGTGATGGGGTGCCAGAAGGCGACGAGCTTTGGCCCGTTCCGCGACGACAAGGGCGACTTCATGAAGGACCTCGTCGATGTGGATCCACGTGCGGTGATCAACGAGATCACCCTGCTGCGCTGTCAGTCCGGTTCGAACATCGAACTGTTCGACTACAGCGCGCCCGACAAGAAGGACGTGCGGCCGCGCAATTCCGACAATGGCGGCCACCACATCGCTTTCTATGTCGACGACATCGATGCGGCGGCGAAATACCTGACCGCCAAGGACATCCGCACGCTCAAGGGGCCGATGCCGATCAACGAAGGTCCCGTCGCCGGCCAGTCCATTCTCTACTTCTTCACGCCGTGGGGCCTGCAGCTCGAGGCCATCTCGTTCCCGAAGGGCATGGCCTACGAAAAGAACGGCGGCACGGTGTTGTGGTCGAACACGGACCCATCGAAATAAGGAAGACGCGCCATGGCTGAACGGTCATTCGCCAAGGAAGTGAAGAAGCTGAAGCTCGGAGCCGGTGATGAGTTCACCGGCGAGGGGATTCTGGCCATCACCAAGGCACTGCTGCAATGCGGTGTCGGTTATGTCGGCGGTTACCAGGGCGCGCCGATCAGCCATCTGATGGACGTGCTGGCGGATTCCCAGGAAATCCTGGCGGAGCTCGGCGTGCATTTCGAGGCGAGCGCTTCGGAAGCCACCGCCACCGCCATGCTGGCTGCATCCGTGCACTACCCGATCCGTGGCGCCGCCACCTTCAAATCGACGGTCGGCACCAACGTCGCCTCCGATGCTCTGGCCAATCTAGCGTCGGGCGGTGTGACCGGCGGCGCGCTGATCATCGTCGGCGAGGACTACGGCGAAGGCTCCTCCATCATGCAGGAGCGCAGCCACGCCTTTGCCATGAAGAGCCAGGTCTGGCTGCTCGACCCCCGCCCGAACCTGCCGTCGATCGTGGCTGCGGTCGAACACGGCTTCGAACTGTCGGAAGCCTCCAACACGCCGGTCATGCTGCAGGTACGCATCCGCTGCTGCCACGTGCATGGTTCCTTCACCGCCAAGGACAATGTCCGGCCGGCCATGACCGTTGCCGACGCGCTGGAAAATCCGCGCCGCGACACACAACGCATCGTGCTGCCGCCAGCCTCGTTCCTGCACGAGAAGGAAAAGATCTCCAAGCGTCTGCCGGCGGCGATCGACTACATCAAGCGCCACCAGCTCAATGAGACCTTCGGCGGCTCCGGCAAGGTCGGCATCGTCATGCAGGGTGGCATGTACAACGGCGTCATCCGCGCGCTGCAGCGGCTCGGCCTTGCTGATGTCTATGGCGAAACCGAAGTGCCGCTGCACGTGCTCAACGTCACCTATCCGCTGGTGGAAGACGATCTCGTCGCCTTCTGCGCCGACAAGGACGCGGTGCTGATCGTTGAGGAAGGCCAGCCCGACTACATCGAGCAGGCGCTGGGATCGATGCTCTACAAGGCCGGCGCTTCGGTGAAGCTGGAAGGCAAGGGCGTGTTGCCGATGGCCGGCGAATATTCCGGCGACGTCATGCTGTCCGGTATCGGCGCCTTCATGCGCAAGCACGGCAGCGACCTGCTGGCGCCGGAAATCCGCGCGCCCAACGTGCCGGCGCCGCCGATCTTCGACGATCTCGCCAAGACCGTGCCGATGCGCCCGCCGGGCTTCTGCATCGGCTGCCCGGAGCGGCCGATCTTCGCGGCCACCAAACTGGCCGAGCAGGAGCTGGGCAAGCACCACATCGCATCCGACATCGGCTGCCATCTGTTCTCGATCATGCCACCCTTCGAACTGGGCGCCACGACGATGGGGTACGGCCTTGGGCCTGCCTCGGCTTCCGCCTTCAATTCGCCGGAAGCCAAGCGCCGGTCCATCTCCTTTGTCGGCGATGGCGGTTTCTGGCACAACGGCCTGACGTCCTCGATCGGCAACGCCGTCTTCAACAAGAACGACGGCGTCATCGTGGTCGTGGACAACTACTATTCGGCGGCGACCGGCGGACAGGACATCCTGTCGTCGCGCGCTTCCAACCGCACCAAGTCGACCAAGCATCCGATCACCGATGCCATCAAGGGCATGGGCGTGAAATGGGTGCGCCATATCGAGCGCACCTATGATGTCGGCACGATGCGCGATGCGCTGAAGGAGGCGCTGACGACGGAGGAGAAGGGACCGAAGGTCATCGTCGCCTCGTCCGAATGCATGCTCAACCGCCAGCGCCGCGAAGCGCCGCTGAAGAAAAAGGCGATTGCCGAAGGCAAGCGCATGGTGAAGACCAAGTTCGGCGTCGACGAGGATGTCTGCACCGGCGATCACGCCTGCATGCGCCTCTCGGGCTGTCCGTCGCTGACGGTCAAGCATCTCGACGATCCGTTGCGCGACGACCCGGTCGCGGCGATCGACGAGAATTGCGTCGGCTGCGGCAATTGCGGCGAGGTCGCCGATGCCGCCGTGCTGTGCCCGTCCTTCTATCAGGCCGATGTGATCTCCAATCCGACCGGCTGGGATCGTTTCTGGTTCCGCCTGCGCCAGCGCGTCATCGCTGCGCTGCAGGGCTGGCGCGAGCGTGGCCGGCCGGTGTTTGGAGACGTCACGGCATGAAGTTCGGGTTGCCTGAAGGACCGGATACCACCGGTCGCATCATCAAGATCTGTATCCTGGCCGTGGGCGGGCAGGGCGGCGGCGTGCTGAGCGGCTGGGTGACCGATGTTGCTCAGCGCGCCGGCTGGCACGTCCAGTCGACGTCCGTGGCCGGCGTCGCCCAGCGTACCGGCGCCACCATCTATTATGTCGAGATGCTGCCGCGCGATCCGGAACGGCCGAATGACCGTCCGGTGCTCTCGCTCAGCCCGTCGCCGGGTGACGTCGATATCCTGATCGCCGCCGAGCTTGCCGAGGCCGGCCGCGCCGTGCTGCGCGGTTTCGTGACGCCCGATCGCACCGCACTCATCGCCTCCAGCCACCGTATGCTGGCAGTCTCGGAAAAGATCGTGCCGGGCGATGGCCGTGCCGATTCCGACACGGTGTCGCGCCGCGCCGGTGAGGCGGCCAGACGGCTGATCCACTTCGACATGGAGGCGATGGCCAAGAAAGCTGGCAGCGTGGTCTCCGCAAGCCTGTTCGGGGCGCTGGCCGGTTCGGGTGAGTTGCCTTTCTCTCGCGAGCAGTTCGAAGCCACCATCAAGGCCGGCGGCAAGGGAACCGAGGCCAGCCTGGCCGCTTTCGCGCTGGCTTATGATCGGGCCGCCGGTGGCGAGGCGCCTGCTGCCGTTTCCGAAACAAAGACAAAACCGGCCGAAGGCACGGTTCTGCCGAAGTCGCTGCAGCGCGGATGGGAAGCGCTGTCTGCTCGCGCCGCTGCCTTGCCGCAGCCGGTGCGTGAGATGGCCGAACCTGGTCTGCGCAAGGTGGTCGACTTCCTCGATCTCGCCTATGGCGCGGACTATCTGTCGGAACTCGAACGTCTGGTCGCGGCGGACAAGGAGGCAGAAGGCTATGCGTTTTCGCGCGAGGCCGCGAAATACGTCGCCAACGCCATGGTCTATGACGACATCATCCGGGTCGCGGACCTGAAGACCCGGCCGGGCCGTTCGCAGCGCGTGCGCGACGAAGTGCGCCTCGGCAAAAGCCAGACGTTGGCGACCACCGAATATTTCCACCCGCGCATGGAAGAAATGGTCGGCCTGATGCCGGCCGGTCTCGGGGCTGCGCTGGAGGCACGGCCGAAGATGATGAAGACGTTCAACCGCTTCATCGACCGTGGCCGGCGCATCCGCACCGACACCATCTTCGGCTTCGGCATGCTGTGGACGATCGGCGGCCTGCGCCGCTGGCGCCGTGGCCTGCTGCGCCACAAGGTCGAGGCGGCGCATATGCGCGAATGGCTGCAGCTTGCGGAGGCAGAATGCAGCCGGGATTACGCGCTTGGCGTCGAGGTGCTGAAATGCCGGCGCCTGATCAAGGGTTATTCCGACACCCATGCGCGCGGCCATTCCAAGTTCGACAAGGTGCTGGCCTGCCTGCCGATGCTGCGCGGCCGCGGCGATGCGGCGGACTGGGTGAGGCGCCTGCGCGAGGCAGCCCTTGCCGATGCCGAGGGCGTCGCCCTCGACGGCGCCATCAGGACGGTGCGTTCCTTCGCGGATGATTCAGGTAAGTTGGCTGGTTGATTTGAGCGGGGTGTCCGTTCCGATTGACGGACCCGGCAGTTACTTTATGCTTTGACCATCACGGATGGAGTCGAGGCCATCCGTGAGCCGTGCCGGGGGGCGCGGTGTGTTTGATGGGGCGCCCGCGAGATGCGGCAGGGGTGGATTCATCGATGACTGAAACAGATATCGAAGGCTGGCTCGACAGCGAGACCAAGGCGGTCGAAGCGCCAGCCGATCACGGTGACGAGACGCGGCTGTGGCTGCGCCTGCTCACCTGCACGACACTTATTGAAGCAGAGATCCGCCGCCAGTTGCGCGAGGAGTTCGACTTCACCTTGCCGCGTTTCGATCTGCTGGCCCAGCTCGAGCGGGCGGAAGACGGCATGGTGCTGGGCGAGGTTTCGCGCCGCATGATGGTGTCGGCAGGCAACCTCACCGCGCTGGTGGAGCGCCTGGTCGAGAGCGGCCATATCAGCCGCACCACGTCGCCGACAGACCGCCGCGTGCAGATCGTGGCGCTCACCGCCTTCGGGCGAAAGGAATTCCGCAAGATGGCCGATCGCCATGGCGACTGGATCGGCGTGCTGTTCCAGGGGCTTTCGGCGCGCGACCGCGAAGTTCTGATGAAGGAACTTGGCAAGCTGAAGGGCTCGATCCGCGGCGCGCTTGCGGACAGTGCCTGAGCACTGGCCGAATGGCAGTCTGATACAGACATCTCTTCCCGAATGAAAAGGGCCGCGCGGTTTTGGCTGCGCGGCCCTTTTTCTGTCACTCCCGCATCACCTCGCGAGCTGCGCCGGGTGCCCGGCCGCGTTTCAGGCTGGGCAGCGCCAGCATCAGCAGCACGAACAGGCCGGTGGCCAGCTTCAGGTCGGGCGGCGGCATGCCGGCGGCCAGACACAGCGAGACGAGTTGGTAATAAACGACGGCGCCGACGAAAGGCGCCGCCAACTGGCGCGCCACCGTCTGCTTGCCGGTGATCGCTTCACCGATCATCAGCGCGGCGAGGCCATTGATCAGGATACCGAGGCCCATATTGACGTCGGCGAAACCCTGAGACTGCACCATCAGCGAGCCGCTCAGTGCGGAGAAGGCGCTCGCAAGGCCGACACCGCCGATGGTCGCCGTCCAGACATTGATGCCTTGTGCTTCGGCCATGTCGGGATTGGAGCCGACCGCGCGCACACCGGTGCCGCGCTCGGTCTTGAAGTAGAGATAGAGCAGCACGAACACGAGCAGGCCGATGGCGCCGGCAATGATGATCTTGGTGCTCGGGAAGCCGGGCTGGCCGAAAGGCGACCAGTTGAACAGCGATTCCATGCCGAACACCGACAGGTTGGAACGGCCCATGATGCGCAGGTTGATCGAATAGAGCATCGTCATCATCAGGATGCCGGCCAGCAGCGTATGGATGCGGAAGCGCAGATGGATGTAGGCGGTGCAGCAGCCGGCAGCGAAGCCGGCGATGAGCGCGGCGGCGATCGCCGTCAACGGCGACTGGCCGGCAGCCAGCAGCACGCCGGCGACACAGCCGCCGAGCGGGAAGGCGCCCTCGCTGGTCAGATCCGGAAAGGAGAGCATCCGGAACGGGATCATGATGCCGAGCACGACGAAGGAGAGGATGAGGCTCTGCGCCAAAGTGACGGGAACGAGCGCGACAAAGCTCGAGAAAATGTCCTGGATCATGGCCATGGCGTCAGCTCGCGAGCAGCATGCGGTCGCTCTTGACGGCGAAATGGCCGATCAGGTCCGCAACGGAGGTCTGTTTCTTTTCCTCGCCGCCGATTTCAAGGCGTACCTTGCCGGCGTCGAGCATGATGATGCGGTTTCCGTAGTCGACGGCATGCTGCATGTTGTGCGTCACCATCAGCGTGGTGAGCTTCAGCGCCTCGACGGCTTTGACCGTCGCTTTCATGACAATGTCGGCCGTGCGCGGATCGAGCGCCGCGGTGTGTTCGTCGAGCAGCAGCAGTTCCGGCTCACCGCCCACTGCCATGATCAGAGAAAGCGATTGCCGCTGGCCGCCAGAAAGCAGCTCGACGCGGGTATCCAGCCGGTTCTCGAGGCCAAGGCCGAGCAGAGCCAGCCGTTCCTTGTAGGCGGCAAGCCGCGTGGGATTGAGGCCCTGGCGCAGCCGGCGCTTCTGACTGCGCAGGTCGGCAAGCAGCATGTTCTCGGCCACCGTCATCGAGGCGGCGGTGCCTTTCATCGGATCCTGGAAAACGCGGGCAAGCTTGGCGGCGCGCTTGTAGACCGGCATCCCGGTCACGTCGGTCTCATTGATCTGCACTTTGCCGGTATCGAGGATCAACGCGCCGGAAATGGCATTGAGCATGCTGCTCTTGCCAGCACCGTTGGAGCCGATGACCACGCCGAAATCGCCCGTCTTGAGCGACAGGTTCAGACCGTCGAGCGCGATCTTCTCATCGGCCTGTCCTTTGAAGAATACCTTGCGTGCCGATTTGATTTCCAGCATCCGCACCTCCTGGCGCCACGTCCGGCGGCGGATTTCGCCAGCCGGACGAGCGCTGTCCAATCTTTCAGGAGCAGCCATACGCCATGATGGCAGCAGCTTCCTGGCGCTTAAGAAAAAGCGGCGCCCGAGTGTTCATTTCCGGGCGCCGCCACGCAGTCCTTACCGTACTGAGATCAGTCGGCGAAGCACTTGCAGTCGTCGAGCGCTGCCGGGATCTTCAGGCCGAAGTCGGCGGCGACCTTCTTCGAGATCAGCGGGCTGTGATCGGCATAGGCCGGGCGGAACGGCGCGATTTCCTTCGGGTCCTTGCCCTTCAGGATTTCGGCCGCGATCTTGCCGGCAGCGAGGCCGACCTGATCATAGTTGACCGCGAAGCTGGCTGGAACCACACCCTTGCGCACGGCACCGTCGTCGGAGTTGACGATCGGGATGCCGGCCTGGCGGGCAGCGGCCGAAACCGCGGCGATAGCCGGCTGCAGCAGGTTGGAAGCCGGCGTGTAGATCACGTCCGCCTTGCCCTTGAGCGATGCGATGCGCTGCTGGATGTCGTTGACGTTGTCGACACCGACGGCCACCACTTCGAAGCCGGCCTTCGGAGCGGCTTCCTTGATCTTTTCCAGCACGGCGACGTCATTGGCCTCGCCGGGGTTGTAGGGAACGCCGAAGCGCTTGGCTTCCGGCAGCAGCTTCTTGGTGAATTCCATCACCGCTGCCACGTCCTGCAGGTCGGACGAACCGGTGATGCCGGTGTCGCCGGCTTCCCAGGATGGGACCAGCTTGGCGGCGACCGGGTCGGTCACTGCGGTGAAGACGATGTTGATGCCGCTGCCGGCAAGCTGCTGCTTGGCGATCTGCGAGACCGGGGTGGTCACGGTGTAGATCAGCTTGGGGTTTTCGGCCTTCAGCTTCTCGATCATCTGCGGCACCAGGGTGGCGTCGAAATTGGTATGGCTTTCGGTGAAGACCACATCCTTGCCTTCGACGAAGCCGCTTTCAGCCAGGCCCTTCTTGAAACCGGCGATCGAGGCGTTGAGCTGCGGATGCTCCCCGAAATTGGCGATGCCGATGCGGATCGGATCTGCGGCGGCGCTGACGACGCTGGCGATCAGCGAACCTGCAAGTACTATTCCGGACAGCCATCCGGCCTTAGACGAAATCATGTTTTCCTCCCAGATTTGGCAAGCGGCCGTCTCTCCCCGGCGCCCCAGATTGCATCATAACGGGTCGGCAAACCTTGTCAAAAGGTTTATATATAAAATATCTGCTGTGGATGTTTGATATATTATTTTGCCGATAGGCCCGCCAAATATATGATCCTTGCGTGGAGGAAAAGTGCGATGCGGGATGAGGAGCCCTCGACCAAGACGGAAGCTGCCTATCTGCGGCTGCGGCGTGACATCCTGACCACGCGGCTGGAGCCGGGTACGCCGCTGAAGCTTGGTGCGCTCAACCAGATCTACGGCTTCGGCTGGACGCCCCTGCGTGAGGCGCTTTCGCGGCTGGAGGCCGAGAAGCTGGTCACGGCGGTGAGCAATCGCGGCTTTGCGGTGGCGCCGGTTTCGCGTGCGGAGCTGGAGGATCTCATCCGGGCCCGTGAAGTGGTCGAGCTGCCGCTGCTGGAAGAGTCCATCCGCAAGGGCGGGGCAGAGTGGGAGTCGGCCGTGGTGACGGCACATTACCGGCTGTCGCGCTGCAAGTTCTCGCCGGAAGATCCGTCCGAAACGGCCATCGAGGAATGGGACGAGCGCCACGCCGCCTTCCATGCAGCGCTTGTCAGCGCTGCGAGCTCAGCCTGGCTGCTGCGCTTCCAGGCCATGGTCTACGACCAGCTTCGGCGCCACCAGCATTTCCTGAGCCTTGCGCCGATGCTGCGCGCCGCGCGCGGCCGTGGCGGCAATTTCGAGAAGGCGGTTGCGGCGCTGCATGACGCCATGGGCATCGATCACCACACCGAGCTGATGGACGCCGCCTTCGACCGCGATGTCGAGCGCGCCCGCGCTTTGATGACGGAGCACATCTCCTTCACCCTGCAGGCCTTCGTCACTTTCGAAGGTGTCGATGCGGGCGAGGCGGCCTAGCCGTAGGCAATAGACCCCGGCAGGCGCCGCTGCGCATCGGATTCGGATCCCTGCAGGTCTGGCGGCGTTGGCGCTCTCCAGAAACAGCACAAAAACAGACTGTCGGACGACGGGCGGCTGACAGCGCAGCTTCGCGTCGCCGGTCGAAAGATCGTCCGCGACAATCATTTTAAGCTTGAAATATCTTTGGATAGGCCCCACTATCCTTTCATGGTTCACGCACGGCCTCGATTGGCCGTGAGCAGAGCGGAGATGACCATGAAGATCGTGTGTATCGGTGGCGGACCGGCCGGGCTCTATTTTGCCCTGCTGATGAAGAAGCAGAACCCCGAACATCAGGTCACCGTGGTCGAGCGCAATCGCCCCTATGACACATTCGGCTGGGGTGTGGTGTTCTCCGACGCCACCATGCAGTCGATGCGCAAATGGGATCCGGAAACCGCCGCAACCATCGAGGACGCCTTCAACCATTGGGACGATATCGAGCTGGTGTTCAAGGGCCGCAAGATCCGCACCACCGGGCACGGCTTTGTCGGCATCGGCCGCAAGAAAATGCTGAACATCCTGCAGGATCGTTGCGTCGAACTTGGCGTCGAGATGGTGTTCGAGCGCGAGGTGAACGGTGACGAGGAATTCCCCGACGCCGACTTGATCATCTCCTCGGACGGCGTCAATTCGCGCATCCGCAACAAATATGCCGATATCTTCCAGCCTGACATGGTGGTGCGCCCGAACCGCTTCATCTGGCTTGGCACCAACAAGGCCTTCGACGCCTTCACCTTCGATTTCCAGCGTACGGAGCACGGCTGGTTCCAGGCCCACATCTACCGCTTCGATGACAACACCTCGACCTTCATCGTGGAGACCACGGATGAGGTGTTCCAGGCGCATGGCATCGACAAGATGGACCAGGACCAGTCGATCGCCTTCTGTGAAAAGCTGTTCGCCGAAACGCTGGACGGCCATAGCCTGATGACAAACGCGCGCCATCTGCGCGGCTCGGCCTGGCTGAATTTCGGTCGCCTGATCTGCGGCAAGTGGAGCCATTTCAACGGCAACAGCCATGTCGTGCTGATGGGCGACAGCGCCCATACCGCGCATTTCGCCATCGGTTCGGGCACCAAGCTTGCCATCGATGACGCGATCGAACTGACAAACCAGTTCAACATTGCCGGGCATGACGCCAAAAACATCCCGGCCGTGCTCGAGGCTTATGAGGAAGTGCGCCGCGTCGACGTCGCGCGCATCCAGAACGCGGCGCGCAACGCCATGGAGTGGTTCGAGGTGGTGGGCACGCGTTATGCCGATACGCTGGAACCGGAGCAGTTCATGTATTCCATGCTGACGCGCTCGCAGCGCATCAGCCATGAGAATTTGCGCCTGCGCGACAAGGACTGGCTGGAGGGCTACGAGCGCTGGTTCGCCGAGCGTGCCGGTGCGCCGGCCCAGCCGAACGGCCGCCCGATCCCGCCGATGTTCACGCCCTACAGGGCGCGCGGCCTGACACTGGCGAACCGCGTCATCGTTTCGCCGATGGCGATGTATTCGGCCAGGGATGGCATGCCGAACGACTTCCACCTGGTCCATCTCGGCTCACGCGCCATGGGCGGCGCCTCGCTTGTCTTCCCGGAAATGATCTGCGTGTCGCCCGATGCCCGCATCACGCCGGGCTGTCTTGGCCTGTGGAACGAGGAGCAGAAGGAAGGTTACCGCCGTCTCGTCGATTTCGTGCACAACGACACGCCGGCCAAGATCGGCATCCAGCTTGGCCATGCCGGCCGCAAGGGGGCGACCAAGGTCGCCTGGGAAGGGACTGACCAGCCGGTGGAGCAGGGCGGCTGGCCACTGATCTCGGCTTCCGCGATCCCTTATCTTCCGCATTCGGACGTGCCGCGCGCCGCCACGAAGGAGGATCTGGAAAGGATCAAGGCCGATTTCGTGCAGGCGACGAAATGGGCCGACGAGGTCGGCTTCGACATCCTCGAACTGCACTGCGCGCACGGCTATCTGCTCTCCGCCTTCCTGTCGCCGCTGACCAATCTTCGTGACGATGAATATGGCGGCGATCACGCGGCGCGCGCCAGATACCCGCTCGAGGTCTTCCATGCCATCCGTGCCGTGTGGCCTGAGGACAAGCCGATTTCGGTGCGTCTCTCGACCAATGACTGGTACGAAGGCGGCAACACGCCGGAAGACGCCGCGATCTTCGCGGCCATGTTCAAGGAGGCGGGAGCCGACCTCATCGACTGTTCGTCGGGTCAGGTGGTGAAACAGGAAAAGCAGGTGTTCGGCCGCATGTGGCAGACGCCGTTCTCCGACAAGATCCGCAACGAGGTCCAGGTTCCAACCATCGCCGTCGGCGCGATCTCGGAGGCCGACCACGCCAATTCGGTGATCGCGGCCGGCCGCGCCGATCTCTGCGCCATTGCCCGGCCGCATCTCGCCGACCCGTCCTTCGTCATGCATGAGGCCGCCAAGGTCGGTTATTCCGGCCAGGTCTGGCCGAAGCAGTACTATGCGAGCCGGCAGCAGTATGAGGCCAATCTGGCCCGCGCCGCGGCGGAAGCGACGGGCCGCAAATGAGTGCGGCGCGCCACGCTCTCATCACCGGTGCCGGCAGCGGAATAGGCCGCGCCATCGCGCTCGCCTTGGCAAAGAGCGGGCATATCGTCTCGCTGGCCGGGCGTCGCGCCGAACCTCTGGAGGACGTTGCCGGGGAGATCGCTGCTGGCGGCGGCAAATCCTTCGTGATCGACGGATTTGATGTCACCGATGCCGCGACGATTGCCTCTGGCTGCGCCAAAGCCATTGCCGCCTCGGGCGAAGTTGCGGTTCTGGTCAACTGTGCCGGCGAGGCGCCCTCGGCTCCGTTCGAGCGCACGGATGCAGCGCTTTGGGGACGCGTCATCGGCATCAATCTGACCGGTACCTTCCTTGTCACGCAGGCTTTGCTGCCGTCGATCCGCAAGGCCGGAAAGGGGCGCATCGTCAATGTCGCCAGCACCGCCGGCCTGACTGGCTATGCTTACGTGTCGGCCTATTGCGCCTCCAAGCACGGCGTCGTCGGCCTGACCAGGGCGCTGGCCCTGGAGCTGGCCCGCACCGATGTCACCGTCAATGCGGTCTGTCCGGGTTTCACCGACACGCCGCTGCTCGACGGTGCGGTTGACACCATCGTCGGCAAGACCGGCCGCACCGCCGATGAGGCGCGCGCCAGCCTTGCTCGGGCCAATCCGCAGGGTCGTCTGGTGACGCCGCAGGAAGTGGCTGATGCAGTGCTGTGGCTGGCGTCCGAGGGAGCGGGCGCTATCACCGGTCAGGCCATCGCGGTCGCCGGCGGTGAGGTCATGGCAGGCTAACTACAAACAAAAGGGAGGAACACATGACTGATAAGGCATTGGAAAAGGGCATCACTGAAAACGGCACTGGTTACGAAGCGACCGAGTGGAACATTCTCGGCCAACGGTATTTTCCGAAGGCCACCTGCGCTTCCAGCTTCGCTTTCGAGACCAACAGCGAAGCCGGTCAGTTCGTGCCGGTCCACATCCATCCGACGCAGGAGGAATTCATCCTCGTGCAGGAAGGGCAACTGGAACTGAAGCTCGACGGCAAGTGGTCCACAGCCAGGGCCGGCGATCTGGTGCGCATGCCGCGCGGTATTCCGCACGGCTATTTCAACAAGTCCGACAAGCCGGCGCGTGCGCTGTTCTGGGTGTCGCCCGCCGGCAATCTCGAGGACCTGTTCAAGAAGCTGCACAACCTCACCGATGTCGAGGAAGTGGTGCGGCTGTCGGCTGAGCACGATGTGGATTTCCTGCCGCCGTCGGCCAACGACTGACGAGCAGCAAACACTGGAACAGGACGAGCCGGCACGCCGATGGGCGCGCCGGAAGCAAGCAAGGATAAATGAGCGATGACCGACGCGATGCTGGACAAGAAGCGCCCCTTCAAGGGTCACGAGGCCAGGCACTTCCTGTTCGAGACCGATGCCGATGGCCGTGTTGCCACGATCACGCTCAACCGGCCGGAGCGCAAGAACCCGCTGACCTTCGAAAGCTATGAGGAGTTGGGCGACCTGTTCCGTTCGCTGCACCGGGCCAGCGACGTCCGCGCCATCGTCCTGGCCGGCGCCGGCGACAATTTCTGTTCTGGTGGTGACGTGTTCGAGATCATCGAGCCGCTTACCAAGATGGCGATGCCGGAGCTTCTGGCCTTCACCCGAATGACCGGAGACCTGGTTCGCCAGATCCGCGCCTGCCCACAGCCGATCATCGCCGCGGTCGACGGCATCTGCGCCGGCGCCGGCGCGATCCTGGCGATGAGCGCCGACTACCGTGTCGCGACGCCTGAAGCCAAGACCGCCTTCCTGTTCACCCGCGTCGGTCTGGCCGGCGCCGACATGGGCGCCTGCGGCATTCTTCCGCGCATCATCGGTCAGGGCCGTGCCGCAGAGCTTCTGTTCACCGGCCGCTCGATGTCGGCCGCCGAAGGCCATGCCTGGGGGTTCTACAATGCGCTGCATGAGCGTCCTGTCATGTTGGCCGAGGCACAGCGTTTCGCCCGCAATCTCGCCGATGGACCGTGGTTCGCGCATTCCATGACCAAGAAGATGCTCGACCAGGAATGGTCGATGGGCATCGAGGAACTGATTGAATCCGAAGCTCAGGCGCAGGCCATCTGCATGGCGACGGGCGATTTCCGTCGTGCTTTCGAGGCTTTCGCTGCCAAGACGAAGCCGGTTTTCGAAGGGAACTGACGATGGACAATCCGCAGAGTTCCGGCGGCCCGACTCGGGATCATCTCGACTGGCCGTTCTTTGCCGAAAACCATAGGAAACTTGCCGCCGACCTCGATCATTTCGTTGCCGGTGGCGGCCTGGGCCATATCGACCACCACGATGCCGACGGCGCTTGCAAGGGACTGGTGCGCAAGCTCGGCGCCGGTGGTTTCCTGCGCCATTGCGTGCCGGCCGAGTTCGGCGGCGCGGCTGCGGAAATCGACAGCCGTTCGCTCTGCCTGATCCGCGAGACGCTCGCTTATGCCGACGGACTGGCGGATTTCGCCTTTGCCATGCAGGGTCTGGGAACTGGTGCCATCAGCCTGTCCGGCTCGCCTCAGATCAAGCAGAGCATTCTGCCGAGGATCGCCAAAGGCGAGTTGATCTCCGCCTTTGCGCTGACCGAGCCGGAAGCCGGCTCCGACGTTGCCGCGATGAGGACGTCGGCCGAGCGTCAGGGCGATGAATTCGTGCTCAACGGCGAGAAGGTCTTCATCTCCAACGGCGGCATCGCCGACGTCTACACCGTCTTTGCCCGCACCGGTGAAGCTCCGGGCACGCGTGGCATTTCCGCCTTTGTCGTCTATGCCGACACGCCCGGTTTCCACATTGCCGAGCGCATCGAGACGATCGCGCCGCATCCGCTGGCCCGCATCCGCTTCGACAATTGTCGCGTGCCGGCAGCGAACCTGCTCGGTCAGTCGGGCGAGGGGTTCAAGATCGCCATGCGCACGCTGGACATCTTCCGCCCGTCGGTTGCTGCTGCCGCACTCGGTTTTGCACGGCGTGCGCTCGACGAAGCGGTGGCGCATGCCAAGGCGCGCAAGATGTTCGGCGCCACACTGGCCGACCTGCCGACAGCGCAGAGCACTCTGGGCGAGATGGCGACAGCGATCGATGCCGCGTCGCTCCTGACCGTGCGCACCGCCTGGCGGCGCGATGTGCAGAAACTGCCGATCACCCGCGAAGCGGCGATGGCCAAGATGACGGCGACCGAAAACGCGCAATGGGTGATCGACCAGGCGCTGCAGATGTTCGGCGGGCGCGGCGTGCGTGTCGGCGAGATCACCGAGACGCTGTACCGCGAGATCAGGGCGCTGCGCATCTATGAGGGCGCCACCGAAGTTCAGAAGCTGATCATCGGCCGCGAGCTGATGAAGAGCGCGAAATGACTGGAGTAGACATGACTGTGACCGCAATCTCCGAACACAAGGCCGCCACGACGCCGCACCGGGTGCTGCAGCCCGAAGGCTGGGCGAAGCCGATCGGCTATGCCAACGGCATGGAAGCGCGCGGCCGTACCATCTTTGTCGGCGGCCAGATCGGTTGGAACAGCCAGTGCAAGTTCGAGGTGCATGATCTGCCGGGCCAGATCCGGCAGACCTTGGAGAACGTCATCGCCATCCTGCGTGAGGGCGGCGCCGGTCCCGAGCATATCACGACCATGACCTGGTACGTGATCGACCGCAAAGCCTACTCCTCGTCGCTGAAGGAGATCGGCGCGGCCTGGAAGGCGACCATGGGCCGCAACTTCCCGGCCATGGCCGTGGTTCAGGTGTCTGGCTTGATCGAGGACGAGGCGCTGGTGGAAATCCAGGCGACCGCGGTCGTTCCGGATTGACAGCCCTTTCCCTTCTCCCCTTGAGGGAGAAGGTGGCTCGGCGCGTAGCGCCGAGCCGGATGAGGGGTGTTGGAAGAAACCAGTATTATCAATATTTTACGCTGGTGTCGGTGTCGCTCAGGCCGGGGAGATCGCACTCCTTCCAGCACCCCTCATCCGACCTCGCCCATGGCGAGGCCACCTTCTCCCACAAGGGGAGAAGGCAAAGTTCGAGGCAAACGCTCTACAGCACCGTACGGACGGTCCACAATTCCGGGAACAGCACCACTTCCAGCATCTTGCGCAGGTAGGAAACGCCGCCGGTGCCGCCGGTGCCGCGCTTCAGCCCGATGATGCGCTCGACGGTGGTGACGTGGTTGAAGCGCCAGCGTCGGAAATAATCCTCGAAATCGACAAGCTTCTCGGCGAGTTCGTAGAGGTCCCAGTACTTCTGCGGCGCGGCATAGACCGCTTTCCAGGCCTCGAGCACCTGCGGGTTCTCATCGCGCGTCTCGCGCCAGCTGGTGCGGCTGGCGTCGGCGCCGATGTCAAAGCCGTTGCGTGACAAAAGCAGCAGCGCCTCATCATAGAGGCTGGGTTCCGCCAGGATTTCCTCGAGCCTGGCGATCAGCTCCGGCTGGTGTGCGTGCGGCCGGAGCATGGCGGTGTTGCGGTTGCCGACCAGGAACTCGACCGCGCGGTACTGATAGGACTGAAACCCGGAAGATTGGCCGAGCGAATTGCGGAACTCGGTGTATTCGCTGGGTGTCATGGTGCGCAGCACGTCCCAGGAATTGTTCAGCTGCTCGAAGATGCGCGCCACGCGCGTCAGCATCTTGAACGCCGGTTGCGGGCGATCGGAACGGATCTCGCGCATGGCCGAGCGGATCTCGTGGATCGCCAGCTTCATCCAAAGCTCGGATGTCTGGTGCTGCACGATGAACAGCAACTCGTCATGCGCGGTGGAAAGCGGCTCCTGTGCATCCAGCACGCGCTCGAGATGCAGATAGTCGCCATAGGACATGCGTTCCTTGAACGACATCTGCGCGCCTTCCTGGGAAGGATCGTAGGGCTTGCTCATGTCACCAGGGCTTTCTTGCGGTACTGCGGCTCGTCCCAGCGCTTGTTCTTCATGACGTCTTCGAGCACGCTGACCGCGCCGAGCACTTCCTGCTCGCCGATGTACAGCGGCGTGAAACCGAAGCGGACGGCGTCAGGCGCACGGAAGTCACCGATGACGCCGCGCGCAATCAGTGCCTGCATGATGGCGTAGCCTTCAGGATGGCGGAACGAAACCTGGCTGCCACGCTCTGCACCATTGCGCGGCGAGGCGAGCGTCAACTCGGGACAACGTGCCTCGACCTCGCGGATGAAGAGGTCGGCGAGTGCGATCGACTGCTTGCGCACATCGGCCATGGAAACGCCCTCCCATGCGTCCATCGCCGCATCGAGCGCGGCCATGGCGATCACCGCCGGCGTACCGACGCGCATGCGGTCGATGCCGGCGCCCGAACGGTAGTCGAGGTCGAAGGCGAAGGGACTTTCATGGCCGAGCCAGCCGGACAGGGCCGGGCGCACCTTGCCGGCATGTTTCGGCGCGACATAGATGAAGGCCGGAGCGCCAGGGCCGCCATTGAGATATTTGTAGGTGCAGCCGACGGCGAAGTCGGCCTTGGCGCCTTCGAGGTCGACGGCAAGCGCTCCGGCCGAATGCGCCAGGTCCCAGACGGTCAGCACGCCGGCTGCATGCGCCTTGGCGGTCAGCTTCTTCATGTCGTGCAGACGGCCGGTGCGGTAGTCGACCTCGGTGATCATCAGCACGGCGACGCTTTCATCGATCGCGGCCTCGACTTCTTCCGGATCGACCACCTTCAACTCGTAGCCCTTGTCGAGCGAGCGCAGCAGGCCCTGCGCCATGTACAGGTCGGACGGGAAATTGCCGTTGTCGGAGAGCACGACGCGCCGCGACGGATTGAGGTCCAACGCCGAGGCAAGCGCCTGGTAGACCTTGATCGACAGCGTATCGCCGACGACGACGGTGCCTTCCGGAGCGCCGATCAGCTTGCCGATGCGGTCGCCGAGCCTGCGCGGCTGCATCATCCAGCCGGAAGCATTCCAGCCACGGATCAGCTGTTCGCCCCATTGCGCGGTCATCATCTCCTGCACGCGCTGCGTAGCGCTTTTCGGCAGCGGCCCCAGCGAATTGCCGTCGAGATAGAACACGCCGTCCGGCATGTGGAAGAGGCTGCGTGTCCTTGTAAAGTCGGTCATGGTCAGTGCATGTCTTTCAAGCGGAAACGTTGGATCTTGCCGGTCTGGGTTTTCGGCAGCGCATCGATGAACTTGATCGAGCGCGGGTATTTGTAGGGGGCGATGGTCGCCTTGACATGGTCCTGCAGGCGCTTGGCGGTCAACTCATCGGCTGCCACGCCTTCCACCAGCACGACATGCGCCTGCACGATCTGGCCTCGCTCCTCGTCGGCCGCGCCGATGACGGCGCATTCCTTGACGTCGGTGTGCGACAGGAGTGCTGCCTCCACCTCCGGCCCGGCGATGTTGTAGCCGGCCGAGATGATCATGTCGTCTGAGCGCGCGGCGAAGTGCAGATAACCGTCCTCGTCCTGGAAGAAGGAATCGCCGGTCAGGTTCCAGCCCTTGCGCACATACTTCGTCTGGCGGTCGTCGGCCAGATAACGGCATCCGGTCGGGCCGCGCACGGCCAGCCGCCCGACTTCGCCACGCGGCAGCTCGTTCATGTCGTCGTCGACGATCTTGGCCTCATAGCCGTTGACGGGCTTGCCGGTGCAGGCCGGCTTGGAATCGCCGAAACGGTTGGAGATGAAGATATGCAGCATCTCGGTGGCGCCGATGCCGTCGAGCATCGGCTTGCCGGTCTTCTCCATCCATTCCTCGTAGACCGGCGCCGGCAATGTTTCCCCGGCGGAGACCGCGGCGCGCAGCGAGGACAGATCGGCCCCCTTGTCCATCGCCGCCAGCATGGCGCGATAGGCAGTCGGTGCCGTGAAGCACACGGTGGCGCGATAGGTCTGGATGATCTCGACCATGTTGGGCGGCGAGGCGTTCTCCAGCAGGGTCGCGGCGGCGCCGAAGCGCAGCGGGAAGATCGCCAGCCCGCCGAGGCCGAAGGTGAAGGCGAGCGGCGGCGAGCCGATGAAGACGTCTTCCGGCGTCACGCTCAGCACCTCGCGGGCATAGCCGTCGGCGATGATGAGAAGGTCGCGGTGGAAATGCATCGTCGCCTTCGGCATGCCGGTGGTGCCGGAGGTGAAGCCGAGAAGGGCGACGTCGTCGCGCCCGGTCTTGACTGCATCGAAGCGCACGGACTTGTCGAGCGCGACGCGATCGAGTTCCGCGTCATGGTTGGCGGTGCCGTCGAAACCGATGACCTGCTTCAGGAATTTACTCTGCTTGGCGCAGGCTACCATCTCTTCCATCAGCCTGGTGTCGCACAGCGCCAGCGTGATCTCGGCCTTGTCGACGATCTGGGCAAGCTCGCCGGCGCGCAGCATTGGCATGGTGTTGACCACCACCGCACCGGCCTTGGTGGCGGCAAGCCAGCAGGCGACCATGGCAGGATTGTTGGCCGAGCGGATCAGCACGCGGTTGCCCGGTTTGACACCGTAATTCTCGACCAGCGCATGCGCCAGGCGGCTGGTCCAGTCGGCCAGTTCCTTGTAGGTGCGGCGGCGGCCGTTGCCGATCAGCGCTGTGTGATCGCCGAAGCCCTGTTCGACCATGCGGTCGGTCAGTTCGACGCCGGCATTGATGTGGTCGGGATACTCGAAGCCTTCGAGCAGGAAATCGGGCCAAAGGTCCGGAGGCGGGAGATTGTCTCGTGCAAACGTGTCGGTATGCGCCGTCGGCCCAAGCATCTCGTTCGATCTCCCAGCTTCCGTAGGGTCTGCGTTGGCCATCTTGATGCAGCCTTGTCATGCGGTGGTGTGGAGTCGCCTTGCTGCGTGCTTGTCCGTTCCGCTAATGGAAACGCTCGCATAGCACCAAGGTTATTTCAAGCATAAAGTTTATCGTTGCGCTGGCCCGGCGCTTGCCTATGGTAGAGGCCGAGGATGCCGGCCGGAGCAGGTGGGAGAGGGACAGCGATCATGGTCGTTCACAAGATTGTCGACTGGGACAACGCCTATACCAATGGCGCCAACATTGCCGGAGGCGACCGTTGGCCCGAAGCCTGGGTAGCACCCGCGGCCGCTTATCGCGACGAGCTGACGGCATCTGGCCGCGCGCAGCTCGACATCGCTTATGGTCCGGGAACACGCAACCGGCTCGACCTGTTCCTGCCGACAGGCACGGCGAAGGGGCTCGTCGTCTTCGTGCATGGCGGCTACTGGATGGCACTCGACAAGAGCTTCTGGTCGCATCTGGCGCGCGGCGCCGTCGAAAGCGGCCATGCGGTGGCGATGCCGTCCTATACGCTGGCGCCCGAGGCACGCATCGGCCAGATCTCTGCTGAAATAGGCGCTGCCATAACGAAGGCAGCGGAGCTGGTCGCCGGTGATATCCGTCTGACCGGCCATTCGGCCGGAGGCCATCTGGTCACGCGCATGATCTCGGCGACATCGCCTCTGCCGGAAGCGGTGCGTCGCCGTATCGTCAACACGGTCTCGCTGTCGGGCGTGCATGACCTGCGGCCGATCATGAAGACGGGCATGAACAAGACGCTGAAAATCGATGCTGCCGAGGCAGCGGTCGAGAGCCCGGTGCTGCTGTCGCCGATGGATGGCGCACGGCTGGTGTGCTGGGTCGGCGGTGGCGAACGCTCGGAATTCATCCGCCAGTCCGAACTGCTCGCCAATATCTGGACCGGTCTCGGAGCGTCGACTGGCTTTTACGCCGAGCCGGATCGCCACCATTTCAGCGTCATCGACGGGCTGGTGGATTCGGCGCATCCGCTGACCAGGACCCTGCTCGAAAGCTAGGTTGGTCTCAGACCTGCTGCGCCTCGAAGCGGCAGGCCGGGGCGCCGCAGGCTGCGCATTCGATTTCACGTGCGATGACGACGCCTTTGTCCAGCACCATGCGACCGACTGCAGTGACCATACCTGCAATAGCATGGCAGACCGGTTGTGACGCGGAGCCATAGCCAGTCGCGAAGGGGCTGTTGCGGACGGTGAGTTCAATGCCGCCAGTGCCCCGGGCGAAAGACCAGACGCCCCAGCCGAGGTCAGGCGCGGTGTTGGCCACGGTCGACAAAAGGGCGTCGGCGTCGCCCCCGCCATGTGCCTTGTAGGCACGTGCGCTGTCGCCGCCCATTTCGATCACAGAAGCCGCAAGCGCCTCCAGCGCCTTCTGACGGGCTTCATCATCGAGCCGACGAAACATCCCCATCAGCGCCTCGGGCCGCATCAGCATGTAGCGGCGGCTTTCGTCGAGCACCTGGCCATTGGCGCCATCGAAGTCCAGCCGCTCGCGAAAAGGCGGTTTCACGATGCCGCTCCGGCAAAGTCGCGCACCACGCCGTTGAAGGCGTCTCGCACCACGTCGACATCGGAGGCGAGCACCACGAGGTGATACCCCTCGGCGCGTCGCTCGAGGGCCTTGTCGATGGTGCCGGTGAAGATGCCGCAAGGAACACCGGCGCTGGCACAGGCTTCCTTCACGCGCAGGCAGCCCGCTTCCGTCGCGTCGCCGCCCTTGCCTCGCGCCGCGTAGGAGATGCCGAGATCGCCGGTACCGATCAGCACGAAGTCCAGCCCGGGAGTGGTTACGATCGCATCTGCCTGTTCAACCCCCTCGGCGGTCTCGATCATCAGGCCGACGGCGACGCGGCCTGCCCGTTCGAGATAGGTGCCGAAACCCATGGCCAGTGGCCGCACGCCGCCGCCCGAGCGATGGCCATGCGGCGGAAAACGGGCGGCGGATATCGCCTGTTCAGCCTGTTCGCGGCTCTCGATCAGCGGCACCAGCACGCCGTCGCAACCGGCATCCAGCGCATTGCCGATCGCCGTCGTCGAACCGTCCGCAACGCGCGCGATCACCGGGGCGGCAGCGGCGGCGATGCCGACCGTCGTCTCCAGCGACCGGCGATCCCACAGCCCGTGCTGCAGGTCGATGACAAGCGCGTCGGCGCCGGAATGCGCCGCCATTTCGGTGATCGAGGCATGACCGAGCGTCAGCCAGACAAGGCCGAGCTGTTCTTTGGCGGCAAGTCGGGTCTTCAGCCGGCCGGACAGGACAGGGGACATCGGCTGGTCTCCGTTATTGGCCGTTTAGAGTGAGAAAGCGCCCGTGGGCGTAGAAGATCGGCTCGCGCTCGACGCGGTCGAGCGTCACCCTGGTCACCAGTCCGATCAGGATCAGATGCGAGGCGCGTGCGATGATCTCGCCAACCCGGCATTCGAAAACGGCGCGGGCGCCGACCAGCAGGGGCGCGCCGGTTTCGCCGCGCACCCATGAGCCCGCCGCAAAACGCGCCACGCCCTTGGCGGTTGTCATGCCGCCGAAGACGCGCGCGACATTTTCCTGATCCGCGGCCGGCAGGTTGACCGAAAAGGCCATATCCTGCCGCGTCAGCGAGGCGAAGGTGCTGTTCTTGTGCACGCAGGCGAGTAGCGACGGCGGCTCGGTACTGAACGAGCAGACGGCGGTTGCGGTTAGGCCGAAGCAGCCATGCTCGCCATCCTCTGCGGCCAGAATCGCGACCGCACCGGCCATCGCGCGCATGCCCTGCTTGAAACCACGCGGGTCGACGGTGCCGTGCACGGGCAACGCGCCGGTTGCAGTGTCCATCAGTTCATCCTCAGCCCGGCTTGGCGCATCAGCGGCAGCACGCGGTCGCAGAAGAACGGCAGGTCGTAGGTGTAGTTGACGAAGGAGAGTGCCGCGCCCGCATACCCCTGTTCCATGATGCGGATCAGGTCGTCGACGATCTTCTCCGGCGTGCCGACAAGTGGATAGGTGCCGGCGCCGCCGGCAAAACGCTGTCGGTATTCGGTGAATGCCTTGTCGTCGTGGGAATGCGCGAATTCCTTCTTTTTCTTCATATGCTCGTCGACGGCGCCCTTGTCGGCGAGTTCGAGCGCATAGCGGCGATAATAGTCCTCCGCCTCCTGCTGCGTTTCGCGGCAGACCACGTGGCAGACCGTATAGACGCCGACGTCGCGGCCGACTTCGGCAGCGCGGCTGGCGATGTCGACGACATGGGCGCGGCCTTCCGAGATTTCCGAGAAGGTCGAGAACAGATAGTCGCAATGGCGCGCCGCGTAGTCGCGGCCCGGAGCGCCGAACGCGGCGTTCATCGTCACCGGGCGCGGCGCCTGCAGGCTGGCCGGCCGGCTGACCACGCCCTTGAGGTCATAGAACTCGCCGGCGAAGTCGAACGGTTCGCGCGATTTGTAGGCGCGTTCGATAATGGTGATCCACTCCTCGGCCTGGTCGTAGGTGCGCTCGCCGACTGTCTGGCCGAACATCGCGAACTCGTCCGGGTTCCAGCCGCAGACGATATTGAGGCCGGCGCGGCCACCGGAGATATGGTCGACGGTGGCCAGTGCCTTGGCCGCCTGCAGCGGGTGGACCAGCGGCACATGCACGGTCATGAACAAAGCGATGTTTTCCGTCGCCGTCGCCAGTCCCGCTGCCCAGGTGAAGGTCTCGAACGACCATTCTCGCGCATGGGTGACGCCGCCGAAACCGCGCCAGCGCGCGATCGGCAGCAGGAATTCCAGCCCGGCGCTATCGGCGATGCGGGCTGCGTTGAGGTTGTCGTCCCAGCGCGCACGCCAGCGCTCCGGTGCCGTCGTCATCGCCAGGCCGCCGTCGGCATTCATGGAGAAGACGCCGAGCTTGAACTTGTTCGGGCCCTTGAGTGGATGCGGCTTGATCATAACGATTGTCCCTGGGAACGCCGTCCTTCTTCGCTGGCGGTTTCCAGCGCCCTGGTGAGTGCCACGAAGCGCTCCTCGGCGTGCTGGATGAAGGTTGTCATGTGGTCGAAAGCGGCCATCGAGTCGCGGCTTGCGAAGGCGTCGTAGAGCCTGCGCATGCCGGCAAGCACGACAGCCTGTGTTGGCTGGTGCGTCAGCGTGCCGAGGCGCACGACCTGCACGTGGTCGGCGAAACGGGCGATGGCGGAGGCCAGCCTGTCGTTGTCGACGGCTTCGAGCCACGAGCGGCGGAAGCGGACGTTGGCCTGGAACAGAAGTTCCGCATCGGCGGTCGCGACGGCGTCCTCGGCATCCTTGAGCGCTGCGGCCAGGCGTTCCATGCCGGACGCATCGAGCGTGCGGGCGGCATGAGCGGCGGCACGTGGTTCCAGGCAGCGCCGCACCTCGAAGATGTTGGCGACGTCGGTCGGTGTCAGTGTCGGTAGCATGAAGCCGCGCGTGGTGCCGACGAGATAGCCTTCATGCGTGAGTTGCAGCAGGGCTTCCCTCACCGGCATGCGCGACACACCGAGATTGCCCGCGATCTCCACATCGACCAGCCGGTCGTTGCGACCCAGCGCGCCGCGATGGATGCGGTCGCGGATGTCTTCGTAGATCTGGGCGCGCAGGCTGCCGCCGGAGCCTTTGAACGGTCTCTCGTCAGACATCAGACCTCTCCACAATCAGTATACTGTTTTTGCCCGATTTTCTTGTTGCACGAGTCTGAATGTTCGACCTGTCTGCGACGAGAAATGGCTCAAAACGTCGATTTCCATCAAAGGTAACGCGTATTCCAAGAGAAGTGCAAGCGGTTGGATAAAAAATTTTAGGCTTGAACAGTATACTGTTTCATGCGTTATTGAGTGAGTTGGTTGGACTGAGCCTGCACCGCACGGGAGCTGCGTTCCTGCGCGTCCTTGGCCTGTATGTCGTTGGGAGGGACTGCCATATGACCTTGAGCAGAAGTGGCGCATCCGCCTATCCGGCGAATGTCCGGCCCTTTCCGCCGCTCGAGGGCATTCGCCCGCAAATACAGGACCTGCGCACCGAAAACATCGCCCAGCTGGCCGCCAAGGCGCAGAGCCTCGGCGATGTCATTCCTCTCTGGTACGGCGAGGGCGACATGGTCACGCCGGGCTTCATCATCGATGCCGCCAAGGCGTCGCTCGATGCCGGCCAGACTTTCTATATTCCCAACATGCGCGGTCTCGGTTCGCTGACGACCACGCTTTCCGAATACCAGAGTAGATTGCATGGCCGTCCGATCGCGGTCGAACGCTCGACGGTGACGCCGGGCGGCATGCATGCGGTGATGCTGGCGATGGAACTGCTGGTCGATGTCGGCACCAACGCCGTCTACATCGAGCCGCAATGGCCCAACATCCATAACGCCATCCATCTGGTCGGAGGCGAACCACGACCGGTGGCGCTTGCCTTCGATGGCGAATGGCGGCTCGATCTCGACGCTGTGTTCGCGCGCTGCGATGCCCGAACGCGCGCCATCTTCCTGTCGACGCCAAGCAATCCGCTGGGCTGGACAGCGACGCGCGAGGAGTTGCAGGCACTGCTCGATTTCTCGCGGCGCACCGGCATCTGGATCGTCTCCGACGAGGTCTATGGACGTCTCTATTTCGATGGCGAGGTCGCCCCTTCCATGTTGCAGATCGCCGAGGACGACGACCGTGTCCTGGTGGTCAACTCCTTCTCCAAGGCCTGGGCAATGACCGGCTGGCGTATTGGCTGGCTGTCGCATCCGACCGGTGTCGCCGACCAGATCGCCGCCATGACGCAATATGCCAACAGCGGCACCGCCGCCTTCGTGCAGGCGGGGGCCGAGGCGGCATTGCGCCAGGGCGAGCCGCTGGTTGCCGAAATCCGCGAGCGGGCGAGGCTCGGCCTCGACATCGCCTACGAGGCGCTGGCCAGGCTGGACGGCATCATCCTGCCATCGAAGCCGAAGGGCGGCATGTATGCCTTCTTTGCTTTCGAAGGGCAGGAGGATTCGCGGGAAGCCTGCGCCCGCGTCATCGAGAAGGCACGCGTCGGCCTGTCGCCGGGATACCTGTTCGGCAACGCGTCGCGATCCTTCCTCAGAATGTGCGTGCTGCGCGATCCGGATCAGATCCGGGAGGCCGCCGCCCGCATGGTATCAGCACTTTCATGACGAAGGGTCGCGTCCTGACAGACCCATCCCGCGGCAACGAACCGGCGGGCAAACAGAAGGGGAACCAAAAATGCTTCTCAATCGCCGCAATCTGATCGGTGCTTTCGCGGCGCTGACGATGGGCCTCGGCGCATCGCTGGCACACGCCGAAACGCTGCTGGTGGGTGCCTATCCGGCCAATCCGCCATGGGAAAACAAGCTTGAGAACGGCCAGTTCGAAGGTTTCGAGGTCGACCTCGTCAAGGAGATCGGCAAGCGCATCGGCTCGGACGTCGAAATCCAGGACCTCGGCTTCCAGGCGCTGTTTTCGGCAACCGTTTCCGGCCGTATCGATCTCGCCATCTCCTCGATCACCATCAACAATGATCGTCTGCAGAACCAGGCCTTCACGCAAGGTTATTACGACAGCGACATCGCGCTGGTGGCCAAGAAGGACACGCCGCTGAAGACGCTGGAAGACATGAAGGGCAAGACGGTCGGCGCGATCTCGGCTTCGGTCGGCGAGGCCTGGATCAAGGCCAACACCGAGAAATACGGCATCAAGGAATATCGCGGCTACGACACGCAGCAGAACCTGATCCTCGACGTGCAGTCGGGCCGGCTCGACGGCGCCATCGGCGACATCGCCGGTTTCCAGTTCGCCTTCACCAAGATGCCCGACATGGCGGTGGTGACAGCGATCCCGACCGGCGACAAATTCGGCATCATGATGAAGAAGGGCTCGCCGCTGCTCGAAAAGGTCAACGGCGCCATCGATGCCATCAAGAAGGACGGCACCATGGCAGCGCTTCACAAGAAGTGGCTGGGTGCGGACGCCGCCGCGGATTCCTCCACCAACAAGATCCTGCCCATTCCGCAGGCTCAGTAAGCCGGGCGGGGGCTCGGCCGATGCCGGTGGCGACACGTTGGGCGCTGCCGGCATCGTGTTGTCCGGGAGGCTGCCACGGAGCAGGCCGCCGGGCTACAATTGTGATCAGCGCCAAGCCTGCCAGGACCAACCCTGATTGTCGCAGGATTGCCGGAAGTCCGAGGCTCCCGGCATGCGGCCGTAACGACGCGGACGGATCGTCACGATGGGATTGTTAGAAACCTTCTTCAACTGGGACGTTCTCGTCCGTGCCTTCCCCATGCTGATCCGGGGGCTCGGCAACACGCTGCTGCTCGGTTGCACTGCCATCGTCTTCGGCGGGCTGCTCGGCCTCGGTGTCTGCCTGATGCGGCTCTATGCGCCGAAACCGCTGCGCCTGCTGGCGGTAGGCTTCATCGATATCTTCCGTGCGACGCCGATCCTGGTCGTGCTGATCATGATCTACTACGCACTGCCCTTTGTCGGCATCCGTCTGTCTGCCTTCACCTCGGCAACGCTCGCCCTCTCCATGGTGCTGGGTGCGTTCACGGCGGAGGTTTGTCGCGCCGGCATCGAGAACATCCCCAAGGGCCAGTTCGAGGCCGCAGCGGCACTTGGCCTGCCGTTCTGGACAGCCATGCGCAAGGTGATCCTGCCACAGGCACTGCGCATCGTCGTGCCACCGCTGACCAGCAACGCGGTTTCCATCTTCAAGGATACCGCGCTGGCTTCGGTGGTGGCGATGCCGGACCTGCTCAAGCAGGCGACGGACGCGCAGGCATTGATGGCCAATCCGACGCCGCTGGTTGGCGCGGCGCTCATCTATCTGCTGTTCCTTTGGCCGCTGGTCCGGCTGGTCAGCTGGCTGGAGCAGCGCTCGAAGGCCGATCCGAGGGCGTAAAGCAGGATCCCGCAAATCATGCGGCAATAAAGGAAAAGGGCCGGCCAGGTGAACCCTGGCCGGCCCTTTTGCTGGTGGCGGTCAGCCCATGCGCGCGAGCACCGCTACGGCACGGCCGCGCCTGTCCAGCAAAGTGAGCTTGCGGCGACGCTGGTCGACGCGCCAGCTCCGTGTTTCGCGCAGTGCGGCGTGGAACTTGGTTTCCTGATCCAGGATCGCCGGCGCGCAGGCCATCTGCGTGCTGACCAGCATGCCGAAGCGGATGCGGTTGCCGGTGATGGTCGCCTTGCCGCCGTAACCGTTGCAGCCGCCCTTACCCGACACGGTGCCATTGTCTTCGATCTTGAGCGTGGTCTGCAGGTTGTCGATCACACCGCGGCCGTTGATGTCTTCGGCAAGCCATTCGCCGGCTATGCCGAGTTCGGCGCTCGGTTCGCCCGCGACACGCTCGACGCGGATCTCCGTGTCGTTCGGCCCGCCGTCGAAAACCGTATGGCGCGTCGTGTTGATGAACAGCAGCTGCTTGCCCTGGGTGATCCGGGCCTGCAGTGCATAGGTGCGGCCTTTGCGGATCTGGCTCGAATCGAACGCCAGCCTGTAGCGGATCGGGCTGGCACGAGCGCGCCGGATGACATGGCGGGCGATGGTCTTGGCAGGCGCGTCGGCCAGCGAGATGTCGACCAGCGAAACCTCGACCGTCGAATTCGGCAGCATCATCATCCGTTCGCGATAGGTCACCGTTCCGGTCAGCGTCATGCTTCGCGCTTCGGCCTGCACCGCTGGCAAGGCAAAGGCGACGGCCATCAGTCCGATCATGTGGCGGCGGTTGAGGTTCATCGTGGCAATCCTTTCCGTGGCTGGCCGGTCCTGCTTGATGGTGTGGACCGGCCGGACTGTCTCCCTGTGGTGCTCATAAGAAGCAAGGTATGAACCCTTGCTGAACAGCCTCCGGTTGCAGCTTTGTCGGCATCGACAATCAGGTTACAGTCCTGGGGGAAAAATGCATATTCCAGACGCAACGAGCTTGTTTGACTTTTGTCAGTCGTCGTGAATAATGTCGAAAACGAGATTTCGACCCATGGCGATCCGGGCGGCAGATCAGATCATTCACAAGGCGGCGTGGCTTTACTACACGCACGGGCTTCGCCAGGACGAGGTGGCCAGGAAGCTTGATATCTCGCGCGCTTCCGTCGCTACCTATCTGCGCAAGGCGCGTGAGACCGGCATCGTCAACATCTCCACGTCGACTCAGCTTTTCACCGAGGATACGCTGGCGCGGGAGGTGGAGGATGCGTTCGGGCTCACCACCGTCTGGATCGCACCGCAGGATCGCCAGGCGCTCGATGCCAGCGTGGAAGTACCGGCTCTTGCCGCCGGCGTCTTCCTCGAACTCGTCAATCGCGGCGACCGCATCGGCGTTGCCTGGGGGCGCACCGTTTATGCGGTAGCCGACGTTATGTCCTTTGCCGACCTGCAGGATGTCACCGTCGTGCAACTGTGCGGCAACCTCGGCGCGCCTTATTCGCAGCGCCCCGATCAGTGCACCATGGAGATCGCGCGGCGGCTCAATGCAAAGGGTCTCAACTTCTATGCGCCGCTGTCCCTGAGTTCGGAAAGACTGGCACGTGAATTGCGCGACGAGCCGGTCATCAAGGAACAGCTGTCGCTGGTTGCGCGCTGCGACCTCGCTCTGTTTTCAGTCGGCACCATCGATGCAGAAAGCCACATCGTCAAATGTGGTGCCTTGACCCCTGCCGAAATGTTCGCGTTGCGCGATCGGGGTGCGACAGGCGTCATCGCCGGCCAGCTCATCGACGCCACCGGCAACCTGCTCGACTGCGACTACAACCGTCGTGTCATTTCGGCCGATCTCGCCTCGATGCGTGCCATCCCCAAGCGCATGATGGTGGTGCAGGAGGACAACAAGCTGGAGCCGCTGCAAGCGGCGCTGGCCGGTGGTCTCTGTTCGCACCTCGTACTCCCTGCCGGCATGGCGCGGCGCCTGCTCGATACGCAGGATTCACGCCTGTCGCAAAAGCAAGATCGGCCTGACCTATAAGAATCTTGGAGCATCCGGCGAGCCGAAACGCTCGCCGGATGGCCGGTGCATGCAATCCGACCCTTCTATCCCAATTGAAAATGTGGACGACCCGATGAAAAATCTCTGGAACGACGCCGAAGCCGAAAACGTGGTCAAGGCCTATGCGGCAAAGGGCGTGGGCCGCGATCTGGCGCTGCGGGTCTACACGACGCGGCTGCTCGGCGGCGAGCCGAGGCTTGTCCTGCACGGCGGTGGCAACACGTCGGTCAAGACCAAGGTCACCGATTTCGTCGGCGACGAATGGGACGTGCTCTGCGTCAAGGGCAGTGGCTGGGACATGGCCGTCATCGAACCGCAGGGCCTTCCGGCGGTGAAACTCGGGGCGCTGCTCAAGGCGCGCAAGCTGGATAGCCTGTCGGATGAAGACATGGTCGCGCTGCAACGCGCCAACCTGATCGATCCGTCCTCGCCGAACCCGTCGGTGGAGACATTGCTGCATGCCTTCCTGCCGCACAAATTCGTCGACCACACCCATTCCACCGCGATCCTCGCCATCGTCGACCAGGGCGGCGACAGCGAAGCGCTGTCGAAGAAGGTGTTCGGCGACAAGATGGGTTTCGTGCCTTACATCAAGCCGGGTTTCGATCTCGCCAAGGTCGCCGCCGATGTCTATGACGCCGACCCGAGTGTCGAAGGCCTGATCCTCGACAAGCATGGCATCTTCACCTTCGGCGACGATGCCAGGCAGGCCTATGATCGCATGATCCACTATGTGACGGTGGCCGAGGACTATGTCGCCAGGAATGGCAGCAATCCGCTGAAGCCGGCATCCTTGCCGGCCAGCCTGGCGAAGCCGGAGGAGGTCGCTTCGATGCTGCGCGGCGCCGTCGCGGTCGCCAGGGGCGAGGGCCGCTTCGATCGCATGGTCAGCGATTTCCGCACTTCCGGCGCCATCCTGGAATTCGTCAATTCGGCGGCGATTGCCGACTACGCCGCCGCCGGTGTCTCGACGCCGGACCTGTCGATCCGCATCAAGACCGGGCCGATGGTGTTGCCGGCGCCTGATGCCTCTGATCTCGCCGGCTACAAGGCCGAGATCGGCAGGCGGGTCGCCGCCTACATGGCTGAATACACCCGTTATTTCGAAGAGAACGATGCGCTGGACGACGTCAAGCGCACCATGCTCGACCCGATGCCGCGCCTGTCGCTGGTGCCGGGCCTCGGCATGTTCGGTCACGGCCGCACGCTGAAGGACGCCAGGATCGCTTCGGATGTCGGCGAGATGTGGATCGAGGCGGTCAAGGGCGCGGCCAGCGTCGGCGCCTTCCGTCCGCTCGCCAAGTCCGATCTGTTCCCGCTCGAATACTGGTCGCTCGAACAGGCCAAGCTTGCTTCCAACAAGCCAAAGCCCCTGACCGGCCAGATCGTGCTGGTCACCGGCGGCGCCGGTGCCATAGGTGCTGCCACCGCCAGGGCTTTCGCCCGTGAAGGCGCGCATGTCGTGGTGGTCGACCTGGATGCCGCCAAGGCCGCGGAAGCCGCCAGGGCTGCCGGCAACAGTTCGATCGGTGTCGGCGCGGACATCACCAATCCGGCCGAAGTGCGCGCTGCCTTCGATCAGGCCGTGAAGGTGTTTGGTGGCATCGACATCGTCGTTTCCAACGCTGGCGCTGCCTGGGAGGGCATGATCGCCGACATCGATGACGCGCTGCTGCGCAAGAGCTTCGAGCTCAACTTCTTCTCGCACCAGAGTGTGGCGCAGAACGCGGTGCGCATCATGCGTGAGCAGGGCACAGGCGGCGTGCTTCTGTTCAACGCTTCCAAGCAGGCGGTGAACCCGGGCGCCAAGTTTGGCGCCTATGGCCTGCCCAAGGCGGCGACGCTGTTCCTGTCGCGCCAGTACGCGCTGGAGTATGGTCCGATCGGCATCCGTTCGAATGCCGTCAACGCCGACCGTATCCGCTCCGGCCTGTTGACCGATGCGATGATCGCCAGCCGTTCCACCGCACGCGGCCTGTCGGAAAAGGACTACATGTCCGGCAACCTGCTCGGGCAGGAAGTCACCGCCGACGACGTTGCCCAGGCCTTCCTGCATCAGGCTTTGGCCGAGCGTACCACTGCGGATGTGACGACCGTCGACGGCGGCAACATCGCGGCGGCGCTGCGATAATCGGGTCCCTCTGCCTGCGCAGAGAAATTCGATCGTTCTGAAACAACAATGAGCGTCCATCAGGGCGCTCATTGTTGTTTTGGACATAAGCTGGGGCCCCCGAACAGGCTGCGTACCAGAAGATTGCGCGCAACAAAAAAGAGCAGCCCGCCGAAGCGGGCTGCTCTCATGCTGTCTCTGTCGTCGATGCTTACTTCGCGTTCGGGTTCGGCATCCACTTCGGCATGGCGACATCAGCATGGGCGAATTGCGGCAGCTTGGCTGACAGTTCTTCCATGTTCTTGATGTCCTTTTCGACCAGTTCCTTCTGGGTGATCAGCGTCGGCGGCACGATCACGCTTTTGCCGGGATCTTCACCGGCCAGCAGCTGGGCCAGCGCGCGCACCGAGACCTGGCCGACGACGGCCGGGTTGGTGGCGGCGGTTGCTGCCCAGGCGCTGTCAGGCTCGCGCATCGCCGCGATGTCGGAGGTCGAAATGTCCGCCGAATAGATCTTGACGTCCTTCGACAGGCCGGCTTCGTCCACCGCGATCTTCACGCCCTTGGCGAATTCGTCGTAGGGCGCGAACATCACCTTGATGTCGGGGTTCGCCGACAGCACCGAACGGGCCTGGTTGGCGACCGAGTTGGCGATCGGGTTGTCGAGGGTGCCGAATTGCGCGGCTTCCTTGATGCCTGAATACTTCTTCTTGAATTCCACCCAGGTCTCGTTGCGGCGGTCGAGCGGCGCAATGCCTGCGACATAGACGTAGCCGGACTTCCAGCTTTCGCCATTGTCCTTGATCGCCTGTTCCAGAGCCAGTCGGGCAAGGTCGCGATCCGACTGCTCGATCTGCGGGATCTTCGGGTTCTCGACGTTGACGTCGAAGGCCACCACCTTGATGCCGGCGTCGACCGCGCGCTGGGCGGCTTCCTTCATCGATTCGGTCAGGCCGTGCTGGATGATGATGCCGTTGACGCCAAGTGCGATCGCCTGGTCGACCATGTCGGCCTGCAGGGCCGCGTCCTGCTTGGAATCCAGCACGCGAAGGTCAACGCCGAGCGCCTTGGCCTGCGATTCCACGCCGGCCAGATAGGCCTGGAAGAAGTCACCGGTGGAGAGATAGCGCACCAGCGCGATCTTGACCTGGCCCGGCTTGTCGAACGGCGCCGGCTTGTCTTGCGCCAGCGCTGGCGAAAAGCCCAGCGCCGTCGCGCCGAGCAGGCCGACGGCCAGCTTGGCGAATGTTCTGCGATCGAATTTCATCTAAGTCCTCCGCTTGGTTTTTTAGTCGTTGATTGCCGCAATTACCTTTTGGCCCTGGTCGACAGGGCAAATGTGAAGACGAGCGCGATCACCAGCACTGCGCCCTTCACGAAATCCTGGGTGTAGTAGGGCGCGTTCATCATGGTCAGTCCCTGCAGGAGCACGCCGACGAACAGCGCACCGACAGCAGTGCCGAAGGCGTTGGGCTTTGACGCACCCAGCACGGCAAAACCGATCAACGCCGCCGCCACCGCGTCGAGCAGCAGATTGTTACCCGAGGCGATGTCGCCGCGTCCAAGTCGGGCGGCGAGCAAAATCCCGCCGATTGAGGCGAATATACCGGAAATGACATAGGCCCAGATCTTGTATGCCTTGACAGGCGCGCCGGCGAGTTCGGCTGCACGTTCGTTGGAGCCGACCGCGTACATCATGCGGCCGAAACGCGTGTATTCAAGGAAGAACCAGATCGCCACCGCCAGCACCACCAGCACCACGACGGATACCGGAACCAGGTTCGGTGCGAAGAAATCGAAACGGTAGCGGCCGAGCGCCAGGAAAGCGTCGCTGAACTTGCCGGGCGCGACCGACCCGTCGGGCATGGTCATGCCGGCAGCGATCGAGCGGCCTTCGGTCGGGATGCGCTGCAGGCCGAGCAGCAGGAACATCATGCCGAGCGTCGCCAGGAGATCCGGCACGCGCATATAGACGATGAGGAAGCCGTTGATCAGGCCGATCAGCACGCCGATAGCCAGGCAGGCGAGAACCGCAACCAGCGCATTCTGGTCCAGCACAACCATGACATAGGCGGCCGCCATCATGGCGCTGGTCGCCACGGAACCGATGGAAAGGTCGAAACCGCCGACCACCAGGGTCGCTGTCACGCCGAGTGCCAGGATGCCGGTGATCGCCACCGACTGGAAGATGAACACCGCGCTTTGCGGCGACACGAAGCCATCGGCGGTGGAGGCAAAATAGGCGACCAGTGCCGCGAACAGCACCAGAAAGCCGTAACGCACGGCGATGTCACGCATTTAGGCGCAAACCTCGCTGCTCATGAAATCGCCGGATAGCTGCGCCATTCGCGCCCCCTTTATCGTTATCATTTTCAGGCAGCGCCCCGCGCCGTCTGGCCGGCGACCTCCGCCAGCAGGCGGTCCATGTCGATGCGCTCGTTCCTGTGCTCGCCGACGATCGTGTGCTCGGACATGACCAGGATGCGGTCGGCAGTCTCCAGTGCCTCATCGAGTTCGGTGACGAAGACCAGTGTCGCGCGCCCGGCGGCATTTGCCCTGAGTTTTGCGGCGATATCGCGCCGCGCGGCGATATCCACGCCCTGGAATGGCTCGTCCAGCATGAACAGTGAGGAGGGGTGCGTCATCCAGCGCGCCACCATCACCTTTTGCTGGTTGCCGCCCGAAAGCGTCGACATTTCGTCCTTCTCGGTCCGACAGACAATGCCCAGCTCGCTGATCTGACGGCGGGCGATGGCACGCTCGGTGCGGCGGCGCAGCACGCCGAAAGCCGAAATCCGTTTCAGGAACGGCAGGGTCATGTTCTCGTAGATGTTGAAAGCGCCGACGATGCCGCTTTCGCTGCGGTCCTTGGCCACCAGGAAGGCGCCGGCGCTGATCGCTTCGGCCGGTGTGCGGGGGCTGTAGCCGTGCCCGTTCAGGGCCATGGAACCGCTGAGCGGCTGGCGCAGTCCAAACAGCGTCTCGGCAAGCGCCGTCTTGCCGACGCCGACCAGGCCGGTGATGGCGACGATCTCTCCGTCGCCCAGGGAAAGCGAGATCGGCCTGGCGCCGTCGGCGATCACCAGATTGTCGGCGGCGAAGATCGTCTTGCCGCCCGCATTGGGGGCGAAAGCGCTTTGGTGAATCCTGCGCCCAAGCATGGCATTGACCGCGCCTTCATAGTCGAGCGGCTTGCTGTCGAACGTGCCGACGATCTGGCCGTCGCGCAGCGAGACGATGCGATCGGCCAGCCGGCGGATGTCCGACATGCGGTGCGAGATATAGAGAATGGCGACACCGTGCGATTTCAGCCGGTCGACGAGCGAAAACAGTCGGTTGGCCTCGGCACTGGACAGCGAGGATGTCGGCTCGTCGAGGATCAGCACCTTCGGCTCGTGCGCCATGGCGCGTGCGATCGCGACCATCTGGCGGTCCGCCAGCGTGAGATCCCCGATCGCGGCGCCAAGGTCGATGTCCAACCCCATGCGCTCGGCGACGGCGCGGGCTTCGCGCTGCACGCGGCGCGGGTTGAAGACGAGGGGCTGGCCTTTGCCGCTGAGACGATCCAGCGTCAGGTTGGTGCCGACGTCGAGCGCTGCGACGACGCCGTCATTGATGTTTTGGTGCACGGTGACGACGCCGGCGCGGATGGCTTCTGCCGGAGTTTTCGGCGCGAAGTCGGCGGCGCCCAATGTCATGGCGCCGCCATCACGCGAATAGACGCCGCTGATGACTTTCACCAGCGTCGACTTACCCGCTCCATTGGCGCCCATCAGCACCGTCACCTCGCCTGGATGCAGGTCGAGGCTGACGCCGCCAAGAACTTGGATCGGGCCGAAGGATTTCTTCAGATCCGCGATGCGGAACACGGCTTCTGCGGCCATATTCTCCTCCTTGACCCCGACGCTAGGAACAATCTCGTCATTTGTCAACACGATTGACAAATGACAGAATGGTTCCTAGCCTTTTACCCGTCATGACCGTTCGCTAACAGAAACGGGGACGCGGATCGGGAGGCCGACATGGCAAAAAATGCTTCGTTCGAGGCTCTGACGGTTGAAACTTTGGCCACGAGGCTCGGCGCTCTGCCGGCGCTGACCGATCAGCTCGGCGACGATGTTTCCGCCTGGCGTGTACGCGAGGTTGGCGACGGTAATTTGAACCTCGTCTTCATTGTCGAAGGGCCGGCCGGTTCGGCCGTCGTCAAACAGGCGCTGCCCTATGTCCGGCTGGTCGGCGAAAGCTGGCCGCTGCCGCTGAAGCGCTCCTTCTTCGAATACCGCGCGCTGGTCAGGCAGGAAGCCCGCGCTGGTCAAGGCACGGTGCCAGCGGTGCTGCATTTCGACGAAGCGCAGGCGCTGATCGTCATGGAATATCTGACGCCGCACATCATCCTGCGCAAGGAACTGATCGCCGGCCGCGAATTGCCGCGCATCGGCGTCGACCTCGGCCTGTTCGTGGCGCGTACGCTGTTCCGTGGCTCGGACCTGCACATGGCGGCGCGTGATCGCAAGGCCGACCTTGCGCTGTTCGCCGACAATGTCGAACTCTGCGACATCACCGAAAACCTGGTTTTCACCGATCCCTATTTCGAAGCGAAGCTGAACCACTACACGCCGGCGCTCGAGCCGCTCGTTGCCGAACTGCGTGCCGATCGCGATCTCAAGGTCGAAGCGCAGCGCCTCAAGCATCTGTTCGCGGCAAATGCCGAAACGTTGCTGCATGGCGACCTGCACACCGGCTCCGTCATGGTGACGGATACGGACACCCGCGTCATCGATCCCGAATTCGCCTTCTACGGGCCGATGGCGTTCGACGTCGGCATGCTGTTGGCCAATTTCTGGATGTCCTACTTCTCGCAGAGCGGGCACGAACAGGACGGCTCGCGCGAAACCATGCGCTCCTATCTGCTCGAGACGGTCACCTCGATCTGGGCCGTGTTCCGCTCCGAGTTCTCGCGCCTCTGGCGTAGTGAACGCACCGGCATGCTTTATGCCCGCAGCGTGTTCGAGGATCGCGGCGATGCGCTCGGCGCCGAACAGGCGCTCGATCGCATGCTGCATGACATCTGGCAGGATCTTCTGGGTTTCGCCGGCGTCGAATGCCACCGTCGCATACTCGGTCTCGCCCACAATGCGGATTTCGAGACCATCGAGGACGAAGCCAGGCGCGCCGTCTGCGAGGCCAGGGCGCTGCGTTTCGGTCGCCACATCGCGGTCAACCGCCGCGTCATCCACAGCATTGAAGAGGTCAACGCGTTCGCCGCGCTGATCGAAAAAGGAGCATACGCGTGAACGTCGGCGGCAAGCATTTTCGCACCATCTGGCTGAACGAAGACGGCCGTTCCGTCGATATCATCGACCAGCGCTGGCTGCCGCACGAGTTCCGCGTCGTCACACTGTCGACGGTGGAAGATGTCGCCGTCGCGATCCGCGACATGTGGGTGCGCGGCGCGCCGCTGATCGGCGTTACCGCTGCCTACGGCATGGCGATTCAGATGCTGGCTGATGCATCCGACGCTGCCCTCGATGCCGCCTGGGACCGGCTCCATGAGACGCGTCCGACGGCGATCAACCTGCGCTGGGCGCTTGACGAGATGCGCAAGCTTCTGAAGCCGTTGCCGGTTTCCGAGCGTGTTGCCGCCGCATACAAGCGCGCCGCCGAGATCGCCGACGAGGATGTCGAGCTCAACCGTTCGATCGGCGGCAACGGCCTTGCCATCATCAAGCAGATCGCCGCCAGGAAGAAACCGGGCGAGCGCGTCAACATCCTCACCCATTGCAACGCCGGCTGGCTGGCCACGGTCGACTATGGCACCGCCACCGCACCAATCTATCTGGCGGTCGAGGCCGGCATCCCGGTCCACGTCTATGTCGACGAGACGCGCCCGCGCAACCAGGGCGCGCAGCTCACCGCCTGGGAAATGGCCGGGCACGGCGTGCCGCACACGCTGATCGTCGACAATGCCGGCGGTCATCTGATGCAGCATGGCGAGGTCGACATGGTCATCGTCGGCACGGATCGCACCACCGCCAATGGCGATGTCTGCAACAAGATCGGCACCTATCTGAAGGCGCTCGCAGCCAGGGACAACGACATTCCCTTCTATGTCGCGCTGCCGTCGCCGACCATCGACTGGACCGTGTCGGACGGACTGAAGGAAATCCCGATCGAGGAACGTTCCGGTGATGAGGTTTCCTTCGTGCAGGGCAAGACCGAAACCGGTGAGATCGCCCGCGTGCGCGTGTCGCCGGAAGCGTCGCCCGCCGGCAATCCTGCCTTCGATGTGACGCCGGCGCGTCTCGTCACCGGCCTGATTACCGAACGCGGGGTCGCCGAGGCTTCCCGCGACGGACTGACGGCATTGTTTCCTGAGCGGAAATAGACCCGAAGCGGTCGGACTTCCATTCAACTCCGAGCTGCGAGAGCCCGCCGAGGCCGATTGAGCCTTGGCGGGCTTCGCGATTCGCGCAATATGGACGTTTCGGCGCGGTCGTCCTTTTGCTGTCACCGTCCGGGCGTATGGGAGGTGTGAGATGAATGTCGTCAACAAGCACAGGAGTGGCCAAGCCGCCGGCGCTGCCGCCTTCGCCAACCAGCCGCACCCCTACAACCCGCCGATACCGTTTTCGCTCGACCCGATCGAAGCTGTCCGCGTCAATCTGAGCGCCGCCGAACGGCGCACGTCGTCGCTCGGTGGCCGCCGCACGGTGAAGAAGGAATGGCAGGCAGCCTGGCTGGTGCGTGCGCTGCAATGCATCGATCTCACCACGCTGAACGGCGACGACACCGCCGGCCGCGTGCGCCGCCTCTGCGCCAAGGCGCGCCAGCCGCTGCGCGCCGATCTGCAGGACGCGCTTGGGCTTGGCGATCGCATCATCACCACCGGTGCGGTCTGCGTCTATCATCGTTTCGTCGCCACCGCGGTCGATGCGCTGCAGGGCTCGGGCATTCCGGTCGCCGCCGTCTCCACCGGCTTTCCGGCTGGCCTTTCGCCACTGGACACGCGGCTTAGGGAGATCGAGGCGTCGGTTGCCGATGGTGCCGAGGAGATCGACATCGTCATCACCCGCGAACATGTGCTGACCGGCAACTGGCAGGCGCTCTACGAGGAGGTGAAGGCCTGCAAGGAAGCCTGCGGGCCGGCGCACATGAAGACCATCCTCGCCACGGGCGACCTGCAGACCTTGCGCAATGTCGCCCGCGCGTCCTGGGTGTCGATGATGGCAGGCTCCGATTTCATCAAGACCTCGACCGGCAAGGAAGCGATCAATGCGACGCTGCCGGTCACGCTGGTGATGATCCGTGCCATCCGCGAATATCGCGAGATGACCGGCCATGTCGTCGGCTACAAGCCGGCCGGCGGCATTTCCACCGCCAAGGATGCGATGGCCTATCTCGCATTGATGAAGGAAGAGCTCGGCAACGACTGGCTGCAGCCCAATTTGTTCCGCTTCGGGGCTTCGTCGCTGCTTGCCGACATCGAGCGCCAGCTCGAGCATTACGTCACCGGTCGTTACGCGGCCTTCAGCCACCACGCTATGGCGTAACGGGGGTCTCCATGTCGATCGCAGAAATCCTGGACACGATGGAATACGGCCCGGCGCCGGAGAGCGACAAGGAAGCCCGCGCCTGGATCAAGGGGCTGGGCGCTGAAACCAGGCTGTTCATCGGCGGTGGCTGGAAGAAGGCCAAGTCGGGCGAAAGCTTCGAAACCACATCGCCGTCAAGCGGTGAGATCCTGACCCGGCTGGCGCAGGCAAATGCCGCCGATGTCGACGCGGCGGTCAAGGCCGCCGCCAAGGCACAGCCCGGCTGGGCCGCACTTCCCGGCCATGTCCGCGCCCGCTACCTCTACGCGATCGCCCGGCTGGTCCAACGCCACAGCCGCCTGTTCGCGGTGGTGGAGACGCTCGACAATGGCAAGCCGATCCGCGAGACCCGCGACATCGATATCCCGCTGGTCGCCCGTCATTTCTATCACCATGCCGGCTGGGCGCAGCTGATGGACGGTGAACTGGCCGACAGGGAACCGCTTGGCGTCTGCGGCCAGATCATCCCCTGGAATTTTCCGCTGTTGATGCTGGCCTGGAAGATCGCGCCGGCGATCGCGCTCGGCAACACGGTGGTGCTGAAACCGGCCGAATACACCTCGCTCACCGCGCTGCTGTTCGCCGAGATCTGCCAGAAAGCAGGCCTGCCGGAAGGTGTGGTCAACATCGTCACCGGCGACGGCGCGACCGGCGAAGCCATCGTCAATCATCCGGGCGTGGCCAAGATCGCTTTCACTGGTTCGACCGAGGTCGGCCGCCGCATCCGCGAGGCGACCGCCGGCTCGGGAAAGAGCCTGACCCTCGAACTCGGCGGCAAGTCGCCCTTCATCGTTTTCGATGACGCGGACCTCGATGCCGCGGTCGAAGGCGTCGTCGACGCCATCTGGTTCAACCAGGGTCAGGTCTGCTGTGCCGGCTCGCGCTTGCTGGTGCAGGAAAGCGTGCAGGAGCGTTTCATCGCCAAGCTGGTAGCCCGCATGGAGACGTTGCGTGTCGGCGATCCGCTCGACAAGGCGATCGACATCGGCGCCATCGTGCATCCGGTGCAGCTGGCGCGCATCCGCGAACTGGTCGATGTCGGAGTCAAGGAAGGAGCGGTTCTTCACCAGCCCAAATCAGGCGTGCCGGCGAAAGGGTGTTTCTATCCGCCAACGCTGCTGACCGGCGTGCACCCGGCCGCCACCGTCTCGCGCGTCGAGATCTTCGGGCCGGTGCTTGTCGCCACCACGTTCCGCACCCCGGCTGAAGCGGTCGAGCTTGCCAACAACACCGAATACGGCCTTGCCGCCTCGATCTGGTCGGAGACGCTGTCGCTGTCGCTGGACATCGCGCCCAAGCTGAAATGCGGCGTCGTCTGGGTCAACGGCACCAACATGTTCGACGCCGGCGTCGGCTTCGGCGGCTACAAGGAATCCGGTTATGGCCGCGAAGGTGGCCGCGAAGGTCTGGTCGCCTATTGCAAGCCGAAATGGCTGTCCAGGGCCAAGCCGATTGCCGCCGCGCCTGCCGTCGAGCCCAATGGCGATGTCGTCTCCACCGGCTTCATCGACCGCACCGCGAAACTTTATGTCGGCGGCAAGCAGGCGAGACCGGATGGCGGCTATTCCCGGCCGATCGTTTCACCGTCGGGTGCGCTGGTCGGCGAGGTTGGGGACGGCAACCGCAAGGATATCCGCAATGCCGTGGAGGCCGCGCGCAAGGCGACCGGCTGGGCGTCGACCGCCGAACACAGCCGCGCACAGATCCTCTACTACATCGCCGAGAACCTCGATGCGCGCTCGAGCGAGTTCGCCGACCGTCTTGCCGCAATGACCGGCAAGCGCAAGCAGGATGCGGCCAGAGAGGTTGCAGCCTCGGTGTCGCGGTTGTTCTCCTACGGCGCCTGGGCCGACAAGTTCGAGGGCGCGGTGCACAAACCGCCGCTGCGCGGCGTGGCGCTCGCCATGAACGAGCCGCTTGGTGTCCTGGGCATCGCCTGCCCGGAAGAGCTTGGTTTGCTCGGCTTCGTCTCAACCTTCGCCCCGGCGATTGCCATGGGCAACCGTATCGTGGTGCTGCCATCCTCACGCCAGGCGCTCGCCGCCACCGATTTCTACCAGGTGCTGGAGACGTCGGATGTACCGGACGGCGTCGTCAACATCGTCACCGGCGACCGTGATGCGCTCGCGCTCGAGCTGGCAAAGCACGAGGAAGTCGACGGCATCTGGTATTTCGGCGGCCGCGATGCGGCAGCGAAGATCGAAAAGGCCTCGACCGGTAACCTCAAGCAGGTTTGGGCCGAAACAGTCCAGCGTGACTGGTATGACGCGCGCCAGGGCGAGGGCAGGGAGTTCCTGTCCCGCGCCGTGCAGGTGAAGAACATCTGGGTGCCCTACGGCGAATAAGGAAGAGAGCGTCATCGCTCCGAATCGGCTACCCGGTATCGGACAAACCGAGGAACCCGGCCTTGACCATCACCATGTACGGCATCCCGAACTGCGACACGATCAAGAAGGCGCGCGTCTGGCTGGAAGGCCGCAAGGTCGAATATGTTTTTCATGATTATCGCGCCTCGGGCCTGGAAGCCGATCGCCTGCAGGGCTGGATCGACAAGCTCGGCTGGGAAGTGCTGCTCAACAAGGCGAGCACCACGTTCAGGGAATTGCCGGACGACAAGAAGCAGGGCCTCGATGCCGAGAAAGCCAAGGTGCTGATGTTGGCCAGCCCGACGATGATCAAGCGTCCGGTGCTTGATCTGGGCGACCATCTGCTGGTCGGCTTCAAGCCCGATATCTACGAGCGCGAGCTCGGCTGATCGAGGTGCGTCCTTCGAGGTTCGCCCACCTTGGACTGCGCAATCTATCGAGGGTTATGCGGGCTCACACCTCAGGATGAGGACCGTCGCGCTGACGCACTGCTGCGATGCCCCGAGTTGCGGGCACCCGCTCAATGGTCCTCATCCTGAGGTGTGAGCCCGCAATGTGTCCGAAGTAAAAGGTGCGGCTCCATGCGGGCGAGCCTCGAAGGACGCACCCCGGACAACCACGTCAGCGCTATGCCTTTTCTTGCAGATAATCCGCCAGCGCCAGCGCATTGTTGTAACGCTGCTCATGGGCGCCGTAGAGCAGGGTGACGCGGCCGTGCTCCAGCAGGCTGGCCAGTTCGCGCAACGGCTCCTGCCTGTCGGCCAGTTCGCTCCGGTATCGCTTTTGAAATTCTTCCCAGCGCTCGGGCTGATGATCGAACCATTTGCGCAAGCCATCGCTCGGTGCGATGTCCTTCAGCCACAGGGTCAGCGCCGCTTTTTCTTTGGTCAGGCCGCGTGGCCAGATGCGGTCGACCAACACGCGCTGACCATCTGAAGCTGCAGCCGGCTCGTAGACCCGCTTGACCACGATGTCGAAAGCCATCGGCTGCCTCCCAAGATCGGGCGGTATGACACCGCCCGACTGCTGGTCACAAGTCTCCGTCAGGCCCACTCGCCCTGGCGCATCACCGGCACAGTGCTGCCGTCCTTGTTGACGCCATCGATATCGACCTTGTTGGAGCCGATCATCCAGTCGATGTGGATGAAGCTCTTGTTGCCGCCGCGCGCGGCGATCTCGTCCTGCGAAAGCTTGTCACCGCCGACGAAACACTTTGAATAGCACTGGCCGAGCGCGATGTGGCAGGAGGCGTTTTCGTCGAACAGCGTGTTGTAGAACAGGATGCCACTTGCCGAGATCGGCGAGGAATGCGGCACCAGCGCCACTTCGCCCAGCCGGCGCGCGCCTTCGTCGGTGTCCAGCACTTTCTGCAGCACATCCTCGCCCTTGGCGGCCTTCGCTTCCACAATGCGGCCTTCTTCGAAACGCACCGAGATCTCATCGATCAGCGTGCCCTGATAGGACAGCGGCTTGGTCGAGGAGACGTGGCCGGTCACGCGCTGCGCATGCGGCGTCGTGAACACTTCCTCGGTCGGGATGTTCGGATTGCAGGTGATGCCGTTCTTGGCGGTCGAGGCGCCGCCCATCCATTCATGCCCCTCGGCGAGACCGACGGTCAGGTCGGTACCCGGACCCCTGAAATGCAAGGCATGGAAATTGTGCCCGTTCAGCCATTTCGTGCGTTCGGCAAGTGCTGCATTGTGTGCCTTCCAGGCGCCGATCGGATCGTCATTGTCGACGCGGCTGGCCGCGAAGATCGCGTCCGCCAGCTTGGCGACCGCCACGTCGTCGGTTTCGCCCGGGAACACCTGTTTTGCCCAGGCGAGTTCCGGATAGGCAACGATGTTCCAGTTGATGTCGAAGCCGGTGATCTTCTCCAGCGCCGGCTGGTAGGCGATCGAGTTCGCCTTGTTGGCGCGCGAGACCTTGGCCGGGTCCTGAGCCGACAGCAGCGACGGGTCGTCGCCGCGCACGGCAAGTCTAGCTGCATTGTTGGCGAACGCCTTGGCCATGCCTTCGTAGAGCCAGCCGGCGGCGCGGTCGAAACCGGCATCGGCGCCATAGCGGAAGCGGGCGAGCGTGATCTCGTCATCGTTGAAGATCGGCGTCACCAATCCGGCGCCGGCCTTGTAGGCATGCTCGACGATTCTGCGGGTCAGCGGCAGTGCCGCGATCGACGAGGTCAGCACGAGATCCTGGCCGGGCTGCAGCTGCAGACCCACCTTGACCACCACTTCGGCCAGGCGTTCGAGCTTCACCGGATCGATGGCAGCGGAAAAATCGCGGGCGTGGGATGTCATGGTCAGGCCTCGGCTGTTGGTGATGTCATTCTACATAGACCGCCCGGGCGTCGCTTTCCACAAATAGCGATTGGTCCTCGATTCAGGCGATGGCACGCTCGCTTGGCGTGGTGAATGTCGCCATGGTCGCTTCGATCTCTTCGCGCAGCCATGCCTTGAAGTCGCGCACCTTGCGGCTCTCCGGTTCCCCCGGTGCGGTCACCATCCAATAGCCGAGCCCGCTCGGCGCGCGTATGCCGAAAGGGGCAACCAGACGGCCGTCGGCCAGTGCGTCGGCGCACAGCAACTGCCAGCCCAGCATGACGCCATGGCCCGCAATGGTCGATTCCAGGCACAGCATCGGGTCGGTAAAGGAGGCGCCCTTGAGCAATGTCACCGGCTCGGCGCCGGCTGCCCGGAACCAGTTTTCCCAGGCGATCATCGTACGCTCATCCGTAATCGCATAGGCGTTGGCCAGGTCGGCGGGCGTCTTCAGCCTTGCCGCGATCGAAGGCGCGCAAACCGGAAAGATCTCCTGTGCCAGCAGCAATTCCGCATGCAGGCCTGGCCATTTGCCGTTGCCGAGCCGGATGCCGATGTCGATTTCGGAATTGCCGGGATCGACCAGCCGAACCGAAGCATCGATGCGCAGCAGCACATTCGGATAGCGCGTGAAATGCCGCGACAGCCTCGGCATCAGCCATTTCGAGGCGAAGGCCGGCGCCACCGACACCACCAGCGTGCAGCGGGAGGCATCGTCGGCGAGAGCCACGGCCTGTGTCAGTTCGCGAAAACCCTTGCCAAGCCTTGTCGCGAACTGGCTGCCGAAATCGGTCAGCACGAGGCCGGATGGCGTTCGCTCGAAAAGCGCGAGCCCAAGCTGTCTCTCGGTACGGTTGATCTGCTGGCTGACTGCGCTCGACGAAACACCGAGTTCTCCAGCCGCCGACGAAAGCGAGCCCAGCCGCGCAACGGCCTCCACCGCGCGAAGACCATTGAGATGGATTCGGTTCAAAGGAGCCATGAAGTTTTTCTAAACTCGTGCCGTGCAAATCTCAATTGAATCCCTGCGGTTTGGTGGCAAAATCGTTTCAGAAAAAGGAGTTGCCGCCATGACGCTTTTCTCCTTGCTGAACCCGTTCCGGGAACTGCTGCCGACCCCTTCGACCGATGGAGACATTGCCCGCTGGGTGCGTGATCCGCTTTCGCATCCGGTCCTCGACACCATGTCGGAGCGCGAACTGGGCGACATGCCGTTCAGGCTCACCGCGCGGCGGACTGCCTTCGAGACGCCACGCTGCTGCGGCGCCTGATCGTTACTTTATCCGAAGGGCCTGCAACTTTTTCGGGATCACGCTCCAGCCACGCAACTGGCCCAAACGAAACGCATTGCCTCGCAGGCGCACAGTTTTATTGTGCGCTGCAATGAACGGGACACCGGCCTCTCCGCTGCGCTTCGCCCTTGCCGGCATGGTTGCCATGGCGGTCGCCATGGGCATTGGCCGTTTTGTCTACACGCCGATCCTGCCCGGCATGATGGAAGAACTCCATTTGTCCGCCGGCGACGCCGGCCTGATCGCATCTTCCAACTATCTCGGTTACCTGCTTGGCGCCTTCGCTGCCGCGGGCGGCTGGGCGCATGGCCGCGAACGGATCGTCATGCTGGCCGCGCTGGCCGCCAGCGGTGTGCTGGCCGGGGCGATGGGATTGACGGACTCCACCCTGGCTTTCCTCGTCATCCGTTTCCTAGCGGGTGTTGCCAGCGCCTTCGTCATCGTCTTCCTGGCCGCGATCGTCTTCAGCCATCTCGCCGTAGCCGGCCGCAATGGACTGCAGGCGCTGCATTTCAGCGGTGTCGGCCTCGGCATTGCCGGTTCTTCCTTGATGATGGCCTTGCTGGTCAGCAGTCACGCCACCTGGGTGGCAGGCTGGATGATCGCCGCCGCGCTCTCGCTTGTGGGGTTCGTTGTCACGGTTCTGATGATCGATCGCGGTCCGGCGCTGACCACCGGCTCGGGGCGGGAGCCGGCTTTGAACTGGAGCGCACCGCTGGTGAAAGTCACCATCGCCTATGGCATGTTCGGCTTCGGCTACATCGTCACGGCCACCTTCCTCGTTGCCATCGTGCGCCAGGGCGGTGGCAGCCGCACTTTCGAGGCAATGGTCTGGATGGTGACCGGTCTTGCCGGCATGCCTTCCATCTGGGTCTGGCAGAAGATTGCCGGCAAGACCGGGCTATATGTCGCCTATGCCCTGGCCTCACTGGTCGAGGCTGTGGGGGTGACGGCCAGCGTGGCGATGAGCCTGCCGGTCGGTCCGCTGCTCGGCGGTTTCTTTCTCGGCTGCACTTTCATTGCCATCACCGCACTCGGCCTGCAGGCGGGCAGGGTGCTCTCGCCACTGGCGCCGCGCCGCGCCTTTGCGCTGATGACGGCGAGTTTCGGCATCGGCCAGTTGATCGGCCCGCTGGTGGCGGGCGTGCTGGCGGAGCGTTCCGGCGGCAGTTTCTTCGTGCCGTCGATCGCCGCAGCCATTGTCCTGGTCATTTCGGCCGTGGTCGTCTGGTCGGCGGGCCGTGACGTCAAACAACAAGTCCAAGAAGAAGCCCGCTCGCCAACGTGACGAAAAAGTAATTCGCCAGCAGGCCGGGCCACCATTCCTTTGCCGCAAAAACTGTGACTTGATGGTTGCGAATCGCAATCGCGCTCGCGCGTTATCTGGGGCAGGCCAACGTGTTCGTTTCTTTCTTTCCGAAGCCGAAGCTGTTTTTCCTTTCGGCCGCGGCGTGGACCTTGTTTGGTGTTTTGCTGTGGTTTGCAGGAGGACGGGATTTCGGAGCAATCATGGGGTTGCCCCCCGCGGCAGCCGGATCGCCGCCAATTCTCGGTATTCCGGTTTTCTGGTCAACCCCGTTTCTCTGGTTCTATGTCTATTTCGCCGTCCTGCTCGGTTTATTCTATCTTTTCTGGCGGTTTTACGCGCCGCATCCATGGCAGAACTGGTCGATCCTGGTATCCGCCCTCATATTGTTTTTCACATACATCAACGTTGAGATCTATGTTGCCATCAACAATTGGCGCGGGCCGTTCTTCGATCTCTTCCAGAAGGCTATCACCACCCCCAATTCGGTGACTGCTGCCGAGCTCTACAGCCTTTTCTGGATATACGCCCTTATCGGAATGATGTTCGTTTCCGTCTATGTGGTGATGCGCTTCATTGTCAGCCATTACATCTTCCGCTGGCGCACCGCGATGAACGATTTCTATGTTGCGAACTGGCCGAAGCTCCGCCACATCGAGGGTGCCTCCCAGCGTGTTCAGGAAGACACGATGCGTTTCTCCACCACCATGGAAGCGCTGGGCGTTGCCTTCGCCGACTCGATCCTCACGCTCATCGCATTCCTGCCGGTGCTTGCAGGGCTTTCACAGCACATAACGGCCCTGCCGCTGGTCGGGTCGATCCCATATTCCCTGGTCGTCGCCGCTCTGGCATGGTCCATCTTTGGCACGGTGCTTCTGGCAGTCGCCGGCATCAAGCTGCCTGGAATGGAATTCAGGAACCAGAGGGTCGAGGCAGCTTACCGCAAGGAACTCGTCTATGGAGAAGACGATCCCAACCGGGCGACGCCACCCACTTTGGGTGAACTGTTCCAGAATGTGCGCCGGACCTATTTCCGCTATTATTTCCACTACGCGTATTTCAACGTCTTCCGCGCAGGCTTTGGCCAGGCCGATGCGATCTTCTCGGCGGTGATTCTTATCCCGACCATAGCCGCGGGCCGCATTACGATGGGCATCTGGCAGCAGATCAGCACGGCGTTTGGCCAGGTCTCAAGTTCGTTCCAGTATCTGGTCACCGCGTGGCCGACGATCGTGGAACTGATTTCGATCTATAAGCGTCTTCAGGCGTTCGAGGCCACGCTTCATGGCGAACCGCTGCCTGAACTGGACCGTCGCTACATGGAGAAACACGCGCAGGACCAGGGTGCTGCGTAACGATCGATGTGGGCGGCATCAGCCGCCCACGGTCGCCGGCTTGATCGGTTTGCCCCTGGCCAGGTAGTCGCGATAGCTGATGCATTCGACATCGGCTTTCACGCAGACTTCTCCTGCGAAACGCTCGAGTGCGTTCCAATAGGTGCCGTCGTTCATCAACGTGAAATGGAAGCCGAGTTCGAGCGGAATGCGCTGGCCGCCATACTGCTTGTCGAAGGCCGTGCGGAAGGCTTCGTAGGTTCGTTCCTCGAATTCCTTGGCCTGGCTTGGCCGTTCGAAGCCGCCGGAATGGCGCACGAACAGATTGTAGTCCATCGCGATCACCGGCCGACGCTTCGGGCCTTCCGGGATCAATGGCAGCGAAAAACGCGTCACGCCGCCGGATTTCGTCGGCAAGGCAGGACCCTGCGAGACACCGCTGGCGTCATAACTGAAACCCGCTTCAGGCAGCGCCTGATAGAGGCCCTTGCCCGTTGAAAGATAAGGTGCCCGGAAACCTGTCACCGACCTGGCCACGTCGCGCCAGCCGGCAGGTTCAGAAGCGATGCCGTTGATCGTGTAGGCGTTCTCCAGGATGCGCCGCGCGGCGCCGAGTTCGGCCAGCCAGTCGCTCTTGCTCCAGTCCTTGCCGTCGAAATGGCCGCAGGCATGGCTGCCAAGGTCGTGCCCCTCGGCGACCGCCAGGTTGATCTGCTCCAGCCGCTCCGCCACTTCCTCTTTGGAAGCGGCAAAGCCGATATTCGATTTGCCGGTTCCCTTCGGCGGTGTGGCGTAGTCCTTGCGGGTCTCCTTCGACAGCAGGAAGACACAGGACAGGAAATAGCTGAAATGCGCGCCGGTGCGCTGCGCCAGCGCGCGGCTGCGTTTCCATTGCGCGATGTCGCGCGCATTGTCGAAGGAGATGATGACGACCTGCTTGGGCGCAGCCGGTAACCGTGAGCGCGGCGGATCGGCAAGCGCCGCCGTCGTGGTGGCGGCAATCAGGCAGGAACACGCAAGCACGCGCAACAAACTGGGCATCATCGGTACAAAAACTGCAATTCGTCCAGATGGATAAGCGATTGCCGCTGTCCGGGCAATGGTGAGGTGCAATCGCCTAGTCTTCAAATGTGGCGTCGATACGGTCCCCAAGAATGTTGAGGACAGGGGCGATCGTGCCGATTTTCCGGCTCCCCCCTTCCATGCCGACAAAATTCCGCTACAAGGCGGGGCTCATCTTTAGGCTCGGCATTTTGGCCGGGCGGCAACGGTTTGATTGATGTCCGACGACAGTTTTATCCGCGAAGTCAACGAAGAGATCCGCAGCGATCGCGCCAAGGCGCTATGGGACCGCTATGGTCCGGCACTGCTTGTCGCTGCCGTGCTGATCGTGCTGGGCACAGCTGCTTTCGTCGGCTACCGCTATTGGGACACCAGCCGCGCCAACCGTTCCGGCGACGCTTTCTCGCAGGCGCTGACGCTGGCCAATGCCGGCAAGCAGGACGAGGCGCTGACGGCGCTGTCCGCACTGGAAAAGGATGGCTACGGCGCTTATCCGCTGCTGGCCCGCATGCGCGCCGCCACCGTCAAGGCGGATAAGGGCGATTTCGCCGGCGCGGTGAAGGATTTCGATGACGTTGCTGCTGACGGTGCGATCCCTGCTTCGATCCGCGACATCGCACGCCTGCGCGCTGGCCTGCTTCTGGTCGACCACGGCAGCTTCGCCGATGTCTCCAGCCGCGTCGAGGCGCTGACCGCCGACACCAGCCCGTTGCGCCACACCGCGCGTGAGGCGCTCGGCCTGTCTGCCTGGAAGGAAGGCAAGTCCAAGGACGCGCTCAAGCTATTCGAACAGATCTCCGCGGACGAAGGCGCGCCGGGCAATGCCCGCCAGCGTGCCTCGATGATGGCTGATCTGATCCGCGGCTCCGGCAACGCATCGTGATGAGCAATGAGCTTCAAAGTCGCCATCATCGGCCGGCCTAACGTCGGCAAGTCCACGCTTTTCAACCGCCTTGCCGGGCGAAAGCTGGCCCTTGTCGACGACACGCCTGGCGTCACCCGCGATCGTCGCGTTCATCCAGCCAAGCTCTATGACATCACCTTCGATGTGGTCGATACGGCGGGTTTCGAGGACGCGCCAGCGTCGACGCTGCCTGGCCGCATGCGCCAACAGACCGAGATCGCCATCCGCGAAGCCGACCTGATCTTCTTCCTGATGGATGCCAAGGCCGGCCTGATGCCGGACGACCGCACCTTCGCCGAAGTCGTGCGCCGCTCCGGCAAGCCCGTGGTCCTGGTTGCCAACAAGGCGGAAGCCCGCGGTGCCCAGGGCGGCATGCTGGAAGCGTGGGAACTCGGCCTTGGCGAACCGGTGCCGGTTTCGGCGGAACACGGCCAGGGCATGCCCGACCTGCGCGATGCGGTGATCGCGGCACTCGGCGAGGAGCGGGTCTTCGGCGAAGACGAGGACGCCAACGATGAGGTCGCCATCTCCGAGGTGCTGATCGGCGAGGATATTGCTGATCCCGACGCGGAAGATATACCGGCCTACGACGAGGAAAAGCCGCTCCGCATCGCCGTGGTCGGCCGCCCCAATGCCGGAAAGTCGACGCTGATCAATGCACTGATCGGCGAAGAGCGCCTGCTGACCGGCCCGGAGGCCGGCATCACCCGCGATTCCATTTCGGTCGACTGGGACTGGCGCGGGCGCCAGATCAAGCTGTTCGACACGGCCGGCATGCGCCGCAAGGCCAAGGTGCAGGAAAAGCTGGAGAAGCTGTCGGTCCACGACGGCTTGCGTGCCATGCGCTTTGCCGAAGTCGTCATCATCGTGCTCGACGCAACGATTCCTTTCGAGAAGCAGGATCTTCAGATTGCCGACCTGATCATCCGCGAGGGCAGGGCACCCGTCATCGCCTTCAACAAGTGGGATCTCATCGATCATCCGCAGGAAGTGCTGGCGGAACTGCGCGAAAAGACCGAGCGGTTGCTGCCGCAGGCGCGTGGCATGCAGGCAGTCACCGTTTCGGCCGAGACCGGGCGTGGCCTCGACAAGCTGATGGATGCGGTCGTGCGCACCCACAAGGTCTGGAACAGCCGTGTTTCCACCGGCAAGCTGAACCGCTGGCTGGAAGGCATCCTGGCGCATCATCCGCCACCCGCCGTCGCCGGTCGCCGGCTCAAGATCAAATATGTCACGCAGGCCAAGACGCGCCCGCCGGGGTTTGTCGTCTCGTGCTCGCGGCCGGACGCCCTGCCGCAATCCTATGTGCGTTACCTGGTCAACAGCCTGCGCGAATCCTTCGACATGCCGGGCGTGCCGATCCGCATGGCATTGCGCACGTCCGACAATCCCTTCGCCAACCGCGCGAAGAAAAAAGGCTAAGCGACACTTCGCAAACGTGTCTGGCTTTGATCGCCAGGCAGGGCTGCGCGCGCCGCCTGCAGCAGGATGTCGGCCAGCCGTTGCGTGACGGGATCTGCCTCCGCGTCTTTCCGGTGCAGTCGCAATCCGATTTTCGGCAGGGCGGGCAATCCCGACGCTCCGGGTGTTAGGGCTTTCACCGTCGATGGCAGGCCGATGTCGGTGCGGATGGTCAGGCCGAGGCCGGCAGCGACGGCTGCCCAGATGCCGGCAAGGCTTGGGCTGGAAAAGGCCAGTCGCCATGCCCGGTCGGCGCGGTCGAGCCTCTCGGTCGCGATCGTGCGCAGCAGGCAGGGCGCTTCCAGGGACACCAGCGGCAGCGCTGAACCGTGCCAGTCCGCGATGTCGAAATTGGCCGGTCCGATCCAGCGCAACTGCACATCGGCGACCGGATCGCTGTTGGGCAGCGCCGCACCATTGTCCCATGCCAGTGCCAGATCGAGGTTACCTGCCACCACGCGCTCAGCCAGTTCCTGGCTGCGGGTGATCCTGGCTTCGATCTTCACCTTGGGGTGGGCGCGTGCGAAGCGGCCGAGCACCTGCGGCAACACCATTTCGCCGAAGTCCTCCTGCAGCCCGAGCCGTACCCAGCCTTCCAGTTCAACGTCGCGCACGGCGGCTGCCGCTTCATCGTTGAGGTCGATCAGCCGGCGGGCGTAGCCGAGCATGGCCTCGCCCGCTTCCGTCAGTGTCAGCCCACGTCCGGCCTTGCGGAAGAGGGCAGTGTTCGCCTGTTCTTCGAGTTTCTTGAGCTGAGCACTCACTGCCGACGTTGACCGGCCGAGGCGTTCCGATGCCCTTGCGAAGCTGCCGAGTTCCATGCCGGTAACGAAACTGCGCAAAGCGTCGAGATCAAAGGTGGTGCGGCTCATGCGATTAATCCCGGTTTTCAGGACTATTTGTCAAAAACTTCCTGATTTTTCGGATGAAGCTATGGGTGTAGTCAGGTTTCGTCAAGGCCGCTGTCGGGCGGCATGCCGAAACAAGGACACCGGGAATGTCGATAGACCACCTCTCGCCGCAAGCAGGCGCCTGCGCCGTAGCGGATAGCCTCACCACTGGTCCGCAGTTTGCTGCGGGCCATCGCTGGAAAGTGCTGGGTGTCGGCGTCGCCGCCAATGCCTGCTTTTCGATGATCTTCGCCGGCCTGCCCAGCACCGCCGTCGCGATGCGGAGCGACTACTATCTTTCCAATTCCGACCTTGGCCTGGTGCTGGGCTGTCTTGGTCTTGGTGTTGCCCTCAGTGAATTGCCCTGGGGCCTGCTCACCGATCGCTGGGGTGATCGTCGCGTGCTGCTGGCCGGGCTCGGCTCCCTGGTGGTTTGGCTCGTGCTGATGCTCACCTGGCTCGTGCCGTCGCAGGCCTATGCTCCGACAGTTCCTTTCCTGGCCGCCAATATGCTGGTCGTCGGCCTGCTTGGCGGAAGCGTCAACGGCTCCAGCGGCCGCGCGATCATGGCATGGTTCAGCGAAGGCGAACGCGGCTTCGCCATGAGCATCCGGCAGACCGCGATTCCGCTCGGCGGCGGTCTCGGCGCCTTGTTGCTGCCGTCGCTGGCCGAAGCCCTTGGCTTCGCGGCGGTCTATGCAGTGCTGGCCGTAGCAGCGGCGGTCTGCACTTTTTTTGCCTGGCTCTGGCTGCATGAGCCGCAGTCGCATCGGGCGGCGAAGCCTGCTTTGTCTTCGGCGAAGGTCGCGACCGCTCCCTTGCGTAGTGTCGCCATCTGGCGTCTTGCCATGGCCGTCGGCGTTCTCTGCTTTCCGCAGGTGGCGGTGCTGACCTTCACCACGGTGTTCCTGCACGACTTTGCCGGCATCGGCACGCTCGTCACCAGTGCATCACTGGCTGCTGTCCAGATCGGTGCAATGGTGATGCGCGTCTGGAGTGGGCGCTGGACCGACCGCCATCGCAACCGCCGCGCCTATCTGCGTTTCTGCGCACTGTTGAGTGGGATCGCCTTCGCCGTCCTGGCGCTGCTGGTCATGCTCTCCGGTATTGCTTCGGTAAGCAGCATGGGGCTTGCCGCCGCGCTCGTTGCCACTTTGGTGTTCGCCGGCATCAGCGTCTCGTCGTGGCATGGCGTCGCCTATGCCGAGATTGCCACGCTGGCCGGTGCCGACCATGCCGGAAGCGCGCTCGGCCTTGCCAATACACTGGTTTTCATCGGCTTTTTCCTGGTGCCGCTGTCGATCCCCCATCTCCTGGCGGCAACGTCCTGGGCCGGCATCTGGATGGCCGCGGCGGCATGTGCGCTGGTTGCCTGGCCGATCCTGCTGAAGCCTGAATTGCGGGCTTGAGACGGCAGCACCCAGCAAGCGTCCCGGTTTCGGACAGATGGTCGGCCGATCGTTAACCGACCATCAAGGTTAATGCTTCATTTTGTTTTCCAGTGGCTTTTGATCAGCGTCCTGGAGAGTTCCGTGCATCGACGAATCGCAAAGCGGCTTCTTGCCGCCGCCGGTGACCGCAAAAGCTCCCTCCTGCCTCCACTCGCCGTTGGTCTTGGTATCTGGATCGGTTTTCCCACCGCGGTTGCCTATCAGGACATGACCAGCCTGATCTCCGGCCTCGAATCCTCAAATGCCCGCTGGAACGCCTATGTGCAGAAGGCCGCCGCCGGCTCCATCCATGCGGCCGAATTGCCCTTCGTCGACAAGGATGCCGTCACCGGGTCGCTCGCCGGCTCGGGCGTTCAATTGCCCGGTATCGGCACCGTCGCTTTCAGCGGTAAGGTCGCCAAGACCGGAGAAGTTTCCGACGAAGGCCGTGTGCAACGCGCGGACAAGAAGGGCCGCATCGTCAAGATCGCTCCCGTCGCGCCGCCGAAGAACTTTTCCGCCGGCTCTATTTTCCAGCGCACGTCCTCGCTGCTGCGGCCGAGTCTGGACAGTGGGTTGAAACTCGCCTTCGCCAAGCCCGACATCAAGGGCAAGGAAGTCCAGATCGCTTCGGCTTTCCACCTGCGTGAAGAAAAGAAGAAGGATGACGGCGTGCCGACGATGCTGGCAAGCCTCGTCAACAACAACAACGCCGATGTCCTTGCCACTGCTTACGCGCCTGCCGAGCCAGACTACGCAAAGGCATCGCCTTTCGAGGCGCTGTTGCAGGATGAAAAGCCGGCCGGCGGACGTTTCATCCCACCGCTGGGCAAAGGCGACCATGCCTGGATGCAGACCCCATTGCCGGCTTCGGTATTCTCGCAGCCTGAGCAGAAATGCCTCGCCAACGGGATCTATTTCGAGGCGCGCAGCGAATCGCTGCGCGGCCAGGCCGCCGTCGCCCAGGTCATCCTCAACCGCGTCCGCAATCCGGCCTATCCGAAGTCGATCTGCGGCGTCGTCTACCAGAATGACGACTGGCTGAACCGCTGCCAGTTCTCCTTCGCCTGCGACGGTCGTCGCAAGCGCATCACGGAGCCGCAGAACTACAAGGTTGCGCAGGAAATCGGCATGGCCGTCACCGCCGGCAAGATCTTCCTGCCTGAAGTCGGTTCCTCGACTCATTATTACGCCGCCTATGTGAGCCCTGGCTGGGCGCGTGCGATGAAGAAGATGACCAGGATCGGCCTGCACATCTTCTATCGCACCTATGGCGGCGGCTGGAGCTGACCGCAGCACACCCGAGTTGGGCTCGGTCGAAGGGGTGGATTCTCTCCCTTGCCTGTCCACTTCATGCCGGGCACGATGTCGCACTTGCTTAACTGATTGATTTAGCAGCAGAAAATACTTGCCGACAAAGCTTCCCCCTCGGCTTGACGGGGGGATGGCCTCTAACTATGTTGCCCGCGACTTGAAAGCGGGCGAACGGCGACGTTTTGGCCGGGTAGGGAGGTTACGATGGCCGATAAGCCAGACGGAACCGGACGGACAGGCGGCGACGGCAAGCCGGGCTTTCACGACGATGATCTTGAGCGCCGCCGGCGCGCCCTTGAAGCAGGTCTTGCGACAAGGCATCCGGGCAGGGGCCAGGGGGAAGAAGCAGCGAATGCCGGTCGTACCAGCGGGTATGGTCAGGCTTTCAAGCTATCGAGCGAGTTCATTGCCGGCATTGCCGTCGGCACCGGGCTTGGCTGGATGATCGATCGTCTGGCGGGTTCATCGCCCTGGGGGTTGATCGTCGGCTTGCTGCTCGGCTTCGGAGCCGGCATATTGAATGTGCTGCGCTCTGCGGGATCTATCGCCGAGTTCGGACAGGGCGGAAAAGGCCCGGACGAACCGAAGAAATGAAATGCGGCCTCGTACCGAAGCCGGCATGAACGCAAAAAGCCTGAAGTGGCTTTCGAGAGGGTTAGAAAGTGGCAGCAGCTGACAAGGTCGATCCGATCCATCAGTTCCACATCAACAACATCGTTCCGCTTAACATCGGCGGCTATGATGTTTCCTTCACCAATTCCGCGCTGTTCATGGTCGTCACCGTGGTGCTGGCGTCGGGTTTCCTTCTCCTGACCACCTCGGGACGTGCGCTGATCCCGACCCGCCTGCAGTCGGTGTCGGAAATGTCCTATGAATTCGTCGCCTCGATGCTGCGCGATTCAGCCGGCTCGCACGGCATGAAGTTCTTCCCGCTGGTGTTCTCGCTGTTCATGTTCGTGCTGACCGCGAACCTGCTCGGCCTGTTCCCTTACTTCTTCACCGTCACCACCCACATCATCGTCACCTTCGCGCTGGCCGCGCTGGTGATCGGAACCGTGATCCTCTACGGTTTCTACAAGCATGGCTTCGGCTTCCTGAAGCTGTTCGTTCCTAGCGGTGTGCCTGGTGTTCTGCTGCCGCTGGTGGTTGCGATCGAGGTCATCTCGTTCCTCTCGCGCCCGATCAGCCTCTCCGTCCGTCTTTTCGCCAACATGCTGGCCGGTCACATCACGCTCAAGGTCTTCGCCGGTTTCGTGGTGACCCTGACTTCGATGGGTGCCGTCGGCATTGCCGGTGCGGTGCTGCCGCTGATCATGACGGTCGCCATCACCGCGCTCGAAATCCTGGTCGCTTTCCTACAGGCCTACGTCTTCGCGGTGTTGACCTGCATGTATCTCAACGACGCCGTCCATCCGGGCGGACACTGACGAATACCCGGCGCAACCCGCCGGCCAATCCAAGTAATCCAGATTCATCAAGGAGTTAATTGAAATGGACGCTGAAGCCGCAAAGTACATCGGTGCTGGTATCGCTTGCCTGGGCATGGGCGGCGCAGGCATCGGCCTCGGCAACATCTTCGGCAGCTACCTGGCTGGCGCTCTGCGTAACCCGTCGGCTGCTGACGGCCAGTTCGGCCGCCTGATTTTCGGCTTCGCCGTGACGGAAGCTCTGGGCATCTTCTCGCTGCTCATCGCCCTTCTGGCGCTGTTCGGCTGATACAGACCTGATGCCGGCCGGTGGCTGTTCTGCTGCCGGCCTGACTTTCGGGCAAGAATGACAGGAACCACGAGATGTTCGTGACACCAGCCTATGCTGAAGAGGCCGCGCCTGCCGCTGCCGGCGACCATGCCGCGCAAGGCCAGACGCACGCCGGCACTGAAGTGCCAGCCGAAGGCGGCCATGGCGGAAATACCTTCCCGCCTTTCAATCCAGCCACCTTCTCCTCGCAGCTGTTCTGGCTGGTGATCACCTTCGGCCTGTTCTACATCTTCCTGAAGAAGGTCGTGATGCCGCGTCTCGGCGGCATTCTTGAAGTGCGCTCCAACCGCATCGCTCAGGATCTCGACCAGGCGGCCAAGCTGAAAGGCGAGGCGGATGCCGCGGTTGCTGCTTATGAGCAGGAGCTGGCGGAGGCCAAGGCCAACGCCAACACGATCGGCCAGAAGTCCCGCGACGAAGCCAAGGCGGAAGCTGAGACGGCTCGCAAGAGTGTCGAAGCCGGCCTCGAGAAGAAGCTGGCCGAAGCCGAAGAGCGCATCACCGCGATCAAGACAAGCGCCATGAAGGATGTCGGCTCGATCGCCGAGACGACCGCCACCGCCATTCTCGACAGCCTGGTCGGCAAGTCCGACAAGGCCGAAGTGGCTGCCGCTGTCAAAGCCGCTCGCTGAGGAGAACCGTCATGGACGCCACATCTCTCGCGACAGTCTGGGCAACGATTTCGCTGTTCATCCTGCTCGGAGCCATGGTCTATCTCAAGGTTCCGGGTACGCTGGCGAAGTCGCTCGACAGCCGCGCCGACAAGATCCGCTCCGAACTGGACGAAGCCCGCAAGCTGCGCGAAGAAGCGCAGGCGCTGCTGGCCGAATACCAGAAGAAGCGCAAGGAAGCCGAGAAGGAAGCCGCCGACATCGTCGAGGCGGCCAAGCGCGAGGCCAAGGCCTTTGCCGAGGAAGCGCACAAGAAGACCGAGGATTATGTCTCGCGTCGTACCGCGGTTGCCGAGCAGAAGATCGGCCAGGCCGAGCGCGAGGCGATTGCCGAGGTTCGCGCCAGCGCGGTCGACCTGGCGGTTGAGGCTGCCCGCACCGTTCTCGCAGGCAAGGTCGACGCCAAGGCTGCTGCCGATCTGTTCAAGAGCTCGCTTCAGGACGTGAAGTCCAAGCTCAACTGAGCCGTCCACTCGATGGATATTTAAAAAGCCGCTGGGGAAACCCGGCGGCTTTTTTCATGTCGTTGGAATGCTTTCAAAGCATGCCATTCCAAATGAGTGTTCAGTCTTCAACTGCTACAGCATCGAGACGAAATGGCGCAAAGGAGATCCGGTGCAGCCGCTGCAGCGGGCCGTGTGCCGCGATAGCCGAGCGATGACGCGCCGTGGCGTAACCCATATGCACCTCGAAGCCATAATGCTCATGGCGACGACCGCAGCCGGTCATCATGCGGTCGCGCATCACCTTGGCGACGATCGAAGCGGCCGCGATCGACTGCGAGCGTTGATCTCCCTTGATCAGCGCACGGCCCTCGCAGGGCAGGCCTGGAGGAATGTCGCGGCCGTCGGCCAGCGCCAGCTTTGGCTGTAGTGAAAGCCCGTTGAGCGATCTCCGCATCGCTTCCAGGCTCGCGCGCAGGATGTTGGAGCCGTCGATGCCCTCGGCACAGATCGAGGCCATGCCGATTGCCTGCGCCTTGGCCAGGATCACTTCGAACAGTGCCTCGCGCTGCGGCAGTGTCAGCCGTTTTGAATCATCCAGGCCTTCGGGAATGTCGTCGGGATTGAGCACCACCGCGGCAGCGACAACAGGACCTGCGAGTGGCCCGCGTCCCGCCTCGTCCATGCCCGCAACCGGCCACAGGCCTTGCGCAATGGCCTTCTTCTCGATCGAGAAGTCCGGCTTTTCGACGATTTCGAACAAGAGCGGAGAATCAGGACGCATACGAGCCATAATACGGCGAAGACTCGCACCCGTCCCGATTCTCCGCAAGCCCTCAGGCCAGCCGGGGTAGCTGGCGGAGGGCACCGTCTGACGGCCGGGGGACAGGGCCGGACGGGATCCTGGCCCCGAGCACATGTATCAGTGCCCGGGAGAGCGGCAGGGCGAGCCTGCCATCGTGGTCTACAGCAGCGTCAGCTGCTCGAACGGACGCGCGGCCGGAACGAACTGGTCCGTCCTCAATTGCCGGCGCTCGAGATTGAAACCGAGCCGCTTGGCGGCGATCTCGAAACGCCGGCCGATCTGCCAGGCATAGGGGCCGGCACCCTTCATGCGCTTGCCCCATTCCGAATCGTAGTCCTTGCCGTCGCGCATCGACCGGATCAGCGACATCACGTGCCGGTAGCGATCGGGATAGTGACGCAGCAGCCAATCCTTGAAGATCGGGCTGACTTCCAGAGGCAGCCGCAGCACCACGTATCCGGCCTCCCGTGCACCGGCGGCATAGGCGGAATCGAGAATGCGCTCGATCTCGGGGTCAGTGAGGCCGGGAACGATCGGCGCCACCATCACGGAGGCAGGGATGCCGGCGTCCGACAATTGCCGGATGGCTTCCAGCCGCTTCGTCGGTGTCGATGCGCGCGGCTCCATGGTGCGGGCGAGCATGCGATCCAGCGTCGTCACGGACAGCGCGACCTTGGCCAGGCCACGCTCGGCCATGCGGGACAGTATGTCGATGTCGCGTGTCACCAGTGCAGATTTGGTGACGATGCCGACAGGATGGCCGCGGGCTTCCAGCACTTCCAGGACTTCGCGCATGATCCGGTACTGCCGTTCGATCGGCTGGTACGGATCGGTATTTGTGCCGATGGCGATTGTGCGTGGCTGGTAGCCCTCCTTCGACAGTTCCTTGTCGAGCAGGCGTGCTGCGTCCGGCTTGGCAAACAGCTTGGCCTCGAAGTCGAGCCCGGCCGAAAGACCCATGAAGGCGTGCGTCGGCCGTGCAAAACAATAGACACAGCCATGCTCACAGCCTCGATAGGGGTTGATCGACCGATCGAAGGAGATGTCGGGCGATTCATTTCGCGTGATGATGGTGCGCGGCTTCTCCACCTGCACCTCGGTCTTGAACGGCGGCAACTCCTCGAGTGACTCCCAGCCGTCGTCGAAGACATGGCGGCTGACCGGCTCGAAGCGCCCCGAGGGGTTGATGCCGGCCGAGCGGCCGCGATTGCGCTCGGGGCGCACGCGCATTCCGCTCTGGTCAAGGATGGCATTCGCCATCTCTGCCCTTCCTGCGCCGAAAGCGGCAATGTCGGCACGCACAACCTGTTCCATCTTGGCTCTTTCCCAGGGGCTCTCTGCAGGGCGTCGAATCGCTGTCCTCATGAAATTATTCCTATCTCTGTTTTGAGAACAAATCAAGAACTCTGATGGATGAAGGTGGCTGGCGCCGATCGTGGCTTTCCGCTATTCGGCAGGAATGCTCAGTGTTCTGATCGAAACGCGAAACAACGAAGAGGGCTTGGCGCGCACCCTGGCGTCGCTGGTCGGCGGTGTCGTCGAAGGCATGGTGCGCGAAGTGATCGTCTGCGATCTCGGCTCGACCGATCAGACCGCCAAGGTGGCCGAGCACGCGGGCTGCCGCCATCTGACAGCTGGCGGCATCGGCGCCGGCATCGCCGCGGCGAAGGGCGACTGGTTGCTGTTCCTGGAGCCGGGGGCGAGGCTCGTCGAGGGCTGGGCAGATGTCGTCGCCGACCATATCGCGCACTCTGGCAAGCCGGCACGGTTTTCATCGGCTCGCGGCGCTCGCTCGCACTGGATCAGGAGGTTGTTTTCGCGGCGGAATGCCGTTGCCAACGGCCTTGTCATCAGTCGCAAACAGGCGGCGGCATCACAGCTCGCGGCAAACGGGGCGCAGGCGCTTGCCGCCAGCGTGCGCGCCGCGTCGTTGCCGGCGGATATCTGGCCGGCTCCCGGGCGCTAGAGCCAGGGTCACGTACCGGCTGGCGCGCCGGCGATCGATCCCCTGACAACGAGGTCGACGGGCCAGACCTCGCCGCGCGCGCCATCCTCCAGGCCGGACAGTCGCGCGATCAGCCGCTCCGCCACCCTGGCGCCCGCAGCTCGGATCGAGGAGCGGGTCGTCGACAGCGGCACCGAGAAATTCTCCGGCTTCAGCCAGGAGAACACGTCGTCATGCGCAATCAGCGACAGGTCGCCTGGTATGGTGAGACCGAGCTCACGAACCGCCCGTGCGATGCCCAGCGACATGATGAGGCTGGAACACAGGATAGCCGTCGGTGCAGCATCGCCCTCAAGCAGGCGTCGAGCTGCGCGATAGCCATTTTCTTCGGTCATCACGGTCGAAGAGATTCGATGGTCGGGTAAGACGAGACCACTGCCGGATAGCGCGCGCCGCATCCCACGCTCGCGGTGTATTGCGAATGTCTCCCTGTCGTCGCCATTGATCAACGCGATACGCTGGTGGCCGAGCTGTATCAGCAGACGGGTTGCTTCATGGAACGCACCCTCATTATCGATGTCGAGATAGGGGTAGTCGAAATCGAAGCCGTCGCTGCGCCCATGCACCAGGAAGGGCAGGCCGAGCGTGTCGAGCAGGGCGACACGGCTGTCCTGCGGGCGCGGCGAGGAGACATAGACGGCGTCCACCTGCTTGTTGGCCACGATACGTCGATAGGTGGTTTCCTGCTCCTCGGCATCGGCGGGCGACAGCACGAGGTCAAGTTCATGCGCGCGGGCATAGTCGCCCAGTCCGGACAGGAACTCGACGAAATGCGGGTCGATGTCGACAGCCGAACCCGTTGGCAGGACGTAGCCGATCATGCCGGTCTTGCCGGTGGCCAGTCGACGCGCGGAGGGGTTGGGACGATAGCCGTGGCGCTTGGCGGCGTCGACGACCCTCCGGCGTGTTTGCTCATTGACTTCGGGATAGCCATTCAGCGCGCGGCTCACCGTGGTCTGAGACAGCTCCAGCATCTGCGATAGCTGCTTGAGGTTCAATTGCGCCTCCCAAAGCGCTTGGAGAGCCTTCTCGGCCTTGTCGGCCAAGTCTGCAAAGAGGACTACATTAGGTCCAAGTGATGCGGCTTTGAAGCGAATTTGCTGCTGCAATGCCGAAAAACCATGCTGCAATGCGATTTTCACGCCATGTTTCAGTCATTTAAATCGATTAATTGTCGCCACCCTTGACTCTTTCTGGTTTCGGTGGCGAGATGCGTAAAGCCAAAGCGCTTTGAATGCCGGTTTCGGAAGGTTGCAGACCTTTCCGGGCTCGGGCACAGTCAGGTGACGTCGGCGGCGGAATGGAGGTTCCGTCGGTATCCGATCCAGAGGGAGGATTGCAGATGAAGAAGCTTTTGTTGCTGGGCACGGCGTTTGCCGCGCTGGCCCTTGCCGTGCCTGCACACGCCGCCGAGCTGAAATTCAAGCCTGGCGAGGATTCCAAATTCAACTGGGCCAATTACGAGGACCTGAAGAAAGTCGATCTCAAGGGCGAGACGCTGACCGTCTTCGGCCCGTGGCGAGGTCCGGACGAGACGCAGTTCCAGTCCGTCCTGGATTACTTCCGCGAGGCGACCGGAGTGACCATCAATTATTCCTCGTCAGAAAACTACGAACAGCAGATCGTCATCGACACGCAGGCCGGCAGCCCACCCAACATCGCCATTCTTCCGCAGCCGGGTCTTATCCAGGATCTCGCGTCGAAGGGCATGCTGACGCCGCTGGACGATGCCACTGCCGCCTATGTGAAGGACAATTACGGCGCCGGCCAAAGCTGGGTCGATCTCGGCACCTACAAGGACAAGGATGGCAACGCCAAGTTCTTTGCCTATCCCTGGAAACAGGACCTGAAATCGATGGTCTGGTACGTGCCGGAGAATTTCGAGGAGAGCGGCTACAAGGTCCCCGAGACCTGGGAAGACATGATGGCTCTTTCCGAAAAGATCATTGCCGACGGCGGTGTACCATGGTGCATCGGTCTCGGCTCCGGCGGTGCCACCGGCTGGCCGGCCACCGACTGGGTCGAAGACATCATGTTGCGCACGGTCAAGCCCGACGTTTATGTCAAGTGGACCAAGAACGAGGTTCCGTTCACCGATCCGCAGGTCGTCAACGCCCTGAAGGTCTTCAACGACATCGTGCAGAACCCGAAAATGGTCGATGGCGGTACCGCCGCGGTCGCGGCGACAGACTTCCGCGATTCACCCAAGGGTCTCTTCAGCGTACCGCCGAAATGCTACATGCACCGCATGGCGTCGTTCATCCCGTCCTTCTTCCCGGAAGGCAAGAAACTTGGCGAAGATGCCGACTTCTTCTACCTGCCGCCGATGGCAGCTCACGCAGACCTCGGCAAGCCGGTGCTGGGCGCAGGCACTTTCGCGATGGTCACCAAGGACTCCAAGGCGGCCCGCGCCTTCATCGAGTTCCTGAAGATGCCACTGTCGCATGAGATCTGGATGGCGCAGTCCGGCTTCCTTTCGGCTCTGAAGACAACGAAGCCGGAAGCTTATGCCAACGACATCCTAAGGCGTGAAGGCGAGGTGCTGCTGAACGCTTCGACCTTCGGTTTCGACGGGTCGGACCTGATGCCCGGCAAGATCGGCGCCGGTTCGTTCTGGACCGGTATGATCGACATGGTCGGCGGCAAGGCTCCCGACGCGGTTGCGGCCGATATCCAGAAGAGCTGGGACGGTATCAAGTAATCCAGGAGTGCGGCCTCCCAAGGCATGCCGGTCCGGGCAAATTGGCCCCGGATCGGCCTGAGGATACGAGGTCGGGGAAGGGGAAACGGCAACGGTCCGGTGGCGTGCCTGCGCTGCCCGGTCTTGGCGCTGGCACAGAGCGTTTCCGCTTTTCGCGGAAACGCGGGAACACTCTGACTGTTGTTTCTACGCAATTCCGGTCGCAAAACCGCTGCGCACTTTTGCTGGAATTGCTCTGGATCCGTAGCGAGGGGAGGAACCCATGGCGGCACAGATCTTTTCGGCCATTCTTGTGATTTTTATCGGCGTCGGCGGCTGCGTCGCCTATTTCTGGGGCGCCAACAAATTTGTCGATCTCATCTTTCCCTCAAGGGGCGTCAGCGGCCAGGCGGCGATCGACAATCTGCGCCGGCAGGGACTGATCCGGCCCTGGCTGTTCATCGGGCCGGCACTGATCCTCCTGGTCACCTATCTCATCTATCCTGTCATCAGCACGCTCATCACCTCGTTCCAGGACAAGTCGGGTCATGGTTTCGTCGGGCTCGCGAACTACCAATGGGCATTCAGCGACGGGCAGTTCCGCAACTCGATCTTCAACAATCTGCTGTGGCTGCTTGTCGTGCCGGCCGCCTGCACCTTCCTCGGCCTTGTCATCGCCGTGCTCACCGACAAGATCTGGTGGGGCACGATCGCCAAATCGCTGATCTTCCTGCCGCTCGCCATCTCCTTTGTCGGCGCGAGCGTGATCTGGAAGTTCATCTACGAATATCGCGGCGAGGGGCAGGTGCAGATCGGCGCACTCAATGCACTCGTGCAGTGGCTCGGTGGTGATCCGCAGGTATGGATCTCGATGCCGTTCTGGAACAACTTCTTCCTGATGATCATCCTGATCTGGATCCAGACCGGTTTCGCCATGGTCATCCTCTCCTCGGCGTTGCGCGGCATCCCGGAGGAGACCATCGAGGCGGCCGTCATCGACGGCGCCAACCCTTTCCAGATATTCTGGAAGATCATGATCCCGCAGATCTGGGGCACGATCATCGTGGTGTGGACCACCATCACCATCCTGGTGCTCAAGGTCTTCGACATCGTGCTGACCATGACCAACGGGCAATGGAACAGCCAGGTGCTCGCCAATCTGATGTTCGACTGGATGTTCCGGGGCGGTGGTGATTTCGGCAAGGGCGCGACCATTGCGGTCATCATCATGATCGCCGTCCTGCCCATCATGATCTGGAACATCCGCCAGGCAAACCGGGAGGGCTTGTGAGATGGCGCAGGCAAGCGGCAAATCGGCGGGTCGGTCTTCCCTTGGCACTTGGGGGGTCCATATCGCTGCACTGCTTTTCGTCGTGGTCTGGACGATCCCGACACTCGGCATTCTGGTCACATCGCTGCGCGACAAGGACCAGATCGTCGGCTCGGGCTGGTGGGCTTCCTTCTTCAGTTCGACGCAGGTGCAGCAGGTGCGCCTGGCCGCGCCTGACAAACAGACCGAGAAGGACGGCAAGTTCATCATCGAAGGCAATGTCTTTGAAAATCCGAGCACCAGCCAGGTTTCGGCTTTCGGTGCCCGCGCCCAGGAGCCGACCAAGTTCCAGGTTGGAACAACGGCCGATCTCGGCGAGGGCGAAACGCTGCAGATCAACGCCGACGGCAGCTACGTGCAATCCTCCACGAAGAAGTTCGAAGGAACGCGCGGCCAGCGCGTCTACTTCTCGTCGACCGTCCCGCCAAGGTTCACGACCGAGAACTATGGCAACGTGCTGACCTCAGAGGGCGTCGGCCGTTCCTTCCTGAATTCGCTGACTGTGACCATTCCCGCGACGATCATCCCGATCATGATTGCCGCTTTCGCCGCTTATGCCCTGGCCTGGATGCGGTTTCCGGGGCGCGCGCTGCTGATCGCCGTCATCATCGGCCTGCTGGTCGTGCCGTTGCAGATGGCGCTCATCCCGTTGCTTGAAATGTACAATGGCGTCGGCAATCTGTTCGGCGTTCCCTCCAAGACTTATCTCGGTATATGGCTTGCGCATACGGGCTTCGGTCTGCCTTTCGCCATCTACCTGCTCAGGAGCTATATCGCCGGCCTGCCGCGCGAGATCATGGAATCGGCTCGCATCGACGGCGCCAGCGATTTCGAGATATTCATGAAGATCGTTCTGCCGCTGTCCTTCCCGGTGCTGGCCTCCTTCGCCATCTTCCAGTTCCTGTGGGTATGGAACGATCTTCTGGTGGCGATGGTTTTCCTGGGGACCGGCTCCAACGAGCTGGTGCTCACCGGCAAGCTCAACGCGCTGTTGGGATCGCGTGGCGGTGACTGGGACATCCTGACGACGTCCGCCTTCATCACGATCATCCTGCCGCTGATCGTGTTTTTCTCATTGCAGCGCTACTTCGTGCGTGGCCTGCTGGCAGGTTCGGTAAAAGGAGGTTGATGGTGAAGCAAGCGGTGCAGCGCATGGCCAAGGCAGCCATGCCGGCGGTCGATCGCGACTGGTGGCGCGGCGCGGTGATCTACCAGATCTATCCGCGCTCCTACCAGGACACGAATGGCGACGGCATAGGCGATCTCAAGGGCATCACCGCCCGGCTTGGCTACATCGCTTCACTGGGGGTGGATGCGATCTGGATATCGCCCTTCTTCAAATCGCCGATGAAGGATTTCGGTTACGACGTCAGCGACTATTGCGACGTCGATCCGATGTTCGGCTCGCTCGCGGATTTCGATGCGCTGGTGGCGGAGGCTCATCGTCTCGGCCTCAAGGTGATGATCGACGAAGTGTTGTCGCACACCGCCGACATCCACCCCTGGTTCGTCGAAAGCCGGTCCAGCCGCAACAATGCGAAGGCGGATTGGTATGTCTGGGCCGACGCCCGACCGGACGGCACGCCACCCAACAACTGGCTGTCGATCTTTGGTGGTTCAGCCTGGCAGTGGGACACCCGCCGCCAGCAATATTACCTGCACAACTTCCTCTCCGAGCAGCCGGACCTGAATTTCCACAACCGGGAGGTCCAGGACGCGCTGCTCGGCATCACCCGTTTCTGGCTGGAGCGCGGCGTCGATGGCTTCCGTCTCGACACGATCAATTTCTATTTCCACAGCGAGGGCCTGGAGAACAATCCGGCGCTTCCGCCGGAAGAGCGCAATGACCAGACCGCGCCGTCGGTGAACCCTTATAACTACCAGGACCACATCTACGACAAGAGCCGGCCGGAAAACCTTGGTTTCCTCGAGCGCTTCCGCTCCCTGCTGGATGAATATCCGGCGGCCGCGGCCGTCGGCGAAGTCGGCGACTCCCAGCGTGGGCTGGAGGTGGTCGCTGCCTACACCGCGGGCGGCAAGCGCGTGCACATGTGCTATTCCTTCGATTTTCTGGCGCCCGAAAAGATCAGTGCCGCCAAAGTGCGCGCCGTGCTCGAAGCCTTCGGCCGTGTCGCCAGCGACGGCTGGTCCTGCTGGGCTTTCTCCAACCACGATGTGGTGCGCCACGCCTCGCGCTGGGCCACCAGCGAGGCTGACCCGGTTGCCTATCTCAAGGTCGTGTCGGCCCTGCTGCTGTCGCTGCGCGGCTCCGCCTGTATCTATCAGGGCGAGGAGCTTGGTCTCGGCGAAGCCAATCTGGCCTTCGAGGACCTTCAGGATCCGTACGGCATCCGGTTCTGGCCGGAATTCAAGGGCCGCGACGGCTGCCGCACGCCCATGGTTTGGGAAGCCGCATCAGCCAATGGCGGTTTCTCGAGCGCCAAGCCATGGCTACCGGTACCGGGCGAACATTTGTCCAAGGCCGTCAATGTCCAGGAAAGCGACAGCACCTCCCTGCTCCAGCACTATCGCCGCTTCCTTGCCTTCCGCCGCGCCCATCCGGCGCTGGCGAAGGGAGACATCGAGTTCGTGCAGGGGCAGGGTGACGTCGTCGTCTTCTCGCGTCAGGAAGGCAATGAACGCATCGTCTGCGCCTTCAATCTCGGCAACAGCATCACCGAAGTGGATCTCGGTGGCGGACGTTCCTTGCAACCTTTGCCGGGGCATGGTTTTTCTTCGCAGTCGGGGACCGGCAAGCTTCGCCTTGGCGGTTATGGAGCCTGGTTCGGGCGTCTTGCCTGAGCCGACAGAACAAAAGGGAGGAAACAATGGCCGATCTGACCCTCAGGCAGGTGAAGAAGTCCTACGGCAACATCCACATTCTTCACGGCATCGACCTCGACATCAAATCGGGCGAGTTCATCGTGTTTGTCGGTCCGTCCGGCTGCGGCAAATCCACTTTGCTGCGTTCCATCGCCGGCCTTGAGGAAATCACCTCGGGCGATTTGAACATCGCCGGCGAGCGGGTCAACGACGTACCGCCGTCGAAGCGTGGCATCGCCATGGTCTTCCAGTCCTACGCGCTCTATCCGCATATGACGGTCTACGACAACATGGCTTTCGGCATGAAGATCGCTGGCGAGAAGAAGGAAGAGATCGACCGCCGCGTCAAGCAGGCCGCGGAGATCCTGCAATTGACCAAATATCTCGACCGTCTGCCCAAGGCGATGTCTGGTGGTCAGCGTCAGCGTGTCGCCATTGGCCGCGCCATCGTTCGCAATCCAAAGGTGTTCCTGTTCGACGAGCCCTTGTCGAACCTCGACGCTGCCCTGCGCGTCGCTACCCGCATCGAGATCGCCAAATTGAAGGAATCGATGCCCAACACCACCATGATCTACGTTACCCACGACCAGGTCGAAGCGATGACGCTGGCCGACCGCATCGTCGTGCTGAAGGACGGCCATATCGAGCAGGTCGGTACCCCGATGGAACTCTACAAGCGGCCGGGCAACCTGTTCGTCGCGCAGTTCATCGGCTCGCCTGCCATGAACATCCTGCCGGCGACGGTTGAAAAGTCGGGAGCTTCGACCTCAATCAGCCATGTCGACGGCCGCAAGGCTTCGGTGCCGATCGCAACGCCGGCCGGCGCGCAGGGGGCGGCAATCTCGTTCGGCGTGCGGCCGGAAGATCTCTCCATCGCCACGGGTTCGGACTACCTGTTCGAAGGCAAGGTCGACTACATTGAACAGCTTGGCGAAGTGCAACTGGTCTATGTCGATATCGGCCGTGGTGACCAGCCGCTTACCGCCAAGTTGCCAGGCAATGTCGAAGTACAGCGGGGCAGCAGCCTGAAGCTCACCGCCAGTGCCGAGGACCTGCATATCTTCGACGCGGATGGTCGCTCGTTCGCTCACTATGAAGCGGCAGCCAAGGCCGCTTGAGGCTGGCCAAAACTACGGACAACAAGAGGGCTGCGCGGCCCTCTTGTATTTTGAACGCCTGACAGGCCGATGTCAGTTGTCGTCTCTGGCGACAGTGAGGTGCGTCGCTTTTTTCGTCAGCACCCGATCGGTGATGCGATAGCCAAGCGCCGCAAGGTCGATATCCGAGAACAGGTTTTCGCCGGAACCCATCAGGAAGGGCGAGACGGCGAGATGCAGGTCGTCGATGAGCCGCGCCTTGAGATATTGCTTCAGCGTCTCTACGCCGCCGCCGATCCGGATATCCTTGCCCGCCGCCGCTTGCCTGGCTTGCACTAGCGCGTCCTCGATGCCGCCAGTGACGAAATGGAAAGTTGTGCCGCCTTCCATTGTGATGGGCGCACGGGGGTGGTGCGTCAGCACGAACACCGGCACGTGATAGGGCGGGTTGTTGCCCCACCAGCCTTTCCAATTTTCGTCCGGCCATGGACCGCGTACGGGCCCGAACATGTTGCGGCCGAGAATCCAGGCACCAAGATTGTCGAAACTGCGCATGGCGAATTCATTGTCGACGTCCTTCAATCCCTCTCGCTGGCCAACCATCTTCTGGAAGGTGTCGGTTTCGAAAAACCATTCATGCAACTTTTCGCCATTCTCACCGAGCGGGTTTTCCAGGCTCTGGTTCGGCCCGGCGCCGTAACCATCCTGCGAAATCGAGAATGCGCGAACCACCAGTTTGGACATCACAAGCTCCTATAACCGATTGTTATTTGCAACTGGTTATACGGTGGCTGATTGTGAAATGCAACTGGTTTTCCTGCGCACCGAAACTCGCCGCAGGTCAAACGGGTTGCGACAAAACAAAAGCGGCGGGCAAGCCCACCGCTTTTCGCATTTCGGATAAAGCCAGCTGTCAGCGGTTGCCGAAATGGTCAACCCGATAGTCGATGGCTGCCTGGTCGGCCTTGTCGGCGGAACTCAGCTTGCCACCACCTAGCCACTCGGCAGCAACACTGTGGGTGGCGATCGAGGCGGTGTGTCCCGTATCGACAGTCGTCGCATAGGGATTCGAGCCGGCATAGGCATCAAAATTGTCGCTACCTGCGAAAGCGGCGCCAGAGGCAACCAGAAGAGCGGCAGCGGTAAGGGCAAGGGTCTTCATTTTCAAACTCCAACGTTCGGGTTTTTTCCGTCCGTCAGCGGCGTGTTTCTTGGGAGGTCATCGCGTCGTTCGGACAAGACATAAATGAAAACAGATGGCCAAAGGTTCCCATCACAAGAATGTTTATCGCGATGTGATGATTGCCTCTTGAAGTTTTGCGTGATCTTCACAGCAACAAGCAAAGATGTTTGTTTTCAAGGGGGTGAGGGGAGGTGAATTTATCCTCGGATAATCCGACACTGCGATGCGCGGAATTTCGTGAGCCGAGTGTCAGATGTTGATAGAAATCGGAGTCTGGTCGGAGATAGTCACAAGAAGACTATTCCAGGTTGCCATATAAACAGAAAAAGCGGCGGGCAAGCCCACCGCTTTTTGAGGCTGGATGCCGGCTGGCGCCGGCTGCCAGATTAGCTGTTGCCGCCGAGACGCGGAGCACCGTCGGTGACCGTCTTCACGGTTTCCTGCGAGGAAGCCGAACCATTCTGGATCGAAGCGGTATAGGAGCTGTCGACGTTCGAATAGGTGTTGTTCGAGCCGTAGTGGTCGCTGCCGTTGGCGAAAGCGGAGCCGGCGGCAACCAGGAGGGCGGCGGCGGTGAGAGCAATGGTCTTCATTTTCGTATCTCCAATTGGGATGATCAGTTGATGTTTCGGTTGGTGATTAGCTGTTGCCGCCGAGACGCGGGGCACCGTCGGTGACCGGCTTCGCGATCGTACCGAAGTCATGCTTGGCAGCGTCAGCCTTGACCGAAGCGGTGTAGGAGCTGTCGACGTTCGAATAGGTGTTGTTCGAGCCGTAGTGGTCGCTGCCGTTGGCGAAAGCGGAGCCGGCGGCAACCAGGAGGGCGGCGGC